>VXNL01000079.1 GCA_009840635.1 Acidobacteriota bacterium | reverse complement strand
TTTGTCTGGGGGGGTCGTTTTTTTTTATAGAATACTGATCAACCCCCCGCTTCCCCCCCCGGGGTCCCCCCGGGGGGGGCCGGGCGGGCCGGGGGGGTGCCCCCCCCCGCCCACGTCGTAACGCCAGGCCCAACCGATGACTCATCTCCCCCACCTATGAAACTCGCAACCGCCCTCATTACCCTCCTCCTCCTCGCCGCCTCCGCCCCCGCCCAGGACGTCCCCACGCCCGAGATGGTGGAAATCAAGGGCGGCGTCTTCTTCATGGGCTCGCAGGCCGGCCCACCCCAGGAAAAGCCGATCCATGCCGTCCAGGTCTCGGACTTCTGGATCTCGAAGTACGAGGTGACGACCGCCGAGTTCGCGGCCTTCGTCGAGGACACCGGCTACGTCACCGAGGCGGAGGAGTTCGGCACCGGCCGGATCCTCCGGGACGGCCGCTTCGTCTACTCCCCGGGCTTCACCTGGAAGGAGCCCCACGGACCGGGCTCGACCGTCACCGAGCCCGACAAGTACCCCGTGGTCCAGGTGAGCTGGAACGACGGCGTCGCCTACACCCGCTGGCTCAGCCGGCAGACCGGCCAGGCCTACCGCCTACCCACGGAGGCCGAGTGGGAGTACGCCTGTCGCGGCGGCACCCAGTCGACCTACTGGTGGGGCGACGACTTCGACCAGACGAACGTGAACACCGCGGGCACCTGGCGTCAGGGGGACGCCCCCTGGCCCCGGGACGAACACACCCTGACCACCCCGATCGACCGCTACCCGGCGAACCCCTTCGGGCTCCACGACATGCTTGGCAACAACTGGGAATGGGTCCAGGACTACTCCTCGGCCGACTACTACGCCGCCCAGGTGCGGCGGCCGGAGTCACCGGTGGTGGATCCCCAGGGACCCGCCTCAGGCAAAGAGCGCGTTCTCCGCGGCGGGGGCTGGAACGTCAACCCGGACCGGGCGACCTGTTCGTTCCGGTTCCTCGCCGACCCACCGGTGTACCGCAGCGACCACGTCAGCCTGCGGGTGGTCCGGAACCCCTGACCCACACGCCGTCTCCCAATCGGGACTGCTGCCGGTAGAACGGCAGCCTCCGGCGTCGACTCCGGTCCCGGCGCCGAGGGCGGTATCCGGTAGCTGACCTTTCCGGCGGGGCGGATTTCGCGGCCCGGACCGGCCAGCGCCCCCAGGCGCGGGGACCCCGCTCGAACTCGGTACGGCGGATCGCCGGCGAAGCCGACGTTCCGCGTCTCCCAACATTCCCTCCACAAATCCGACCTTCACGGTCCGGAACATTGAAAGCGGAACGGGAGAGTTTGGTTTATCCATAAATCAGCTTCTCCGTTTCCTTGGAGACCGGGGATCGGGGCGTGTGGCGCCGCTCTCGCAGCGAGCGCCGACGCCCTTGGAAACAGTGACTCATCGCGACTTTCCGGCCGCGTTCGGGCGTTCGGCCACGGGGTTGCATTTTCTAGCGCGGCGTCCGCCGGACCGGATTGTCCGGCGCCGCCAAGACAGGAACTCCGCAACTTCAAAAAGGAGAAACCATGCGAAAGTCCATATCTGCGCTGCTCCTCGCAGCGTCCCTCGCCGTCCCGGCCACGGCGCTGGGCCAGGGCGGCGATTCGAGCATCCGCGGCACCGTCACCGACAACTCGGGTGGCGTCCTTCCGGGGGTCACCGTAACCGCCACCAGCCCGGCGCTGATCGCCCCCGAGGTCACCGTCACCGACAGCCAGGGCGCCTATCGCCTGTTGAACCTCCCGGTGGGCGCCTTCACGATCGAAGCCTCGCTCCAGGGGTTCGCCACCTACCGGCAGGAAGGCATCGTCGTGCGCGCCAGCACGAACATCGGCGTGGACGTGGTGATGTCCATCAGCGAACTCGAGGAGACCATCACGGTCACCGCCGAGACGCCGATGCTCGAGATCGCCCGCCCCGGCAACATCCTCACCATCGAGGGCGACTTCCAGCGCGACCTGCCGATCCAGGCGCGCGGCAACTGGAGCGACTTCCTCGAGATGACCCCCGGCGTGAACGCCCGGCCGTTCGATGACGGTTCGGGCCGGATGGTGTACTTCGGCCACGCGACCGAGCACTTCGCACACGTCATCCAGCTCGAAGGCATGGCGGCGGCCGGCTATCAGGACGCCCAGGTCACCTACGTCGGCATGGGTTCCGACGTGATCGAGGACGCCTCGGTGAAGACCGGGGGCGCCGAAGCGAAGGATCCCCTCGGCACCGGGCTGATCATCAACATCGTCACCAAGAGCGGGGGGAACGACCTCTCCGCCTCGGCCTCCTACGACCACCAGGAGTACGACTGGGGCACCGGAGACGACGAGGGACTCGGGGGTTTCTTCGGCGACAACGAACTCCCCGACAACTTCAACCCGTTCGCCTCCGAACTGGCGAGCTTCCAGGCGCTCGGCGTGTACAACCCGCCGGACGCCGTGGTTGCCGGCGCCGGAACCCCGACCGCGCATCTCGTCCGGCAGGCCGACTTCTCCGCCGGAGGACCGATCCTGCGCGACCGGGCGTGGTTCTTCGGCACCTACCGCTACGCCGACCTCGCGGCGCGGATCAGCCGCAGCGCGGTGGACGTGGACCGGCTCAGCCAGCTCTCCGGAATCCCGCTCGCCAGCGGACTCGGCAGCGCGCCGACCTACAGTGCGTTCCCGAACACGACGAAGAGCCACCAGCCGTACGTCAAGCTGACCGCCCGGCTGAACCCGAGCCACGAGCTCTCCGCCTACTACCAGCGCGACCAGCTCGACAACACCTCGAACCGCGAGTACGACATCGCCCCGCGGTTCACGGTCAAGACCGGCGGCGACCTGTTCGGCGCGAAGCTGACCTCGGTCTTCGGCGCGAACACGACGGGGCAGTTCCTGGCCTCGTGGAACAACAAGGCGAGCGAGGTCCTGCAGAATGCGCAACCGCAGCTCGCCTCGATCCCGCTCTACGTGGAGATCCACGACGGTTTCACCGTCAACCCGTCCGGGACGACCGGCGACGGCGGGCGCATCGCCGCGCTCGGGACCGGCGGCGGTGGAGCCAACGGGAACCAGGGCCAGATCCGACCCACACGGCTCCTGCTGCTTCGCGGGGACCTGACCCACTACGTGGACGATCTCGCCGGTTCGCACGAGATCGGCTTCGGCGTCTATGCCGCCCCCTGGAACCTGTACGAGGAGACGCGTCTTTATTCGCCCGGGGGCGCCTGGCGGCAGGAGTGGCACGCGCCGGTGGACGCGAACGGCAACCAGGTCTCGGATCTCTCGCAGGCGGTGCGCACCGTCTGGTACCGGCGCCGCTGGAACGGCACCGAAACGGCGCCCGCAAGCGAGCTGCTGGTCCGCGACGCCCGGGACAGCGACCTCGCGGTCTATCTCCAGGACGCCTGGCGGCCGAACGACCGCCTCACCCTGAACCTCGGACTGCGCGCCGACTGGGTGAAGCGCCACGACGGCATCCTCGACATTGACCGGATGGACACCATCGCGCTCGGTCCGCGCGCCGGGTTCTCCTACCAGCTCACCGGGGACGGCCGCACCGTGCTGCGAGGCAACTACGGCCGCGTGCACGAGCAGGTGAACGGGCGCGACCAGGTCACGTTCAGCCATTCGGGCTCGACGATCGGCGAATACAACGAGTACGACCACGACGGGGACGGCGTCCCGGACCACAGCGTCTTCACGCAACCCGTCGCCGGACTCCCTCCCGACGTGCTGTTCGATCCCGACATCGGGCAACCGTTCGTGGACGAGTTCATCGGCGGGATCCGCCGGCAGTTCCCGGGCCAACTCGCGATGGACGTCGCGGTGGTCCACCGGCGCTACACCGACAACTACGCCTTCCTCGAACAGAACGGCTTCTGGCCCGCCGAGTCGCCGGCTTCGGTTCCCCGCGGCGAGTTCCAGTACGGGCGCGTGGACCCCGATACCGGCAATGTGTACCAGCAGACGAACAACTCGTGGAGCAACCTCGTCTATACGGCGCTCGAAATCACCACGACGAAGCGCACCGAGCGGATGTCCGCGACGCTGAACATCAACCGGCAGTGGCAGCACTTCGCGGGCGACTGGAACCCGAACGATCCGGCGCGCTACATCCAGCCCGGCAAGTTCGACTCCAGCAAGGCGCTCTACATGCCGCGGGGCAACAACGAGCACAACACGCTGCGCAGCAACAACGCGCTCTCCTACGCCCCGACCTGGCGGCAGTTCTCGGTCCGCGGCGGGCTCACCTACCTGCTCCCCTTCGACGTCACCGGCGGCGTCAGCTACACCGCCAACGCCGGCCCCTGGTCCGGTCCGCCGCTCGCACGACTGGCGGCCGACGACCCGCAGGTCACGCAGTACGGTCCAGGTCAGGCGAACAACGGCCAGACGAACCCGCTCTCGACCCGCTACCGCATCGTCGGCGCCGACCGCGGCGAGCTCCAGCCGCAGGCGCCCACCGTGCACACGGTCGGGCTGTCGCTCGGCAAGATCGTGGACTTCGGGCCCGCGCAGCTCGAGGTCACCGCGCAGATGTTCAACCTGCTCGACGCCTACAACCACAACCAGTTCACCTACAGCTCGGCGAACCGCGCGTTCAGCTCGAACTTCCTCCAGCTCCGGAGCCGGCAGAACGCCCGGACGATGCTGCTCCGGGGAACGCTCCGCTTCTAGATAGGAGTCGCGCTCCGCGGGGGCGCCTTCCCATGCGGGAGGGCGCCCTTCCGGCAGGACGCGGTCGGGTCAGCGAGGGTTGCGAACCGGCCCGACTACCGCGCGCAGGTGAGGTGCCGGCCGCCGTCCACCGGGATCGTGACCCCGGTGCAGAATCCCGCGTCGTCTGACAGCAGGAACAGCGCGAGGTCGGCCACCTCCTCCGGCTTGCCGATGCGACCGATCGGGTGCGTGGTCTTGCTGTGCTCCACGAAGGCCGCGTAGCGGTCGTCGTCGAGCCCGCCTGCCAGGTGGAGCTCGGTCCGCGTGACGCCGGGGTTCACGGAGTTGATGCGTACCCCCTTCGCGGCCAGTTCGAGAGCCGAGCAGCGCGTCAACTGGTCGAGGGCGGACTTGCTCGAGTTGTAGGCCAGCACTCCCGGAAAGGAGCGAATCCCATTCACGCTCGAGACGTTGACGATGCTGCCCTTCCGCTCCAGCAGGTGCGGCACCGAGAGCCGCATCAGGTCGAAGACGGCCTCCACGTTCAGGGCGAACATCCGCTGCCAGGCGTCGAGTCCGGTGTTTTCGATGGTGCCGAAGGCGATGACCCCGGCGGAGTTCACCAGGTGGTCGAGCCCGCCGAAGCGCTCGACGGTCTCGTCCACCACCCGCGACCGGAAGTCCCCTTCGGTCACGTCGCCCGCCAGGGGCAGCGCCGCCCCGCCGGCCATCTCGATCTCGCGGGCCAGCGCTCCGAGGCGCTCGGGCCGGCGGGCGGTGACGGTGACCTTCGCGCCCTCCCCGCCGAGGGCCAGGGCGGTAGCCCGCCCGATCCCGCTGGAGGCTCCGGTCACGATGGCGACCCTGTTCTGAAAGCGTTGCTGCGCGCGATTCGGCACCGTTGATCTCCTCTGCCTGGCAGCGGCGGCGGCGTGCCGCTCGCTGGACATCCCCAAACCCCGGGCGGGAGACTATCGCCCGTGCCCGAGTTCCCCGACGTCGAGCTGTACCGCGCCGCAATCGGGGGCCGGATCGTGGGTACGCGCCTTTCGGCGTTTCGGATCGCCTCCCCGCACCTCCTCGCCTCGGTGGAGACGCCTCCCGAGGCGCTGATCGGGCGGGTCGCGACCGGGATCCGCCGGATCGGCAAGCAGCTCGTCATGGAATTCGAGGACGAGCTGTTCTGTGCCGTCCATCTGGCGGTGGCGGGACGGTTCCACTGGACCGCGAGTTCCGGGTCGGGAAAGCCGGTGCGGCTCTCGCCGCGCGGCAATCTGGCCGTCTGGAGCTTCGAATCGGAAGCCGGGAGCGGCGGGAAACTACGGCTCGTCGAGCGGAGCCCGAAGAAGCGGGCTTCCATCCGGGTCGGCCAGGGCCCGGAGGCCCTTCGGGCGCTTGACCGAGGCGGGCTGGAGATTCCCGGGTCCACGCTTGAAGAGTTCGCGGCCCGGCTCGCGGGCCTGACGAACACCATCAAGCGGGCCCTGACCGAGCCGGCCCGCTTCGCCGGAGTCGGCAACGCCTACTCGGACGAGATCCTCCACCGGGCCCGGCTCTCGCCTTCGAAGCGCGCCGGAAGCCTCACGACCGAGGAAACCGGCCGTCTCCACGCCGCCGCGGAATCCGTACTGACCGAGTGGGCCGCACGGCTTCAGGAAGAGTGCGGCAGCGCCTTTCCCACCGGCGTCACCGCCTTCCGCGAGGGCATGGCGGTGCACGGCCGCTTCGGCCAGCCCTGTCCGGACTGCGGATCGCCGGTGCAGCGGGTGCGCCGCGCCGAGAACGAGTTCAACTATTGCGCCACCTGCCAGACCGGCGGCCGTCTGCTGGCGGATCGGGCGATGTCCCGTTTGCTGCGGAAGAAGTGGCCGCGCACGCTCAAGGCGGCCGAAGAACGGCGGCGACGGCTCACCTCCCCCGACGCCGAGAGGGCGGAATGAGGTGCGTTACGCGGCCCGCGGGCCCCAGGTCGCGCAGTTCCTTCGGGGCTATGGCCGCGTGAACGTCACGCTGACCGTCATTCGGGTGGAGACGGGCTCACCGTCGAGCAACGCGGGTGTGTACCGCCACTCGGCGACCGCAGCGACCGCCGCCTCGTCAAGAAGCGGCACGGAACGCACCACCTCAACGTCCGTCACCTCGCCCGTGGAGCTGATGGCTGCTTCCACGACTACGACCCCCTCGGCTCCAGCCGCCAAGGCCTCGGGCGGATAAACCGGAGCGACACCCTGGATCTTCCTGGGTGGAGAGACTCCGTCCCGGGTCCCGAGTGTGGCGTGCAGCTCGTCAAGCACGGTCTGTAACTCCGCCTGCAGGGCAGCGAGTCGGGCGAGGAGTGCCTCGACCCGCTGGCCGGTCGACTCCGTCGCTTGTCCCTGTCTACCGGCGCTACCGATCGATTCGGCGCGACCAGGCGCGGAAACGGGCCCCAGGTGCAGGCTGGCCACGAGGATCGAGGCCGGCACGAGCACGCTCAGGCTCCCGAAGCGGGCGAGGCGTGTCAGCGGACGCCGGTTCGTGCGGGAATTCAACATTACGGACAACCTCCGTCTGAGATATGAGGGACGTGCCATGGCCGGCGCCGGCAGCCATGTCCGTCGGTTCGTTCGAATTTCTCTCGCGAGTTCGATGAGGTGGGTCGCATAGGTGGCGGGCGGAACCCCCTGAGCCAGTACGAGGTCGTCGGCGGCCTGCTCGCTCTCGCGACGGAGCCGTCCGCGGACCAACCATGCCATCGGGTTGAACCACCACAGACAGCGCAGCGCCTCGGCCGCCATGAGCAAAACCCAGTCGCCGCGGCGCACATGCGCGAGTTCATGCAACAGCACCACCCGCATGCGCGCCGCCGGCCACCCAGACGCCGACGCCGGCAGCATGACGACAGGCCGTCGCCAGCCCCACGTCGCCACGAGCTCTGGCCGCGGACCCAGCAAGAGGTCGACGCCCCGTCTCAGGCCGCCGGACCGCGCCAGGTCGGTACAGAGCTGGCGCCACCGCCCATCCGTCAGTCGATGCGACGACGCACGAAGCCGTCGCAATCTCGCAAGCCCGACCAGGAGCAAGGTTGTGCTGGCAGCCGCGCCCACCAGCCAAACAAACGCCACCACCCAGCGGACCATCGGGTCGCTCGCGAGGGCCACCACTGCGGCCAGAAACCCGTCAGCTGCGGAACCCGCCGGCTGTAGTGCGGCAGCCGCTCCAAGCGGAGCGTTCTCTACCTGTTCGGCGAATGAAACGCCCAAACGCAGCCGGAGCGCCTCCGTCGGTAGCGAATGGAGCGCGGGCACCCCGAGCGCCGACACGACGCTGACCGCCAGAAGCCAGTGTCTCGCGGAAGCGGAGGCCCTGCGCAGGCAGGAAACGCCGAGAAGGGCCAGCAGCAGGACGGCCGACACCTTGACGGTCAGCGCGGCCAGCAGGCTAGTCACGGTCGCTCGCGTCGTTTCTGCCCGGCCCGTCGCCGCACGGCCCGCCCGCGGAACGACTTGGACCCCGCGGTGCTGCTTTTGCGTCCGAAACGAACTGTGCGATCCGCTCGAGTTCCACCTCGGTCAGCCGCTTCGCCTCGCCACCGAGCAACGCGGCGACTGCCTGCTCGGCAGAGCCGTCGAAAAACGTCCCGACGAGATGCCGCAACGCCGATCGGCGCGCGGCCCGACGCGTTGTCACCGGGCGATAGACGTAGCGCAACCCTTCCTCCTCGTGCCGCACGTAGCCCTTTTTCTCCAGAATGCGGAGTTGGGTGCGGACCGTGGACAGACTCGGGGTGCCGGGAAGCTCCTCCCGGACGACGGTGGCGACAGCGCGACCCAGCCGAAACAGGATGTCCATGATCTGTCGCTCACGGCGCGAGAGGTCACTGTGCGACGGTCCTTCGGTATTCATGAGACTTCGACCGGTCGCAACTTCCACCGGTCGTTAGTGTTATTTTTATAGCACATCCGCTATTTAATTAACAACAACCATTTCCCGCAGGTGAGAGTCTCGGTCAGGCGCGCGGCGCCGCGAACGAGTTAACTGCTGCGCCTGACTACGGCGCGGCCAGGAGCCCTGGGCCGCTACCAGGGCAAGAGGGAATCCAGCGCGAAGATGCTGAGGATTCCGGCCCCGAAGATCGCGACGACGAGTCCGAAGAGAAGGGCCCGAACGATGCCGGTCACTAGGTAAATCACGATGCCCCGGCCGGCCCGGCAGCCCCCCATGTCCATTATCGAGCGCACTTCGAGAACGATCGAGTAGATCCAGGCGAACGTGCCTACGAGTGGCACGATCCCGAAGATCCACGGGCTCAGGGTGAAGTACTGCGACCGGATCCAGTCGGCGTAGGACGGCAGGCCTCCCGCCGGCGGTTCCTTGACGAACAGTTGTGTAAAGAGCCGCGACAGGGCGGAATGGAACGTGAGCCAGCCGAGAACCAGCAGGGGATAGACGAGCGTCAGAAACGCGCCCAGCGTCGCAACGCTGCCCACGAGCGCGATCCCGAGCAAGGCGACAAGAAGACTCTGGAAGGTGCGGGGAGCGTCCGCAATATGCCGGAACGCCCCCGGGTTGAGGCTGAGAACCGCCACCAGGCGTTCCCCGAGGCCGGGTCCGAGGGTGGGCCCAGCGGGTGTCGGCGGCGCCCCGTCGGGCGCGCCCTGGCTGTCGGAAGTGGGAGATGACGGATCCATAGCGCCCGAAACTACCACGAGTTAGGAGGGATGTGCAGGGATTTGGCGTCGCCCGTGCCGAGCGGGAGACCGGCGTTCCAAGCCGCTGTGCCGCCCCTGCTCACGAACGATGCGCCGTGCCGGCTGAAGCCGGCGTTCCAAGCCGCTGCGCCCGCCTTAGGCCCGTTCCTCGCGTACCCCCATCAGGCGGCCGGTGCGGCCGATCGCCGCCCCGGCGACCGTCATGCCCCAGAAATAGCCCGGGATGGCGCCGACCAGGCAGAGGAGGACCGTGAGGTCGGCAATGAAGGCAAACAGGATCAGGCTCAGCAGAAGGACGATGTAGTTGCCGAAGTTGGCTCGAATCAGGCTGACGTTCCGGTTCAGCCGAAACGCCGCCGTGAATCGTCCGGTCGCCGCCAGTTGCACGATCCCGGCCGGGATCAGCGCCTTGGCGATCAACGCCGCGAACACGAGGAAGAAGATGGACGTGAGGCTCCCGACCACCGAGGTCGCCACCACCGCGGGCGAACCCATGGACTGTCCGATCAGGGCCCAGAAGACCCCGATGGCAACGAGCACGAGGCCCATCACGACCGCGGCCAGCGTGTAACCCGCGATCACGCCGAACACCTTGATGCCGTCCAACAGGATCCCTCCGAAGTCATCCCAGTCGGCCATCGGGTGCTCGTCGCCGCGCAGGGCGCCCCGGGCCGTGCGAACGCCGAACCCGAGCAACGCGAACAGACCGAGGCCGAGCAGCGGGATGAGCACCACCATGAGGCTGCCGATCACGAACTTGGAGAGCGCCTTCGGGTCCCGGAACGCAAAGGTGAACAGACCGCCCAGGTCGAATCGCTCCGGGGCCGGCGGCGCGGGTGGCGGCGGAGGCGGCGGCCCGTCAGTCGGCAGGACTGGTTGGTCTTCGGTCATCGTTTTCCTTCCCGGGTCGCCGGGCTCGTTCCCTTCCCCACTACCAGCTAACGAAAACGGCTCGCGGCGGTTCTCGGACGGCAGCGCCGCCTAGATCCCCATCGTGCGGGCGCTCTGTCCGAGGCCAATGCCAAAGGCGGCCTGACTCCAGAACAGTCCCGGGATGATCCCGATTCCGCAAAGGGCGAAACTGGCGGCCTCCAGGATCTCGATCAGGATCACGATCAGCAGGAACACGACGTAGGTGCCGAGGTGGGCCTGGATAAGCCGGAGGTTCTCCTGGATCCGGAAGGCGGAGCCGATCTCGTTGCTCGCCACCATCTGCGCCAGGGCAACGGGCAGGAGGATCACCGCGAGCAGGCCGAGAAGCAGCGTCACGGGACCGAGGACAAAGTCGGCTAGCCCTCCGAGCACCGGGATGACGCTGAGGACTGCGGCGACGATGGTCAGCGCAAGCGGAGCCAGGAAATAGCCGAGGGCCACCCCGAGCACCCGAAGCCCGTCACCCAGCAGACTTCCGATGTCCGACCACTCGGGCATCGGATGCTCCTCCCCCGCCCGGGCGCGCTGGGCCGTCTGGAAGGAGAAGCCGAGCAGCGCCAGCAGACCGAGTCCGAAGAACAGGATGCCGATCACGGCGAGGCACCCGCCGAGGAACTTCGGCAGGGCGCGCGGGTCGCGGAAGGGGCCCCCGAGAATGGCTCCGAGATCCAGGGTTGCGGACGCAGCGCTGCCGCCGCTCGGGGTGGGTAGTTCTTCGGTCATGCGATTTGCCTCTGCAATCCGTAACGGGTTTCAGTCCGCCGCGGTTTCCGCCGCTTCCATTTCGACGCCCATGATGCGGCCCGCGTGGCCGATCGCGGCGCCGGACGCCGTCCAGGTCCAGAAGAGGCCCGGCACGAGGCCCACCAGGAAGAGCGACAGGCTGAGGTTGGCGAGGATTCCGAACAGAATGAGGATCAGCAGAAGCAGGATGTACGTCCCCGGGTGGGCGCGGACCCCCCGCAGGTTCCGGACCCAGCCGAGGGCCGGGCGGATCCGGCCGGTAGCGGCGAGCTGCATCAGCCCGGCCGGCAGGAGCGCCTTGGCGAACCCGGCCAGTAGCACCACGAACCAGCCGGTAACGACCAGACCGAAGACGGCCGCCGCTCCCATCAGGCCGGCTCCGGCGACCGGGACCGCGACCATCTCCGGCAGGATCTGCCCGAAGACGTCGGGAGCGACCCCGCTCTCCATCGCGGCGCCGGCTATCCCGGCGAAGACGCCGCCGGCAATCCCAACCGCCACCAGGCCGATCAGGGTGCCCACCAGGAAGAGCCCACCCCCGACGACGGCCACCACGGCGGCATAGACGAGAACGACCAACACGACCCGCAAGCCGTCGGCGAGCTGGCTGGCCACGGCGTCCCAGCCCGGCATCGGGTGCTCTTCCCCACGGAGCGCGCCGCGCGCCGTCTGGACCGCGAAACCGAGCAGCCACAGCAGCCCGAACCCGAGGACCGGGATCAGCAGGACCGCGAGGCAGCCAATCATCCACTTGCGGAACGCGCGCGGATCGCGGAACGCGAAACCGAGCAGGAACCCGAGATCGATTCGCGCCGGCGGCGCGGCAGCAGCGGTGGTCGCTTCGTCGTTCATCTTGGCCCCCGGAGGGGCCGGGCGTTAGCCTTACCGCCCCTCGCCTCGGCCGATGTTACATAACTCCTTCGGATCCCTGGAAAAACACCGCGCTGCTGGCGGGGACGTGCACGTTTACGCGCTCGAAGCGGTTGAGCGGGAAGGACTCGGGTCCATTTCCCGGCTTCCGTTCTCGATCCGGGTCCTTCTCGAGTCGTTGCTCCGCGGAGTGGACGGACGGACGGTTCGCGAAGAGGACGTGGCGGCCCTCGCGGGCTGGAACGCCGAAGCGCCGGCCCGGCGCGAGGTTCCGTTCCGCCCGGCCCGCGTCATCCTGCAGGATTTCACGGGAGTGCCCGCGCTCGTGGACCTCGCCGCCATGCGGTCCGCGCTGGCCCGGATGGGCGGCGACCCGGCGCGCATCAACCCGAAGGCGCCGGTGGACCTGGTCATCGACCACTCGGTGGTGGTGGATTCCTTCGGCACCCCGATGGCGGCCCGCCAGAACGCGGCGATCGAGTTCGAACGGAACCAGGAGCGCTACCGGTTCCTCCGCTGGGGAGCGGAGGCGTTCTCCCGCTTCCGGGTCGTTCCGCCCGCCACCGGCATCGTCCACCAGGTGAACCTCGAACTCCTGGCCAAGGTGGTCATGGAGGACGGCGATGGCGACGAGCGGGTGCTGCTGCCGGACACCCTGGTGGGAACCGATTCCCACACCACCATGATCAACGGCCTCGGCGTCCTGGGCTGGGGCGTCGGGGGCATCGAGGCCGAGGCGGCCATGCTCGGCCAGCCGTGCTACCTCATCACGCCGAAGGTGGTCGGTTTCCGCCTGAGCGGCAGCCTGCAGGAAGGGGTCACCGCAACCGACCTCGTGCTCACCATCACCGAGCGGCTGCGCGCCCACGGAGTGGTGGAGAGTTTCGTCGAGTTCTTCGGGGAAGGGCTTTCGGAGATCTCGCTCTCCGACCGCGCCACGGTGGCCAACATGGCGCCCGAATACGGCGCCACGATGGGCTTCTTCCCGGTGGACGCCGAGACCCTCTCCTACCTCCGCCGCACCGGTCGGAGCGACGAGGAAGTGGACCGGGTCGAGGCGTACACCAAGCGCCAGGGCCTGTTCCGGACCGACGAAACGCCGGACCCGGAGTACACCGACGTACTCGAACTCGACCTGGGAACGGTGGAGCCGAGCCTCGCGGGTCCGAAGCGGCCGCAGGACCGGGTGGCGCTCTCCGACATGCAGCGCGCCTTCCGCGCGTCCCTGACCGCGCCGGTGGCGGAGCGGGGATTCGCGCTTGAGTCCGGACAGCTCGCGCGGACGGCAAGCGCCGGGAACGGCCGGAACCTGGGCCACGGCGCCGTCGTGATCGCGGCGATCACCTCCTGCACGAACACCTCGAACCCGGGCGTGATGCTTGCCGCCGGTCTCCTCGCGCAGCGGGCGGTGGGGCTCGGGCTCACCACCCCCGATCACGTCAAGACATCGCTCGCACCGGGTTCGAAGGCGGTTACGGAATACCTGCGGGACGCGGGACTTCTCGGCCCCCTCGCGGACCTCGGCTTCCACCTGGTGGGCTACGGGTGCACGACCTGTATCGGGAACAGCGGGCCGCTGCCGGAGAGGGTGGAGCGGGCCATCGAGAGCGCCGACCTGGTGGCGGCTTCGGTCCTTTCCGGGAACCGCAACTTCGAGGGCCGCGTGCACCCGAGCGTGCGCGCCAACTACCTGGCGTCTCCACCGCTGGTCGTGGCCTACGCGCTCGCCGGCACCGTGGACATCGATCTGGAGGAGGAACCGCTCGGGACCGGCGCCGACGGCAATCCGGTGTTCCTGCGCGACATTTGGCCGGGCAGCGAGGACGTCCGCGACGCGCTCGACCGGGCGCTCCGCCCGGAGACGTTCCGCCGCATGTACGGCAACGTCTGGGACGGAAATCCGACCTGGAACGAGATTCCGGTGGACGCCTCCGAGATCTACCCGTGGGACGAGAGCTCCACCTACATCCAGGAGCCGCCGTTTTTCTCCGGAATGACCGCCGACCCGGCGCCCCCGGCCGATATCCGGGGAGCGCGGGTGCTCGTCCGCTGCGGCGATTCGGTCACGACCGACCACATCTCGCCTGCCGGGACCATCGCCTTCGACTCGCCCGCCGGCAGCTGGCTGCGGGAGCGCGGGATCGAGCGACGCGACTTCAACTCGTACGGCTCGCGCCGCGGCAACGACCGGATCATGCTCCGCGGCACGTTCGCGAACATCCGGTTCCGGAACCAGATCGCCGGCGGCGCCGAGGGCGGATTCACGGTGCACTACCCGTCGGGCGAGCAGACCACCATCTTCGAGGCCGCGAAGCGCTACCGCGAGGAGGGCACCCCGCTCGTGATCCTCGCCGGCAAGGAGTACGGGACCGGCTCCTCCCGTGACTGGGCGGCCAAGGGAACGCTGCTGCTGGGCGTCAAGGCGGTGATCGCCGAGAGCTTCGAGCGCATCCACCGCAGCAACCTGGTCGGCATGGGCGTTCTGCCGCTCGAGTTCCCGCCCGGCGAGAACGCGGAGTCCCTGGGGTTGACCGGCGACGAGGTCCTCGACATCGAGGGCGTCAGCAATGGTCTGGGACCCGGGGCCAGCGTCACGGTGACCGCCACCGGGCACAGTGGCTCGCGTTCGTTCAAGGCGCGCTGCCGCCTCGACTCGGCGGTGGAAGTGGACTACTACCGGAACGGCGGCATCCTGCAGACCGTGATGCGCGACCTGGCCCGGGAGGAAGAGCCGGCCACCGCCTGAAGACTGGGCGGCTCCGGGGGGAGTCCTTCGAGGGGCCGCTTACCCGTTCCGGACGGGATTCACCGCCCGAATCCCTCCGTAGTCCTGGCCGTCGCTCACGTCTTCCGCGAAAAGGGTGCGCGCACCGAGGGAGTGCGCCGCAGCCAGGATGGCGCCATCCCAATAGCTGATTCGGTACGTGTCGCTGATCTTCGCATCGAGCTGATCGACGAACAACTCAGCGCACATGGAGATCGTCGCGCGTCCAGCTCCGGGACCCGATGCAGGCGGAGGACCTGCCGCTCAGATCCATGGATGCGTTTGCGGGCGCTGCTGACCCGGTCTTCACGAGCTGCGATCTCGGCGAAGAACTCGCGAACGAGTGCGTTGACCGAGGACCCACGTTGGGCGGCGTACAGACGCATCGCGCGGAGGACGGATTCGTTCACCCTCAGCGTGATCTTCATGGACACAGGATATGGAATCCCGTGGTCTTCGCTTAGCGCGCCGATCTGGGGGTCTCGCCGGCCAGGATGCGCCGGAAGACGCCCATCTCGATGTTGCCGCCGGACACCACGCAGACGATCCGCCGTTTCCGGCCCGCCTCGCCCGGGCGCCGCGGCACCCGGCCGGCGAGCGCCACCGCCACCGGGCTGGCGCCGGCGCCTTCGGCCACGATCCGGCTTCGCGCCGCCAGCGTGCGCACCGCCTCGGCGATCTCGTCGGGTGAGGCCAGCAGCGGTTCCTCCAGGAACTCCTGGACGAGCGGCCACATCGGGTCCAGCACCGTGTTTCCGCCGATCCCGTCCACGAAGCTGGGCTCGGTGTCGATCCACTGGGGCGATCCATGCCGGACCGCCGCCTCCACCTTCGCCGAGGTGGTGACCTCGACCGGGTGAACGCGCGCGCTGGAGCCCTTCTGGCGGAGGGCGTTCGAGATCCCGCAACTCAGGCCGCCGCCTCCGAAGGGAACCAGCACGGCGTCCACGTCCGGCAGGTCCTCGAAAACCTCGAGCCCGGCGGTGGCGTTGCCCACCATCACCTCCCGTTCCTCGACCGGGTGGACGAAGCGGGCGTTGAGCCCCGGATGGGTGTGGGTGACGATCGCCTTCCACCACTCCGGAAACGGCTGGACCACGATCTCCGCCCCGAGCGCGGCAATGGACCGGCGTTTGTTCTCCGGTGAGGTGTCGGGGACGACAACGGTGCAGGGAACGCCCCGCTCCCGGGCCATGAACGCGGCCGCCTGGGCCCAGTTCCCGGCGCTGGCGGTCATGACCCCGCGGGAGAGTTCCGCGTCGCTGAGCGAACCGAAGAGATTGGCGGCAGCGCGGATCTTGAAGCAGGCGAACGGCTGCAGGTTCTCCAGCTTCAGCCAGACCTCGTCCGGGCCGTCCGCGGGCAGCCGCACGAGCGGAGTCCGGACGGCGTAGGGCGCGATCCGGGCGCGCGCCGCCTCGATCTCGGTCAGCGGGATCATGGGCGCGGGAGTCTATGCGCGAGACGCGGCGCCCCGGGAAACCACGATCCGGATGCCCTCCAGCGTCAGTCGCTCGTCCACGAGATCCACCACGCCGGTCCAGTCCGCCACCTGCTGGGCCAGGCCGCCGGTCGCGATGACCGTGTAGTTCCCGCCGAGCTCCTCCTTCAGCAGCCGGACCATCTCGCGCACCATGCCGGTCCAGCCGTGGACCAGGCCGGACTGCATGGCGGCGACAGTGTGCGTCCCGACCACGCGCTTCGGCGGCCGTAGTTCCACCTTCGGGAGCCGGGCCGTCCGGCGGACGAGCGCTTCGGCGGAGATCCCTAGCCCGGGAGCGATGGCCCCCCCCCGATACTCCCCTTCCCGGGAGATCACATCGAACGTCAGCGCCGTTCCGGCATCCAGGACGATGGCGTCCACTCCATAGAGGTGATGGACCGCCACGGTGTTGGCGATGCGGTCGGGGCCGGTCTCCTCGGGAGTGTCCACGGCCAGGCGGATCCCGCGGGCCGTCTTGTGATTCAGCACGAAGAGCGGGCTCCCGAAGTGACGCTCCGCAAGATTCCGCAGGATCTCGGTCGCCGAGGGAACCACGCTGGCCGCCGCGAGCCCGTCGATGTCCTGCCGCGAGACCCCCGCCCCGGCAAGCAGGCTGTCCAGCAGCGCCGCCGTTTCGTCCGCGAGGCGCTCCGCGTGCGTGGAGATCCGCCAGTCCCGCACCCAGGCGTCGCCGTCGTGAAGCCCGATGGCGGTCTTGGTGTTGCCGACGTCGAAGACGAGGAGCATTTCCCCGAAATCCTACGGGACCGAAACCGCGGGCCGCTCGTCAGTGTCCGATCCGCGCGCCGCCTGACGCACGGCGCTGGCCCGCCAGACGCCCGCCACCACGCTGCCGATGAGCGAATGGAAGAGGCTCGAGATGGCGCTTGGGACCGCGACCAGCGGGCTCGTGAAGTTCTGGCCGGCGAGGACCACCCCGAGGCCGGAGTTCTGCATCCCGACTTCGATGGAGACGGTCCGCGCGGTCGGAACGCGGCGCGAGACGAGACGCGCGAGGGTGTAGCCGAAGAAGAAGCCGCCGGCGTGGAGCAGGAATACCGCGACGACCAGCAGGTCGCCCGATTCGAGGATGATCGCCCGGCTCGAGCCGATGATGGAAGCCACGATCACGGTGATCAGCACCACGGACGTGAACGGACCGTAGGGGAGGACGGCCCGGGTGAGACCAGGAGCGTAGCGCCTCAGGACGAGGCCGGTGACGATGGGCAGGATCACCACCTGCACGGTGCTGAGGAGCAGCCCGGCGGCGGGAACATCGATGCGGCTGCTCGCCAGCATGGCCACGAGCGCCGGGGTCATCAGGACGGACAGGCCGGTGGAGACCGCGGTCATCGAAACGGACAGCGGCACGTCGGCGAGCGCCAGATACGAGATTACGTTCGAGGCCACCCCGCCCGGACAGCAGGAGACCAGGATGAGCCCCACCGCGAACTCCCGCGGCAGATCGAGCGCCCAGGCCACGGTCCAGCCCATCAGGGGCATGACGAAGTACTGGAGCACCACGCCCAGGCCGATCGGCGCCGGCCGCCGCAGGACGCGCCGGAAGTCGTCCACCTCCAGCGTCAGCCCCATCCCCAGCATGATGACGCCCAGCCCGACGGTGATCAGGCCGCCGCTGAACCACGTGAAGACCTCGGGCCGCCAGAGCGCGAGAAGGCTGGCCAACAGGACCCAGGCCGGGAACGCAAAGGTCCCGATGCGGAGGGCCTGATGCAGCATCCGGTGAGCTTAGTGGGCGGGCCGGCCCGATAGTGTTTCCTGTCCGGTGACCCAAACCCGCGCTCCGCGCCGTTCGGCGGGATGCCAGACATGAACCGCGAAACCACCGAAGGACACGAGACGGCGCGCTTCGCCGCGTGGCGCTCCCATCTGCTTCGGGACGGCGGCGCTCCGGAAACCGACCTGGAAGAACTGGAGGAGGCGCTCTCCAGCGCATTCGGCTCGCTGCGCGAGGCGGGGCTCGACCCCGACGAGGCGTTCCTCGTGGCCCTGAAACGCGTCGGGGAACAGCATCCCCCGACCCGCGAGTTCGCCCACCAGCACGCCGTCCGGATTCTGGAGCCGCCGGCCCAAGCCGAGACCGGTCGCTGGGGTGTCGGCGCCGAGACCTGGGTCGCCCTGGGCCTGGCCGCGCTCGCCGCCATCCTGGCCAAAGCGCTGCAGTTCCTCGGCCCTCCGCTCACGGAGGACGCCATCGCCTTCTACGCCCGGAACGAGAGCATCGTGGCGCTGGGCTGCGTTGCCGGCTACTTCGCCTGGAAACGTGGGTCAAGCACAGCCCGCTCGGTACGAGTTGCCGCCGCCTTCGTTGCCGCCGCGGCTCTGATCAACCTCTTTCCGTTCGTCACGGCAGGGTCAACCGAAGTGCTCGCCTCGGTCCATCTGCCCATCGCGCTGTGGCTGGCGGTAGGTATCGCGTACACCGCGGGACGCTGGAGCGTTTCCGCTGTCCGGATGCGTTTCGTCCGGTTTTCCGGCGAACTCTTCATCCACGGCGTCCTGATCGCCCTCGGCGGGCTGGTCCTCTCCGCCATCACGCTCACTCTGTTCGGGAGGATCGGCGTGGAGACCGACCGGCTCTGGGGAGCCTGGGTGTTGCCCTGCGGAGCGGCCGGCACCATCGTCATCGCCTCCTGGCTGGCGGAGAGCAGGACCCGCGTCAGCGGAAGCCTGGCGCCGCTGCTGGCCCGGATCTTCACGCCGCTCTTCGCCTTCGCGCTGCTCGCGCTACTTCTGACGATGGCGTGGACGGGGACCGGCCTCCGGATCGAGCGCGAGGTCCTCATCGTGCTCGACGGGCTGCTGGCCGTCGTCGTCGGCCTGGTGCTCTACGCCGTCTCGGCTCGCGCGCCGGACAGTGCACCCGCCGCGTTCGACACGCTGCAGTTGCTGCTGGTCGTGCTCGCGCTGGCCGTGGATCTCCTGGCGCTGGGCGCCATCGGGGCGCGCATCGCCGAGTTCGGCTTCACCCCCAACCGGACGGCCGCGCTCGGTCTGAACCTGGTCCTGCTCGCCAGCCTGGCCGGGTCGGCCTGGTTCTACCTGCGCTTTCTGCGCGGGCTCGGTTCGTTCGCCGCCCTCGAACGCTGGCAGACGGGGTTCCTGCCGGTGTACGCCGGCTGGGCCGCGACGGTCGCCGTCCTGTTCCCCCCGCTGTTCGGCTACCTCTAGCCGCGCAGCGTCGGAGCCGCTCAGAATCGCAGCTTCAGAAAGAAGGTGAGGGCGGCGTAGGAAACGCTCTCCTCGGTTCGGATCCGGAAACTGACCGGCTCGCTGCCATCGAGGCGGAGCTGCGAGGCGTGGCTGCGCAGTCGCTCCCAATCGGTCTCGTCCTCGAAGGCGTCCGAACGGACGTAGCGCGCCTGGAGTCCCAGGGAGGCGGTGTCGTTGAGCTCCCAATCCACGCCGGCCAGAGCCTGGAATGCCGTGAGGCGGTCGCTCAACTCGCCCTGCTTGCTGGTGGTCGTCGCGGCGAGGTTCCGGCGGACCTCCTCCTCGTTCGGCAAGCCGGCGGCGGTGGCGATCTTCGCCGGGTCCGCGTTGCGCACCCACAGGTCCCCGTAGTCCAGCTCCGTCCAGGAGACTCCCACCCCGAACCCGGCGAAGGGCGTCAGCGGGCCATCGACCGGCAGATCGAAGACCAGGTTCAGGAAGACGTTGCGGGAGGACACGCTGCCGATCCGGTCCTCGGCGCGCACGATCTCGCCCTCCAGCTTGCCGGCGGTGTCGCCCGTGGCGCTCGCCACCGGGGAGGTCTGGTCGTACTCGGACTCCCGGTAGAAGGTCTCCACCTCCATCCGGAACCTGTCGGAGACCCGGTGGCCGACCGCGAGACCGGCCAGGGTCCCGTAGGCCGGATCGAAGGCGGTCTGCCAACCCGCCGCCGAGCCCCGGTCCGGATCCGTGCAGCCCGGGATCTCGGCGTAGCGCGGGTTGATGAACTCGTCGCACCGGCTCGCCCGGTCATTGCTCTTGCCCAGCAGGACGACCCCCGCCGCCTGGTTCGCCCCAAACTCGCCCCGCAGGTAGAAGCCGGAGCGCTCTTCTTCGGCGACCGCGTCTGGCGCCGGGGCCCATGAAACGGCGATCGCCACGACGGCGGCGGAGAGCCGGACCGGCAACCGGCTCGCCAAGAAGACCCTGACCATGTGCGGTAGCGTAATCCCGTTACCGGACGGGTCGCCGGTTGCCGTCCCGGCCGCATCCACGTCCGGGACGCGGTCTCAGCGGATCAGTTCGAAATCGGGGGCTTCGGAGACCACGCCGGCGCGCTCGGCCATCGTGAAGAGCGCCCGGAGCGCCGCCTCCCCGGAGTCCCCCATGTCGCGGGTCAGGGCGGACACGTACATCTTCACGAACTTCCGCCCCAACTCGCGCTCGAGCCCGCGGCCGAACAGGAGCGCGTAGTCGAGCGCCTCATCCTCGTTGGCGTAGGCCCAGTCGATGCTCGCCCGCATCGCGCGGTTGACCTCGATCGCGAGATCGCGTCCCAGGTCGCGCCGCACGACGTCGAGCCCCAACGGGAGCGGGAGACCATGCTCGTCCTCGAAACGGACCCCGAAGTCCGAGAGCAGGTGGAACCCGCGCGCCTCGTAGGTGAGTTGTCCCTCGTGGATGACCACACCGGCTTCGGCGCGGCCCGCTTCGACCGTTTCGAAGATCTGGTCGAAGGGTACGACGACAGGCTCGAACTCCCCGATGTAACACCGGGCCAGCAGCGCCGCCGTGGTCCGCGGACCGGGAATCGCCACCCGGCGCCCCGCAAGATCCTCGAGGCTTCCGGCCTTCCGGCTCACCACCACCGGGCCGTACCCCTCCCCCATGCTGGCCCCGGTCGCCATGATCCAGTAGCGGTCCGCGACCGAAAGGTAGGCGTGGGCGGAGATCGCGGTGATCGGAAGTTCCCCGGCGAGGGCGCGGTCGTTCAGGCTCTCGATGTCCTCCAGCACGTGCTCCACCTGGTAGTCGCGGATGCGCACCGCCCCCTTCGCGAGGGCGCAGAACATGAAGGCGTCGTCGGGGTCGGGGCTGTGTCCGACCCGCAGGATAGGAGCAGGGGTCACGGGTTGGTTCCTTTCGTTTCGGTGGCGGGAAGGCCGGAAGTATCCCCTTTCACGCAAGCCGCGGCCCGATCCACGCATTCCTTTCCCCAGTCCACGGGGAAGATCAGGTCGGCGACGTCCCCGGCGCCACCGAGGTAGAGCCGCTGCGCCGGGATCACCATGTTCTCGAACCGTTCCCGCACCTCGGCCGGCGTATAGGCGCGCTCCGCGCCGTCCCTCGCGATGCGCCGGTGGAGAAGGACATCGAGGTCGCCCTCCAGCAGGACGCGGAGATCCGCCGCCGCCCGGACGCGGGCATCCCAGAAGGCGAACACCCCCTCCGCGACCACCAGCCTCGTTGGACCGAGGGATCCGGTTACCCGGCGCGCGCCCGTCGAGAAGTCGTAGTCCAGATCAGGGACGGACCCACCGGCGCGCAGCGTCTCGAGGTGCTCGGCGAACAGGTCGAGATCGTACGAGTCCGGCTCGTCGTAGTTGACGTCCGTGCGCTCGGCGCGGGACAGGTGCGAGGTGTCCCGGTAGTAGTCGTCCTGGGATAGCACGACCGCCTGCCAGGCGGGAAACCGTGCGGCCAGCGCCTGGGCGAAACGGGTCTTCCCGGTGCACGTCCACCCGGCGACGGCCACCACGCGGACGGTGTCGGGAGGAGCGATCAGGACTCTCCCGAATCTCCGTCGAGCGCTCGTTCGAGCGCCGCCCGGGCCTCGCGGGCGTCCGCCTTCCCACGGAGTTCGCGCATCAACTGCCCCACGAAGAAGCCGATCACCTTCTTCTTTCCCGCCCGGTAGGCGTCCCGGTCGGCCGGGTGTGCGGCGACGAGGCGGGTGGCGATCTCGTCCAGGCGGGACCCGGCCGCGAGGTCGGCGAATCCGAGCTCCGCCATCAGTTCGCGAGCGGAGCGTCCGGTGTCGCACATCGCCTGGAAGACCTCCCGCGCGGCGTTCCGCGGCAGCTCCTTCGCGGCGAGGAGATGCACCAGCTCGCCGAGCCGCTCCGGGGGCGCCGCGAGTCGGCCGTCCTGCTTTTCGCGGGATGCGACCTCGGTGGTGATCCAGCCGCCGGCCACGGCCGCAGCCTCGACAACCGGAGAGCCGGCGCCCGTCGCCGCCGCCACCGTGGCCTCGTAGTAGTCCGCCAGATCCCGGCGTCCGGCGATCCGTCCGGCCTGGTCGGCGGCGATGCCGTGCTCGCTCCGGTAACGGGCGGCGCGAGCGCGCGGGAATTCGGGAAGCGCGCCGCGCGACGCCTCGAGCAGCCCCTCCGGCAGTCGAAGCGGGGGAAGGTCGGGATCCGGGAAGTAGCGGTAGTCCTCGGCTTCCTCCTTGCTCCGCATGGGCTCGGTCACCCCGCGTGCCTCGTCGTAGAGGCGGGTTTCCTGGACGACCTTCCGTCCGCCGGTCAGGACTTCGCGCTGGCGTCGTTCCTCGTATTCGAGCGCCCGCTGGAGGAACCGGAACGAGTTCAGGTTCTTCAGCTCCACCTTGACCCCGTAGTCCAGGTCGCCCCGCCGCCGGACCGAGACGTTGCCGTCCATGCGCAGGTTGCCCTTCTCCATGTCGGCGTCGGACACCCCGCAATAGACGATCCGGCTCCTGAGTTCGCGCGCGTAGGCAACCGCCTCGGCGGCCGAACGCATGTCCGGGTCGCTCACGATCTCGATGAGCGGCACGCCGGCGCGGTTGAAGTCCACGCCGCTTCGCTTGTCCGACCCCGGGAACCCGTCGTGAACGAGTTTGCCGGCGTCCTCCTCGATCTGGATCCGGTTGATCCCGACGTTGCGGTCCACCGTCTCCCCATCCCGCTCCGCCTCCAGCCGGATGTGGACGGACCCCGCCTCCGCCAGCGGAAACTCGTACTGGGTGATCTGGTAGCCCTTGGGGAGATCGGGATAGAAGTAGTGCTTCCGCTCGAAGACCGACTCCTCGTTGATTTCGCAATCGAGGGCGAGTCCCGCGAGAACCGCGAGTTCCACGGCTCTCACGTTGGGCACCGGGAGCGCTCCGGGGAGGCCGTAACACACCGGGCAGAGGTGCGAGTTCGGGGGTGAGCCGAACTCGTTCCGGCAGCCGCAGAAGAGCTTCGTCCGGGTATCGAGCTGGACGTGTACCTCGAGCCCGATGACGGTCTCGAAAGGGTCGTTCACCGGGCCCGGGGCGGAACCGTCAGGCGTACAGGGATTCGATCAGGTCGGCGTACCGGTTCGCCACCACCCGGCGCTTCACCTTCATGGTGGGCGTCAGCTCCCCGCTTTCGATCGTGAAGGCCGCCGTCACCACGGCAATCTTCTTGACCTGCTCGAAGGACGCGAGGCCCTCGCTCAGCCGGCCGATCTCGGCCATCAGATGCGCCTGGACGCGTTCGTCGGCGGCCATCGCCTCGGGGCTGTCGGACGGGATTCCTTCTCCCTCGCACCACCTTCCGAGCTGCTCGAAGTCCGGCGCGACCAGCGCCGAGAGGTAGGGCTTGCCGTCCCCGACCATCACCAGTTCGGCGATATAGACGCTCGACTTGAGGCTTCCCTCGATCGGTTGCGGGGCGACGTTCTTGCCGCCGGCGGTGACGAGCAGATCCTTCTTACGATCCGTGATCCGCAGGAAGCCGTCCTCGTCGAAGGCGCCGACGTCACCGGTATGGAACCAGCCGTCCACGACCGCTTCGCTTGTAGCCGCCTCGTTGCCGAAGTACCCCTTCATCACGTTGTGGCCGCGGCAGAGGATCTCTCCGTCGTCGGCGATCTTCACGTCCACCCCGCGAATGGTGGTCCCCACCGTTCCGAACCGGAAGCGCTCCCGGCGGTTCACGGTGATGACCGGCGAGGTTTCCGTCAGGCCGTAGCCCTCGATCACGACCCAGCCCGCCGCCAGGAAGAACTCGGCGACGTCGCGGGGAAGCGCCGCCCCGCCCGAGACGAAGAGCTCCATCCGCCCGCCCATCCGGGCGTGGAGCTTGCTGAAGACCAGCTTGGTCGCGAGGCCGTACTTGAACTTCAGGCCCGCCGGCACCGGGGTGCCGTCCTGGCGGTGTTTGCCGACCGCGTACCCGACCGAGAACGCCCAGTTGAAGATCTTCTGCTTCAGCGGGCTGCCGGCGGCCGCCGACTCGAGGACCTTGTCCCGCATCTTCTCGTAGAAGCGGGGCACGCACGCCATCACCGTGGGATGGACTTCCCCGATGTTCTGTACCAGCGTGTCCATGCTCTCGGCGATCGCGATCGTGACCCCGGCGTGCGGATACAGGTAGTGCGCCACCATGCGGGCGAACACGTGGCTGTAGGGCAGCACGGAGATCGCGCGGTCCTCCGGTGTCAGCGTCAGCGCTTCGTGGGAGGCGAGGGTGTTCTGCACCAGGTTCTGCTGGGTGAGCATCACCCCCTTGGGATTGCCGGTGGTTCCCGACGTGTAGATGATGGTGGCGACGTCGTCACCGGAAACCGCGGCCGCCAGGCGCTCGGCCCCTCCGGAATCCACCGCGCGCGAACTCTTCCCGGCGTCGGTCACCCTCGACCACGACTGACCCCCCGAACCCTCCACCGGCGCGTCGAGAGTGAAGACCATCTCGACGCTCGACAGCGAGTCGCGGACTGCCGCGATCTTGGCCTGCTGCTCCGCGGAGGAGGCGATCACCACCCGCGCACCCGAGTCCTGGATGATGTAGGCGGCCTGCTGCGCCGTGAGCGTGGGATAGATCGGCACCGTCACGGCGCCCAGGATCTGGAGTCCCGCTTCGATCGTGAACCACTCCAGCCGGTTTTCCGACAGGAGCACCACCCGGTCTCCCTTCTGCACTCCGCGGAGCGCCAGACCGACCGCCGCGTCCCTCGCGGCGTCGAGCCAGCCCGCGGACGAGAGCTTCTTCCACTCCCCTCCCTCCTTGTGGAGGATGGCGTCTTCCTTGTTGTGCCGCGCACACGCGGCGGCGAAAAGCTGATTGAGGGTCTGCGCTTCCATGGGGGGCACCTCCGGCCAGTGATCTTACGCAACCACGCGCGCCAGGACCTCACCTCCGGCTTGGAACGCCGGTCTCCAGACCGGCACAGCGGCGCTCCGCGCCGCGCACGTCCCAACCTGACGCGCGCCCAGAGCGCACCCCTGGCTTGGAACGCCGGCTTCAGCCGGCACCGCGGGCCACAGGTCCGCAAAGTGCGCAACGCCCCCCGCCTGACGACGAAACGGCTCGCAACGCCCATACTCCCCGGCGCCCCGCTGCCCCCTTCATGCTCGACCTGATCCTCCCCGTCGCGCTCTTCGCGTTCTCCATGTCCATCACGCCCGGACCCAACAACGTCATGGTCACCGCATCGGGCGCGAACTTCGGATACCGGCGGACGATCCCGCATCTCCTCGGCATCGGCCTCGGGTATCCGGCGATGGTGGCCGGGGTGGGGTTCGGCCTCGGGGGTGTCTTCGAGGCCGTTCCCGCGGTGCATGTGGTCCTCCAGTACGTGGGCGCCGCTGCCATCCTCTGGATGGCCTGGAGGATCGCCACCGCCAGCGGGCCGGGGCCGGCGCAGGAGCGCCCCGGACGCCCGTTCACCTTCCTGCAGGCCGCCGCCTTCCAGTGGGTCAACCCCAAGGGGTGGGTGGTCGCCATCAGCGCGATCAGCGCCTTCACGACCGTCGAGGGAGACCTCTTCTTCGAAGTGGGGGCGATCACCCTGAGCTTCGTCTCCGTGAACTACGCCTGCGCTTCGGTCTGGACCCTCTTCGGCGTCGGGATCGGGCGGCTCCTGAAGCGCGGCGGCTGGCTCCGGACCTTCAACGTCGCGATGGGCCTGCTGCTCGTTGCCGCCATCGTGCCCCTGTTTATCGACTGAGGTCCCGGCGCCCGAAAACAGGCAGATGACGGGGCCGCAGGCTTCCGGAGAGCGCCTCGTCCCCGCCCGGCGGCGACCCCACCCGTCTGTTAGGATGCCCGGCTCATATGTCCATGTCGGAAGGGCGCGGGAGTCCCGGCGCCGGCGGAGACAGTCGCCCCGGGCCCCAGGTGCCCGAGGGCCTCTTCGTCCGCTGCGAGGGGTGCTCGGAGATCGTTTACGGGCGGGCGCTCCGCGAGAACCTCGAAGTCTGCCCCCGGTGCGACTTCCACCTGCGGCTCGGGGCGCGCGAGCGCATCGAGATGCTGGTTGACGAAGGGGTCTACCGGGAGATCTCTGCAGACATCCGCTCCAACGACCCGCTCCGCTTTCGCGACCGGGTGGAGTATCGCGACCGGCTCTCGAAGGGCGCGGAAAAGACCGGCCTCGACGACGCCGTCATCGTGGTGCGCGCCGAGATCGAGCGCACGCCGGTGGTCCTCGCCGTCATGGAGTACGCGTTCATCGGCGGCAGCATGGGCGTAGTCGTGGGCGAGCAGATCACCCGCGCGGTGGAAGCCGCCTGCGAGGCACGGATCCCGCTGATCGTGGTCTCCTGTTCGGGCGGCGCCCGGATGCAGGAGGGCGCCCTCTCGCTGATGCAGATGGCCAAGATCTCGTCGGCGCTCGCCGTGCTCGACGATGCGGGCCTGCCCTACATCTCGGTGCTCACCCATCCGACCACCGGGGGTGTCACGGCCAGCTACGCGATGCTCGGAGACATGAACCTTGCCGAGCCCGGAGCACTGATCGGCTTTGCCGGTCCCCGCGTGATCCAGCAGACGATCCGCGGCGAACTGCCTCCCGGCTTCCAGCGTTCCGAATTCCTGCTCCGCCACGGGATGCTCGACCGGGTGGTCCACCGCCGCGACCTTCGGGGTGCGTTGGGCAGTTTCCTGCGATTCATGTACGAACCCGCCGAAGTCGCAGCTTCGGTGGAGAAGGACGCCGCCGCCACGGTGCAGACCGCACCGGAGCCGGCGCTGGTCCGCACCGTCCGGTAGAGCGGGCGGTCCCTTCCGCACCTCCTTATGAAGTACGAGGAGGCGCTCGCTTTCCTGAAGAGCCGCGAGCAGTTCCACGTCAAGGTGGGAACCCGGAACATCCGGCTGCTCGCCCGGGCGCTCGGCCACCCCGAGCACCGGTTCCCGTCGGTGGTGGTCGCGGGAACGAACGGAAAGGGCTCGACCGTCGCCATCCTGGACTCGACCCTCCGGGCCCACGGGCTTCGCACGGGGCGCTTTACCTCGCCCCATCTCGTTTCCATCGGGGAGCGGATCCTGGTGAACGGCCGCCAGCTTCCGGAGGACGAGTTCGCCAGCCTCATCGGTGATATCGCGAGCGCGGCCGAGCGCCTGCCTGCGGATCAGCAGCCGTCGTTCTTCGAGACGATCACGGGTGCCGCCTTCCTCGCCTTCGCCCGGCACGAGGTGGACGCGGCGGTCTTCGAGGTGGGGATGGGCGGCCGATGGGACGCGACGACAGCGACCGACGCGCCACTCGGACTCGTGACCCGCATCGCCCTCGATCACGAGCGCTATCTGGGCAAGACGGTTCGCGAGATCGCCGGCGAGAAGGGAGCCGTGGCCCGGCCCGGCGGCGAGTTGCTGATCGCGCGGCAGGACCCCGAGGCGGCCGAGGTTCTCGCGGCCAGCGCCCGGGACCGCGGTGCCCGCCCACGGGATGTGGCCGGCGAAACCGGAAGCGAGTTCACCATCCACCGAACGGGAGCCGCGGGAGTCCTTTCCACCCCCGAAGCAACGTACGACGATCTCTGGCTGCCCCTGCCCGGCGGGCATCAACTGGACAACCTGGCGCTCGCGGTGCGGGGAGCGGAGCGGTTCTTCGCCCGGCAGGGGCTCGGAATCCTCGACCCGGTCCGGGTCCGGCGGGGCGTCTCGGCTGTCCGGTGGCCGGGACGGCTGGAATGGCTGCCCGCCGACGACAGCCGTCCGCGACTCCTCCTCGACGCCGCGCACAATCCGAGCGGCGCCGAACGACTCGCGGAGTACCTGGACACCCTGGGGCGCAACGGGCGTCGGGTGCTGGTCTTCGGGGCCAGTCGCGACAAACGGGTCGAGGAGATGCTGGCACCGCTGGCGCCGCACTTCCAGCAGGTCCTCCTCACCGCCGCGGCGACCCGGCGGGCGCTCCCCATCGCCGACCTGAAGGCCGGCGCCGAGCGCGTGTTTGCCGGAAACGGCACCCACGCGGAAACCGTGGAGGACGTCCCGCAAGCGCTCGCCAGGGCCTGCCGGCTCGCCGGCCGGAAGGGCGAGGTGGTGATCGCGGGCTCGATCTTCCTCCTGGGGGACGCACTTCGACTGCTCCGCGAGGAGAACGGCGACCGCCTCGATCAGGAAGTGATCGAGATGCCGTTGCTCCCGACGGAACCCACGCGTCGGACGAGCGCCGAGCGGCGATCTTCCGCCGCCTGACGGGTCGGTACACTCCGGCCCGCCCATCCCCCGATGCGACTCTCCCACCACTTCGGTCTCACCCTGCGCGAGGCCCCCGCCGGAATCGAGGCCGAGAGCCATCGGCTGCTGCTGCGCGCCGGCTTCATCCGGCAGCTCGGCCAGGGCCTTTATTCCTACCTGCCCCTGGCGCACCGCTCGATCACTCGCATCGAGAACATCCTGCGCGAGGAAATGAACCGGATCGGAGGCCAGGAGATGACCATGCCGGTCGTCCATCCGGCCGAGATCTGGCGCCGGTCGGGACGCTACGACGCCGTCGGGCCGGAGATGGCGCGGTTCAAGGACCGCAAGAACAGCGACCTCGTCCTCGCCATGACGCACGAAGAGGTAGTGGCCGACCTCTGCCGGAGCGAAATCCGCTCCCACCGCCAACTCCCCCAGCTCGTCTACCACATCCAGACCAAGTTCCGGGACGATCCCCGGCCCCGGGCGGGACTGATCCGGGTGCGCGAGTTCACCATGAAGGACTCCTACACCCTCGACCTTGACGCCGAGGGACTCGAGCGCCAGTACCGCGCCCACTACGAGGCCTATTTCCGCATCTTCTGGCGCTGCGGGCTGCCCACGATCGCGGTCGGCTCCGACGTCGGCATGATGGGCGGCAGCCAGGCCCACGAGTTCATGTACCTGACGCCGGTGGGCGAAGACACCCTCGTCCTCTGCGACGCCTGCGGCTACTCGGCGAACCGCCAGATCGCCCGCTTCGCCAAGACCCCGGCAGAGCCGGAGGCCCCGCTGCCGCTCGAGCGGGTCGACACCCCGGGCGCCCGGACGATCGACGAACTCAGCGCGTTCCTGGAGATCCCGGCCGCCCGCACGGCGAAAGCGGTGTTCCTCACGGCGGGGCTCGACGGAGGCGCCCGAGAGGAGCTTGTGGTCGCGATCATCCGCGGCGACATGGACGTCAACGAAACCAAGCTCGCGAACGCGGTCGGCGCCTCCTGGCTCCGTCCCGCCGAGGACGAGGCCATCCTGAACGCCGGCGCCACGCCGGGATACGCCTCGCCGATCGGGCTCAACTCGGGCACCGTAGTGGTCGACGACTCGATTCCCGCGTCGCCGAACCTGGTGGCCGGCGCGAACGAACCGGATGTCCACTTCCGGAACGTGAACGCGGGGCGGGACTACGACCCGGGGCTCGTCACCGACATCGCGGTGGCGGAGGCCGGCGATTGCTGCGTCCGGTGTGGAAAGCCGCTCCGCACTTCGCGGGGCGTCGAGGTCGGCAACATCTTCCAGCTCGGAACCCGCTACGGAGATGCCGCGGGCGCCCGCTTCCTCGACGACGAGGGCGCCGAGCGGCCCATCTGGATGGGCTCCTACGGCATCGGCTCGGGCCGGCTCCTCGCCTGCGTGGCGGAAGAGCACCACGACGAGAACGGCCTCCGCTGGCCGATGAGCGTTTCCCCGTACGACGTCCACCTGATCCCGCTGGCCGGACGCGCGGCGGAGGACGAGGCGGGTCCGGTGGCGGAAGGCCTGCAGGACGAACTTCAGGACGCCGGACTCGAGGTTCTGCTCGACGACCGCGACGAGCGGGCGGGCGTGAAGTTCGCGGACGCGGACCTCATCGGAATCCCCCTGCGGGTGGTGATCTCCGGGCGCTCGCTGGGCCGTGGCGGAGCGGAGGTTCGCACCCGGGGTGAGGACGCGTCCGAAATCGTGCCGCTCGAGGACCTCGCCGAAGCCCTCACGGCGCGCCGGACGGCGCTTCTCGATCGGATCGAGGAAGCCGTCCGGGTCCCCGAATTCGGCTGACGGGCGGGGGCGGAAGGCCGTGTTCGAATCCGTTTCCGTTCCGCTTCCCGTTCTCGCGCTGCTGGTGGCCGGATGCCTCTACGGATTGGTCGTTCGGCCACTTTGGCGGCGGCGCAGCGAGCGGCGCAACGCGCACGCCTTCCACGAGGCGCAGGGTCGGCTCGCGATCCAGCCGTCCGCCTTCCAGCTCCTGAAGCCGACGAGCACGGCCGACCTGCTGATGGTGGACCCGCTCGTGCAGGATGCGATTGTCAAGGAGGCGGAGCGGAGCGAAACCGACCAGTGCGACGCACTGGCAGAGGCGCGGAACTACGCCCGGGAGATCGTTCCCTCACTCAGCGCCGGACTCTATTTTCGGGTCATTCACGGTCCGGTGAAGCGGACCATGCTGAATCTCTTCCGCGTGCGGGTCCGTTACGCGGACGAAGGGGCGATCGTGCGGGCCGCCCGTACCTCCACCCCGGTCTTCGTCCTCAATCACCGCAGCAACCTCGACTACGTGATCGCGGCTACCTCCCTCGCGGACCGGGCCATCCTTTCCTTCGCGGTGGGCGAGTGGGCGCGCTACTGGCCTCTTGAGGGCTTCCTCCGCGCCCTCGGCGGCTTCTTCGTCCGCCGGGGGTCCGGGAATCCCCTCTACCGGGCCGTGCTCGCCGCCCACGTGAAGACCGCCATCGGCGCCGGCGTACCACAGGCCTTTTTCATCGAGGGACGCTTCTCGGAAGACGGGAAGCTCAGAAACCCCCGCCTCGGCCTCCTCGACTACGCGGTGCGGTCCTTCGACCCCCAAACGGGCCGCGACGTGGCGTTCGTGCCGGTGGCGGTGAACTACGACCGGGTCATCGAAGACAAGAACCTCCAGATCATGAAGGCCAGCGGCAAACGGGCGACACGGTTCGGATCCTGGCGAGCGACCGCGGCGTTCGTGGGCCACCAGTTCTGGCTACGGCTCAACCGCCGTTGGAAGCCCTTCGGCCATGCGACCCTCAGCGTGGGCGCACCGGTCTCGCTCCGGGAGTGGCTACGGAGTCGGGACTTCGACCCGCGGGCGGTCGACCGCGAGGAACGCTTCGCCGAGGTGGGGGTGCTGGCCGACGACCTCATGCGGCGCATCGCGGACATCATGCCGGTGCTCCCGGTACCGCTGATGGCAACGGTCATTCGCGACCGTGGCGACAATGGCGTCACGAGGACCGAGGCACGGGCCGCCGCCTTCGAGATCCTGGAGACGCTGGCGGCCCGCCCCGGCGAGCCCGACATCCCCCGGGATGACTGGGAGCCGGCGGTCGAACTCGGCCTGCAACTTCTCATCCAGCGACAGATGGTGAAGGCCGACGAGGGGCGTCTACGGATCCTGGAACCGCGCCGCCACTTCGTGGACTACTACGCCAACTCGATCGGACACCTCGTCGCGCAGCGGCCCGCCGCACCGTAGGAAGACGCGGCCGGCCGCCACGGGCCGTAGTGGCGCAACAGCTTGGAACGCCGGCTTCAGCCGGCACAGCCCGCCGAAGGCGGGCGAAACAGGCTGGCCGCGCTCGAAGGAATGGGCTTTTCCGATTCCGTCGCGAATGCGCGGGAACAGCTCACTCCGGTTGCTTCGGCAGAATACGATCCCCGGGGGCTTACCCCGGTGAGCAGCCCCGGTGTCGAGCGAATAGCCCACATGAAGGAACTATCGAACGGCCCATGTCGCGCCCTCGGCAATAGCTTCCCATGACTGTGCGCATACCCGTCCACGCCGGTGTACTCCGCTGGGCGTGCGAACGCGGCCGCCTTGAGCCCGAGACCCTGGCGCAGCGTTTTCCGGCGTTCCCGGCCTGGGCACGCGGCGCGGAGAACCCGACGCTCAGACAGTTGGAACGCTTTGCCAAGGCTTCGCGCACCCCGATCGGTTTCTTCTTCCTCCCCGAACCGCCGGAGGAGCGCCTTCCCATCCCGGACTTCCGCACCATCGCTGACAAACCTGTCGCCCGGCCCAGCGCCGACCTGCTGGACACGATCTACCTCTGCCAGCAACGGCAGGCGTGGTACCGCGACAACGCCCGTACGGACGGAGAAGCGCCGCTGGACTTTGTCGGCTCGGTGAGCCGTTCGGACGATGTCGAGGGAGTGGCCGATCGGATCCGCGCCGCGCTCCGGTTCGACCTCGAAGAACGGCGCCGCCTCGCAACGTGGACCGCGGCACTGCGGCTCTTCGTTGAACAGGCCAACAGCCTCGGGGTGCTCGTCATGGTCAGCGGCGTGGTCGGGAGCAACACGCGCCGCCGGCTGGACTTCCGGGAGTTCCGCGGTTTTGCTCTGGTGGACGATCTCGCGCCGGTCATCTTCGTGAACGGAGCGGACTCGAAGTCGGCCCAGATGTTCACGCTAGCCCACGAGTTGGCTCATGTCTGGCTTGGAGAAACGGCGCTCTCCGACAGTCAGGACCGCGTCATCCCCGATCACGAGACGGAGCGCTTCTGCAACCAGGTGGCGGCGGAAATCCTGGCCCCGATCCGGCTGGTGCGAGCGGAGTATCGCCCCAGCGCGCCACTTCCGGCAGAGGCCACGCGACTCGCCCGCCACTTCAAGGTGAGCACGCTGGTGGTGCTACGACGTCTCCACGAACTCGGCGCCCTCACCCGGCAGGAGTACTGGAACGCCTACGACGAAGAACTCGACAGGCTCCGCGCCGTGGCCCGTGACTCCGGCGGCGACTTCTACAGGAGCATCGGCGCCCGGGTCAGCAAGCAGTTCGCCCGGGCCGTCGTCGGGGCCACCCTGGAAGGCCGCTCGTCCTACACGGAGGCCTTCCGCCTTCTCGGGTTCCGCAAGATGGCGACCTTCAACGAACTGAGCCGCCGCCTGGGCCTGACTTCCTGATGGCCTACCTCCTGGACGCCAATGTCCTGATCGCTGCGAAGAACCTTCACTACGGTTTCGACTTCTGTCCTGGCTTCTGGGATTGGATCGTGGTCGGCCACGCCCGCGGGCTGGTGCGCAGTATCGACAAAGTGGGCGACGAAATCGGTGCCTCGGACGACGAACTTCGGGAGTGGGCCAAGCAGCGAGGTCCGGAGTTCTTCGTCCTGCCTCAGGCAGCCGACTTGCCGTCATTGGAACGAGTAAGCGAATGGGTAAGGGAGCAGTCGTACGACCCGGCGGCGATCAACTCGTTCCTGCAGGCCGCCGACTACTACTTGGTCGGTCAGGCCCTGACCGGGGGACACGCGGTCGTAACGCACGAGGTGCCCGCCGATACACCAAGGAGAATCAAGATCCCCAACGTATGCATCGGTCTCGGCGTCAAATGCGTGACGCCCTTTGCCATGCTACGTGCCGAGCGGGCGCGTTTCGTTCTCGACAGCAACGGCGCCGATGCGCAGAAAGCGGCCCCGGGGAGTCTCTTCGGGCCCGCATCGAGGCGTTCGTCCTGATTCAAAGCCTCGGGAGGCGCGCCACGCTCGGGGTGGACGTCCTGTTCTGTGCCTCACTGGCGTCAGAACCCCGTACCGTTGAACCTCCGCCTGAAGGACCGCTCTGACCCGATGCACAAGATCAGTTCGACTATCGTCGGCGCCGCCGGCGAGTATCACGTGCTCAGTCAGTTGTTGCGGCGTGGCTGGATTGCGGCCCTCGCACCGGATGGGGCACCGAACATGGACATCCTGGTCACCGACAAGAACTCCAAGAAGTTGTGTGCCATCCAAGTAAAGACGCGACGTGGCATCGGAGGCGACAAGGGCTGGCACATGAGGGCTAGGCACGCGACCATGGTCGCCGACGATCTGTTCTACGTCTTAGTCGACGTCGGCAAACAGCCGTCCGATACGACGGTTTGCTACGTCCTTCCCTCCAGCGTGGTGGCGGCCTGTATTCGCGACTGCCACCAAGTGTGGCTCGACACTCCCGGCAAAGCAGGTCAGCCACACAAGGACAGCGACGTGCGTCGGCTGTTACCCGACTACTCGAACATCAAGCCGATCACGGAGAAAGGAAGGAAGACGCTTGATCGGTATCGATCGGGCTGGCTTGACGCCTATCGGGAGAATTGGAGCATTCTGCGGTTGCCCGAAGCGGATGCCTTTTGATTGTTGGCCTCACGTCGCGCGGGAGGTCTCCGACACGGGAATCGACATTCGGACACTCGAACCCGTCCTGGACATTCGATAAATCAATGGCGTCGCAACGCTGACCTGTCGGAAGAGGGGCTTCTCTCGGTCCAAACGAGCAGGCGGAACGTTCCCGGACCTCAGTCGCCCAAGGCAAATGACGGCACGTCGCCCGCGGCCCTGCGGGCCGCTGTGCCGGCTGAAGCCGGCGTTCCAAGCCGGCGGCGCCTCCCGGCGCAGTAGAGGCCGGCGCTCGGAGCGTCAGGCTTGAGATCGCGCCGTTTCCACCAGTTCCGCCACCCGCTCCACCGTTTCCTCGAGCGTGAGGTCGCTGGTGTCGAGATGGTGGGCGTCCTCCGCCCGGCGGAGGGGAGCCACCGCCCGGCCGGAGTCGGTGTGGTCACGGTGGCGGAGTTCGGACTGGACGGCGCCCACGTCGCGGTCTCCCTCGTCCGAGGAGCGGCGCCGGGCCCGGATCTCCGGCCGCGCGTCCAGAAAGACCTTCACCGGCGCCTCGGGGAAGACCACAGTGCCGATGTCCCGGCCCTCGACCACGCCGCCGCCCGCCGCGAACTGCCGCCAACGCTCCACCAGGACCTCGCGCAGCTCGGGGTGGACGGCGACGCGGGAGGCGCCGGCGGAGACCTCGGGCGCGCGGACGGCCTGGGAGACATCTTCGCCGTCGAGGAAGACGCGGCCTTCCGGATCGAGGATCACCCGGAAGGCGAGGGTCCTGAGGGACGGGCCTTCGTCGAGATCCATGTCCTGCCGCATCGCCGCGAGCGCCACCGCGCGCACCGACGCCCCGGTGTTGAAGTAACCGAGTTCGAAACGTTCGGCGACCGCGCGCGCCACGGACGTCTTGCCGGACCCCGCCGGCCCGTCGATCGCCACCACGAATGCCGCGGCCGCGGGCCGGGCGGCAGGAACTGCCGGTTCCGAATCAGCCGGTTCGGCGGGCGCCGCCGGCTCGCCCGCGCACCGCCGGATCAACTCCCGCAACTCGTCCACCTCGTCGCCGCGCAGCTTGCGCCAGCCCCCGGGGGTGAGCCCGGTGTCGGCGAGAGAGCCGATCCGGGTCCGGTGCAGCTCGAGGACCGGATGGCCCAGGACGCTCAGCACCCGCCGGATCTCCCGGTTCCGCCCGCCCCGCAGGGTGACCCGGAGACGCGCGCGGCGCTTCGACTCCGCCCGGTGCGGGAAACGGGCGATGACCTCGACCTGGTCGAGCCGCAGCCCCTCGCCATCGACGCGGACGCCGCGCTGCGCCCGCTCGAGCACGTCTTCGGCGGGAAGCCCCCGGACGGTGGCGTAGTAGGTCTTCGGCAGCCGGTACCGCGGATGCGTGACCCGCTGCGCCAGCTCCCCGTCGTCGGTGAGCAGCACGAGTCCCGAGCTGTTGCCGTCGAGCCGCCCGACCGGAACCAGCGAGCGGAACGAATGGGGCAGCAGATCCATCACCGTGGAACGGCGTCCCGGGTCCGAGCGGGTCGTCAGGTGGCCGATGGGCTTGTTGAGAATCACGTAGCGCCGGGGCTTGCCGAGCTTGCGGAGCCGGGCTCCGTCCACCCGGATGTCCTGGAGCGCCGGGTCCGCGCGCACCCCGGGAACGCCGACCACCTCCCCGTCCACGGTGACCCGGCCCTCGGCGATCATCCGTTCCGCGGCGCGCCGCGAGGCGATCCCGGCAGCCGCGATCAGTTTCTGGAGCCGCTCGGCGGTCATTCGGAGACCTCGGCGGGATCGGCGCCAGGCTCCCCGACTTCGGATTCCATCGGAACGGGCGCGGCCGACGCCAGCGCCTCTTCGAATTCGCCGAGCTTCGGCAGGTCCTCCAGCCGGTCGAGCTCGAATCGCTCGAGGAAATCCTTCGTGGTCCCGTAGAGGAGCGGCCGTCCGACGACCTGCTTGCGCCCCCGGGAGCGGACCAGGCGGTGTTTCATGAGGGTGGTGACCACGCTGTGGGAGTTCACCCCGCGGATCTCGTTCAGCTCCGGCAAGGTGATCGGCTGCCGGTAGGCGATGACGGACAGCGCCTCGAGGGCCGCCTCGGTCAGCGCCTGCTCCCGCTTCGGCGCGATGAGACGCTCGATCGCGCCCTTCCATTCCGCCCGGGTGGTGAGCTGGAAGCCTCCCGCGATCCGGGCCAGCCGCAGCCCGGACTCCAGGGCCGCATACCGCACCTCCAGCTCGTCGAGGGCGGCGAGCACCTCCTTCAGGCCGGTCTCGAGCACTTCGGCGAGGCGTTCGCCCGTGACCGGCGCCCCGTGGGAAAAGAGCAGCGCCTCGACCGCCGACGCGAGCCGTTCGCGGTCCACGGCCGGCCCGGGTGCCTCCGCGCTGGCGGTTTCGGGTCTCACCGAAAGCTCCTCAGTCGGCCGCCAGCCCGGCGATGCGGATCGGACCGAAGTTCTCGTCCTGGCCCACCGAAATGCGGCGGCGGCGGGCGAGTTCCAGGATCGCCAGGAACGCCGCGACCAGGGTTCCCCGGTCCACGTTGCCCTCGATGACCTCGAAGAGCAGTTCCTCGAAGTCCGCCTCGGCGCCGGGCGGGACGGCGGTCTCGATACGGCCGATCAGGACCGCCATGGAGATCCGGCGTTCGGGGATCGGCACGGAGGGCCGCGCCCGCGCCCGGACGACGACCCGCCGGAACGCCTCCACCACCGCGAAGAGATCCACCTGCAGGAGAGTCTCCGGCTCGGCGTCCGCGGAGTCACCGTGGGCCGCCTCGCCCTCCACGAACCCGAGAGCGGGCTGCCGGACCCACACCGAACGGCGCGCCTCGAGGCTCTCCCGCAGCTTGCGGGCGGCGTCCCGGTAGCGGGCATAGTCCCGGAGGCGGTCCTCCAGCGCGGCCAGCGGGTCCGCCTCCGCTCCAGCGGCGGCCGGGAGCGGCCGAGGCAGGAGGCGGCGCGCCTTGATCCGGAGGAGCGCGGTCGCCAGCTTGAGGAACTCGGACCCGACCTGGAGGTCGAGCATCTCGAGGAGTTCGAGGGTCTCCAGGTACTGCCGGGTGATGGAGGCGATCTCGATGCGCAGCGGATCGGCCTGCCCCTCGCGCACCATGCGGAGGAGCAGTTCCAGCGGGCCGTCGAAACCGTCGTCGGCAGGGGAGCCCTCACCGGCGTCGAAGCGGATGTGGAAGCCCGGGCCGGGCGTCCCGAGTTCGGTCTCCGGCTGGTAGAGGACCGCTTTCACGGGCTGTTGGCGATCGGGAGCTGGACCGCGGCGCGCACCCGCTCCATGGTCGCGCGGGCCGCCTCGGACGCCTCGCGCCGTCCGGCAGCCAGAACGTCCCGTACGTCGTCGGGCCGCTTCTCGTATTCCCGGCGCCGCTCGCCGATCGGCGCGATCTCCGCGACCAGGTGGTCGGCCAGCGCGTTCTTGCACTGGATGCAACCGATCCCGGCTGTCCGGCAGCCTTCGGCGGCCCAGTTCTGGGTCTCCTCGTCGGAGAAGATGCGGTGGAGGTCGAACACCGGGCACTTTGCCGGATCGCCCGGGTCCTTCAGCCGCTTCCGGGCCGGGTCGGTCATCATGGTCTTGAGCTTCCCGCGGACCGAATCCTCGTCCTCGGCGATGCCGATGACGTTGCCGTAGCTCTTGGACATCTTGCGTCCGTCGGTTCCCGGCAAGCGGGGCGACGGCGTGAGCCGGACGTCGGGTTCGGTGACCACGTCGCCGTAGAACTGGTTGAACCGGCGGGCGATCTCGCGGGTGAGTTCCACGTGGGGCTTCTGGTCCTCGCCCACCGGCACCACGGCGGCGTCGTACATGAGGATGTCGGCCGCCTGCAGCACGGGATACCCGAGGAACCCGTAGGTGTGGAGGTCCTTCTCCTTGAGTTCCTTGATCAGTTCCTTGTAGGTCGGGACGCGCTCCAGCCAACCGAGCGGCACGACCATCGAGAGCAGCAGATGGAGTTCGGCGTGCTCGGGCACCTGCGACTGGACGAAGAGCGTGCACCGCTTCGGATCGAGTCCCACCGCGAGCCAGTCGGTGGCGATCTCGAGGGTGCTCGCCCGGAGGTCGCTGGTGTCCTTGTAGTCGGTGGTCAGCGCGTGCCAGTCCACGATGCAGTAGAAGGCGTCGAACTCGTCCTGCATCGCGACCCAGTTGCGGTACGCCCCCACCAGGTGCCCGAGGTGGGACGACCCGGTGGGCCGCATCCCGGAGAGGAGGCGCTTGCGCCCGCTGCGCGGTGACGTGTCCGTTTCTGCCATGAAGCGTCGGGATTCTACGGGCCGGGATGGAGGCGGGCGTGCAGTTTCGCGGCCAGCGCCGGGCCCACGGTCTCCGCGAGTTCGGCTTCGGAGGCCTCCGTCACCCGCCGCAGACTCCCGAAGCGGGTCAGCAGCGCCTGCCGCCGCCGGGGGCCGATCCCGGGCACGCCGTCGAGCGCCGAACGGAGCGTGTCGGCCCTCCGGCTCTTGCGGTGGAAGGTGATGGCGAAACGGTGCGCCTCGTCCCGGGCCCGTTCGAGGAGGTGGAGCGCCGGGGAGTTCCGGGGGAGCCGCAGCGGCTCCGGAGCACCGGGCAGGAAGATCTCCTCCTCGCGCTTCGCGAGACCCGCGTGCGGGATGTGGGTCAGCCCGAGGTCGTGGAGGGCCGCCGCCGCCGAGCTGAGCTGGCCGCGCCCGCCGTCCACCAGGATCAGGTCCGGGAGTTCCGCTCCCTCGGTGAGCACCCTCCGGTAGCGGCGGAGCACGACTTCGCGCATCGAGGCGTAGTCGTCGGGCTTGCCCTTGACGGTGCGGATGCGGAACCGCCGGTACGCCGAAGGGAGCGGCTCGCCGCGCTCGAAGACCACCATCGAGGCCACCACCTGGCGCCCGCCCAGGTTGGAGACGTCGAACGCCTCGATGCGGCGGGGCTCGGCCGGGAGCTGGAGGGCTTCCTGGAGGGCGCGGACCCGGGCGGCGGCCTTCCGCCCGGCCTCCCGGAAGTCGAGGTCGAACGCCAGCCGCGCGTTCCGGCAGACGAGGTCCACCATCCGGCGGCGGGAGCCCTTTACCGGAACGTGGATCTCCACGCGGCCGCCGCGCTTCTCGCCCAGCCAATCGGCCACCAGCTCGCGCTCGGCGAAATCGAGCGGCGCTTCGATCCGGGGCGGCGGCATGCGCCCCATCTCGTAGAACTGCTTCATCGCCGCTTCCACGAGTCCCGCGTCGTCCACCGGGGGCAGATCGGAGAGCGAGAAGGTGTCCCGGTCCACCACCTTGCCGCCCCGGACCAGGAACACCTGCAACTGGGCGCGGTCCCCTTCCCGGTAGAGGCCGAACACGTCGCGGGCCTTGCCCTCGGCGGCGGCCATCTTCTGGCGGTCGTTCAGCTCCGCGAGCAGCTTCAGGCTGTCGCGCAGCCGGGCGGCCTCCTCGAAGCGTTCCGCTTCGGCCTCGTCGCGCATGCGCCGGGTGAGCGAGGTCGAGAGTTCGGTGGTGCGCCCGAGCAGGAAGAGCCGGGCCGCTTCCGACGTCTCGCGGTATTCGTCCACCGAGCAGATCGAGTCCACGCAGGGCGCGACGCACCGCCGGATCTGGTACTGGAGGCAGGGGCGCGGGCGCTTCCCGTTGAGCTGCTCGCGGCAGTTCCGGATCCCGAAGAGCCGGTGCACCAGGCTCATGCTCCGGCGGGCCAGACTCGCCGGGAAATAAGGACCCGCGTACACCGCGCCGTCGGTGCCGGCGCCCCGGACGATGTGGACCCGCGGGTACTTCTCGTTCATCGTGAGCCGGACGAGCGGCGGGTTCTTGTCGTCCCGGAGCAGGATGTTGTAGCGGGGCCGGCGCGTCTTGATGAGGTTGTTCTCGAGGTGCAGCGCCTCGCGCGCGGAGTCGGTGAGCACCACCTCCACGTCGGCGATCTGGGAGAGCAGGTTCCCCTTGCGGGCATCGGGTGGCGGGGTGCGGAGGTGCGACAGCACCCGCGCCTTCACCGAAGCGGCCTTGCCGACATAGAGCGTCTTCCCCTCGGCCGAGCGGAAGAGATAGACCCCGGCGCTCTCCGGGAGCCGGGCGATCTTGTTCTCAAGACCGGTGGGGGAACCGGTCGTCATTTGGGCGAATTGTAGGATGCGCCGCTCGAAAGGACCCCCATGCCCCAAGCCATCCGCATCCAGGAACCCGGCGGCCCCGAGGTCATGAGCCTCGGCTCCGCCCCCGACGCGGCCCCCGGCGCCGGAGAGGCCCTCGTCCGGGTGGAGGCCGCCGGGGTCAACTTCATCGACACCTACCACCGGACGGGGCTGTATCCGATTCCTCTTCCGTTCACTCCGGGTGTCGAGGGCGCCGGCGTCGTGGAGGCCGTTGGCGAGGGCGTTTCGGACCTGGCGCCCGGCGACCGGGTCGGCTGGGTGATGCAGATGGGCAGCTACGCCGAAGCGGCGGTCCGCCCCGCGGCGAAGCTCGTCCGGCTTCCGGACGGGGTCTCCACCGACCAGGCCGCCGCCGCACTCCTCCAGGGGATGACCGCCCACTACCTGGTGCGCTCGACGTTCCGGGTGCAGTCCGGGATGCCGGTGCTGGTCCACGCGGCGGCGGGCGGCATGGGACTGCTGCTCTGCCAGATGTGCCGCGCGCTCGGAGCTCGGGTCTTCGGGACCGTGTCCACGGAAGCGAAGGCCAAGGCCGCGCTCGCCGCCGGCGCCGACACCGTGATCCGCTACACCGAGCAGGACTTCGCGGAGGTGATCCGCGAGGAGCTCGGGGTCGAGCGGCTGGCGGTCGCCTACGACTCGGTGGGCGAGACGACGTGGCGGAAGAGCATGGGTCTGTTGCGGCCGCGCGGGATGCTCGTCCTCTACGGCCAGTCATCCGGACCGGTGCCCCCGATCGACCCGCTGCTGCTGTCCCAGCACGGCTCCCTGTTCGTGACCCGGCCCACCCTCGGCGACTACGCGGCGACCACGGACGAACTCCGCTGGCGCGCCGGCGAGGTCCTCGACAGCGTGGCGAGCGGCCGGCTCCAGCTCACCATCGACCGGGAACTCCCCCTGGCCCAGGCCGCCGAGGCCCATCGCCTCCTCGAGGGCCGCGCCACGATGGGCAAGCTGATCCTGAGGCCGTAGGGGCGGCCGGGACCGCCGGCCGGTTCTCGCGGTAGCGGCCTTCAGACCGGCGGTCCCACCCTGCGCGCCACTCGCTCCATCTGCCGTTCACGGTATCGCGGCCCTCTCGGGCCGCGATGCCGGCCGGAGGCCGGCGCTCCAAGCTCAGTAGATCCCGGGGACGATCCGGTACTTCACCCGTGCCTGGTACTCCGCCCACTTCTCGGGGCCGTATTTCTGGGCGCAGTGCGCGTCGTCGTCCCGTTGGCGGTAGGTGAACATCGAGACGACGAAGATGAAGTAGGTCCAGGCCCAGAAGTTTGTGAAGTGGCCGAAGATCAGGGCGATCGACAGCCCCAGAAATCCCTCGCCCAGGTAGTTGAAGTGACGGGCGACGCCCCAGAAACCGCTGCACAGGATCCTGCGGTCGCCGGCCTCGATGACCTCGGGCTCGATGCCCAGGAACGTGCGGTCGGGCCAGCGCTTGAACGTGTACTTCTGCAGGTTGGCGCCGCGCGAGATGCCCCACCCGAAGAGGAACATCGCCACCGTCCCGATGAGCCAAGCGTTCGTCGCCGCCGGCGAGAATCCCGGATGCGGGTAGACGGCCATGCCCCAGAGCGGGAGGATGAACATCCAGCCGTAGACGATGAGGCCGCCCCAGAAGAGCTTGAAACCGACGTTCTCGTGGATCAGGTCGTAGGTGTAGAGCTGGACGCGCTCGAAGACGAAGTAGTCCAGCACGTAGAACGTGAAGAACCCCGCGTACACGAAGACGCCCGGATTGGAGTTCTCGCCGAAGAGTTCATAGTGGTAGACGGCCCCCGACAGGGCGTTCAGCGACAGCATCGTCCCGCCGACGACGTAGAACCACATCTTCACGTCGAAGCGGTGGTTGAAGAACTGCAGCTCCTGCGCCCGCCCGAACCACCACGCCAGGAACCGGTTCTTGACCCTGCCTTCCGGCTGGCTGAACACCGCGAGGATCGTGAAGATGATGGTGAGGAGGGTTCCCCCGGCGACGGCGTAGAGCGAAGACCGGTAGAACCAGTCGCGGGGCATGCCGGTGAGCTCGAAGGCCCACACAACCAGGGCGATGACGAACACCAGGAGGCCGTTCAGCCGATACTTCCGTGGCTCACCGGTCTTCGGATCGACGACGTAGCCGGGAACCCACCGTCCCGGCAGGATGAGCTGCGCCACGAAGAAGAAGACGAAGACCAGCAGGGGGGTAAGAAACCCCAGAACCGCCTCCGTTCCGGAAAGCTCCAGCAGGTGGCCGATGCCGAGCCACTCGATCATGACCCCTTCCCTCCTTCCCCAGTGACCCGGCCACACCTGGACGTGGACACGGAGGCGATCAATTACACACTACGCAGCGGGACGAAGGACCGATGTTGAACGGAACGCAGTCATGATCGCCGGAGGGCCGCACTGGGGATATGAGGGCGAGCTCGGCCCTGACCACTGGGGTTCGCTGGACCCCGCGTTCGCCGTGTGCACGGGCGGCCGCGAGCAGTCGCCGATCGACCTCACGGGCGCCGAACGGGAAGCCCTGTCGGAGATCGGCTTCGAGTACGCGCCGAGCCCGATCTCCATCCAGAACAACGGCCACACCATCCAGGTGGACTACCAGGCCGGGAGCGGCATCGTCCTCGACGGAACGCGCTACGGACTGACCCAGTTTCATTTCCACCACCGGAGCGAGCACACCGTGGACGGCGCGGACTTTCCGCTGGAACTGCACCTGGTTCACGAGGACGCCGATGGTGCGCTCGCCGTGGTCGGCGTGTTTCTCGAGGAGGGCGCAGCGAACGAGGCCCTCGCTCCGGTCTGGCGTCACGTGCCGGCGGAGGCGGGACCTGCCGCGCTGGTTGCGGGGACGGTGGACGCCGCCGCGCTGCTGCCCGAGCGGCGGACGACCTGGCGCTATTCGGGTTCGCTGACCACGCCGCCGTGCAGCGAGGGCGTGTCCTGGCTGATGATGAGCGAGCCGGTGACGGCTTCGCGGGAACAGATCGAGGCGTTCCGCGCGCTCTTCCCCGTAAACAACCGGCCGGTGCAGCCGCTGAACGGGCGGCGGCTGGTGACCGACGCGCGCTGAGGGGCGTTGCGGGTTTCGCCCGCTGCGCGGGCGATGCCGGCCGGAGGCCGGCGCTCCGAGGCGGACCGTCTAGACGTCGAAGCGGTCGAGGCTCATGACCTTGTCCCAGGCGGCGGCGAAGTCGCGCGCGAGCTGCGCTCCGCCGTCGTCGGCCCCGTAGACCTCGGCGATGGCACGCAGTTCCGAGTGCGATCCGAAGATGAGGTCGACCGGAGTGGCCGTCCACTTCAGTGCGCCCGTACCGCGGTCGCGGCCTTCGTAGAGCCCTTCGGTGTCCGCCGACTTCGACCACGCGGTGGACATGTCGAGCAGGTTCACGAAGAAGTCGTTGCTCAGCGTGCCCGGACGGTCAGTAAAGACGCCGTCGCCGTTGCTACCGGAATTCGCGCCGAGGGCCCGCATGCCGCCGACCAGCGCGGTCATTTCCGGAGCGGTCAGGTTGAGCGTGCTTGCCCGGTCGACCAGCGCCTCCGTCGGCGACCGGAGGCTGTCGCTCGTGAAGTAGTTCCGGAAACCGTCTGCGGTGGGCTCCAGCACGGCGAACGAGTCCGCGTCGGTCTGCTCCTCGGAAGCGTCCGTGCGTCCGGGAGCGAACGCGACCTCCACCTCGTGGCCGGCCGCCTTCGCCGCCGCCTCGACGGCCGCAGCGCCCGCCAGCACGATCAGGTCGGCCAGGGACACCTGCTTCCCGCCGGTCTGCGAGCCGTTGAAGCTGCCCTGGATCGCCTCCAGGACGCCGAGCACCTTCGCCAATTCGTCGGGGTTGTTGACCTCCCAGTCCTTCTGCGGAGCGAGACGCACCCGCGCCCCGTTGGCGCCGCCGCGCAGGTCGGTGTTCCGGAACGAGGCGGCCGACGCCCAGGCGGTCCGGACCAGCTCGGAAGCGCCCAGCCCGCTCGCAAGGACCTCGGCCTTCAGCGCCGCGGCATCGGCGGCGTCGATCAGTTCGTGATCCACCGCCGGCACCGGGTCCTGCCAGATCAGCGCCTCGTCGGGGACTTCACTGCCCACGTAGCGGCAGCGCGGCCCCATGTCGCGGTGCGTCAGCTTGAACCACGCCTTCGCGAAGGCGACCTTGAACTCCTCGGGGTTCTCGTGGAACCGCTTCGAGATCTTCGAGTACTCGGGGTCGAACCGCAGCGAGAGGTCCGTGGTGAGCATGACCGGCGTGTGCCGCTTCGAGCGGTCCTGGGCGTCCGGCACGAGGCCGGCCCCCTGCCCGCCCGCCGGCACCCACTGGTGCTTCCCGGCGGGACTCTTCGAGAGCTCCCACTCGAACCCGAACAGGTTGTCGAAGAACTGGGACGTCCAGCGCACGGGGTTCGCGGACCACGCGCCCTCGAGCCCGCTCGTGAAGGGACAGCCCGAACCGGCCTTGTTCTCCCAGCCGAGACCCTGCGCTTCGACGGGGGAGCCCGCCGGGTCCGGCCCCACGTTCTCCTCCTTGACGGCGCCGTGGGTCTTGCCGAAAGTGTGGCCGCCGGCGATCAGCGCGACGGTCTCCTCGTCGTCCATGGACATCCGGCTGAAGGTCTCACGGATGTCCCGGGCCGCCGCGACGGGGTCCGGGTTGGCGTTCGGGCCTTCCGGGTTCACGTAGATCAGACCCATCTGCACGGCGCCGAGCGGTTTCGCCAGGTCCCGGTCGCCGCTGTAGCGCTCGTCGGCCAGCCATTCGGTCTCCGGCCCCCAGTAGGTCTGGTCGGCCTCCCACTCGTCCAACCGTCCGCCGGCGAACCCGAAGGTCTCGAAGCCCATGGATTCGAGCGCGACGTTCCCGGTCAGGATCATCAGGTCGGCCCACGAGAGCTTGCGGCCGTACTTCGCCTTGACCGGCCAGATGAGCCGGCGCGCCTTGTCCAGGTTGGCGTTGTCCGGCCAACTGTTCAGCGGCTCGAACCGCATCTGTCCGCCCCGGGCGCCGCCCCGGCCGTCCGCTACGCGGTAGGTGCCCGCGCCGTGCCACGCCATCCGGATCATGAGCGGCCCGTAGTGGCCGTAGTCCGCCGGCCACCAGTCCTGCGAGGCCGTCATCACCGCCTCGATGTCCTTCTTCACCGCGGCGAGGTCGAGGGTCTTGAACTCCTCCGCGTAGTCGAAGTCGTCGCCCATCGGGCTGGACGCGGGCGCCTGCTGGCGCAGCGGGCCGAGGTCCAACAGGTCGGGCCACCAGAATCGGTTCGTCGGGGCTTGGTTTGCCATGGAATACGCCTCTCTCTCCTGAGCAGGAAACCGGGGTGCGCGTCGCGCCCGCTATCGGGATCGGTCCTCCGATCCAGAGTCCTCACGGCAACGCACGACTCGCGAAACAGCCCGGGATTCTACCAATCACCGGGGTCCTCCGGCCGGACGCTTGCGCACGGCTGGACCGGGCGAATCAGCCGATCGCGACGCCGAACAGGCGACCCACGGCGTGGGTGACGGCCGCCGCGCCGCCGCCGATGGCGGCCATGCGCAGGCCGCTGAAGACCGCGCCGCGTCCGGTGAACAGACTGGCGGCGGCGCCCGCAAGGAACAGCGCCAGGAGCGCCAGCGACGCCCCGGCGGCGAGCGCCGCCGTCCCGCCTGTCAGCGCGAACGGGAGGAGCGGAACGGCCGCGCCCACGGCGAAGCTCAGGAAGGAGGAGATGGCGGCCGCAAAGGGTGAATCCACGTCACCGGGACCGATCCCCAGTTCCTCGCGCGCGAGCTGTTTCTCCAGCATCTCGATCTGGGACCGCACCGACAGGTACTCCCCGGCCGCCATGGAAAGGGATCCCGCGATCAGGCCGGCGGCGCCGGCCAGCAGCACGAAGCCGGAATCGTCGGTCGCCCCGCCCACGCCCAGGATCAGCGCGGTGTTCGAGACCAGGCCGTCGTTGATCCCGAACACGGCCGCCCGGAAGGCCGTCGTCCGGCCCGTGGCGACATGCCGGCGGCCCTTCCCCAGGATGTGCCGGCCTGCGGTAACCGTCCCCGACGGCCCCGCCACGCGTTCACCGGCGTCCCGCGACACGTTCACCGACCCATTCTAGGGCGCACGATTCCGGCGGTGTCGGCCCCGAAAGTACCCTCTCCGCTGACCCGCGGGCCCGCGCAGACCGCGCCCACGCCGCGGATCGGAGGCGAACATGAGGCAGTACCTGATCCGGGCGTCGATCGCGGGTGCGGCTGCGGTCTTCGGCGTCACCACCGCCGCCGCGGCCCAGGATCCCTTCCCCGTGGACCGGGAGATGATCGCGAAGATCCGGGAGGAGGGACTTCATCGGTCGCAGCTTCCCGACACCCTCTCCTACATGACCGACGTGATCGGCGGCCGGCTCACCAACTCGGCGGCGATGGACCGGGCCCAGCAGTGGCTGCTCGAGGAGATGGCCGAGATCGGGCTCGTGAACACGGTCCGCGAGCCCTTCATGAACTACGGGGCGAGCTGGGACAACGACTACTTCTCGCTCCACATGCGGGAGCCGGTGTACCAGACGCTCGTCGGCTACCCCATCGCCCACACGCCGGGGACCGAAGGCCCTGAAACGCTGGAGGTCGTCATCGCCGACGTCCGGACGCGGGGCGACCTCGACGCCCTGCGCGGGAAGCTCCACGGCAAGGCGGTCCTCTCGACGCCCCCGGCGGCGGTGGACCGGACCCGCTTCGCCACCGGGACGCCCGAACGCACCGACGAGGCGATGGAGCAGCTCGCGGCGAACGTGCTGCCGAGGCTGGCGACGGACCCGCTCTTCACGAGCGAGTACGCGGACCTGCCGCCGCACCCGGACGTCCTGAGCCCCTTCGAACGACTCCAGTTCTACGTCGACGAGGGAGCCGCCGCAGTACTCGAGTCACGGAGCGGCTGGCCGGGCGCGGTGCGCGGGTTCGCCCGCCCCGGCGCCAAGGTGGACATGTGGGACAGGGAGGCGACCCTGTCTTCGGTGCCGATCATCGCGGTCACCCCGGAGCACTACAACCGGATGTACCGGATCCGGCGGCGCGAAGTCCCCGTCACCATCGAGCTCGAGGTCCGGAACCGGCACGGCGAGGCGGCGAGCGAGGCCCGGAACGTCCTGGGCGAGATCGCGGGGACCGACCTCGCCCACGAGCTGGTGATGCTGGGCGCCCACTTCGACACCTGGCACGCGAGCCCGAACGCCAGCGACAACTCCTCGGGAGTGGCGGTGATGCTGGAGGCGATGCGCATCCTGAAGGCGGTCGGCGCCGAGCCGCGCCGGACGATCCGGATCGCGCTCTGGTCCGGCGAGGAGCAGGGCATCTTCGGGTCGCGGGCCTACGTGAAGCAGCACTTCGGCGACCCCGAGACGGGGACGAAACCCGGCTACGACAACGTCTCCGCGTACTTCAACCAGGACTACGGCCCCGGCCGCTACCGGGGCGTCTGGCTCCAGGAGAACGAGCACGTGCGGCCGATCTTCGAAGCGTGGATGGCGCCGTTCCACGACTTCGGGATGACGACGCTGGCGCCCGCCAGCGTGGGCAGCACCGACCACGTGGCGTTCGACGACGCGGGCCTGCCGGGCTTCCAGTTCCTGCAGGCGCGGGTCGGCGGCACCGGCGGCCACACGAACCTCGACTTCTACGACACCCTGCCGATCGACGACCTCAAGAAGAACGCGGTGGTGGTCGCGGCGTTCGTCTACCACGCGGCGATGGCGGACGAGAAGCTGCCGCGAAAGGGGCGGTAGTACCGGGCGCAGCGGCTTGGAACGCCGGCTTCAGCCGGCACAGCGGCCCGCAGGGCCGCGGCGGTTCGTCGCTACCCCGGGTTTATTGGCGCATGCAGCCGAGTCATCCCGGCGAATGAGGTCCGTCTCGCCGCCCGCCTTCGGCGGGCTGTGCCGGCTGAAGCCGGCGTTCCAAGCCGTCGCGCGATTCTCCACCGCGGGGGTTCCCTATTTCTCCCGCCGGTAGGCGTCCGCGAGGAGTTCGACCGGGTGGGCGACCTCCGCGCTTATCCCGGCGCGCCGGGCGCCCTCGGCCAGCTGGAGCTGGCAGCCGATGTTCCCGGTGGCGATGAGGTCGGGATCCGCGGGAGCGATGTTCGCCATCTTCCGGTCGAGGACCGCCATTGAGGTGTCGTGCCGGGTCACGTTGTAGATCCCGGCGGAGCCGCAGCAGCGCTCGGGGTCACGCACGGTGACGAGCTCCACGCCCGGCAGGCTGCGGAGGATCCGGAGCGGCTCCTCGCGGACCTGCTGGGCGTGGAAGAGATGGCAGGGCGCGTCGTAGACGACCCGCAGCGGCGTCTCCCGGGGGCCGGCTGCGGGCGGGCGGCAGCCGCTCTCCGCGAGGAACGCCGAGACGTCCGTCACCCGCCGCGAGAAAACATCAGCGGGTAGTTCAGCGTCCAGAAGCTCACCGTATTCCGAGAGCGCGGCGCCGCAGCCGGCGGCGGTGGTCACCACCGGAAGGTCGTCCGGAAACGCCGCCAGGTTCCGGCGCGCCAGCCCCCGCGCCAGATCCGGCAGGCCGGCGTGGAGATGGAGCGCGCCGCAACATCCCTGCTCCCTGGGAATCACCACCTCCCAGCCGTTCGCGACGAGCGCCTCGATCGCCGCCCGGCTGGTTTCCGGCCGGAGATGCGGCGCGACACAGCCGAGGAAAAGCGCCACCGTCCCGCGCGCTTCGCCGCCCGGGGAGATCCGCGCCGGGAAACGCTCCCGCGCCGGGACGTCGGGGAGCAACCGTTCCCGCGCCGCGAGCTTCGGCGCCAGGCGGGCCAGCACCGGCTGCACGAGCCGGCGAAGGCCGATGCGCCCCGTAAACCGGAGCAGCCACATCGCCGCTTTCAGGACCGCGGGCCGGGCCACCACCACCCCGAGCGCGAACCGTTTCAGCACCCGCACCCGGCGCGGCTCGACCGCTTCCTCGTCCAGCAGCCCCCGGACTCCCTCGACGATGGCGCCGACTTCCACTCCCGCCGGACAGACGCTTTCGCAGCCGCGGCAGGCGAGGCACTCGTAGAGGTCCTCCGCCAGGCCGTCGCTCGCGGGCAGCCGGCCCTCCAGCAGGGCGCGGGCGTTGAAGACCTGCCCGCGCGGGGCGAGCGACTCGCGCGGCGCGTTCTCGTAGGCGGGACACGCCGGCAGGCAGAGACCGCAGTGGACACAGGCGAGCGTCTTCTCGTAGATCCGGAGGGCCTCGCCGCCGCTCGGTTGGGTCACGGGACGAATCTATGCGAAAGGCGGGACGGGCACATCAGAAAGGCATGCGGCCGGGCGCCAGGATCCCCTCGGGATCGAGGGCCGCCTTGATTCGGCTCGAGAGCGCGGCGACCGCCGCGGAAGGGGGTGGGTGAAAGACCGGATGGTTCCGCTTCCAGTCACCGGGAGCGGTCTCGATGACGGCGGAGACGTCCGGCTCCTCCTGAAGCGCACCGAGCGCCGCCTCGAAGTCCTCCGCCGGGATGCTCGCGATGGCGTGCCGCTGATCGGGGAAGGCGACCGGAGGGCCGAAGGCGGCGAGTCTCCAGGCGGTGCGCAGCAGGGCCCCGGGAGGGCCGTGAACGGCGAGGCCCAGCGCCCCCTCCCGCTCGGGCACCACCGCGGGGAAATCACGGACCCCCGCCCAGAACTGCTCCTCCTCGGGACCCCCGAGGAATACGGTGACCCCTCCCGCCGCCGTCGCCACCCCTTCGGGCGGCATCGCCGCCTCCTCCCGCAGTCCTTCGAAGCGGATCGCGAGGCGGAAACCGCCGTCTTCGGGGAGCCCGGGCAGTCCCGTCCCCGGCGGCACCACCGCGACCGCCGCGGGACCCGGCGCCGCGGCGGCGGCCGCCAGCACCCGGTCCGCAAACTGATCCACGGCGTCAGAGACCGGGAGGCCCGCGACGACCGTGCGCGAGGCCTCTGGCAGCGCGCGGAGGCGCAGCGTGACCCGGGTGATCGCCCCCAGGGTCCCCAGCGAGCCGGTGAAGAGCTTCGTCAACTCGTAACCCGTCACGTTCTTCACAACGCGTCCGCCGGAACGGATGCGCGTCCCGTCGGCGAGCACCGCGGAAAGGCCAAGCAGCAGATCGCGCGGCCGCGAGCCGGGGAACACGCGGAACCCCGGATCGCCCGCGGCGATCACGCCCCCCAGGGTCGCCCGCTCCGGGAGCGGCGGATCGAGCGCGAGCAGTTGCCGGTGGGGCGCGAGTTCGCGGTTCAGCGCTCCGACGGTCGTGCCCGCCCAGGCCTCGACGGTCAGGTCGCTGACGTGGTGCTCGATCACGCCCGACAGGCCGCCGAGATCCACGATCCGGCTGGCTCGCGCCGGAGCTCCCAACCCAAGCCGCGTGCCGCCGCCCCGGAGGACGACCGGTTCACCCGCCTCGGACGCCGCCGCGAGCGCCCGGCCAACGCCCTCTTCGCTCGCCGGAGCCGCTGTCCCAGCCATCAGATCCAGGCGCCGGGAATCGCGGCCACCCGGCCGGGCAGGCCGCCGTCCGGAAGGGCCGCCCGGGGCTCGCCGCACCCGGCGCGGACCGGAAGGATCTTCCCGGGGTTCAACAGCCCCTGCCGATTCCAGGCGTCGCGGACCCGGCGCATCGCTTCGAGGTCGTCCTCGCCGAAGAGCAGATCGAGCGAGTCCCGCTTCTCGATCCCAACCCCGTGCTCGCCGGAAAGCACCCCGCCGAGCCGCACGCAGAGGGAGAGCAGGTCGTGGCTGGCGGCCATCACCCGGGCCTTTTCGTCCGCGTCGCGTCCGTCGTAGGAGATGCAGGGATGGAGGTTGCCGTCACCGGCGTGGAACACGTTCGCTATCCGGAGGTCGTGCCGCTTGCCGATCCGTTCGACCTCGGCGATGGCCTCGGGGAGGGCCGAACGCGGAACCACCCCGTCCTGCACGTAGAGATCCGTCGAGATGCGGCCCATGGCCCCGAACGCGAACTTGCGGCCGCGCCAGAGCAGTTCGCGCTCCGCCGCGTCGTGCGCCACCCGGATCTCCAAGGCCCCGCACTCCTGGAGGATGCGGTCCACGTCGGCGCGCTGGCGCGCGACGGCCGGTTTCGCGCCGTCGAGTTCGAGCAGCAGCACCGCTCCGGCGTCCTTCGGGTAGCCCGCTCCGATCCCGGCCTCGACCACCTCGATGGTGGCGGCGTCGAGCATCTCCATCGCCACCGGCACGGTGCCGGCCGCCACGATGCGGGAGACCGCTTCGCAGGCGGGAACCAGTCCGGCGAACGGCGCGAGGAGGGTCTCGACGGTCTCGGGAACCGGCAGCAGCCGTACCGTCGCCTCGGTCGCGATCCCGAGGGTGCCCTCGGAACCGACGAAGAGGCCGAGCAGGTCATAGCCGGCGTCATCTTCGGAGAGAACCACGACCTCCCCGTCGTCGAGGACCACGGTGACCGAGAGGATGTGCGAGGTGGTGGCCCCCAGCTTGAAGCAGTGCGGCCCTCCCGAGTTCTCGGCGATGTTCCCCCCGAGCGTGCAGGCGGATTGGCTCGAGGGGTCGGGGGCGAAGAAGAGTCCGAACGGGGCGGCGGCCCGGGAGATCTCCAGGTTGACCACCCCCGTCTGGCAGCGCGCGGTCCGCTCCCCGGGGTTGATCTCCAGGACCCGGCTCATCCCGGCCAGGGAAATGACCACGCCGCCCTCGATCGGAGTCGCTCCCCCGGAGAGGCCGGTTCCGGCCCCCCGCGCCGTAAACGGGACCCCGGCGGCGGCGCAGGCCCGGACCACCTCGGCGACCTCGGCGGTGGAACGCGGCAGCGCCACCGCCTGGGGCGGGCTCCGGTAGGCAGTGCTCCCGTCGCACTCGTAGGGAAGGGTGTGCTCCGGCCGCAGCAGAAACCCGTGTTTCCCGAGGAGCGGGCGGAGTTCAGCGGCGAGAGCTTCCATCAGGGACAGGGTCGCATCCGGGCGGATTCCGTGGCGCGGGCGCCGATGGGAGTATCCCAGCCCCCCGGCGCCGGACCGAGGCTGAGCTGGCGTTTGCACCCGGTTGTGCTTGGTATACTGGCTCTCCGCCTGCTCGCGGCGGTCCCGGATCGGCGCCGAGCGGCTCGGGTCAAGGAGTTCATGATGCAAAGCGTACTGACGCAGCCGACGGTCAAGGCCGCACCGGCGAAGTCCACGGAAGAGGTGATCCGCGGGCAGATGAAGATCATGCATCGCACGCTGAAAGTGGTGACGGATTCCCGTGTGGAACTGCACAACATCAGCGACCGCGTTCGTGATCAGGTCCGCGCGTCGGGCATCAAGGCGGGTTTCCTCATCCTTTCAACCCTCCACACGACGACGGCGCTCTTCCTGAACGAGTTCCAGGCGGCCCTGATGGCCGACCTCACCGAGTGCCTCGAGCGCCTGGCCGATCCGGAAGACGGATACCTCCACAACTGCGAGGACTGCTCCGACTGCGAGCGGAAGAACGCCGACGCCCATCTCCGGGCGACGCTGCTGGGCCACAACGTGACGGTGCCGATCCACGACGGAGAGATCACCCTCGGCCAGTGGCAGAGCATCCTCTTCGCGGAACTGGACGGGCCGCGCGACCGCACGGTCACCGCGCATCTGATCGGCGTCTGATCCAGGCGCTTCCGACGCACCAACCCGGCGCCGGCCGGAGATGACGGCGCCCGCGCAACCTGCCGCCTCCGGCCCGGCCGGACTATCCGTAGCCATCGTCACCGGCGCGAGTCAGGGGATCGGAGCGGCCACGGCGCTGAAACTGGTCGAACGCGGTTTCGCCGTCGGCATCGCGGCGCGGCGTCCGGTGGGGCTGGTTGCCGTGCAGAACCGGATTCGCCAGGCGGGCGGCCACGCGTTTGTGGCGCCGACTGACGTCACCGAGCCGGGTCAGGTCGCCGAACTCGTGCAGGAGACGGAGCGCCGCCTGGGTCCCGTCGAGCTGCTGGTCAACGCCGCCGGCGCCGTCCACCGGGCCCCGTTGACCTCGACGTCCGATGCGGACTTCGACAGCGTTCTCGGCGTAAACCTGAAGGGGACGTTCCTCTGCACCCGCGCCGTGCTCCCCGGCATGATCGAGCGGCGGCAAGGCCGCATCGTGAACCTCGCGGCCATGGCCGGACGGATCGGCGCACCCCGCCTCGCCGCCTACTGCGCCTCCAAGTGGGGCGTCGTGGGCCTCACCAAGGCTGCCGCGGAGGAGCTGCGGCCGGCCGGGATCTCGGTCTTCGCCGTCTGTCCCGGGTCAGTGGATACCGAGTCCTATCGAACCGCCATACCCGGCGCCAAACCGCGGTCCGCGCCCGAGGCGGTGGCCGACGTCATCGTCTGGCTCGGCAGTGAGGCCCCAGCTTCGATGAGCGGCTCCGTCGTGGACGCCCCCGGATAGGGAACGCCGATTCGGAGCGCCGGCCTCCGGCCGGCATCGTCCGCCGAAGGCGGGCGAAACTGCGTACCCAGGCGCCCCCGGCTTCCACGGCCGCCGCAGACGCCCGCCGGACGGAGCGGACATTCGTCGCCAGCCGGGAGATTCCCCGCCGACGCATCCCCCTCACGCTCTGCGAACTCGGCACCAGTCAACCCGCTGGCGTCACGACGTTCAGTCTGTTTGCGAAGGCGGCGAAGTGCCGAAGGTTCCAGGTCACCAAGGCGGAAGCACCGGCCTTGATCGCACAGTGGGCGATGAGCAGGTCGTACGTTCGGCCCCCGGTCGCTCCCTGACGATACGCCTCACCCAGGGCATCCCAGACTTCGCGCCCATCGAGGTGGATGGTTGGCGTCTCGAGCCAGTTCCGTTGAATGAGAGCGATGGCAGCCTCAGGCGGAAGTCGGTAGTGCCCCGGTAGCCGCGTCAGTACTGCGTACGTCTCGGCCAACGAGTGCGCCGCAAGTACGAGTTCCTGTCCAGCTTGAGTTCGCCCAAGGATCTCGTTACGCGAAAGGCTGTAGTGCTGATGCCAGTCGCAGAGGGAGGCGACCAGGACGCTGGTGTCGCACAGGTAACGGGTCACGCCATCGGATCCGCCGAGGGATCCATCCCCCGCAGTTCCTCGATCGTGCGAGCAACGTCCGACGCCTTCATTTGCGGCGTTCCCGGAGGCGCCACCGCCACGACCATCGTCCCACGTTGCTCAAGGGTTACGGAAAGCGGCGCCGGTTCCACAACCACCCGGTCGGATTCGAGTCGCAGATGGACCCGTGTACCGGCTCCGAGTCCCGCCGCTTCTCGGATCGTCTTCGGAATGACCAACCGGCCGGCAGAATCTATGGTAGTTACCATGGTAAGAAAAATACCACAAACGATGGCACCTCGGCGTCCAGCCCGTCTGGTGCTTCGTACCCATGGAAAGCCGGGCCGGCCGAAGGCCGATCCTCCGACGCGTTCCTGCCGTCTGCGCGGGCAGTGAGGTCCCGTTTCGCGGCCCTCCCGGGCCGCGATGCCGGCCAGAGGCCGGCGCTCCGACGCGTTAGAGCGTCTTTACGGTCTCCGGCTGGATGTAGTAGGCGACCCGCACTTCGCCCGGACGCCGCCACTCGTAGCGCTCGCCGCCGATGTACTTCCGGGCGAGGCGGTCGATCCCGTCCTCGGCGCCGTCCTCGGTGACCTTCACCACCCGGCCCCGGATCATGAGCGCCTTGAACGGGTCCTCCGGATGGGTCGCGGAGAGCGCGACCCGGGCGTCGCGCTTGATGTTCCGGTCCTTGACCCGACCGGCCGCCGAGTTGACCACGATGAGGTCTCCGTCGGTCTCCGCCCAGACCGGGGAGACCTGGGGGCTGCCGTCGGCCATCAGGGTGGCCAGGTGGACGTAGCAGCGGGTCGCCAGGAACTCCCGGACCTCGGGAGACAGGGTGTTGGTTCGGGGCATTTCCTGGTGTCTCCGGGGAGTCAGTTCGACTCGATCTCGCGCTCGATCTGGGCGGTCAACTGCTCGAACGACACCGCGCCGCCGATGTACCGCCCGTTCACGAAGACGGCCGGAGTCCCGGTCTGTCCGAGCGCCAGGGCGGCTTCCAGATCGGTCTGCACCCGCTCGTAGCTGCGGCCGGAGTTGAGGCACTGCGCGAACTCCTCGGTGTCCAGACCGACCAGCCTGGCGTGCTGTTCCAAGCTATCGGCCGAGATGTTGTCATCCGCCCACAGCGCGTCGTGGTACTCCCAGAACTTCCCCTGGTCTTCGGCGCAGACGGACGCCTCGTGCGCCTTCTGGGCCATCGGGTGCATGTTGCGCAGCGGGAAGTGCCGGAACACCAATCGGACCTGGCTGGCAAGGGCCTCGTTCTCCCGAAGCCGGTTGATCGACCCGTCGAAACGCCGGCAGAAGGGACACTCGAAGCAGGAGAAGACCACGAGTTCCACCGGTGCGCTGTCCGCGCCGAGCGTGGCGTGACCGTCGGTCTCGATGGCGACCCGATAGGCGGGGACCGTCAGGTCCCAGTCGGCCTCACGCAGCAGGCGGTTGCCCTCGAGCTCGATGCTCCGCGCCATCTTCTGGTTGGCGATCTGCCGGCGGAGGTCGGTCGCGATGTCCTCGAGCGGCCGGCCGATCTGCTGGCGGTTCTGGTTGTAGACGTACTGCAGTTCCTCGTCGCTCACTTCCGGAAGGCCGATCTCCTGCGTGTAGTACTGGTTCAGGGTCATGCCCTTCTCGGCGGCGGCAGCGAGCAGCAACTGCTCCCGGGCAGTCCGCACCGTGGCTTCCTCGAGCAGGCCGTGAGTCTCGGTGTAGTAATCGGTGCGAAGTTGCGCGAGCTGGGAAATGTCCCGGTCGCCCAGATCGTCGAGCGTGATCTCCTCGCCGTTCAGGACGCCGAGCACCTCGGAGTCCACGGTGTCGGGGAGCAGCGAGCCGGAGCCGGCGGCCCCGCCGCCGGAGCCGGCCGCGGGCCCGCCGCAGCCGGCGAACGCGAACGAAAGGACGAGGACCGCAAGTGGAGCGGCCGTCCGGAAGAGCATGCGCATGAGAAATACCTCGCTCTCGAGCGAATGGGGGCGGTCGGCGCACGACGGGCCGACCCGGCCAGCCGCCGCTATTCGCGAGAAGCGGAAAGGATACCCCGCCGCGTGGAGCCGCCGGGACTCTCGACGAGCAGGGTGTAGGGCCCGTCGTTCACCAGCGAGACCTCCATCATCGCCCCGAAGCGGCCGGTGCCCACCGGAACTCCGAGTTCCCGCAGCCGGGCGCAAAACTCCTCGTAGAGCGCTTCGGCTTCCGGCCCCGGAGCGGCGCGGGTAAAGGACGGACGCCGCCCCTTGCGGCAGTTCCCGAGCAGGGTGAACTGCGACACCGCGAGCACCTCCCCGCCGATTTCGAGCACGCTCCGCTCCGGCTCCCCCTCGGGCGCCCGGAACATCCGGAGCCCGGCGATCTTCTTCGCGAGCCAGGCGGCGTCCCCAGCGGTATCGGTGACGGACACCCCGAGCAGCACCAGAAGTCCCTCGCCGATCTCGGAGACGAGTTCCCCCTCCACCGCGACCGAGGCGCGAGAGACCCGCTGGACGGCAGCGATCACGTTGCAGCCAGCGGGACAGCCACGCTCATGTGTTGCTCCCCTCCGCTCACTGTCTGTCGATCCGGTCGGTGATCGCCGGCCCGGGCGCCAGCATCAGTTCCAGCGTGCTTTCCTGGGCTCGCGGTTCCACCGCTCCTTCCAACAGAAAACGCGCGCCCAGCTGTTTGAGCTTGGCTGCATAGCTCGCATCAATGGCCGGAAGGGTGTCGCTCAGATCGTCTGGAACCTGGGCCGTGATGTTTACAACGGTCTTGTCGAGCCTTATCTGACCTGCCGGATTGGCTCGGAACACGCTGTGCCACGATGGTTCGGTGTATTGGTAGCGACGACAGAACACCCGCTCACCCACGGTGACGAACAACAAGGTGATGAAGCGGTGCGTAAACCCGGCACGGATCTCATGAGCAAGCGCGTTGTCCACCAAAGCAGCCAGCTCTCCTTGAGTGTTTGGGTAATCCAACGGCTCACGCAACATGAGACGCAAGGGCTTGACTGCTTGCATGGCAATCATCTTGGGAACATCCGTTGCCTTTTCCAGGAGTGAAGGTGATGTCATGTTGAATTCCCTCGAAATCAGTGGATCGGCAAGCTGGTTTGGTCATTGCTGTCAACGCCATGGACGGCGCAAAGTCAATAGAACAGCGAAACCCGTGCCTGGGCTGACCATCGTTCCGAACAAAACTATCCCGGGATGCCCCGGGGCGGGCCATCACCCGTCCCCGGCGCGATGCCGTAGGCCCGGAGCAGGTCGGAGACGGTGACGACGGCCTCGAGCTGATGGAGGTCTACCCGACTCACCACGGGCAGGGTGTCCATGCGGATCCGGCCCATCGTCGCGAGCACATGGTCGATAGGCTGATCGGCGTGCGCGTGCGGGAACTTCCGGCCGCGCACGAGGTCGCCGAGGCGTTCCTGATCCTGGCCCCAAGCGTGCCACCGCTCCAGCTCGGCCAGCGTGATCAGCCCTGAGATCCGGTTGCCTTCCGCCACCGGCCAGGCCCGCTTGCCGCTGAGCGCCACCCGCTCGATGGCGTCCTCCACGGTAAGACTCGGAGGGAGGAGCTCCCGCGGCGGGCGCATGGCCGCGCGGACCACCGGATGCGGCTCCTCGTCCTCCGTCGACGGGAGCCGGATCCCGTCCTGCGCGGCGAGGGCCTCATAAACGGACACCCGCTGGAGCCGCCGGGAGACGAAGAACGAGGTGAGGTTGGCGATCATCATCGGCACGATGACCGCATAGCTCTGGGTGATCTCGAAGATCATGAAGACCGACGCCATCGGCACACGGAGGATCCCGGCGAAGGCGGCCCCCATGCCGACCAGGGAGTAGGCCCCCGGGCCGGAGGCGAAGTCGAACCAGGTATTTGCGAGGCTGCCGACGACTCCTCCCAGCATGGCGCCGAGGAAGATGCTGGGGCCGAAGATCCCCCCCGCGTTGCCCGAGGCGTAGGCGAAGACCACCAGCGCCAGGTGGAGGGCCAGCAGAACCGCCATCGTTCCCATGGACAGTTCACCGGCGAGCGCCCGGCCCACCGGGCCGTAGCCGACCTCGAAGAACCCGGGCAGCAGGACCCAGGCGGCGGCCACCGCGAGACCGCCGAGCGCCGGCTGGAACCAGCGGCTCGAGACCGGGAGCCGCCGGAACGCGGCGCGCAGCCAGAGGAGCGCGCGCACGAAGCCCACCGACATCAGCCCGCCGAGCACGCCGAGCACCGCGTAGATGAGCAGTTCCCAGGGCGACCCGAGTTCGTAGGCGGGAACCGAGAACAGCGGCTCGTCGCCCAGCGACAGGCGGAGCACCAGCCAGCTCGCCACGGCGCTGAGGACGACGGAGCCGAGCACCCGGGCGTGCAGGTTGCCGACGATCTCCTCGAGCGAGAACAGGATCGCGGCGATCGGGGTGTTGAAGGCCGCCGCGATCGCCGCCGCGGTCCCGACGGGTACCAACTGCCGGCGCTGCTCGGTATCCAGATGCAGCGCCTCTCCCACGGAGGAGGCGATCCCGGCGCCGATCTGCGCGGACGGTCCTTCGCGTCCGAGCGGAATGCCGCTCCCCAGGGTGAGGACCCCGCAGAGGTACTTCCCGAAGGGCACCCGGAACGGAATCCGGCCGTCCTTCGCGACCAGCGCGGCCTTCGTCTGGGGAATCCCGCTGCCCCGCGCCCCCTCGAACCAGCGGTGCATCAGGAATCCGGCGGCCAGGGCCCCGAGGACGGGCGCGGCGAAGCGGAACGCACCGAGCGCCGGGCCGTGGACCACGATGTCGGCGAGCCACTCGGTCACCACGATGAACGACACGATGACGCCGCCCACCAGCGCCCCGATCCCGAGGTTGAGACCGGTGAAGAAGCCGGAGCGGCGCAGGATCTCCCGCGAGGACAGCGCCTCGACGATCCGGGAGACCGTGCGGGTCCGGAACCGGCTCATCGGATCCCGGCCTCCCGCGGATCGCCCCCCAAGCGCCCCAGAAACAGACCGACCCCCACGGTGACGGCGGTTCCGATCAGGTTGTAGTAGAGGTAGGAAACACCCTCGATGCCGAGCGCCCGGGGGACCAGGTCCGCGGCCCAGACGGCGGCGACGCCGCAGATCACCGCCGGGAAGGCGCGGCGAGCGCCCCGGTTCGGGAAGACGGCGGCGAGGACGAACGCCCCCAGGATGGGGCCGTAGAAGAAGGACCCCACCCGGTTCACCGCTTCCACCGCGGACCCGAGCCTCCCCATGTACAGGGCGGCCCCGGTGGCGACCGTCCCCCAGAACAGGATCCCCACCCGCCCCGCGATCAGGTCATGGCGGTCGGACGTGGGGCCACGCACGAATCGGTTCCGGAACCGGCGGTAGAAGTCCACCACGCTGGCGGTCGAGAGCGCCGACAGTTCCGACTCCACGGTGGACATCGCCGCCGCGAGCACTGCGATGAGGATCAGGCCGACGACCCCCGGGGGGAGCTGCGTGAACACGAAGGTCGGGAACACGTGGTTCGTGTCGGTCCAGGGTTCGCCCTTGACCTCGGCCGCAGTGCGGACCGCATCGGCGCGCGTCTCCTGGAACGCCAGGTCGGCCGCCACGTAGCGCTCCTTCAGCGCCGCCTCGGAGGAACCGCCGTCCGCCTCCGCGTAGTCGAGCGCGGCCGTGCGGCGTTCGGCGAACGCGGTCTCATAGCGGGCTTCCATGGCCGCCATCGCCTCGGGCTCGGCCGCGCGCGTCTCGGCGAGCGTCACCGGATCGAAGAGCACCGGCGGCCTTTCGAACTGGTAGAAGACGAAGAGGAGCGCCCCGGTGAGCAGGATCACGAACTGCACCGGCAGCTTGGCGAAGGCGTTGAAGATCAGCGAAAGCCGGCTCTCGCGGAGCGAACGCCCGGTGAGATAGCGCTGGACCTGGCTCTGGTCGCAACCGAAGTAGGAGAGCATCAGGAAGAGCCCGCCGAGGAGCCCCGTCCAGACGGTGTAGGTCTGGCGCGGGTCGGTGTCGAAGGACAGGGTCTCCAGGCGGCCGGTGGAACCGGCGAGCCGCAGCGCCTCCCCGAGACTCACCTCGTCGGGCAGCCCCCAGATGACCGACCCGAGGCAGAACAGGATGCCGAGCAGGATGATCAGCATCTGCCAGGTCTCGACCCACATCACGGCGCGCATGCCCCCGAGCGCGGTGTAGACCGTGGCGAAGCCGCCGATGATCAGGATGGTGAGCGTCTCGTCGAGCGAGAAGACCACCGAGAGGACCACCGACGGCGCGTAGATCACCACCGCCCCGGAAAGCGCCCTCCCGAAGAGGAAGAGCAGGCTGGTGAGGGACCGGGTGTGCGGACCGCACCGCCGCTCCAGGTACTCGTAGGCGGTAAAGACCCTCGCCCGGTAGAACAGCGGCACCAGGGTGACGCACAGGATCACCATGGCGATCGGCAGGGCGAAGTAGATCTGGATGAAACGCATCCCGTCCACGTAGGCCTGGCCGGTCGTGCCCACCAGCGTGATGGCGCTCGCCTGCGTGGCCATCACCGAGAGGCCCATCGCGTACCAAGGCATCGAGCGGCGAGCCAGGAAGTAGTCCTCGAGGCCCCGGTTCCCCCGCCCCGTCCAGTAGCCGACGGTGATGATCAGCCCGAAGTAGGCCGCGACGACGATCCAGTCGAGGAGCTGCAAGGAGGACGCCTAAGGGGCGAAGATCCGCGAGAACGCGAAGAGAAGGACGTAAACGGAGAGCGCGGTCAGGAGTACCGCCGCGTAGAGCCGCCGCCAGGAGCGGAAGAACCCGCCTGGAGAGGGGGGCTGGTCGGAAGGCGTTTCCATCGGTGCTCCGGCGGAGTCCCGGCTAGACTCACTGGCGGGGCCGGGCGCTGACCGGCCCGGGCGCGGAGATTCTAGGAGGACTGGCTCCCGAATCCCCCGAGGAGAGCGCGGCAATGACAACTTCACGACCGGCGCGGCGGTTCGCGCTTCGGCCCCTGGCGCTGTTGACGGCGGCGATCGTCGCTTTCAGCGCCGCCGTTGCGCCCGCACAGCTCCGGCCCCTCGCCGAGGACCGGGGCGCCACCGGACTCGGACTCGCGCTCCGCAAGATCGGGAGCGGCGTTTCGGTGCTCACCATCGTGGCGCACCCGGACGACGAGAACAACGCCCTCCACGCCCTGCTCAGCCGCGGCCTGGGCGCCCGGGTCTCGCTCGTGAGCCTGACCCGGGGCGGCGGCGGACAGAACGAAATCGGACCCGAACTCTTCGACGGGCTGCGCATCCTGCGCACCGAAGAGCTTCTCACCTCTCACCGGCTCGACGCCGTGGAGCAGTACTTCGGCATGGTGTCCGACTTCGGCTACTCCTTCAGCGTCGAAGAGACGCTCGAGAAGTGGGACGAGGAGAAGACGCTCGGCGAGGTGGTGCGGTTGATCCGGATGTTCCGTCCGGACGTGGTGCTCACTCTGCCTCCTTCCGGTACCGGCGGGGGCCAACACCACCAGGCGACGGGACGGCTTGTGCACGAGGCTTTCGACGTGGCGGACGATCCGGCCCGCTTCCCGGAGCATGCCGGGTTGGGCCTGCTGCCCTGGCGGCCGGTGCGCCTGCTGATCGGCGGCGTGGGCGGCAGTCCGGTTTCCCGGGAAACCCGCACCGTACGGGTGGAGACGGCGGTCTGGGATCCGCTCCTCGGCCGCACGTACGCCGACCTCGGAGCGGAGGCGCGTTCGGCCCACCGGTGCCAGGGGATGGGCCAGGTGCGCGGCGCACCGAGCGGATTTCCTGCGGAACTCGTCGAGACCCGCGGCGCGGAGGACGGAACGGCGCTTGGACCGGAAGGGACGGACGGTCTCTTCGCCGGGATTCCGACCGGACTCGAGCGGCTGGAAGCGTTCGTCGCGGGGACGCCGGAGGCCGCAGCCGTGACCCGCGAACGACTGGACTCCCTGCGCGAGGCGGTGGAGGAAGCTACGAGCGCCTTCTCGGCGACCGCGCCCCAGGACTCGCTGCCCGGCCTCAGGAGGGCGCTCGCAGCCGCCAAGGGTCTGCGCCGGGACACCTTGCCGGAGGGACTGGCCGCTGAGAGCCGCGCGGAGATCGAGCACCGGATGGCGCCGCGGACGGCCCAGATCCAGGAGGCGATCGCGCTCGCCCACGGACTCGTGGTGGACGCGGTGGCGGACACCGGAACCGCCGTTCCGGGCGCCCGGTTCGCCGCCCAGGTCTTCGTCCGTGGAGGACCCGTCGAAGGCGCGACCGTGACCGGCATCCACATCGAGGTCCCGGAGGGCTGGGAGGTCGATGCCTCACCGGCCACGACAGCGGTCCCTTCTCGCCCGGGCCCCCGCCGCCGCGCCCCGACCCCGGCGATCGGCCCCGGCGACCTGCCTCTCGAAACGAGCTCCCGCCGCCCGCTGCGCGCGGAGTTCGGGGTCTCGGTGGCCGAGAACGCGGCCCTGAGCCGCCAGCCCTGGCTCGACGACCCCGACGCGGACCGCTTCGACCCGCTGTCGGAGGAGCTGTTCGCTCTGTCGGCCCGACCGCCCCAGGTCAGGGCGCGCGTTGTCTTCGAGTCCGCCGGCGTTCCCGTCGAGATCTCGACGCCGGTCGAGTACCGCTACGAGGGACCCTGGGTGGGCACGGAGAAACAGAAGGAGATCTCGGTGCTCCCGCTCGCTTCGGTCGCCGTGTCACCCGAGATCGTCGTCTTTCCCCGCGGGCAGAACCCCCGCCGGCTCGGCGTCTCCGTCGTCTATCGCGGGGACGGCGCGGCGGAGTTCGACGCGGTGCTCGAGGCCCCCGCGGGGTGGGCCGTTGCCCCGGAACGCATTCCGGTCGCTTTTTACGGCCCGGGTGAAACCCGCGTCGAGTTCGAAGTGAGCGCTCCGGCCGGAGCGGCCGACGGCGGCTACCGGCTCGCCGCTTCGGCGCAGCCCGCGGAAGGCGGCGACCCGTTCACCGAAACGGTTCAGGAGATCGCCTACCACCACATCGAGACGCGCTACCTCTTCCGACCGGCGGTAGCCGCGGCGCGGGTACTGGACGCGGCGGTCGCCCCGGTCCACGTCGGCTACGTCGAGGGGGTCGGGGACGAAGTCGCCGAGGCCATCGCGCAGCTCGGAGTGCCTCTGACCTTCCTGGACGAGGCGGCGCTCGCCGAGGGGGACCTCTCGGGGTTCGACACCATCGTCCTCGGGGTGCGCGCGTATCTGGCCCGTCCCGACCTCAGGACGCACAACCAGCGTCTGCTCGACTACGTCGCCGGAGGCGGGACCCTGCTCGTCCAGTACAACAAGTTCGAGTTCAACTCCGGACCCTGGGGGCCGTATCCGATTTCGGTCGGGCGGGGCCGGATCACCGACGAAGACGCCCCGATGCAGGTCCTGATCCCGGAACATCCGGCCTTCACCGGGCCGAACCGGATCGACGACTCCGACTGGGCCGGCTGGGTGCAGGAGCGCGGGCTCTATTTCCTGGCCCCGGGCGGGGACCCCGCCTACCGGGACCTCCTCGCCTCCGAGGACCCCTTTGAATACAACGCCGGGGAGAAGCGCGGCATCCTGGTGGAGGCCCGCCACGGCGAGGGCCGGTGGCTCTACCTCGGCCTCGGCCTCTGGCGACAGCTTCCCGCCGGCACGCCGGGGGCCTACCGGCTGCTCGCGAACCTCCTCAGCCTCGGGTACCAGCCGGAAACGACCGACCAGCAATAGCGGCCGGCCACGCCGCCGCCCCAGCCGCCTCGGGGTTTGGGGACGACACGTTGCCGGCCGAATGGCATACGCTCTCGCGCCCCCGGCCGGCGATAACGCCCGGCCCGGCATCGAATTCCGACGATCAAACGGATGAAGCGCGAGCGGATCGGACTCGTCCTCGGGCTGGCCCTGTTGGTCGGCATCGCCGTCGTCCCGATCCCGGGCATTCCCGACGAGGCGCGCCGGATGCTGGCGGTGGCCGCGATCATGGCCACCTGGTGGGTTACGGAAGCGGCGCCGCTGGCGGTGACCTCCCTGTTGCCGCTGGCGCTCCTCCCGCCGTTCGGGATCACGAACGCGGCGGGGGCGGCGGCGCCCTACGCCAACCACCTCGTGTACCTCTTCCTGGGCGGGTTCATGATCGCCCAGGCGATGCAGCGCTGGAACCTGCACCGGCGGATCGCGCTCCGGACGGTGATGGCGATGGGCAGCTCGCCTCCCCGGCTGGTGCTCGGCTTCATGGTGGCGTCCGCGTTCTTGTCCATGTGGGTCTCCAACACGGCCACCACCGCGATGATGATGCCGATCGGGGTCGCCGTGATCGCGGAGATATCGAGGGCGGTCCACGGGCCCAGGCGGCCCGCCCCCGGGGATTTCCCGTTCGCGGTCTGCCTGATGCTCGGCTGCGCCTACGGGGCCTCCATCGGTGGGTTCTCGACCCTCATCGGAACGCCGCCCAACGTGTTCCTCGCCGGTTTCCTGAGCGAGCAACTGGACATCCAGATCACCTTCGTGCGCTGGCTCGCCTTCGCGATGCCGCTGACGGTCCTGTTTCTCCCCCTGACCTGGCTCTGGCTCACCCGCGTCGCGTTTCCGATCCGGATCAAGGACATTCCCGGCGGCCGGGAGCCGGTCCGCTCCGCCTACCAGGCGCTCGGACCGCTCTCCACCCCGGAGAAGCGACTCTCCGTCCTGTTCGGGGCCACTGCCCTGGCCTGGATGTTCCGCCCGGTCTGGACCGGGTTCCTGCCGACCGGCGGGCTCATCAGCGATTCCACGATCGCCATGGCGGCGACAGTGCTGTGCTTCCTCGTCCCCGCCGGGAACGGCTCGGGGGAACGCATCCTCAACTGGGAATGGGGAGTGAAGATTCCCTGGGACGTCCTGATCCTGATCGGCGGCGGCTTCTCGCTCGCGAACGGTCTGGAGGTGAGCGGGCTGTCCCAGTTTCTGGGCGACCGTCTCGCCGGCGCTTCGGCGCTGCCGCTTCCGCTGTTCGTGATCATGGTGGTGGTGTTCATCATCCTGCTCACCGAGCTGGCCTCGAACCTCGCGTCGACCGCGATGATGGTGCCCATCCTGGCCGCCGTCGCCACGGGCGCCGGCATCCCGCCGCTGATGCTGCTGCTTCCGGTGACGGTCGCCGCCTCCTGCGCATTCATGCTGCCCGCAGCCACCCCGCCGAACGCCATCGTGTTCGGAACCGGACACTTCACGATCCCTCAGATGGTGCGCGCCGGCATCGGGGTGAACATCATCGGCGCGGTCCTCACCTGCCTGTTCGCGGTCTTCTGGGTGCCGGTGGTGTTCGGGTAGCGACGATTCGCCGCACTAGCATTCCTCCGTCATGACCGCACCGCACGAGGACCGTTTCACTTCCCGCCTCCGGGCCGGGATCGAGCCGATCTATGCGGAGATCCTTCGCCACCCGTTCCTGGACGGGCTCGCGGACGGCACGCTGGACCGGCAGGTCTTCCGCTTCTACGTGATCGAGGATGCGCTCTACCTGCACGAGTTCGCGCGGGCGGTGGCCATCCTGGGAGGGAAGGCCCCGCACCCGGACGTCACCGCGGCGCTCTGCGGCGACGCGGTGGCGACCATCGAGGCCGAGCGCGAACAGCTCGGGCAGTTCCTGACCGAACTGGGCGGCTCCCGCGAGGAACTCTTCGCCCGCCAGCCCGCGCCCACCAACCGCGCCTACACAAGCTATTTCCTCTCAAAGGTGCACTCGCAGCCCTTCCACGAAGGGCTCGCCGCCGTCCTCCCCTGTTACTGGATCTACGCCGAAGTCGGCAAGGAGTTGCTCAAGCGTCCTTCCTCGCCAGACCCGCTATACCGCCGCTGGATCGAGAGCTACGGGAGCGAGGAGTACGACGCGGTGGTGCAGCGGGTGGTGCAGCTCACGGACGACGTCGCCGAGGGGCTCGGCCCGGACGCCCGGAAAGCGATGGCCGGGCACTTCGCCATGAGTTCCCGCTACGAGTGGATGTTCTGGGACATGGCCTGGCGCCAGGAGGCCTGGCCCCTGTAGCGACCCGGGAACCGCACGGGGATACCCCGCGCCCGCATGGCGCGCCGGCTTGGAACGCCGGTTTCCAGACCGGCACCGCGGTGCTCCGCACCGCGCACGGCGCGGGGTTGACCCGCCTCAGCGGATCCAGACGGTCTTCCGGTTGGTGAACTCGATGAGGCCGTCCGGGCCCAGCTCGCGGCCGAACCCGCTGTCCTTGGTCCCGCCGAAGGGCACCCGGGGATCCGACTTGGTGATGCCGTTCACGAAGACGGCCCCCGATTCGATCTGCGCCACGAGCCGTTCCGCCCGCGGCGGAGCGGAGGTCCAGAGCGACGATCCGAGTCCGTAGTTCGTCCGGTTGGCGATCTCCACCGCCTCCATTTCGTCCGCGAACGGGATCACCGTCGCGACCGGCCCGAAGAGTTCCTCCTCGGCGGCCGGCGCTCCCGCCGGCGGCGCCGCCAGGATCCCGGTCGCGGAGAAGAACCCGCGTTCCGGCGCGGTTCCCCGGTAGATGAGGTCCGTGCCGGCGCGGACCGACCGCGCAACCTGCTCCTCGAGGCGGTCCCGGAGGTCTTCCCGGGCCAGCGGGCCGACCGTGGTCTCCGGCGCCAGCGGATCGCCGACCCCCGTTTTCTGGAACTGCGCCTCGAAGACCGACAGAAACGAGTCCAGCACGGCTCGCTGCACGAGGAAGCGTTTGGCGGCGATGCAGCTCTGGCCCGAGTTGATGAGCCGCGCCCCCGCGCCCGCGACGGCCGCCTCCTCCACGTCACAGTCCTCGAACACGATGAAGGGATCGCTGCCCCCGAGCTCGGCGACCATCGGCTTGAGGTGGCGGCCCGCGACCGCGGCCACCTCGCTGCCGGCGCGGGAACTGCCGGTCAATGTGACGCCCCGGATCCGCCGGTCGGCGATGCAGGAAGCCGCCTGCGCGTTCGTCAGGAAGAGGTTCTGGACGAGCCCCTCCGGAGCTCCCGCCTCCCGGTAGAGCTCGACGATCCGGAGTGCGCACTGGGGCACCGACGGCGCGTGCTTCAGCACCATGGCGTTTCCGGAGATAAAGTTGGGCGCGGAGACCCGGATGACCTGCCACAGGGGGAAGTTCCAGGGCATGACCGCCAAGATCGGCCCGATGGGGTCGTAGCGCACGTAGGCGTCGCTGCCGTCGGAGGGGTAGCGGCGCGGCCGGAGCGACTCCTCCGCGGTCTCCGCGTAGTGCCTCGCGACCCACGCGCACTTCTGCGCTTCGGCCACTCCCTGCGCGAGCGGCTTTCCCATCTCGAGCGCCATGAGGGCGGCCAGCTCGTCCGCCTGCGCCTCGAGAAGATCGGCCAGGCGTTCGTTCACCGCGCATCGCTCGGCGAACGGGGACCGGCGCCAGAGGCGGAACGCGGCGTCGGCGCGGTCGAGGGCGGCGTCCACCTCGCGGTCGGTCGCCGTCGGGAACTCGGCCACCACCTCCTCGGTGGCCGGATTCAGGGACCGGTAGAGCATCAGCGGCTGCCGCCCGGCGGGTGGAGGCGGTTGTACTTCGCTCCGATCTCCAGCAGATCCTCGATCGAGATCGCCTCCCGGGTGTTCCCGTTCTTGCCGACGACCGTGGTTGCCTTGAGCATCGAGTTGTAGACCGCCTCCTCGGTAGCCTCGATCGCCGCCTGGAAGAGCGGCGACAGCCGGTCGCCCCGGAGCACGGCGCCGGAGTCCACCGGAGAGTCACTCCGGAATCCGGTGCGGAGCGACTCCGCCGAGGAGAAGGCGATGACGAAGTCGCCGCTCCCGTGGGATGAGGTGGCCCCGGTGCGGGCGAGACCGAGCATGACCCGGCGCGCCAGCCGCGTGAGGCCGAGCGAGCGCATCGGGGCATCGGTGGCCACCACCATCATGATGGACCCGTCCGGGTTGTCCAGGGAGTCGTCGCCCGCCGCGCCCGCGCCGCCGCGCAACTGGTCTCGCAGGTAGTAGCGGTCGAGTTCCTCGCCGACCGGGATTCCGTCCATGACGAGGACTCCGCCGTAGTTGCTCTGGATGAGCGCTCCGACCGTGTAGCCGCCGAGACTCTCGGGAAGTCGCCGCGAGGAGGTGCCGATCCCTCCCTTCCAGCCGAAGGCGGACGTTCCGGTTCCGGCTCCCACCGCGCCCTCCGCCACCGGTCCCGCGGACGCGGTGCGGATCGCCTCCAGCACGTGGCTTTCCTTCACGTGGAGTCCCCGGATGTTGTTGAGGAACCCGTCGTTGGTTTCGCCGACGAGCGGGTTCACGGACCGCACGTCGTCGTTGCCGGGAAGGCCGAGGGTGTAGGTCACCACCGCGCGCGCCGCGTCCCAGACCGACAGGGTGTTGGTGAGCACGACCGGAGTCTCGATGGTCCCGAGTTCCACGACCTGGGTGGACCCCGCCAGCTTGCCGAAGGCATTCCCGATATGGACGGCGCCCGGAACTTTCTCCTGAAAGATGTTCCCGGCGTGAGGCAGGATCGCGGTGACCCCGGTGCGGATGTGGTTTCCCTCCATCAGGGTGACCTGCCCGACGAGGACGCCGGGGACGTCGGTGATGGCGTTGTGCGGTCCGGGGTCCAGAACTCCCGGCGACAGACCGATGTCCCGGGCCCGGGGCCGGGAGTCGCCCTGCCCGAGGGCGAACGGGGCGGCGAGCAGGCAGGCGGCGAGGAACGCCGGGATGCGGTGGGCTTGTTTCATCGGAACCTCCGGAATCAGGAGCCTCTGGGAAGAGCCCCGGAGGATACGGGAAGCGTTCGGCCTCTCGACAGCACGGAACATTCTGGACGCCCGGTTCGTTAGCCCCTCCGTCATGGTTCACGGGACCACGTGCGGCCGCGCCTTGGGCCGCCGTCCTCTCGCGCTCGTGTTCGGGGCGTTTGCGGTAGCCGGCTCCGCCAACTGCGCCGTCCCGTTCCAGACCGAGCCGAACGTCGAGGAAACGGAGACGTTCACCGAACCGTTTGCGGCGGGAGAACTCCTCGACCTCAGGAACATCAACGGGCGCGTGGAACTCACTGCGTGGGACCGGGACGAGGCGGAAATCGTGGCGCGGAAGGTGGGGCCGAGCAGCGCCGCGCTCCAGGACATCCGGATCGAGGTCAACCGTTCGTCGCGCGGCCTCCAGGTTCGCACGCGTTACCCGAAGAAGGGCCGGATGTGGGGACAGCGGTACGGCAGCGTCCACTATTCCATCCGGCTGCCGGAGAGCGCCGACCTCAAGATCTCCACGGTCCACGGACCCGTCGAGGTCGCCGAGTTCTCAGGGGAGCTCGAGGCGCAGACGGTCAACGGCTCGCTCCGCCTGACGGGGCACCGGGGGAGCGTGAACGCCAAGACGGTCAACGGACGGATCGAATGCGAACTCGAGAGCTTCGGCGAGGGCGAAAGCCACTCGCTCCGCACCGTGAACGGCCGGGTGCAATTGACCCTGGGCCCCGAGGCCCGAGGCCGGGTCGATGCCCGGGCAATCAACGGCCGGGTGATCATGGAGCTGGCCGATCTGGAGCATCTGGACACCCCCACCCGCCGCCACAAGCGCGTGCAGGTGCGTGACGGTGGCGGCGAGTGCCGGGTGCGCACCGTGAACGGCACCATCCACGTCACGGACGACTAGCAAGTCAGGTTCGCGGGGACTCGCAATCCCCGGAGACTGCTCCCTCGGCCAGGGACAGCGGATGCGGTCGTCCTCCTTCTTGCCGCCCACCGGGTATAAACCCCGCCCATGAACCGATTCGTGCGCGCGGGAGCCGCTTCCCTCATCGTCGTCTTCGCTTCGCAAGCGTCGGGACAACCGCTGCCCGAGGTGCACCTGATCGGCACCGGGGGCACCATCTCCGGGGGGGCGGGTGGACCGTTGAACGCCGGCGATCTCCGCGCCGCCCTGCCCGGCCTGGACTCCGTGGCTTCGGTCACCACCGAGGACTTCGTCCGCATCGGAAGTTCCCGGATGCATCCGGAACTCCAGTTCCAGCTCGCGGAACGGATTGCCGCAGTCTTCGCCGAGCGGCCGGGACTGGCCGGGGTCGTGGTGACCCACGGCACCGACTCCCTCGAGGAAACCGCCTTCCTGCTGGACCTCGTGCTGCCGTCCGGCCGTCCCGTCGTGTTTGCCGCCGCACAGCGCCCGCCCCGGTACGAGGACTCCGACGGGCCGCGCAACCTGCTCGATGCGATCCGGGTCGCCGCTTCGGAACGAAGTCGCGACCTGGGCGTGCTCGTGGTGCTGAACGGTCAGATCCACGCGGCGCGCGAGGTGAAGAAGACCCACTCCATCGCGCTGCACGCTTTCGCCTCACCGGACACCGGCCCCATCGGCGCGGTGGACGAGGGCACGGTGCTGCTCTTCACGACTCCGGCCCGCCGTCTCCACCTTCCCGCCACGGGCGTCGAGCCGGCGGTAGAACTGGTGCGGCTCACCGCAGGCGGCGGCGCCTCCTCGATCCGCGCGGCGGCCCAGGCCGGCGCCAGGGGCCTGGTCGTGGAGGTCTTCGGCCGCGGCAACGCACCGCCACCCGTCGCGGAAGCGGTGGATGCCGCCATTCAGGCCGGCGCGGTGGTGGTGTTCGTGACCCGCACCGGGGCCGGCCGGGTGGTGCTTTCGGACGCCCAGCAGGAGCGGGGGATCCTCTCCGGGGGGGACCTCGACGGCCTGAAGGCCCGCATCCTGCTCACCGTGGCGCTCGGAGCCGGACGGACCGCCGGAGAGATTGGCGCGGCCTTCTCGAGGCTGTCGGGCGCCGGGTAACCGGGGGCTCCGCGACGGTTGGTCAGCGAAGCACCAGGCGAAGGGGCGGCCCCTCGCCGCGCGAGAGAACGACCGCTTCCGACGGCTCGAGCGTGACGACGGTGTAGTCCCCGACCCGGCCGCCAACCCCGACCAGGGTGGTCTCCCCCCGGTAGAAGAGCGCGGCTCGAATGGGAGTGCCGGAGCCGACGTCCACGAAGCCGTGGAGTTCCGGAGTTTCGACGCGCGGTTCCGATGGCGGCGTTGCCGTGTCCGGAGGCTGCACGAGCGGCTCCCCGAGTCCGGGGTCGACCGCGGGCGCCGCCTCGATCGGCTCGGCGGCCGCGCGGGAAACGGCCGCGTCTTGCCTCGGAACCGATTCCAGCCAGGCGGCCAACTGCTCGAGCCGCGGATCGTCCGCCAGACGGCCCGCGTCTGCCGCGGTGAACGCAGCCGCCGGGTTCGGCCACAGGACGAGAACCGAAGCGGTGAGCGTGCCGAGGCCGCCCCGGACCGCGAGGGTCGCCCGCTCGACGCGGAGCGGCCATCCCGTCCCCTCCACGGCAGCCAGGAACCGCGAGAGGGAGTCAGGATCGCCCAACGCAGTGATTCCGGCCTCGGCGCCCGCGGTCCCCTCCGGCGGACGAACGAGCGGCTGGAGCCGTAGCTGCGAAAGCTCGACGCCGCCTTCGCCGGCCGTCCGCACCAGGAACTCGCGTGTCCCGGCGGCACTCTCAGGTGCGGGGGCGCGGTCGGCGAGCCGCTCCGAGACCCGAAGCAGGCGTTCGCGCCGCTCCCGCTCCTGCGCCGTCTGGACGCTCTCCCGAGCCGACCGGGTCTGCATGTCGAGCGCCGCGGCAAACTCGGCCGAGGCGCGCCGCGCCTCACCCCAGACGAGCCAGGCGAGCGAAACGGACAACAGCGCGAGCAGAACCCGGAGCCGGAGGCGTTGGTCCATGGTGCTACCGGCCGATGGCGAGTTGGGCGGTGATCCGGACCAGCGCCGTTCCGTCCGTCTGCCGGGTTTCGCTGATGACCTCGGTCGAGAGAACGGAATCGTGGCCCGCCAGCTCGGCGAGGAAGCTCGCAACGGCCGCCGTCGAGGCGGCGTCGGCCGCGATGACCGTTTCGACCCGGCCGGGCCCGGCGGCCGGCCGAACCTCGATGCCGGCAACCCGGATTCCGGACGGAGCCGTGCTCCGCACCGTGTCGAGGGCGGCGCTGATGGCGGGGGCATCGAGCACCCCGGCGAAGAGGAGGGCGGCCGCCTCCTGAGCGTGGGCCGGCTCGAGCGCCGGAGAACCAGCCGGGACGCCTCTCCCGGAGGATTCAGCCGGGCCGGAAGGCCCCGCGGCGGCGAGGTCCACCCGCGTTCTCCAGAGCGACGCGCCACCCCACAGGGACATCAGAAGCCCTCCCAGGATCAGCAGGTCGAGGGCCCGCAGGAAACCCGGCCGGACGGCCTTGCCGAGCTGAATGCCGGCAGGTGGACGACGCATGTCTAGGTCTCGGAAATGGCGACGGGAGTCGGTTTGAGCGGCGCCGGCCGCTCGCCAACCCGCCGCAGCAGCGCGGCCAGGGCCCCATCGGTCACGGGGGACACGGCAGGAGTCCCCCCGTCTTCCTCCGCGTCCCGGGCTTCCACCGTCGCCGACGCCATCGAGCGCGCGACCTCCGCCACTGCCGCCGCCCCATCCCCCAGGATCGAGACGCCATGCCTCCCGCTCTCGGTGGCCCGTCGGATGGCCAGCGCCGGGGGATCCGGGTCCAGTGCGGCGCGAAGCTTCATCCGGAAACCCGAGAGGCGCCCGCCCGTAGCGGTGGCGAGCACAAAATGGCGCCGATGGAGGAGCAGAAGGAGACGCCGGTCGGATTTGTCCGCGGCGCGTGCGAGCCACTCGGGAAGCAGAGCGAGACTCGTAGCGTCCACCCACCGCACCCGCAGTCCCGCCGCCTCGGCCGCCGCTTCGTACTGCCGGGCGACCGGCGAACCCGTCACCGCACCGAGCACGGATCGGCGGCCGAGCGAACCGGAAGCCAACGTTCCGAAGCGGAACCGCCCGTCGAGTTCGGAGGGAGACGGGGCCGAAGTCGTGGCCAACCCGCGGACGAGCTCCGAGCGGAGCCGGCGCACCGCTCCGGAACCCGCCCCTTCGGAAAGGCCGGCGTGTGCGGCGCGGTCCGGCAACGCGATCACCGCGTCGCGGAAGCCGCCGTTCGGAGCGGCGAGTGCCCGCAGTGCGGCTTGCACTGCTCGGGCCGCTTCCACCGAAGACGCCAGGTTCGGCTCCGTCGGCGAAGGGGCGACGAAGTCCGCGGGCAGACGCCACCGGACCCAACGGCCGTCGCCCGCGCGAATCATCAGGTGGTCTCGCCGGAAGGTCATCGCCACGGCCCGGTCACGCGAACCGAGGCGCAGGTGGGGTAGCGAGGGCAAGACTCCGACCGTGGGGATGGATTTAGCGTAACTCCATTGGCGCTGGACCGGGCGCGTTGGAGGCGGTTCCGTGCGCGAAGAACGGGAACGCGAACGCCTTGGGAATGGTAGGATCGGCGGTCGGGCTGCGGACGAATTCCGCCCGTGCGAACGAGCGCGGCGGCCATTCGCCCGCGTGACTACCGGCCGAACGAGGTCCAGCGTTTCGAGTTGGCGCACGTCGTTCGGCGTCCGGTCCGGGCGCCGGGATTCGAACGACTCCCAAAGGGTTCCCGGTTCGGAGCGAACCCCTAACGTCCCCAATCTGGAGCAGCATGCGCGACTATCAGACCGCCGAACTTCGCAACCTCGCCGTAGTCGGACACGGAACGTCCGGCAAGACAACGCTCGTGTCGGCGCTGCTCTACGCGGCCGGCGCCGTGACCCGGCTTGCCCGGGTGGAAGATGGAAACACCACGACGGACTTCGAAGAGGACGAGATCGAACGCGGCATCAGCCTGAGCGCGGCGCCCACCCACTTCGACTGGGACGGGGTCAAGGTCAATCTGGTGGACACCCCGGGCTACAGCAACTTCCTCACGGAGGCGAAGCTGGCCATGCCGGTCGCCGACACCGCGCTCATTTCGGTCTGCGCCGTCGACGGCGTGGGGGTCAACACCGAACGGGTCTGGAACTTCGCGGAGGAAAACCGCGCGGCCGCCATCTTCGCGGTGACCCGGATGGACCGCGACCGCGCGTCCTTCGAACGCACCCTGGGTTCAATTCAGGAGACGTTCGGACGGACCGCGATCCCGGTCCAGTTGCCGATCGGGAGCGAGTCCGGGTTCTCCGGGGTCGTGGACCTCATCACGATGAAGGCGATCAGCGGTCCCGGGCCGGATGGGAAGGGAGCGAAGACGGGCGACGTGCCCGCCGAGCTTCAGGAGCAGGCCGAGGCGGCGCGCAACGAACTCATGGAAATGATCGCCGAGTCGGACGAGGAACTGCTGGACCAGTTCTTTTCCGAGGGAGAGTTGACGTCGGAGGAGATGATCCGGGGGCTCAAAACGGCGGTTGCCGCGCGTTCCATCTTCCCCGTGGTGGCGGTGACCGGCGCGCACAACGTGGGAACCACGGCGCTACTCGACCTGATCGCCGCGGCCACCCCGGATCCGACCGGACGCGGGCCCGCACGCGGGGTCAGTGGGGACGGGGAGCCGGTCGAGCGGGCAGTGGACGGCGGCGCGCCGGCGAGCGTCTACGTGTACAAGACCATCGCCGATCCCTTCGCCGGACGGTTGAGCCTCTTCCGGGTCATGACCGGAACCGTCGGTCCCGAGACCCAGCTCAAGAACCTGGCCACCGGGGGAACCGGGCGGACCGGCGGCGTACACGTCGTGAACGGGAAGGCGATGGAGGCCGCGTCGAAGCTGTCAGCCGGCGATCTCGGATGTTTCGCCAAGCTACGGGACACCTTCACGGGAGACACTCTCGGCGCCGACGGCGGGATCCGTTTCGTGCGCCCCGAAGTGCCGCACCCGGTCATCAGCTTCGCCATCGAGCCCAAGTCGCGGGGAGACGAGGAGAAGATCTCCCAGGCGCTGCAACGGCTGCGCGAGGAAGACCTGACCCTGAAGTTCGAGCGCGACCAGGAACTGCTCCTTTCGGGAACGGGGCAGCTCCACATCGAAGTCGTGGTGTCCCGGCTGAAGCGGAAGTTCGGGGTCGAAGTCGACCTGAAACCGCCGCGCGTGCCGTATCGCGAGACGATCACGGTGACTGCCGAGGCGCACGGGCGGCACAAGAAACAGACCGGCGGACACGGCCAGTTCGCCGACTGCCACGTGCGCGTCGAGCCGCTCGAGCGCGGCGGGGATTTCGAGTTCGCGAGCGAGGTCGTGGGCGGCTCGATACCGCGCCAGTTCATCCCGGCCATCGAGAAGGGATTCCAGGAGGCCCGGCAGAAGGGATACCTCGCCGGCTATCCCGTCGTGGACTTCAAGGCGACGGTGTTCGACGGGAAGTTCCACACGGTCGATTCGTCAGAGATCGCCTTCAAGATTGCGGCGTCCCTCGCGTTCAAGGACGCGATGTCGAAGTGCCGCCCGACACTCCTCGAACCGATCATGTCCGTCGTGATCACCGTTCCGGACGAAAACACGGGAGATGTCCTGGGCGACCTGAACTCACGTCGCGGCCGCACCCAGGGCATGGACCGCAAGGGCTCGCAGACCGCGATCACCGCACAGGCGCCCATGGCCGAGATGCTCACCTACGAGCCGACGCTGACCTCGCTCACCGGGGGCCGCGGGGGTTTCCACATGGAGTTTTCCCACTACGACCCGGTCCCCGGGAACCTGGCGAAGGCTCTGATCGAGGCGTACCAGACGCGGAACGACTAGCCGGCGCTCCACCGAGCGGAGCCCCGGCTTGGGAACCGTCTTCGCGGGGTGAGGTTACGACGTGCGCGGTGCGGAGCATCGCGCGTGCCGGCTGAAGCCGGCGTTCCAAGCCGGTGCCGTTAGTCGACGAACTCGATGCGCGCCATGGGGGCGCCGTCGCCCTGGCGCGGACCGAGCTTGAGGATCCGCGTATAACCGCCGGGACGCTCCTGGAAACGCGGCGCCACCTCGCTGAAGAGGTGGCGGACCACCTGCTTCCGCGGCAGGATCTGGAGCGCTCGGCGACGCGCCGCCAGGTCCGACCGGCGGCCGAGCGTAACGAGCCGCTCGACGAACGGGCGCACTTCCTTCGCCTTGGCGAGGGTCGTGCGCAGGTGTCCGTGCTCGATCAGGGTGGCGGCCAGATTCCGCAGCAGGGCTCGCCGGTGCGATGGCCGACGACCGAGCTTGCGGTGTGCCATCTGGTGACGCATTTCAGCTCTGTCCCATTCCGAGCTTCAGGCCAAGACCGTCGAGAATCCTCTCCACTTCCTCGATGCTCTTCCGCCCGATGTTCCGCTCCCGCAGCAACTCCGATTCGCTCTTGACCACGAGGTCGCCGATCGTGGCGATGTCGGCGTTGCGCAGTCCGTTGTAGGCGCGCACCGAAAGCTGGTCGGCGTAGTCGTCGATGGACGTGTTGCGGTGCAACTCGTACGCCTTCTGCTCGTCGCTGATCACGACGTCTTCGGTCGCTTCACCCTCGCCGCCCACGAAGATGCCCAGCATCTCCCGCAGCAGGCGGGCCGCGGTGGTGACCGCCTCCTGGGGCCGGATGGAACCGTTGGTGTGCACGTCGATCACGAGCCTGTCGAGGTCCGTGTCCTGGCCGACCCGCGCCGGCTCCACCTTGTAGTTGACCTTGCGGACCGGAGAATGCGTCGAATCGAGAGGGATGTAGCCGACCTCCAGATCCGTATCCCGGTTCCGCTCCGCCTGGATGTAGCCGCGGCCGTTTTTCACCCGCATTTCGATGTCCAGCTCCGCCGGCTGGGTGATGGTCGCGAGGTGCACGTCCCGGTCCAGGATCTCGACATTGGGATCCGTCTCGATGTCTCCCGAGGTCAGGGGACCGGCCTTCCTCCCCTTGAGCCGGATGGTCCTCGGCTGCGCCCCGTGGAGCCGCAGGGGGATCCGCTTGATGTTCAGAATGATGTCCAGGGTGTCTTCCTTGACGCCGGGAATCGTGGACATCTCGTGCTGCACACCGTCGAACTTCACCGCCGTGACGGCCGCGCCCTGGATGGAGGAAATCAGCAACCGGCGCAAGGCGTTGCCGATGGTGACCCCGTAGCCCCGCTCGAAGGGATGAGCGGAAAACCGACCGAAGTCGTCACTGCTGGTCTCGATGTTGAGGCCACTCGGCCTCCGAAGTTCGGACATAAGCGCCGTCTCTCCTTTCTTTGTGCCCCGTTAGCGCGAGTAGAGCTCGACGATGAGCTGGTCCCGGATCTTCAGTTGCGGGTCCTCGCCGGAGGGCAGCGTGACAACCCGCCCCGACGCCATGTCATCCTCTTCGCGCTGAAGCCATTCCGGAACCGTGCGGCCCTCTGCGCGCTCCATGATCTGTTTGAAGAAATCCTTCTTGCGCGTCTTGTCGCAGACGCGGATCACATCTCCCTGATCGATGATGTTGGACGGAATGTCCACGCGTTTCCCGTTCACCTCGACGTGTCCGTGCCGGACGAAGAGCCGGGCCGCGGCCCGGGAGGGAGCCAGGCCCAACCGGTAGACGGCGTTGTCGAGCCGCCTCTCCAGAAGCTGGAGCAGGAACGTGCCGGTCACGGCGCGTTCGCGCTCGGCGCGGTCGAAATACAGGCGGAACTGACGCTCGAGCAGGCCATAGGCGCGCTTCGCCTTCTGCTTCTCGCGAAGCTGAAGTCCGTAGCCCTGAACGCGGCTGCGACGGGTCTTCCCGTGGGCTCCGGGGGCGAAGTTGCGCTTGTCGATGGCGCACTTCGGGCTGAGGCAGCGATCGCCCTTCAGGAAGAGCTTGGCCCCCTCCCGGCGGCAGAGCCGGCAGACGGGACCTCGATATCTCGCCAAGATGTCCTCCTAACAGCCTGTGGGTTCTGTCCGGCTGCGGCCGTTCGCGGCGCAGCGCGCCGCGGGGGTGGGGTGTGGGGGGGGGTTTGCCCGCCCCACGAAAAAGTTGGGGGGGCAAAGGGGGGGGGATGGCCCCAACACCCCCGGGGGGAAGCGCCCCCCCCCCCCGCCGCCCCCCCCACCACCCAACCCACCCCCCCCCACCCGCCCCGCCCCCCCCCCATCACCCCCCCCCGCCCCCCC
>VXNL01000064.1 GCA_009840635.1 Acidobacteriota bacterium | reverse complement strand
CCCCACCCGGAGCGCGCGCTCCCGGGGCCCCTCATACCGGGTTCCATCCACCGCGAGCGAGGTCCGGCCGTCGTCGAGCTCGACCGCGACGCTGCGGCCGCGGACGCGCACCGGCCCCAGCCGCACCCGGGACAGCGCGTGGGGCAGCGCCACCACCTCGACGCCCTCCTCGTCGAAGTGAAGCCCGGCGATCCCCCGGGCGAGGAGGTCCAGCACCCACGAGTGCTGGTAGTCGTCGATGCCGCGGAAGTGGCAGGCCCGGCCGGTATAGGGGTTGTAGTGCTCGAAGGCGTTGGGGCGACGCGGGTCGCCGTCTTCGAACATCAAGTGCACGAAGCGGAGGAGCCGGTCCGCGGCCAGCTCACCGGCGCGCCGGTTCCCCCGCCGCCAGCAGCGGAGCAGCCCTTCGATCACGTGGCTGGTCGTCATCGGCCACACACGGCCGTTCCACGGGCAGTTGCGCCGCTTGCCCCGCCAGATCCCCTCGGCGGAAAAACGGGGGTCGTCCACGCTGGACGACGGCACCGGAAAGGGGGTGCCGAAGGTCCGCGGGTTCTCGAGGTGGTCCATCATGGCGTCGAGACGGGCGGCGTCCACCAGGCCGGTCAGCATCGGATAGAAACCCACCGCGGCCTTGACGCCGGTGCGTTCAAAGGTCCGTCCGTCCACGTCGGTGAAGAAGCGCTCCTCGGGGCACCACATGCGCTCCGTGATCGCGGCCGCGCAACGCATCTCGAGCGCCCGCCAGTCGGAGGCGTCGCCGGTCCGCCCGACCCGCCCGGCCAGCATCGCGAGCGCGCGGAAGAGCTGATGGGCATAGACCGTCACGTCGATTCCCTTGAGGCGCAGGCGCGGCTCCCAGCCGCGCACGTCCGCCTCCGGGTCCACCGCCAGGTACCGCGACATGTACTCCTGCCCGGTCTCGAAGTGATTCACGACGGTGAACATGCCCGAGCCCTCGGGGTCGCGCGAACGGTTCAGCCAGTGGGCGTAACGGGACAGGCCCCCGTAGCAGCGGGCCAGGGCGGCGGGGTCGGGGTGCATCGCGTGCACCGCGAGCAGGGCGTCGCCCCAGTTCGCGTGGTAGAAGTCGGTGCGCTCGAGGTGGTTCGGGTAGAGCCGTCCGTGAAGCGACCCGTCCTCCTCCTGGTTGTCGAGGAAGTTGAGGAGCGATCCCCACGCCTCGCGGCCGCCCGCGCGCCAGCGCATCTCCATCATGTGGCACTGTGCGCTATAGGTGATCGGGACGTGGAAGTACTCGATCCCTTCCGCGATGCAGGGGTGGCGCACGTGGCCCGAGCGGCCCTCGATGCGGTTGAGCCCGAGGCCGTGGATGCGGTAGTCGAAATACCGGTCCAGGCAGGGGTCGCCGCAGGTGAAGGCGGGGAAGCCGGCGAAGAAGGAATCCCAGGAGAGGTGATCCGCCGGGACGCGGCTCCGTTGCCACGGCGGTTCGGGCAGCCGCGGGTCGAGATGCATGCGGAGCGAGAGGGGCGCCGGGGCGGAGGCGGGAACCGGGAACGCCACCGCCACCCAGATCCAGCCGCGCTGACCGTTGGCCGGCTCGAGGATGCCGCCCGCGTCTTCAACGTCCCCGGCCCCCCCTTCCGCGAACGGAGACGCGATCCAATCGGGCTGCGCACCGCCCTCCGAGTGGAGAATCCTGCGCCACGCGGTGGCGCCGGATCCGCCGATCCCCATCCCGATCGACAGCTCCTGCCCGGCCCGGTCGGCGAGACGCCGCACCCACCGCACTCCCCCGGAGGACCGCTGCAGCCCGGTCACCGAGCCCGCTGGCTGGGCCGTGAACGCCACCAGGAAACCCGCGGCCGCCCCGTGCGGGAGTGCCCAGGCGCTCTCGAGGACGCCGCCGGGGAGGACCTGCCGGGTCTCGACCACCAGCTCGCCCTCCCCGGTCCGCCACCGGGCGACCAACGCGCCCGGACGCCAGCGGAGTCCGTCCGGCCCCGCCGACAGCGGAATCTCCGCGCCCGAACGGTCCAGCAGGGCCACCGAGAAACACGGACCCGCCTCGTACTGCAGCAGATGGGCCGCGTCCCAGAATCCAGGCCGGTGCAGCCAGCGGGGAAACGGCGGCGCCCAGAGCACCCCGTCGAGTCCCCCCAGGTACCACTTGTCGGGCCGGGCGAGGGCTTCGATGCGGTCCACGCTGGTCAGGGGATCGCCATGATACGGCGGTCCACCAACAGCCGTGATGGCGCCGCCGGCCTGGAACGCCGGGATCAGGAAGACTCTCGGCCGCGGAACCAGTTCACGGTCTCGAGGAGGGTGACCCGGCCATCGCGCGGGTCGTGTCCCAGTTCCCGCGTCGCCCTTTCGGAATTGAAGTACCAGTAGCAGGCCGCCATTTCCCGGCTGATGCGATCCACCGCCGGTTCGCGTCCGACCTGGCGCGCGAGTTCCTCGGTGAGCAGGGCGCCCGCGGTGTAGAGGCCGCGCGCGAGGCGCAGGCGGGGCGCGGGCGAGCCGGACACCTCCGCGAGACGGGCGAAGAAGTCCGCGAAGCTCCAGTTGTGCCCGCCCAGCAGGTAGCGCTGGCCGGTCCGGCCCTTCGCCATGGCGGCCACGACTCCGGCCGCCGCATCCCGGACATCCACGAAGTTCAGGCCGCCTGGTGGAATCACGCTGAGTTGGCCGGAGAGAAACCGCAGCACGTCCCCCGTCGAGGACAGCCTTTCGTCGCCGGGACCGAGGAGTAGCGACGGGTTCACGATCACCACCTCGATGTCGCCGGCGTCGGCGAGCAGCGCGCGTTCCTGCAACCACTTGCTCCGGTAGTAAGGCCAGCGTCCGATCAGCTCGATGGGAACGGGCGCCGTTTCGTCGCAGTCGGGTTCCGGATCGTGCGAGACCGCGATGGTCCCGCTGGTGGACACGAGCAGGATCCGCTCCACCCCCGCACGCCGGGCGGCGGCCGCCAGCGTGCGGGTGCCGTCCACGTGAACGCGCTGGAGGCTGGCGGCGGCGTCCGGGTCGCGGGAAACCCGCCCGGCGAGGTGGAAGACCCTCTTCACGCCCTCGAGCGCCCCATCCAGTCCCGCTCCCGAGACCACGTTGCCGACCACAACCTCCACGCCCCCGGCCTCCAGGTCGGGTGCCGGCTGGCGGGCGAGCACCCGGACGGGCTCGCTTTCCTCGCGCAGCAGGGGCAGCAGATGGCTGCCGAGAAAGCCGGTGGCGCCCGTCACCAGCACGGGAGCGGCGGCGGAAGTCGCTTCGCTCACTGGTGGGCCCGGTTGGCGTTCAGCCTACCGGGGTCGGATCGGGCATCCGGTCGTTCGCCGGCGAACCGGCGGTTCGTCGGGATTCCGCGCTGGCCGGCTCCGCGCTCGCGAGGATGCGCGCCGCCTCCTCCTCGAGTTGGATCGGTTCCTGACGTCCCAGTCGCTCGACGATGGTCTGGACGAGCGCGGTCACCCGCCCTTCCGCGACCGCGGCCCGGACCCCATCCCCGGCGAAGCGAAGCAGGAAATCGTGGGAGAGGAACGGCCCGATCCGCGCCGCCACGGTGCGCGAACGGAGCCCGACGGCGCCGGGGGGGAACGCTCCCCACGTATCGAGATGAATCGGCAGGACCCCGACCCGGCAGCGGTACGCCAGGTGCGCGAACCCGCGCCGGAACTTCTGGATCTGCCCGCTCCGCGACCTCGTTCCCTCGGGAAACACGAGGACGCTGTAGCCCTGGTTCAGATACCCCGCGGCCCGGTCCAGCGATTCGCGGAGCGAGCCGCGGCGCTCCATCGGGACGAGGTTGGTGAAGTTGCCGAAGAAGGTGCGCTTCACCCGGTTGTCGAAGAAGTAGTCGGCGGCGGCCAGGGCCAACAGGTTCCCTCCCGCTTCCCCGAGCGCCATCTTCACGAGCCCCATGTCGAGATGGGAGCCGTGATTCGCCACCACCAGGTAGTTCGTGTGGTTCGGAACGTGCGCCCGGCCCGTGAAGGTCGGCTCCAGCACCTGGTGGTAGAACCAGTGCTGGACCTCGGTCAGCGCCGCCCGCCCGGCCTTGGCCATCGCGGGCGGAATCTCGATCTCTTCCTCGTCGCGTTTCTTCCGGGACTCGCCGCGGCGCGGACGGCGACCCCGGACGCCGCCCTGGGGCGTCCGCATCGCGAGCACCAGCTCCTCGATGGTGGCCATGTTCGCGAGCGCCTCGGGAGCCGCCGACTCGCCGAACTCGCCCTCGAGCCCGGCCGCGAGTTCGTTGTACATGAGGCTGTCGAAGCCCAGCTCCGCGAAGGACGACGACGTCCGGATCTCCGAAACGGGTCGCTCGCAGATGGATGCGATCAGTTCGAGAATCCGATTCCCCGAGAAGGCCTCCTCGCCGGATTCGGCCGCCGCCTCGCGGCGCCGGTCGCGCAGCCAGCGCACGAGCTCGGCCCGCTTCACCTTTCGGGTGGCCGTCCGCGGAAGCGTCTCGTCCGAGAACTCGACGCTCTTGATCCGCTTGTGCAGCGGCAATCGGGACGAAACGGAGCGGAAGTGGGCCTCGACGCGCTGCCTGCCTTCCGGGGTCTTCTCCTTCGGCACGACGACCGCCGCCACCTGCTCCGCCATCCCATCGGGAAGTCCGACAACGGCGAGTTCGGCGATCAGGTCCGGCGAGGCGTAGATCTCTTCCACCTCGTCCGGGTAGATGTTCTTGCCGCCGCTGTCCACGATCACGTCCTTGCGGCGGCCGACCAGGAAGAGGTGTCCCTCCTCGTCGAGACGCCCCAGGTCGCCGGTGTAGAGCCAGCCGTCGCGCAGCGCTTCCGCGGTCGCCTCGTCGTTCCCGTAGTACCCGGCCATGACGTTCGGACCCTTGGCGGCAACCTCGCCGACCCCCGAAGCGTCGGGATCCACGATGCGGATCTCGATCCCGGGCAGCGCCTTGCCGACGCTGCCGATGGGGACGGGACCGTCCGGCGAGGTCACCGTCAGCACCGGGGCGGCCTCCGTGAGCCCGTAGCCCTGGGCGATGTGGAACCCGAGGCCGCGGAAGGCCTTCCAGGTCGCCTCGGAGAGCGCGGAGGCGCCGCTGATCAGGTAGCGGATCCGGCCTCCCAGAGCGGTGTGCACCGGAAGGAACACCGCAGGTCCGATGTTGACTCCGGTGTCCTCGCGAAGGAGGTGCGCCGCGTCGATCAGGGCGGTGGCGAGGTCCTCCGCCCGCTGCGACCGCTCCGCGAAGGGGGCCAGGATGCGCCGCCGCAGGAGATCCCAGAGGGCCGGCACTCCCACGATGCAGGTGGTGTGCCCCTTCTGCAGTTCGGCGTTGATGGCCTCGGGGCCGATCTCGTCCAGATAGGCGATCTGTGCGCCCCGGGAAAGCGGAAGGAGGAAGCCGGTGGTGAACTCGAACGAATGGTGGAGCGGGAGGACGCTGAGTGCACCGTCCTTCTCGTCGATGTCGTAGACCGACAGCAGTTTGGCCACCAGCGAGGTGAAATTCCGGTGCGTCAGCATCACCCCCTTGGGCGTGCCGGTCGTTCCGGAGGTGAAGAGGATGGAGGCCAGCGCCGCCGGGCTGGTCCGGACGGGTTTCGGGGGAGCCGCCTCCTCGTCCTCCCCTTCAGCCATTGCGAAGACATCCTGGAAGGGATGGGCGGCAACGGGCGGTATCGCGCCGTTATCGCCGGCGAGCCCGGAATGCCGCTCGAACAGCGCGTCGCTCATCAGGACCGCCCTCGCGTCTCCGAGCCGTAGGAGCCGGACGATCTCCTCCCGCCGCAGGTCGCGTTCGAGCGGAATGGCGGTCGCCCCGATCCGCTGGATGGCGAAATACGCCATGCCCCACTCGGGGGAGTTCTCTCCGATCAGCCCGACGTGATCGCCCGCGCCAAGGCCCCGGGCGGCCAGGAATGCGGCCCCTCGGAGAACGCACTCCCGGAGATCGGCGTAGGTGTACCGCTCCTCCCGGCCGTCGCGGGTGATTCGCATCGCGACCCGCCCGGCGTGGTTCTTCGTACAGGCCTCGAACAACTCATTGATCGTGCGGTAGGTGTAGACGCGCTTCTGCGCGCGGCGCTGGCCGCGCTCCTGGTCTTCGAGCGCCGGGAACACCCACCGCTCGAGGCCCGGGAGGTGGACGTGGAGCCAGTAGTCGTACCAGTCGATTTCCTCGGGATTGAAGAAGAGCTTTCCGTCGTTTCCGTCGAGCCGCGAGAAGAGATCGTGGGTGTTGTCGGCGCGGAAAATGAACTCCTCGCCGGCGATGAATGGCCGGAACGTGTGGTACTGCCGCTCGCCCTGGACGACGAAGTCCTCAAACGAGTCCACGTTCCGCTGGAGTGCCTCCACCACCCCGACCAGGGGCCCGATGGGTTCGTCACCGGTCCGCTCGAGCACGCCGGACAGCGCGGAGGCGGACTCCCGCATCCACTTGAGGGTGTGTTTCTCGAAGCGGTCGGCGCGGACCGCCTGCGCCTCCATCCGGGCGAGCGCCTCGTTCCAGAGCTTCACCCCGGTGGGCTTGTCGCGGAAGTGCCGGCGCTTGTAGATCCCGACGATGTCCACCAGCCGTTCCACCCTCGCCGGATTCCGGTCGCCGCTGGACACCTGGTACACGAGGTGGGGTTCCGACACGATCGTTTCGGCGGCAACCGCCAACGTCGCCGAGGCAACCAGGTCCACCGGCACGACGTCCAGCACCACCCCCGGACCGACCGGGAACAGGTTCTGACCGCGGAGCGCCATCCGCACCAGCGGGGCGCTGGTGGTAAAGCCCTCGTTCCAGCCGCTGTGGGGGAACGAGAGCGCGCTTTCCACGACCGCCGGGCGAACGATCGAGCGCGCGACGCCCTCCGCGCCCGCCACGAGTTGATCCCCGAGGCTCTTCGTGTAGGTGTAGATGTTCGGCCAGCCCCAACCCTGCGCCTTCTCGATGCCGAGGTCGCGCAGCCGGCGGCGGATCCACTCCTTCCGCTCGCGGGCGATGGCGAGCGACAGCGAACGCGCATCGTCCGGATCGCGGCCCTCCTCGGCGAACCGCTTGCGGGCCGCTTCCTGGAAGGCGTCCACGCGCGACTTGTCCTCGGCTTCGTCGCGCACCCGGGCGGCGAGGCGTTCGCAGTCCTCGATCTCCTTCTCCACCGAGAACTCCTGGTCCTCCCGGTCGCGCCGCGGGAAATAGCCGATCAACGGCTCGTCCTCGCGCACCTCGCCCGACCGCATTCCCGCGACGAAGCAGGTGCTGATGTGCACGAGCGCGGGGCGTTTCATCCGGCGCGCGAAGGCGATGGTGTTCCGGGTCCCGTGGACGTTCGTCTGTAGCGCGGCCTCGAGCGACGGGTTGAAGGTCACCCGGCCGGAACAGTTGAGAACCAGATCGATGTCGGCGGCGATCTCGGCGGCGCGGGCTTCGGCATAGCCGAGGTTGTCGCTCGTGATGTCCCCGCCGAGGACGACGATCTTCTCGTCCAGGAAATCGCGGAGGCCGGCCCCGTGGCGCTCGCGCAGCGGCGAGAGCGCCGGGGAGTTCGCCATGATGTCCTCGAACCGCACCCGGCTCTCCGCCTCCCCGGCGGCCCGCACCATGAGATAGACGCGCCGGATCTCCGGGAAGAACTCGAGCAGCATGCCGAGACAGACCTTCCCCAGGAACCCGGTCCCGCCGAGCAGCAGGATGCTCCGTCCGGCGAAGGCTTCGCCCACGTCGATCCGGGGGCGGGCGCTCTCGGTCATGTGGCCGCTTCGCGCTAGGAGACCTCGGGGATCATGATCGGCGGGACGTGGAGCATGGTGATCTCCGCCGAGCGGCCATGCGTGCTCCGCGCCATGGCGATCGCCTCGGTCACCGTCTCCGCCGATTCCCAGCCGAGGATCTCGGGGACGTGCTGGTTCTTCGCGCCGGCCACGATGATCCGGCCGACGTGCTGGCGCCCGTTCTCCCCCCAGTACCACATGAAGAAGGGATGGGCCCCGTGGTAGGCGTTCCCGTCCCGGTACATCTGCACGTAGGACGGGTTGTGCGCGAATTCCTCCTCGTACTTGGTCCGCAGCACGAAGGGGTCCCGGGTCTCCGGCAGCAGCCGGTGGAAGAACTCGATGTAGCTGGGGTGGAACAGGGGATCGAAGTCGTCGTGGCAGGGATGGGCGAGGATCAGGGTGCCGCCCTTCTTGATGAGGGGCTTGCCCCGGTAGAGGTTGAACAGGTAGCCCGGCCCCATGACCTGCACGAGCAGCGGGTTCAGGATCGAGTTCACGTTGTAGGGCGAGATGTAGGGAATCCCGGAGAGCAGGATGTCGCACTGTCCCTTCACGGGGACGGCGTACTGCTGGAAGGAACGCTCGAGCGTCTTTTCGTGAACGGGCTCGGTGCGGCCCGCGTAGCAGCCGATCAGCTCGAAGGCGCCCGGGATGCGGTGCAGGAACTGCCGCTTCGCCGGCGCGGGCAGGCGGCTCAGCGACCAGCGGGTTCCGGCGAGCTTCAGCCGGTCGAGGTCGCTGAACTCATCCTCGTCCTTCCCTAGGAACGAGAGGGCGTCGGAGTACATCCGGTTGTTGAGCACCGTCTCCACGTGAAACACGTTCAGATGCCGATCCACGATCTTTCCCATCCGGTCCACCTTGCGGCTCAGTTCCGACTTGGCCGGATCCATGTAGCCGTCGGAATCGCGGATGGTCTGCGGCTCGTGGTGGGGCCGCAGGCTCTCGTAGTCGCAAAGCCCCACGGTCACCGACTTGTGCCCGCCGTCCATCGGGACCAGGTTGATGTTCAGGTAGATGACGAGGTCGCTCTCCGTCACCCGCCGGTTCACCCGGACCGGCTCGTGATGACGGGTTTTTCCGAGCGCGACCATGCCGTTCGGGTCCTCGGCATCGTGGTTGTAATAGCGGTTCGGATAGAAGGCCTTGTGGATGTCCGGCCCCACCATCCGGCGCATCTCCGATTCGGTCATCTTCCGGTGCAGCGAGTTGGCGATGACCAGGTGGACGTCGTCCACGCCGTGGTCGCCCAGCATTTCCAGCACGATCTCGAGCGCGGTCTGGCGGACGTCGGGGGTGGCCATCGGCGGGAGCGGCAGGCTGATGTCGTCGAGAGCGATGGTGACCCGCATTCCCGGCCGGAGCTGCGCGTAGAGCGGATCGCAGCCCAGAGGATGGTTCAGCGCGTGCCGGATGGCGCCCCGCGGGTTCGGCAGCCCCCGGATCGGGGGCGGCGGGTAGACCACCCGGGTGCCCACCGGCAGGTGCTCCTCCAGAAAGTCCTCCCCGTAGTGCAGGACGCGGGCGGCCGAGTCGTTATCGATGAAGACGATGCCGGGATCGGTCTTGTGGCGCAGGGCGGGGGTCATGCAGTGGGCTTCCTTCCTGGCTCGTGGTTGGAGCTAAAGCGCAGGGGTGAGATTCGGCTGGCTGAGATCGATGACGGGCCAGTCGTGGTGCCGGGCCGTGCTTCGCAACCGGACGTCCGGATTGGCCGCCGTGGGATGTCCGACCACGCTCAGCATGGGCAGGTCGGACATGCTGTCGGCGTAGGCGTAACTATCGTTCAACGAGAGCCCCTCGCGTTCCGCATACTCCCGAATCCAGAGGGCCTTGCTGGCGCTCGCCATCACCGGCGGCGCCAGGCGGCCGGTCGCCCGGCCGTCCACGAACTCCAGGCGGTTCGCGACGAACTCGGTGATGCCGAGGTCGTCGAGGAGGGGCCGGACGGACACCTCGAGCGCGCCCGTCACCACCACCTGCCGCAGGCCGCTCCGGCGCGACTGCTCGATGAGTGCCCGGGTTCCGGGGAAGATGCCGGGGCGGATCACGTCCCGGTAGAGATCCTCGGCGAGAGAGCGCAGCCGGTCGTAGGACTGGCCCCGGTACCACTTGAAGAAGAGATCGTTGAAGAGTTTGCGGCTGTAGAAATCAGTCGCCAGGAAGAGCGGGATCCCGGCGAGCGTCGATGCGGTGGTCTTGAGACTCCGCAGCAGCCCCTGGTCGTTCCGGGCGTAGTACCCGAGGACATGAACGAGATTCGTGCGAATCAGCGTGCCGTCGAGGTCATAGAACGCCGCCGCTCTCGCCGGCCGGTTCGCTGGTTCGTCGCGTGACATTGGAGTCAGATTATCGCCGCGCGCCCGCTGGGACGGTGGCGCGACGCGCGGCCGAGGCGCGTGTTGGCGTACCATCCACGGTCCTCAACCCGTCCAGGACTCGCCAATTCGCCCAAAGGGGGCGAGAAGTTCGTGATTCAACTGCCGACCCCGAAAGAGCCCTCGCAAGCCATCCGCCGCGTCGCGATTACGGCGGTCGGGGCCTATCTTCCGGACCGGGTGCTGTCGAACGACGACCTGGAACGGATGGTGGACACGTCCGACGAGTGGATCCGGGAGCGCACCGGCATCAGCGAGCGCCGGATCGTGGACAAGGGCACCGGGTGTTCCTTCCTGGCCTCGCGCGCGGCCCAGGACGCGCTGCGGCGGCGGGGAATCACGGCCGACGACATCGATCTCATCGTGGTCGCCACCGTGACCCCGGACATGAGCTTCCCCGCCACCGCGTGCCTGGTCCAGGACCAGATCGGCGCCAGCCGCGCCTGGGGATTCGACCTGTCGGCGGCGTGCAGCGGTTTCAACTTCGCCCTCGCGGCGGGGACGCAGTTCGTCGCCAGCGGGGCCGCGGAGCGGGCACTGGTGATCGGGGCCGACGTGATGAGTTCCATCACCGACTACGAGGACCGCGCCACCTGCATCCTGTTCGGGGACGCCGGGGGGGCGGTGCTGCTCGAAGCCGCCCAGGACGGTGAGGGCATCCTGGGATTCAACAACCAGGTGGACGGATCCGGGTGCGATCTGCTCAAGATGCCGGCCGGGGGCAGCATCCGCCCGCCCACCCATGAAACGGTGGAGCGCAAGGAGCACTACCTGCAGCAGCAGGGCAAGGCGGTCTTCCGCTTCGCCGTGCGCAACTCGGCCGACGCCGCCGAGAAGCTGCTGGCCGAACTCGGCTTTTCGCGCGACGAGGTTTCTTTCCTGGTCTGCCACCAGGCGAACGCCCGCATCATCGACGCGGTCGCGCGGCGGCTCCAGCTTCCGCCGGAACGCGTGGTGAAGACGATCCACAAGTACGGCAACACGACCGCCGCCTCGATTCCCACCGCGCTCCGCGACGCCCTCGATCGCGCGCTGCTCGCGCCCGGCGACCTGGTGCTGTTCAGTTCGGTGGGCGCCGGACTGACCATCGGCACCGCCGCGATTCGCTGGGGCGGTGAACGGACCGCTCCGGCGTCGGCCGAGACGAACTCCACCGGCCCCTGAGTCTTGAGGAGAACCCCGGCGATGCCGCGGCGGATGCCGCGGGCGGCACCGGGAATCAGCTAGCGCTCGAAACGAGCCCGTACCTCCTACAGCATCGGGACAACCCGGTCCACTGGCGGCCGTGGGGGCCTGCCGCCTTCGAGGAGGCCGTCCGGCGGGACTGCCCGGTTCTGCTCTCGGTCGGATACTCCAGTTGCCACTGGTGCCACGTGATGGCGCACGAGTCGTTCGAGGACTCCGCCATCGCCCGGGTCATGAACGAGTCGTTCGTCCCGGTGAAAGTGGACCGGGAGGAGCGGCCCGACGTGGACGAGATCTACATGGCCTTCGTGCAGGCGACCACCGGCGCCGGCGGGTGGCCGCTCACCGTCTTCGTGGCTCCGGACCGGACTCCCTTCTTCGGCGGCACCTATTTCCCGCCCGAAGATCGCTGGGGCCGCCCCGGGTTCCCCCGCATCCTCGCCGCCATCGCCGCCGTCTGGAAGGACCGGTCCCGGCGGACCGAGCTGCTTCAGAACGGCGTGCGGCTTCTCGACCGCCTCCGGCAGGCGGCGGAGCTGCCCGGGCAGCTCGCCGCCCGCGGAACGCTCATCACCTCCGATCCGGTCGGCCGTGCGGTGCGGCAGTTTCTCGGGTCCTATGACCGGGAGCACGGGGGTTTCGGAGCGGCGCCGAAGTTCCCGCCCAGCCGCCAGCTCACGCTACTCCTCCGGCACCATCTGGAGGAGGGAGGCGCGGAGTCTCTCGACGCGTCCCGCTTCACGCTCCGGCGGATGGCGGACGGCGGACTCTTCGACCAACTCGGCGGCGGGTTCCATCGCTATTCCACCGACGCGGAGTGGCTGGCCCCCCACTTCGAGAAGATGCTCTACGACAACGCGCTGCTCGCGCCGGTCTATCTCCTCGCCTATCGGATCACCGGGGATCCCCGGCTCGCCGAGGATACGCGCCACACCCTCGACTGGATGAAGCGCGAGATGCTGAACCCGGGCGGAGCGTTCCATGCGGCGCTCGACGCCGACTCCGAGGGAGAAGAGGGGCGGTACTACACCTGGACGTCCTCGGAGGTGGAGGACATCCTCGGGGAGGCCGCCGCGCTCTTCGGCGCCGCCTATGACGTCCGGGACGGGGGGAACTGGGAAGGCCGGACGATCCTGCGGCGGGTTCTGGACGATGCCGCGCTCGGAGAGAGATTCGGAGTCCCCGCCGGCCGGGTCGGGTCCGAGCTCGCCGCCGCGCGGCAGCGGCTCCTGGCCAGGCGCGGAGAGCGGGTGCGGCCCGGGCTTGACGACAAGGTCCTCCTGTCCTGGAACGCGCTGGCGGTGACGGCGTTCGCGCGGGCGCACCGGACGCTCGGCGACGAGGAACATCTCCGGGTGGCGCAGACCGCCGCCCGGTTTCTCCTCGACAACCTCCGCTCGGACGGCCGCTATTTCGCGGTGTGGAGCCGCGGACAGGCAAAGGTGCCGGCGATGCTGGAAGACCACGCCTTCTGGCTCCAGGCGCTCCTCGATCTCTTCGAAAGCGATTTCGACGAAGACTGGCTCCGGGCAGCGGAAGAAGTGGCGGGCATTCTGGACCTCCATTTCGCCGCCCCCGGCGGCGGCTTCTACACCACCGCCGACGACCACGAGTCACTGCCGGTCCGGACCAGGAGCGGCTACGACGGCGCCCTGCCGTCCGGCAACGCGGTCGCGGCCGACGCGCTCCTGCGCCTCGCGACCCTCACCGGCTCGAAAGGGCATCGCGACGCTGCGCGCGCCGTCATTACCGCGTTCTTTGCCCAGTCCGTCGAGAGCCCCAATGGTTTCGCCACGCTGTTGACCGCAATACAGCGCTATCTGGCCGAGCCGCGTCAGATCGTGGTCGTCGGACCGGGCGGTGCGAACGAGACGCGCGAAGCGCTCCGGCAGCTTTGGCGCATCCCCGCCGAGAACGCCGTCGTCCTGCTTGCGGACGTTCGGGAGACCCGGGAAAGTGGCCTCCCGGCGGTGCGGGCCGCGCGGGAGGCGGGGACCGAAGACGGCGGGACGACCTTCCTGCCCTGCCGGGGCGGGGTCTGTTCGCTCCCGCTGGCGAACGTCGAGGCTGCCTGCGATTATCTGCGCTCGTGAACGTCCAGCGCCGAGACGGCGTCGTAGCCACGTGTTCTGATCGCTTTTCGCGCCGCCGCGCCGCGCTGCTTTTCCTGCCGTTCCTCGTGGGCTGCGCGGGTGACCGGGCGCCCGAGGGAGACCCGCCCCACCGGCCCAACATCCTCTTCATCGCCGTCGACGACCTGAACGACTGGATCGAGCCGCTCGGCGGACATCCCCAGGCCCGGACGCCCAACCTTTCGCGCCTGGCCGGCGAGGGAGTGCTGTTCACCCGCGCCTACACCCCCTCTCCCTCCTGCAACCCTTCGCGGACCGCTCTCCTGACCGGACAACACACCACCACTTCCGGGATGTATTCCAACTACCAGTGGTGGCGTCAGGTGCTGCCCGATGCGGTGACGTTGCCGCGCTACTTCGCCGACAACGGGTACTGGGCCGGCGGCGCCGGAAAGATCTTCCACAACAACCAACCCGACCCCGGATCCTGGGACGACTACTTTCCATCGCTCGAACAGCACATGCCATCGTCGCCCCGTCCCGAGGGGGAAGGCACGGTGAACATGCCCTCCTTCCCGGACATGTACGGCGCTTTCGACTGGGCGCCCCTCGATGTTCCCGACGAGGAGATGGGGGACCACCAGTCGGTGGCCTGGGCCATCGAACAACTGGAGCGGGAGCACGAGAAACCGTTCTTCCTGGCGGTCGGCATCTACCGCCCCCACCTGCCCTGGTACGTCCCCCGGAAGTACTTCGAGATGTTCCCGCTTGAAGAGGTTCAACTCCCGCGGCTCCTCGAAAACGACCTTGAGGACGTCCCCGAACGCGGTATCGAGATCGCGCACCGGGGCGGCAACTACCACGACCACGTCGTCGCGGCCGATCAATGGCGTCAGGGCGTGCAGGGCTACCTGGCCTCAATCGCCTTCGCCGACGCGATGGTCGGCAAGCTCCTCGACGCACTCGACGCCAGCCCGCACGCGGAGAACACCGTCGTCGTCCTCTGGTCCGACCACGGTTGGCAGTTCGGCGAGAAGGAACACTGGAGGAAGTTCGCGCTCTGGGACAACCTCACCCGCGTGATCCTGATGTTCCGGGTGCCGGAGGGGACGGCCGCCCTCCCCGGGGGCACGCCCGCCGGGATGCGCTCCGGCAGGACCGTCTCGCTCCTCGACCTCTATCCCACCCTGATCGAACTCGGTGCGCTCCCCGAAAAGGGAGGCCTCGACGGCCGGAGCCTGGTGCCGCTCCTCCATGACCCGGGTGCCGCCTGGGACCGTCCCGTCATCAGCACCTACCAGTTCGGCGAGTACGCGATCCGCGACGAACGCTTCCAGTACATCCGCTACATCGACGGGAGCGAAGAGCTGTACGACCTCGAGACGGACCCGGAAGAATGGGACAACCTCGCCGGCGATCCGCGGTACACCCCGGACAAGGCTCGGCTGAACGCCCTGCTCCCGGCCGATCCCGCGCCCTTCGTGGACACCGAGTATCCGCTCATGCCCCACCACATCCCGCCGCTTCGCGGGCCCGACGACTACCTGGAGCGGAAAGCGACGGGAGCCCGAAGGTAGCGCGGGCGCCTCCGGGGAACTCCCTAGGGATCTTCCCCGTCTGACGCCAGGTGGGCGATGAGGTAACCGAGCGAGACGAGTTCGAGCGTGACCCCTGCCCCCAGGAGCAGCTTGGTGGGGGTTTCCAGTCCCTTCCGCTGGCCGTCCGCGTCGTAGCACTTGACGTACTTCGTGTTCTCGGTGGCGTTCTGGCTGAAAGTGGTGCTCACGTTGCGGCAGGGCAGCCACCGCCAGAGCGCGGCGCCGGCGAACGCCGCCACTCCGCTGATCGCGAACGCCAGCGCGCTCCGCTTCTTGTCGCCCGGACGGATCCGGCCGGTGGTGATCGTCGAGGTGTTCTGGGCGCGATAGGCGCCGCTCGCGGCGGCGAGTTCGGCCGCTTCGAGCAGCGAGGGCGCCCTCCCGGTTCCAGCCCCGGCCACCGGGAGCGTTCCCGCGTAGAGGGGTGTCGTTGCGAGCCCGCAGCAGACTGCGATGGCGAGGGCCTTCTTCATGGCAGCGGCTACGGTGACGAGGGCTGCGCGTCGTCCTGCTGGCCGTCCTCGCGGAGGTGCCGCACCAGGTAGAAGAGAGACACCAATTCGAGGCCGACGCCGGCCCCGAACAGGGCCTTGGTGGGAGTGCTCCAGCCCTTTCGCGAACCGTCCTCTTCGAAGCACTCGGTCTGAGTCTTGAGTCCCTCGCCGAAGTGCCGTGCGTCACCCCCATCGCGGCAAGTGAGGTTGCGCCAGAGCGCCGCGCCGGTGAACGCCAGCAAGCCGCTGAGAGCGAACGCGATCGCGCTCCGCCGGTTGTCGTCCTCCCGGATCCGTCCGGTGGCGATTCCCGCGGTGTTCTGCGCCCGATAGACGCCGCTGGCCGCGGCGATCTCGGCCGCCTCGAGCAGGGAGGGCGCGGCCCCGGGGGCCCGAATCGCCGCCGCGTGAGCGTGCATCGGGGCCAACACAATGCCGAACACGAGGGACAGGGATGCAAATGTCTTCATGCTGATGCTCCTTGGCGGGCGGGGCGGAATTGAGGCTAATTGCGGATGCGGACGATCACGTTGCCCGCGATCACGGTCTCGCCGCTGCGCTGGAGCCGGAGCCAGACGCGGTAGGTGCCCGGGAGCGAGAAGCGGTGGCTGCCGAAGAAGAAGGTCTCGATTTCGGAGCCCTCTTCGTAGGGGTCGCAGTCCGGCTCGTACACGGATTCGGTGTCGTCGTCCCAGTCCCAGACCTCTTCCAGGCAGTAGTAGTCCTCGAGGTTCTCCGCGGTGTCCAGATCCTCAAGACGGGCGCTGACTTCGACGTCGAGGGAGGGCCGGCGCATCTCGCCCGGCATTCGGGGACGGAGGAACAACTGCCGGGGCGCCCGTAGGGTCAGCTTCGGCTCCGCCGCAGCGGAGGCTCCCGATACAGGAATCTCGCCGACCAACTCCTTTCGAGCCACGGTTTCGGGCTCGACCGGCTCGGCTACGCCCCCGGCGAACGCCGCTGGCAACAACGAACCGGCGATCCCGACGGCAAGCGCGACGAGGAGCCCGCGCGAAGCCCGAATGCGCATCCGGGCATTCTATGGCTGCGCGCCTGCCTCTGCCTCCGCGGCCTTGAGACGAGCCTCGGCGCGGGCCACCGCCCGTTGCGCCTGCTCGACGTCGTAGGCGGCGCCGAACTCGTCGAGCCGGGCCTTCGCCCGGTTCAGCGCGCTCTCGGCCCGCTCCAGGTCGATGTCCTGCGGGCGCTCCGCGGTTTCGGCGAGCACCGTCACGGTGTCGTCCAGAACCTCGAGGAACCCCCAGTGCACGGCCAGGAAGTGCTCCGCTTCGCCCTGGCGATACTGCAGCTGGCCGCTCCGGATCTGGTAGAGGAGCGGTGCGTGCCCGGGCAGGATGCCGACGTAGCCGAAGACCGCCGGAGCCTCCACGTAGTCCACGTCGTCGCGGAACACCACCCCGCCGGGGGTGATGACCTCGAGCCGCAGTCGCGAAGGGGTGCTCATGTCCGCCGCGTCCGTCAGGCTGCCGCCAGCTCGCGGGCGCGCTCTTCGACGTCGTCGATCCCGCCCGCCATGAAGAAGGCCTGCTCCGGCAGGTCGTCCAGTTCACCGTCCACGATGCGCCGGAAGCCCTCGATGGTGTCCTTCAGTTCCACGTAGCGGCCCTTGCGCCCGGTGAACTGCTCGGCGACGTGGAAGGGTTGCGAGAAGAACCGCTGCATCTTGCGGGCGCGCGACACCGTCACCTTGTCGTCCTCGCTGAGCTCGTCCATCCCGAGGATCGCGATGATGTCCTGCAGATCCTTGTATCGCTGCAGGACTTCCTTCACCCGCCGGGCGACCTGGTAGTGCTCGTCGCCCAGCACCCGCGGGTCCATGATGCGAGAGGTGGACGCCAGCGGATCCACCGCGGGGTAGATCCCGAGTTCCGCGATCTGCCGCGAGAGGTTGGTGGTGGCGTCGAGGTGGGAGAAGGTGGTGGCGACCCCGGGATCGGTGTAGTCGTCCGCCGGGACGTAGATGGCCTGGATCGAGGTGATGGAGCCCTTGTCGGTCGAGGTGATCCGCTCCTCGAGTTCCCCCATCTCCGAGGCCAGGGTCGGCTGGTAGCCGACCGCCGACGGCATCCGGCCCAACAGCGCCGATACCTCCATTCCGGCCAGGGTGTACCGGTAGATGTTGTCCACGAAGAAGAGGACGTCCTGGCCGCGTTCGTCGCGGAAGAACTCGGCCACGGTGAGCCCGGTGAGGCCGACGCGGAGCCGCACGCCGGGAGGCTCGTTCATCTGGCCGTACACGAGTGACGTCTTCTTGAGGACACCCGAATCCGTCATCTCCAGCCACAGGTCGTTCCCCTCGCGCGTGCGCTCGCCGACGCCGGCGAACACCGAGAAACCGCCGTGCTGGGTGGCGATGTTGTTGATGAGCTCCATGATGATGACGGTCTTGCCGACCCCGGCGCCACCGAAGAGGCCCACCTTGCCGCCCCGCATATAAGGCTCGAGCAGGTCGATCACCTTGATGCCGGTCTCGAACATCTCGAGGCTCGTGCTCTGGGACACGAACTCGGGGGCCGCCCGGTGGATCGGCCGCCGCTCCTCCGATTCGATCTCCCCCGCTTCGTCCACGGGATTCCCCAGCACGTTCATGACGCGGCCGAGAGTGCTCTCGCCCACCGGGACCGAGATCGGCGCCCCGGTGTCCTCGGCCAGCAGGCCGCGCACCACGCCGTCGGTCGGTTGCATCGCGACCGTGCGGACCCGGTTCTCGCCGAGGTGCTGCTGCACCTCGAGGACGATGTCCATGTCCACGGTGGAAAGGTCGCGGTCGTCGCGCAGCCGCACCGCGTTATGGATCGGTGGAAGGTCTCCCTCGAAGACCACGTCCACCACGTTCCCGATGACCTGGACGACCCGTCCGGTGTTCTCAGCCACTTTGCTCCTCGCTCCTTCTGGTCGGCTGTCTCTCAGTCGAGCGCTTCGGCGCCGCCCACGACCTCGAGAATCTCCTTCGTGATCGCCGCCTGACGGACCCGGTTCATGGTCAGGGTCAGGTCGGCGATGAGTTCATTCGCGTTCTTGGTTGCGTTGTCCATGGCGGTCATCCGCGCCGCCTGCTCGGCGGCCACCGATTCGAGCAGCGCCCGCCAGATCTGGTACTCGACGTGCCGCGGGAGGAGTTCCGCGAAGATCTCGGCCTCCGTCGGCTCATAGAAGAACTCCCGGGCGGTTCCGTCTTCGGACCCGGGCAGGTCGAGCTTCTCGAGCGGCAGCAGCCGCTCGACCCGGACGTCCTGGCGCAGGATGTTCTTGAACTCGTTGAAGACCAGATAGATGGCGTCCAGACCCTCCGGGTCCTCGGGATCCTCCCGGCGGTAGCGCTCCATCAGGGGCGCCGCAATCTCCCGGGCGTGTTCGTAGCCGAGCGCCCGGAAGATGTCCTCCAGCGGATCCACGAGGCGCACCCCACGGCGGCGGAAGTGGTCCCTGCCCTTGCGTCCGACCGCCCGGACGCCAACCTCCTGCTCGCTCAATGACTTGAGGAGGATCTCGGCGCGCTTGAGGACGTTTGTATTGAAGGACCCGCAGAGCCCGCGGTCCGAGGTGATCACCACCACCTCGACACGGCGCGGCGGCCGCTCGCGAAGCAGCGGATGGCTGTCGGTCCTGGCCCCTACCACGACCGAGTTCAGGACTTCCAGGATCCGCGCCGCGAAAGGCCGCGCCGAAACGATGGCCTCCTGGGCCCGGCGAAGGCGCGCCGTAGCGACCATCTTCATGGCCCGGGTGATCTGCTCGGTGTTCCGCACGCTGCGGGTGCGGCGGCGGAGTTCGAGGAGGGTCGGCATGGGGCGGTTGGGCGCTTATGCGGGGACCGGCTCCCGCGCCTCCGCGGCCGAGGTGATCGCCGCTCCGCCGGCGCGGAAGGCGTCGCGCTTGAACTCGGCGATCGCCTCCTTGAGCGCGGCGGTCAGCGAATCGTCCAGCTTCCGTTCCTCGCGGACCCGGGCCAGCGTGTCCGGGTGGCGGGTCTCGAGGAACTCATAGAGCCCGGCCTCGAAACTCCGGCACTCGCTTGGCTCGAGGTCATCGAGGAAGCCCTCGTTCGCGGCAAAGATGATCGCCACCTGTTGTTCGACCGGCAGCGGCTCGTACTGGTCCTGCTTCAGGACTTCGGTCAGGCGCTCTCCCTTGGCCAACTGGGCCTGGGTTGCCTTGTCGAGGTCCGAGCCGAACTGGGCGAACGCCGCCATCTCCCGATACTGCGCGAGCTGCAGCCGCATGGTGCCCGCGACCTGCCGCATCGCGCGGATCTGCGCCGAACCTCCCACCCGGCTGACCGAGTTGCCGACGTTGATGGCCGGGCGGATGCCGGCGTTGAAGAGGTCTCCCTCCAGGTAGATCTGCCCGTCCGTGATCGAGATCACGTTCGTCGGCACATAGGCCGACAGGTCGCCGGCCTGGGTCTCGATGAAGGGAAAGGCGGTTAGGGAGCCTCCGCCCCGCTTGTCGGAGAGCTTTGCCGCACGCTCCAGCAACCGCGAATGGAGATAGAAGACGTCGCCGGGATAGGCCTCCCGGCCCGGCGGCCGCCGCAGGAGGAGCGAAATCTCGCGGTAGGCGGCGGCGTGCTTCGAGAGATCGTCGTAGATGCAGAGGGCGTGGCCGCCGTGATCCATGAAGAACTCGCCCATGGCGCAACCGGAATAGGGCGCGAGGTACTGGAGCGGCGCCGGCTCCGAGGCCGCCGCGGCAACGATGATCGTGTGGTCGAGCGCCCCGTGGTCTTCGAGCGTCTGCACCACCTGGGCAACCGTCGACAGTTTCTGGCCGACCGCGACATACACGCAGACCACGCCGGTGTCCCGCTGGTTGATGATCGCGTCCACCGCGATCGCGGTCTTTCCGGTCTGGCGGTCTCCGATGATGAGCTCGCGCTGGCCGCGGCCGATGGGAATCATGGCGTCCACGGCCTTGACTCCGGTCTGGAGGGGCTCCTTCACCGGCTGCCGGGCGACGATGCCCGGCGCGATGCGCTCCACCGCGCCCATTTCGCTCGTTTCGATGGGTCCCTTGCCGTCCAGCGGCCGGCCGAGGGCGTCCACCACGCGCCCCTTCATGGCCTCGCCCACGGGCACCTGCAGGATCCGCCGGGTGCGCTTCGCGGTGTCTCCCTCCCTGATGGAGGTCACGTCCCCGAAGAGAACGAGTCCCACCGAAGACTCTTCGAGGTTCAGCGCGAGGCCGAACACGTCGTTGGGCAGTTCCACCAGTTCGCCGTACATGACTCCTTCCAGGCCATGCACGCGGGCGATCCCGTCCCCTGAAGAGACGACGGTTCCAACTTCCGCGACATCGACGCCGGTGTCGTGGCCGGCGATCTGTTCCCGCAGCAGGGCGGCGATCTCGTCTGCTCGAATACTCATGGGTCTTCCTATAACTCGTTGATTCCAGATCGTTTATACAGAATCAGACTCCGTGCTTCTCCTCGAACCGGGAAAGCTGGCGGCTGACGCTGGCGTCGTAGATGCGGTTCCCGATGCGGATGACGAATCCGCCGAGCAGCTCCGGATCCTCGCGGAAGCGCAGCCTCGGAGTGCCGGAGAAGGCGGACGCCAACGCCGCCTGGAGGCTCTCCCGGTCGCGCTCATCCAGTTGTCGCGCGGACACCACCTCCGCTTCGACGATCCCCCGATGTTCATCCAGCGCCGCCCGAAACGCTGCCGCGGTCTCCACCAGGTGTCCGGATCGCTCCCGGGCCACCATGACCGAGACGAACCTGCCCAGATGGGAGTCGGGCAGGATCCGGTCGGCGACCGCCTTCGCGGCCGCCGCGCGCCGCCCCCTCGTGATCGCTGGCGAGGTCAACGTCTTGAGGAATCCGGCGGAACGCTCGAGCGACGCCGCGAACTCCTCGAGACCGCCCGCCAATGTCTCCAGGCTCTCGTCGTCACCGGCGGCGACCACCGTGTCCAGGAGGACGCGCGCGTAGTGGCGGGCGACTTCGCTGGACATCTCCGGTGCGCCTTCCGATCAGTCGCGGCGGATCGCCGTCATCCCGGCGTCGATGAGGCGCCGATGGTCTTCCTCGGACATGGTGTCGCGGAGGCGCGTCCGCGCGATCTCGACCGCGGCCCGGGCCGCTCCGGCGGCCAGGCGGCGCTCCGCGAGCCGTACTTCCTGGTTCAGTTCGGCCTCGGCCGCGGCACCGACTTTCCTGGCCTGTTCCTCGGCGGCCGCCACGATGCGGCGGCCCTCGGCGGTAGCGGCCTCGGTGATCCGCTGCCGCGCCGCCTCCACCTCATCGTCCAGTTCGCGGAACCGCGCCGTTGCGCGTTCGGCCGCCCGGGCGGCCTCCTCGCGGTCGGCCCGCGCCGCAGCAAGCTGCTCCCGAATCTGGAGCGCCCGCGCCTCGAGGTAGCCGGCGATCGGCTTGCGAAGCGCGAGGACCAGAATCGTCGCGAGAATCGTGAAGTTGACGACCCTGGGCAGATACGAGGCCCCCTCCTCGGCAGCGAACGCCGGCGCCGCCACGGTGGCCAGGAGGATGCCGGCGAGAGCCGCCGCCAGGAGCGGCCGCAGTGCCCGCATGACTCCTGTTCCGGTGAAGACGCGTCGCTGAAACCGCTTCATGAAGCGCGGCGCAGGACGCGAGCGGTCAGGTCGTTCGCCAGGCTCTCGGCAGCCGTTTCGAGCTCGGAAGCCGCGCGCGTGGTCTGTTCCCGGAGCGAGTCCTTGCCCGCCTGGAGTGTCGCCGCCGCCGCTTCCCGGGCCGCCAGCAACGTGGCGTCGGCACGCTCGCCGGCCTCGCGCCGTATCCGGTCCATCTCGCGGTAGCCCTCCTCGCGCACGGCGGCGACCGCATCCGCAACCCGGGTCTCCGCGGCCTGCACCTCGGCCTCCGCCGCCTCCCGGGCCTCGCGGGCGCCGCCGGCCTGCGTCTCCCTCGCTTCCATCGCATGCGCCAGCGGCTCGAAGAACTGCCGCTTCAGGACGAGCGTCAGGCACACGACGATCACCGACACGATCAGGGCGGTCAGGTCAGGAATGATGGTCACGAAACCTATGGCCTACAGGATGCAAGGGAAGTCGGCCGCCCCACCAGAAAGCGGGAAGACACCAGTCGGGAAAACCGAGGGCAGCCGGACGCGCGCGGTCAGCGAACTGACCCGTCACGGACGGCGGGAAGGCTATCACCGGACACCGGCCTTGCCAACACGTCCGGGGGCCTGAAATGGCCGTCAGGCGCTGGCGCTTTGGGGTTTTGTCCGTGGTGGGGAAGCCGGGTTGGCCGCTCCCTGGGACGGCGAGCGCTTGTAATCGCGGTGGACCCGGAAGTGCGCGCCGTCGGCATCGCTCTTGGCTTCCAGGGTCAGATTGGCGGCCTGGACCGCAACGCCCGCAATGGACCCTCCGGAATGCACGATGACGTCCTGCGCCGCGATCTCGCCGCTCACCCGGCCTCCGCCCTCCACGACGACTCGCTGGGCGTAGATCCGGCCATCGAAGTTCCCGGAGTTGCCCACCGAAACCTCGTCCTCGGAGTGGATTTCTCCCACGAATTCCCCGTTCACGTTGAACGGGCCCGGTGCGTTCAGTCGGCCTGACAGACGCGACCCGGATCCGACATATCCGCTATGGGCGTCCCGCGATGGGTCTCGTGCCATCGTTCTATTCGCTCACTTCCCGTTCGCTGGTCAACACGACGAAGATGCGGTGCAGGTCATCTTCGGAGAAAAATTGTATCTGGACGGCGCCGCCCTTACCACGCCGCCGGATCTGGACCGGAAAGCCGACCGCCCGCTGCATCCGCTCCTGCGCGTCGCGCGTGTTCGGATCCAGACCGGACGGCCTGGGCGCTTTTGCGGGAGCGGGCCCGCCCGCCCCCCTGGCTCGCTTGACCCGGCGCTCGACCTCCCGAACCGAGAGCTCGCCGCGGACGATCTCCTCGGCAAGCGCGGCCTGGGCTGCGGCATCGAGCGGAACGAGCGCCCGGGCCGCCGCCGCGCGCAGCTTCCCCGTTTCCACCAGCCGCCTTACGTGGGGCGTCAGCTCCAACAGCCGCAGCGTATTGGTCACCGCGGTGCGGCTTCGCCCGACCTCCGTGGCAATCGCGCCGTGGGTCATTCCTCCCGCATCGGCGAGCCGGCGAAACGCCAGCGCCTCCTCGATCGGGTTGAGATCCTCCCGTTGCAGGTTCTCGACCAGCGCCAGCAACCCGACGTCCTCATCGGAGGCGTCGCGAACCACCACCGGCACGCGCTCGAGCCCCGCCAACTGCGCCGCGCGCCACCGGCGCTCCCCGGCGATGATCTGGAACCTCCCGGCCTGTGGCCGGACCACGATCGGTTCGATGACGCCGCGGGCGGCGATGGACGCCGCCAGCCCCTCCAGGTCCTCGGCAGCGATCTGCGAGCGCGGCTGCGCGGGATTGGGCACCAGCTCGCCGACCGGTACCGAACGGGATCCGTCGGTCGACACGGCTGATGGAAGCAGGGCATCGAGGCCGCGCCCCAGACCACGCCGCTTCACCGGGCAAGAACCTCCTGCGCAACGTCCGCGTAGGCGACCGCCACCTTGGACCGCGGGTCGTAGATCTGCAGCGGGAGCCCGTAGGAGGGCGCCTCGGCGGCCCGGACCGATCGAGGAACGACGGAGTCGAAGACCCGGTCCCCGAGCTTGTCCCGGACCTCGGCGATCACGTCCCGGGCGAGGTTCGTGCGCCGATCAACCATGGTGAAGAGGACCCCCAGCAGATCGAGTCCCGGGTTCCAGGAGCGCCCGATTCGACTCACGGTATCGAGCAGTCGGGAAAGTCCCTGCATCGCAAAGAACTCGCACTGCATGGGGACGACAACGGCGCTGGCCGCGACGAGGGCGTTGACGGTCAGCAGTCCCAGGGACGGAGGACAGTCCAGCAGGACGAATTCGGCGCCCGGCTCGTCCCGGGCGAAATCCGAGAGGCCGTCGCGGAGCCGGAGCGCCCGGCGGTGGGGGTCCGGATCGTCCGCAGCGATCTGCAGGTCGGCGGCGGCCAGCGACGGATCGGAAGGACACGCGATCAGATTCGGAATGTCGGTGTCCACGACCGCGCTTCCAAGAGGTTCCCGGTCCACGAGCACGTCATAGATGCTGTATCCGTCCTCGGCGATCTGAAGCCCGAGACTGGTGGTGAGGTTGCTCTGAGGATCCAGATCCACGACCAGGCATCGATGCCCGCTGATCGCCAGAGCCGCGCCCAGGTTCACCGTGGTGGTGGTCTTGCCAACCCCCCCCTTCTGGTTGACGACCGCCAGAATCCTCATCTGGAGGAACCCGAGACTACCACGACATTTCGACGAACCGTCGTGTGTTTCACGTGAAACAACGCGGCCCTCAAGGCGACTGTTTGCCGCGTCGTCCGACCCAGACAATCCCCCGGTCCGCAGGGATGAATTCCTCGTCGAAAACGCCGCTCTCGAGCGCGGCGCGTTTCCGGGCGGCGCGGGAGGTTGGCCAGATCACCGGCACGCCGGCGGACGTTCCCGCCGCCAGCATGGCCCATTCGCCGCGCTGCAGCTTGACCGCGCGCATCGTCACGGCCGAAACGCGCCGGACTTCAGCACGTCCCGTCTCGGAGCTCAAGAACTCCTTGAGTCTTTGTCTGATAACACGAACGCGCGAGCTCAGCCCGAGCTTGTCGGTGGCCATCTCCAGAAAGGCAGCCGAGACCTGCCGCGGCTCCAGCAGGAGCCATTGCCCGCCCCGGGCGATCGCGAGCGGCAGCGCCGGCGTTCCGCCGCCGCTGCCGATGTCCAGAAAAGGACCGTGCTCCGGGAGCAGGCGGCCGAGGAGCAGCGCCTCCCGAAAGTAGTGGATCGCGAGATCCTCCGCCGACCGAAAACCCACGATCCCCGCGCCTCGCCAGGCGCGGAGCATCCGGAAGAGGTGCGCCAGCTGCTCGCGCGCTTCCGGGGGAATCGGCGGCTCGACGCCGGACAGGGCCTCGGTGAGAGGCCCGCCAGTCACCTCCCGGCCGTCAGTTTTCGTCTCGGGCCGCCCTTGTTCCGCTTCCCCTTGCCCGCCACCTCTACGACGCTGACGTCCGCCTCCCGGCGGTCCATGATCCGGCTGGTCACCGCCTGTTGTCCCATGGAAATCACGTTGTTCGCGAACCAGTAGAGCACCAGGCCGGACGGCGCCCAGGCCATGATCAGGACGAAGACCACGGGCATGAACATCATGATCTTGGCCTGGATGCCCTCTGCCTGGGTCGCGGTCATCTTCTGCATGATGAGCTGACTCGCCCCCATCAGCAACGGCAGGATGAAGTACGGATCCTCCCGGGACAGGTCCTGAACCCAGAACACGAACGGGGCGTGCCGCAGCTCGACGGAAACCACGAGCAACCGGTAGAAGGCGAAGAAGAAGGGAATCATCAGCAGCATGGGCAGACAGCCGCCGATGGGTGAGACGTTGTGCTCCCGGTACAGGGCCACCATCTCCTGGTTCATCTCGCTGCGTTTCGGATCCGTCGGTTTCAGCGCCTTGTACTTGTCCTGAATCCGCTTCACCTGCGGGCTGATCTTCTGCATCCGCCGGATGGAGACGTAGCTGTAGTGCTTCAGCGGCGCGAGCAGCAGGCTGATCAGGATGGTCACCAGCACGATGGCCCATCCGTAGTTCCCGAGCAGGTCGTAGGCCCAGAGCAGTCCCTGCCGAATCGGAACCACCAGGAATCGCAGCCAGGCGCCGAATTCCACGATGTCCACTCCGAGTTCGGTGAGCAGCTCCACCTGCTTCGGGCCCGTGAACAGCGTGAATTCGCTTGTCCCCGCGGATCTCAGGTGCGCGACCAGAAGGTTCCGGGAGCCGCTCGCGTCCTCGGGGACGAGTTCAAAGCTCTCCCAGGGAATCGCCAGCGCCTCCAGCCGCGCCTCGTAGCGCTGGCCGGGATCGGCCACCAGCAGTCCCGCGAAGTAGTGCGACGCGACGCCGACCGCCTGGGCCGACAGGCTCGCCGCCTCTCCGCCGGCCGCTTCGGAGAAGGAGAAGAGCCGGCTCTCACCCCCGGACTCGATGACGCCCTGCTCGGCGGTCTCGTATCTCCCGACGGAGCTTTCGTGCTCGATCCCGGGACCGAACAAGACCTCCTTCAACTGCTCCGCACCTCCCCGGATTGCCGACACGGACACCCCCATCCGATAGTCGCCACCCTGAACCCGCACGGTCTTCGAGACCTCCAGGCCGTCGGCCGACGCGTAGCGGAACTCGATCTCGCGGGTTTCTCCCTCCCTCAAATCCAGCCGCACCGGACCCGTTCGGATCTGCCCATCGACGGCGACCTCGTGCAGCGCGGTCGTGAGCCGGGTGGGGGCCGGGTCGCCGGGGAGCACGACGTCGAGCGGCCGGACCGAGTCCACGAGATCGTCGCCCTGGGGCAGCGCCTCGAGCGGAGCCCCCAGGGAATTCGTGTGTTCGAGGAGCCGAAGCCGAAGGAGCCGGCCACCACGGTTCGAGAACTCCGCCACGTATCGGCTCGTCTCCACTGTGACCGTCTGCTCGCGCTCGGCTTCCCGTATCTCCGCCGGGACGGCCGGGGCTGCGGTTTCGGGCGCAGGGACGGAGAGGTCCGGGGCCGGGGAGGGGCTCGCGGCGACCGGAGTTTCCTCGGCCGGGGGAGCCGGCGGCGCGCTCTCCGGTCCGAAGAAACGGACGAAGAGGAGAAAGACGAAGAACGACAGCAGGAACGCGAGAAGGACGCGCCGTTCCATGATCAGCAGTCCCTGACGTCAGCGCCGAGGCCGCCGTTTTGGCCGGTCGGCGCCGGCACCGCGTCGTATCCGGACCCGCCGAACGGATGACAGCGCAACAGGCGGCGGGCGGCGAGTACAAACCCGCGCCCCGGGCCGTGAAGCCGGATGGCTTCCTCGGCATAGTGCGAACACGACGGCTGGAACCGGCAGACCCCTGCGAAGAGCGGGCTGAGCGCCACCCGATACGCCCAGATGAGGCTCAGGAAGAACCCGGCGAGAGCGCGACTCAGGAGTCCCGGATGCGGCTCGTCGAGAGCCGTGGTTGCGCGGATGCCGGTCGCCATCTCAGGCCTGCCGTCCGCTTCCGTCCGGATTCTGTCGTCCCCGCCGGCGCCGTTCGCGTCCCCTTGCGGTGGCCATCCGCGTCGCGGTCCGGTAGGCGCGCTCCAGGTCCGGCCAGGAGGCGTCCTCGATTCCGCGGCGGGCGATCAGGACGAGATCTCCGGCAGGACGTTCCCCCCGCCGGTACACCTCGCGCAGGAGACGCTTGGCCCGGGACCGCCGGACCGCCCCTCCGATCTTCCGGCTGGCCACCACGCCGAGGCGCGGAGGCGCGCTGCCGGTGACGCCGGCCGGCCGGATGGCCACGAGGCAGGGGGAAACGCCGCGCGCTCCGGAGGCCATCACCGCACGGAACTCGGAGGACCGGACGATCCGCTGGTCCCGCGACAGAGACCCGTCCCGGCGGGCGTCCATCATCTACCGGCGGCTCGGCCTAGGCCGACAGCCTTCGACGGCCCCGGCGACGCCGGCGGGCGATGACCGCGCGGCCGCCGGGAGTGCTCATCCGCGCCCGGAAACCGTGCTTCCGCTTCCTCCGCCGCCTATTGGGCTGAAACGTCCGTTTCACGGGATTGTCCTCTCCAAGTCATTGAATCTAAAGAAAAACCCGGTGGTCGAGGCCGCTGCCGCCGCCCCGCTCCGCCGAGCGCGACAGTATACCGCCAACGCACGTTTCACGTAAAGTCAGTTTCGGTTTCCGCCCGAACGGCCGCGGGTCGTCCATGGCGCTGTACACGTTCCTCGGGCGGTGCCGGTCCCTGCGAATACCACGCGTCCGAAGCCGCGGTACTGGATTCCCAGCGGGCCAAAACCGGCCGAAAGGACGCCGCGCCGTTCCGCCCTGCATTGGTTTTTTCTCGGGGAATTCTTGGGATTGTCACGACCGGGTTGACGCGTCCCGAAGGGGCGTTGCTACATTCCGCCCCGGTCCTCGAGAACCGCGCCGCCGCGAGCCGGGCGGGCGGTTCTTTTCCCTTTTTCGTCCCAGCTACTGCTGCGCCTTCAGCCTCAATCTTCCGATCTTTTCTTGCACCGACCTTCGCGCCTGACAACAGCCATCAAAGCGCCCGAAACCGCCGAGGACCAGTGGAGGGAGGTGCTGTCCGCCATCAGGGCGAGCCTTTCTCCCCATGAATTCGACACCTGGTTCGCTCCGGCCCGGTTCGTGGGGGCCGAAAACGACGTCGTCGTAATCCGCGTTCCCAACGCCATGTTCGCGAACCATCTCGAGGGCGAATACCGGGACCGGATCCTGCGCGCGTTCGCAGCGACGGGCAGCCCGATGGCCTCGATTCGGTGTTCGGTCTCCGCGGGTCCTTGCGCCGCCGCCGGGGGAACCGCCTTCCCGGCCGAAAACGCCGGCGCCGCTCCGGGGTCGACGGGCAGCCTGTCGGCGGTGAACGATGTCCCAGGCGGCTCCCATCGCGCCCGGAACGGCGAGCCGCCACGGCCCAGCTTGCGGAGCGACGCCGTTTGCGCTTCCTTCTCCTTCGATTCGTTCGTTGTCGGTGCGAGCAACCGGTTCGCCCACTCGGCAGCTCTGGACGTGAGCAATCCGGGAGTCGAGAACTCCCCCTACAACCCACTCCTGATCTACGGAGAGGCCGGGCTCGGCAAGACCCACCTCCTCCAGGCAATCGCCCGGCGGTTTCTGGAACAGAACCCGGGGCGGACGATCCTCCTGACCCGGGGGGACACCTTCAGCACCCAGGTGGTCAACGCCATCAAGTCGCACGATCTTTTCGGTTTTCGCCACGAGTGCGCCCAGCTCGACATGTTGCTGGTGGACAACATCCAGTTCATCACCGGTCTCGACAGCTTCACCCGGGTTGCCCAGGAGTTCTTCTATGCGCTCGCTGCGCTGTCGGACCGGGGCCGGCCGATTGTCCTGACGTCAGACCGCGACCCGCGGGATATCCCGAACCTGGACGGCCAGATCAGGAGCCGCCTCGAGAGCGGGCTGGCGACCGACATCGGCAGTCCCGACTGGGAAATGCGGGCGGCCATTGTGCGCAGGAAGGCCGCCACCCTGGGGCTGGAGCTGCCGGATGGGGTCGCGGAGACCGTCGCCTCCCGCTACCAGCACGATGTCCGGAAACTCGAAGGAACCGTCAACAAACTGGCCGCCAAGTCGAATGCCGACCGGGTCCAGATAACTCCCGCTCTCCTGGACCGGATCCTCTCGGAGCGTGCCTCCCGACGAAGCCGACAACCCTCCATCCAGGAGGTTCAGGTGGCCGTGGCGAAGGCCTTCGGCTTCGCGCCGCTACGTCTTGTCGGGAAGCAGCGGTCCAACGTGCTCGTCCTTGCGCGCCACGTGGCCATGTACGTTTGCCGCCAGACAACGGGCCGGACTCTCGTGGAGATCGGGAAGGAGTTCCGGCGGGACCACTCGACGGTGACCTACGGAATCCGTCGCATCGCTGCGGCGCGCAAGCGTGATCTGGGACTCAACAAGCTCCTCGAGCGACTCCTGGACCAGCTTTCCTGATCGGCAGAACCGAGCGGAAACCTGCTCCAGCCCCCCTGGACCGGACGCGGAAGCGCACGCTCCTCGGGCCTCCCGAAGAATGTGGAAAAGGTGCGGAAAACCTGTGGAAAACGTGTGGATTCCTGTGGAAAACCCGGCCTGCCCATACCCGCCGGACACCGGTTGTGCGGTTTTGCACAGGACCCCACCATCAACCGGGCAGTTCCCCAACAATCAACAGACCCTTCAAATGTCCTATTTTCAATGATTTAGATGATTTATCCCCACTTTCCACACGCTAAATTATTGACTATAATTCCCCCCGGCGGCTCCTCTGTTTCTATTGATCCGTTCGATCTTTACGCCTCTCACGGTTTCGAATCGAGGCGTCTTTGATCCTGTCGATATCCGCGGGAGTCTCCCGCATTTCCGCGCCGCCAATTGCTGATTCAGAAAAGAGCGTTCCATGGACTTCACTACTGACCGAGAAGCCCTTCTGGCAGAACTGAACCTGTTCGCCGGCGTGGTCGAGAACCGGCCGTCAGACCCGCTCTCCATGTTCTCGAATGTCACCTTCCGACCATCGGAGAACGGATGCGAATTGACGGCATCGGGCGGAGAGATCGGTCTCAGGTCCAGCATCGCCGCGGAAACCAGCGGCGACGGATTGCTCAGCGTTCCCGTGAGTCTGCTGGCGCGCTGGCTCAAGGAAGGGCGCGCGGAGCAGGTCTCGTTCCACGAAACCGACCAGAACTGGATTCAGGTGCGCTGCGGCGGCAACGACACCCGCATCCCCGGCCGGGTCGGAGATCCCCCGACGCTCTCGGACCCCCCTGCGGATTCACTCTGCACGGTGCCGTCGGAGATGTTTGCGACCCTGCTGCGATCCGGCTCGTACGCCTTTCCGGCCGCGGTGGACGCCTCGGTCGCGACGGCCGGCGCGCAGATTGAAGTCGAAGGCAGCAGCGTGCGGATCGTTTCATCCGATCACTCGCGCCTGGCCTACTCCAGCGCCAAACTGGGAGATGGAGACGGAACCGCTTCCGGCGGCAAGCAGGCCTTCGGACTCGGAATGAAGGCGATTTCCGAGCTGACCCTGCTGGCGCGCAGCGGCGACTCCGGCATGCGCTTCTTCGAAGGGGAGAACCACCTCTTCCTCGAGTTCGGACACCGGCTGCTGGTGTGCGCCAAGCTCGCCGACCGGCTGCCCGAGTACGAGCACGTGATCCCGCGCGACTGCCCGATCCGGATCCGCACCAGCCGGGAGGGACTGCTGGGCGCCGTCCAGGCCGCACTCCCGTTCTCGACGGGGGACTTCAACCGGGCCAAGCTCGATATCGGCGAGGAGTCCATTCGAATCGACGTCACTTCGGTGCGGGGAGAGGCGATCTCGGAGGTCGAGGTCCTGGAGGCGTCGGGTACTCCGCTGACCCTTCACCTGAACCTCGTGCATCTGCGTGATTTCGCGAAGAGCTTCGACTGCGAGGCGGTCGCGCTGGAGTTCAATACTCCGGACACCGCCTTCATCCTGCGTCCGGTCGACGAGGACGACAGCATCGAACACTTCTGCGTCGGGATGCCGCTCGTTTGATCGGTCCGCGACCACCCACGGTCCGCTGAGCATGGACAGCACCGTACTCACTCCGCCGAACGCGTACTCGGGCGGGGACATCAAGATCCTCGAGGGCCTCGAGGCCGTGCGGGTCCGGCCCGCGATGTACATCGGTTCCACGGGAGAGTCCGGGTTGCATCACCTCTTCCGGGAGGTGATGGACAACAGCATCGACGAAGCGATGGCGGGCCACTGCGGCCGCATCCAGGTGACCATCCACCAGGACGGCAGCCTTTCGGTGCGCGACGACGGCCGGGGAATCCCGGTGGATCCCGAGCCCAGCACCGGGCTCCCGGCGGTCGAGGTGGTGATGACCCGGCTGCACGCGGGCGGCAAGTTCGACGCCGACACCTACAAGTACTCCGCCGGTCTGCACGGGGTCGGCGTTTCGGTCGTGAACGCGCTCGCGACCTGGCTCCGGGTGGAGGTCCGCCGCAACGGGGCGATCCACCAGCAGTCCTACCGCCGCGGCGAACGAACCGGGCCGCTCGAGACGATCGGCCAAACGGACCCGGAGGACACCGGAACCCTCGTTCACTTCCTTCCCGATCCGACCATCTTCGAGGAGACCACCGAGTTCGACTTCCACCAGATCGCCCACCGCGTACGGGAACTGGCGTTCCTCGTGCGGGGGGTCGAGATCGAGCTGGTGGACGAGCGCGACGGCCAGAGCTCCCGCTTTCACTACGAGGGTGGAATCTCCGAGTTCGTGGCGCACCTGAACCACAACGAGAACCCGATCCATCCCTCGGTCATCAGCTTCCAGGTGGAGTCTCCGGAGGTGGCGAACGGCGGCTCTTCCTCCGGAGCGCACTCGTGTGAAGTGGCGCTTCAGTGGAACAGCAGCTATCGGGAGGCGCTCCATTCCTTCGTGAACAACGTGAGCACCCCGGAGGGAGGCACGCATCTCAGCGGGATGCGCGCGGCGCTCACCCGGGCCATCAACGCCTACGCGCAGACTTCCCGTCTGGGGAAGGAACTCAAGGCCCGCATCCAGGGCGAGGACGCCCGGGTCGGGCTCGCCGCGGTCATCAGCGTCCGGGTTCCCGAGCCCCAGTTCGAAGGCCAGACCAAGACGAAGCTCGGCAACAGCAGCGTTCAGGGTTTCGTGGACTCACTCGTCTACGAGGAACTGGTGCGCTTCTTCGAGGAAAACCCGGGCGAGGCCAGGTCCATCGTCTCCAAGGTGGTCGATTCCTTCCAGGCCCGGGAAGCCGCCCGGAAGGCGCGCGACATGGCGCGGCGCAAGAGTGCGCTCGCATCCACCTCGCTCCCCGGAAAACTCGCGGACTGCCAGGAGCGCGACCCCAGGGAGAGCGAGCTCTTCATCGTGGAGGGCGAGTCGGCCGGCGGGTCGGCGAAGCAGGGCCGCGACCGGAAGTTCCAGGCGATCCTGCCGTTGCGCGGCAAGATCCTGAACGTCGAGAAGACCAAGGCGAACCGGATGCTGGAGAACGAGGAGATCAAGGCGCTGATCTCCGCGCTGGGCGCCGGGATCGACACGGAGCTCGACCTGACCTCGCTCCGGTATCACCGGGTCATCATCATGACCGACGCGGATGTGGACGGCTCCCACATCCGGACGCTGCTGCTCACTTTCTTCTACCGCCGGATGAAGGGACTCGTGGACGACGGGTATCTCTACATCGCCGAACCCCCACTCTACCGGGTGGAGCATCCCAAATCGGAACGCCGGCCCGACCAGTACTTCCTCGACGATCGGGGGCTCAACACCTACCTGCTGGAGCGGTCGGTGGCGGGCAGAACGGTGTCCACGGGAGAGGCGGACGTTTCGGGCAACGAGCTGCTCGCCAGCGTGCGGCGCCTGAGCCAGGTCCGGGAGCGTCTCGACGCATCGGAGCGCCGCGGTTATCCGCGGAACCTGGCGCTATGGCTGCTCCGCAGCCGGAGCGGGAGCGAGATCACGGCTTCCCGCCGCGAAATGGACGACCTCGCGCAGCGGTTGACCGAGGCCGGCTCGCCGGCGCGGGTGGTGGCCGACGCCGGCTCACGACGGCGCTACGCCATCGAACCGATCCAGTCCGGGGACGGCCAGGCGTTCACGCGCCGCTTCGGCAGCCCTTTCTTCGAGCGCGGGGAATACCACCGGCTGGTCGCGCTCTACGAGCAGATCCGCCAGTTCGACACGCGTCCCATTCGCGTCTTCGTGAACGGCGGTGGACCCGGCGCCGATAGCCGGAGCGGGACGCCCGCCTCCAACCTCGAGTGCGAACTCGATTCCGCCGGCGCCCTGCTGGATCACCTGCTCGACAGCGCCCGCCGCAACCTCAAGATCCAGCGCTACAAGGGACTCGGTGAAATGGACGCCGATGAACTCTGGGACACCACGATGGATCCCGATGTCCGCAGCCTGAAGCGGGTGCAGGTCGAAGACGACCTCGACGCGGCGGAGTTGTTCAGCACCCTGATGGGGGATCAGGTGGAGCCCCGGCGCGCTTTCATCGAAAAGAACGCCCTGAACGTTTCCAACCTGGATGTCTGACGCTTCCTTCACGGATCCGGAGGCCGCGGGCAACGCCAACGGAAACGGCGGTTCGATGAGCCGGGCGCGCTACCAGCGCGTCGAGCACATCGAGACCGAGATGACGCAGTCCTACATGGACTACGCCATGTCGGTGATCATCGGCCGCGCCCTGCCCGACGTCCGGGACGGGCTGAAGCCGGTCCAGCGGCGGGTGGTGTACGCGATGTTCCGGGAGGGCCTGCTCCCTTCCCGCTCCTATTCGAAGTGCGCGGGCATCGTCGGGGAGGTCCTCAAGAAGTACCACCCGCACGGGGACGCCTCGGTCTACGACACGCTGGTCCGGCTCGCCCAGGGCTTCAACCAGCGCCACCCGCTGATCGACGGGAAGGGCAACTTCGGTTCGGTGGACGGGGACCCTCCGGCCGCCTACCGGTACACGGAAGCGCGGCTCACGCAGTTCGCCATCGCCATGATGGAGGACATCGACCGCGCCACGGTCAATTTCCAGCCCAACTTCGATGGCAAGACCGTCGAACCGGAGGTTCTTCCCACCGTCGTGCCGGGCCTGCTGGTGAATGGTTCGGACGGGATCGCGGTGGGGATGGCGACCAAGATACCGCCGCACAACCTCCGCGAGGTCACCGCAGCGCTCGTGCACCTGATCGAGCACCCCGAGGCGAGCGACGAACACCTGAATGCCGAGCTGCTGGAACTGGTGCCCGGACCCGACTTCCCGACCGGAGGCCGGATCCACGGGCGGCGCGGCATCGTGGGCGCCTACTACGAGGGCCGCGGGATCATCCAGGTCCGGGCGGTCGCCGACTTCGAGACCGCCCGCGACGGCAGGGACCGCATCGTCGTCACCGAGATCCCTTACCAGGTCAACAAGGCCCGCCTCATCGAGAAGATCGCCGAACTGGTCAAGGACAAGCGCCTGAGCGGGATTTCGGACCTCCGCGACGAGTCGGACCGGCGCGGCATGCGGGTCGTCATCGAGCTGAAGCGGGGCGAGGAACCCCAGATCGTCCTGAACAACCTGTACCGGCACACGGCGATGCAGTCCTCGTTCGGCATGAACCTCCTCGCGATCTCCCAGAACCGGCCGCGGCTGTTCTCCCTGCTCGGAATGCTGCGCGAGTTCCTCCAGTTCCGGCGGCAGGTGGTCCGCCGGCGCACCCGCTTCGAACTCGACCGGGCGGAGCAGCGCATGCACATCCTCGAGGGGCTCGCCGCGGCGGTGGACCGCCTCGATGAAGTCATCGAGTGGATCCGGCGTTCGAAAGACCCGGCGAGCGCCCGGGCTCGGCTGATGCGCGAGCTCCAGCCGCGGCGTTTCGGCACCGACCGCGAACTCCTCGCCCGCGCCGGGAACGGCCGGGCGGCGCCGGACCAGGAAGGCCTTTCCGAGGCGCAGGCCCAGGCGATCCTGGATCTGCGGCTCCAGCGCCTGACCCAGATGGAGCGCGAGCGCATCGAGGCCGAGATGGCCGAACTCGGCGAGAAGATCCACGACCTCCGGGATCTCCTGCAGAGCCCCGAGCGGGTGGACGGGATCATTCGCGACGAGGCCCAGGCCGCCGCCCGGAAACACGGCAACGAGCGGCGTACCGAGATCGTCGAGGACGCGGGCGACCTGTCCATCGAGGAACTGATTCCGGTCGAGGACATCGTGATCTCGGTGACCCAGGCGGGCTACATCAAGCGGACTCCGCTCACCGACTACCGGGCCCAGTCGCGGGGCGGCACCGGACACTCCGGAGCCGGGATCCGCGCCGGCGACGCGATCCACGACGTGCTGATCGGGAACACCCACAGCCGGTTCCTGTTCCTCACGGACGAGGGGATCGCGTACCGGCTCAAGGGTTACGAAATCCCCGAGGCGGGCAAGGCGGGCAGGGGCCGCGCCATCGTCAACCTCCTGAGCCTTCCGAAGGAGCGGCAGGTCGTTGCCATCGTGCCGCTTCCGGAAGACGACGAAGCCTCCGAATCCCTCCATCTGTTCACCGCGAGCCGCTGCGGTCAGGTCAAGCGAACGGCGCTGTCCCAGTACCGGAACGTCCGGGCCGTCGGGTTGCGAGCCGTCCGGATCCCCGAGGGGGACGCTCTGCTGGCGGCGACGCTGACTAGCGGGGAGAGTCATGTCGTCCTCACGACGAGGAATGGGAAAGCGATTCGCTTCCGGGAGAGCGACGTCCGGTCCATGGGTCGGGACACGGCTGGGGTAAGAGGTATCCGGCTTCGGGGCGACGACGAGGTGGTCAGCCTCGTTACTGTCGAGGACGAGCCGGACGGTGGCACCTCGCTTCTCACCGTGACCGAGCACGGCTACGGGAAGATGAGTTCACTTGACCACTATCCGCTAAAGGGCCGCAGCGGTCTCGGAGTCCTGAACATCAAGGCCTCCGAACGAAACGGGCATACGGTGGCGACTGTCGCCGTGCGCAGCGGCGAAGAGGTGATCGCGATCACAGCGGCCGGAAAAGCCGTCCGAATCCCCGTCGAGGATTTCCGCGACCTCAAGCGCATCACCAAGGGCGTCCGGGCGATCCGCGTCGGGGAGGGCGACGAAGTCGTCGCCATCACCCGAATTCCGCCGGCGCCCCCCGAGGAAGACGCGGCTGACGCGCCCGACGAAGAAGCGGTATCGTCGGACGGCTCGCCTGTCGCCGGACCCGAAGAACCGACGGACACGTAACCGCGATGACCGCGTCCCTCCGCGCCGCCCCTCGTGGCTTCCGCACCGCTCTGTTTGGGTTTGCGGTGGCGGCGTTCGGAGCCGGCTGTTCCTCCCCGCCCGAAGAAACGCTCCTCTCGCAGTTCTTTCGCGCCCTCGCGGCGGAGGACCGGGTGAGCGCCGCCGGGCTCTCGATGGCCGGCTTCCCCGGCGGCCCGGTCGAATCGTGGGAGATCCTCGAGAGCGGGATGGTGACCGAGGGTCCGTACCGGGTTCCGGAGCTTCGCCAGGAGGAGACGGACGCGGAGGCCGCCCGGGACGAGCAGTTCAAGATCTTCTACGACTTTCGTCAGGGGAACCAGGACGCCCTCGGGAGGATCCTGGACCGTCGGGACGGAAACCTGGACGTCCCCATCGGGGGACGCCTGGGGGAGATCGCCGCCGAGTGGGACGCCCACGCAGCGGAACGGCGCCGGCTGGTGTCCTCGCTGAGCGAGGTGCAGATGGCGCTCGATGAGGAACGCCGGCGCGCCCAGCGGAGCCTGCTCCGGGAGGCGCCCGTGGACTACCTGACGGGGAACATCTCGGAGCAGGAGGTGCTGGTGCGGACGATGGAGGAAGGGGCGGCGCGCGAATACCGCTTCGCCCTCATCCGCTACGACCTCCAGAACCAGCAGGGCACTGCCGTGCCGGCGCGCTGGATCATCGCCGCCATCGAGCCGACCACGTGAGACGACTCCTCGGGAGCGCCGGTGTTCACACCGGCACCGCCCGCCCAGCGGGCGAAACTGCGACCGCCGACGGAGAGAAACTGCGGGGACGCCCGGGAGCGTGAGCGGCGATCCCCGGAGCGCCCTGCTCGCCATCCTCCGCCGGGAATCCGTCAGGTTCGGCGAGTTCCAACTGGCGCACGGCGGGACCTCCAACGTGTACGTGGACGCCCGGCTCACCGTCATGCGTTCCGACGCGGCGGCGCTGGTCGGCCGCGTCCTGCTCGACACCATGGACCGCTCGGGCTTTCAGGCCTCCGCGGTGGGCGGGATGGCGGCCGGGGCGATCCCCCTGACGACCGCGGTCGTCATGGAAGCCAGCGCCGCCGGCCGGCAGCTCGCCGGGTTCTTCGTTCGCAAGGAGGCGAAGGACCACGGCCGCGGCCGGCGCATCGAGGGGGTGGAGCGCCCGCACGGTGCGGCAGTCATCCTCGAAGACACCGCCACCACGGGGAAATCCACCCTGGCGGCGGTGGAAGCCGCCCGCGAGGCCGGCTTCGAGGTGGTGGGAGCGGTGGCGCTCGTGGACCGCGGGATGGGGGCCGGTCCGCTGTTGACGGGTGCGGGCGTCCCCTACGCCGCAGCCTTCGAACTCGACGATCTCACGGAACCCGCCCCAAGCTGATCCCACCCACCGGGACTGCGCACCCGGCTTGGAACGCCGGCTTCAGCCGGCACAGCGGCCCGCAGGGCCGCGGGCGGTTCGTCGTTACCCCGGGCGCATTGGCGCGCGTGGCCGCGCTATCCAGCCAATGAGGTCCGTCTCGCCGCCCGCCCTTGGCGGGCTGTGCCGGCTGAAGCCGGCGTTCCAAGCCGGCGGTGCCATCACGACCAACTAAACCCGTTCGAGGCGTGCGAACTCGACGACGAGCCGCCGCCGGCCGTAGTACCGGAAGAGGACGGAGAGGCGCTTGCCGTCGGGGTCCACCGTCTCCACCCGGCCGACCCCGAACTTGCGGTGGCGCACGGTGTCGCCCTTCCGGAACGGCCCGGCGGCCGGCACGGTTCCCAGGGGAATGGCCCGGGCCTCCCCGCGCGCCGCGTCCAGCAGGTCCCGGGGAATCTCGCCGAGGAACCGCGAAACACCGCCCCGCGACCGCAGATAGGGTGCTCCCCCCGGCGCCGCCGAAAGCTGCAGGCGCTTCCGCGCCCGGGTCATCCCGACGTAGAAGAGGCGCCGTTCCTCTTCGAGCTGGACGTCCGATTCGAGCGAGAACGCGTGCGGGAAGAGCCCCTCCCAGAGGCCGGCCAGGAAGACCGAGTCGAACTCGAGCCCCTTGGCGGCGTGGACGGTCATCACCATCACCGGCGGAACGCCGGGGTCGGCCCCCTCTTCCGGCATCAGGTCCTCCGCCGACAGGAGGCTCACCTGGTCCAGAAAGGCGTCCACCGTGCCGTCCGGATTCGAGCGTTCGAACTCCCGGGCGGCGTTCTGCAGCGAGACGAGGTTCTCGAAACGCTCCCGGTCGTTCTCCTGGAAGAAGGGCCCGAGGCCCGTGTCCGCGATCGCCGAACGGACGACCTTCTCCGGTCCCCCGGGGATGGCGCGGCGAACCGCCGCGATCCCTTCCAGGAAGGCGTGGAGACCGTTCAGCGCCCGGGCCGGCAGGCCCCGGTCCGCCACGACCTGCTCCGCCGCAGCGAGCAGGGACGTTTCGTCCTCGGCCCCCTGCTCTTCGATGCGGCGGAGCGACTTCGGGCCCACGCCGCGCGGAATCGCCGCCAGGGCCCGCCGAAATGCGGAGTCGTCGCCGGGATTGGCCGCCACCCGGAGGCAGGCGAGCGCGTCCAGGACTTCGCGCCGCTCGTAGAAGCGGAGCCCGCCCACGATCACGTGCGGGATCCGGTGCGCGGCGAACGCTTCTTCGAACGCGCGGGTCTGGGCGCGGGTGCGGAGGAGCACGGCGGTGGAGCGGCGCCCCTCTCCCGCTGCCGCGATCTCGATGGCGATCGCCTGCGCTTCGGCCGTTTCGCTGGCAAACGAACGGAACCGGGCGCGCTCGCCCTGCTCTCCCAGCGGCCGGAGGGTCTTGCCGTCGCGGCGCCGGTTGCGGCGGATCACCGCGTTGGCGGCATCCACGATGGCGGCGGTGGACCGGTAGTTCTCCTCCAGCCGCAGGACCCGCGCGCCCGGAAAGTCCTCCCGGAAACGGAGGATGTTGCGAAAGTCGGCGCCCCGGAACGAGTAGATCGCCTGGTCGTCGTCGCCGACCGCGAAGACGTCCCGGTGACCGGCCAGCCGCAGCACCAACCGGTGCTGGGTGGGACCGGTGTCCTGATACTCGTCGATCAACAGGTGGCGGACGCGCCGGCTGACGAACGCGCGGGCCGCCTCCGAGGCGTCCAGCAATTCGAGGGCGCGAATCAGCAGGTCGTCGAAGTCCACGCCGTTCAGTTCGGCGACCTTGCGCCGGTACAGGGCGGTCGCCTCCCGCACGGACTCCCCCAGCCGGGGATCCCGCGGTCCATGGAAGGCGGCCCCGGAGGCCTCGGCGTTCCGGAGCCGGGAGATCAACTGGACGAGCCGCCCGAGCGGGAGGCGGTCGTCGTCGATCAGGAGTTCGCGGGCGACCTGCCGAACGAGGGCCCGGCTCTCGTCGGCCCCGAACACCGGGAACCCGGACGCCAGGCCGATGTCGCCGCCGAAGCGCCGCAGCAGGTTGAGCCCGAACGCGTGGAAGGTGGATACCCAGGGCAGGGATCCGGTTTCCCGCACCTCGGCGGCGAGGGCGTTCACGCGGGTGCGCATCTCCCGCGCGGCCTTGTTCGTGAAGGTGACGGCGAGGATGGACTCCGGCGGGGCCCCGTCCACGAGCAGGCGCCAGCCGATCCGGTGCGTGATGACCCGGGTCTTGCCGGAGCCGGCTCCCGCGAGCACCAGGGTGGGTCCGGCGGGCGCCGAGACCGCCTCCTGCTGGGAGGCGTTGAGCCCCGCGAGGACCGATTGCCCGGCGCGGTCGTGAGAGCGGGCCGGATCAGTCGTCACGGACCGCCTTCTGGAGGCCCGCCGGGGCATCCACGTCGCGGCCGAGCTGCCGTCCGGCGAAGAAGGCGAGCAGTTGCAGGACGGGCGCCACCGCGAAGGGTTGCAGTTCCGCGGGGACCCCGGAATCGCCGAACCGGAGCACCGGAGCGCCGGCGGCGCGGGCCGCGGCGACGGACCGCGCCGCGCTCCGGGAAAGAGGGGCGTTGGCGGACAGCAGCACGACGGGCGTGGTCGGCCCGAGCAGGGCGGCCGGTCCGTGGGCCAGCTCGCCGGCCGGTACCGGGATGGCCGGGAGCAGCGCGGTCTCCATCAGCTTGAGGGCGCCTTCGCGTGCGAGGGGACTGAAGATGCCGCTTCCCAGGAAGAACCACGGACCGCCGATCTCGATCTCGGCGATCCGCGCCGCGATCTCGGACTCCCGCGCCACCGCGTCGTCGAGGAGGTTCGCCGGGTCGTGGCGCGGTCCTGGCTGGGGCGGCCGCCGGCCGCGCGCGGCGGCCCATTCGAGACCCAGAACCCGGAGCGCGACCAGGGCCGAAGTGAATGTCTTGGTCGCCGGAATCGCCCGTTCCCGTCCCGCCTCGGTAATGAGCGCCAGCTCCGCGCTTCCCGCCGCCGGGCTCTCCGCCTCGTTGGTAACCACGATGCGAAAGATGCCGGCGGCCGCGGCCTGGTCGAGAAGCCGGAGGGTGCTGCGGGTGGCGCCGGACTGGGTGACGACCAGCAGGACGCCGCTCGCCGGCGGCCCGCCGACGCCGCTCGCCGAACGGACGTCGCCATCGAGTCTCCAGCCCCGGAACCAGTCGGCGCCGATCTCGGCGGCGTAGCGGCTCGATCCGGCCCCGACGAGGAGGACCCTCGCCTGCCGGAGCGCGTCGGCGTCCCGAAGTGCGGCGGCCCGCCGGGACGCACTGGCTGCGAGGGCGGCCAGCGTGCGCCGCGCCGCGGCCGGCTGGTCGCGGATCTCGGCAAGGAGCGCCGGAAGCGCCTCCATCTTCTGGGTCGGGCTCAGACCTCGTCGGCTCCTTCGAAGCGGCCCGCCGCGCGGCCCGGCTTCACCGCCTGACGGCCCCGGGCGATGGCGAGCGCACCCTCGGGGACATCCTCGACGATCACCGACCCCGCGGCGACGAAGGCCCGCCGGCCGATGGTCACCGGCGCCACCAGAATGGCGTTGCTGCCCACGAAGGCGCCCGCTTCCACCACGGTCCGGTACTTCCCGCGCCCGTCGTAGTTGCAGGTGATGGTGCCGGCTCCCAGGTTCGCGCGCACGCCGACGTCTGCGTCTCCCACGTAGGACAGGTGGGGCAGCGCGGACCGCCGCGCGAGCACGGCGTTCTTGGTCTCGACGAAGCTGCCCGCGAAGGACTCGGGCTCGAGCCGGGTGTTCGGGCGGATGTGGGCGAAGGGACCCACCTTCGCATCGCGCCCGATGGAACTGTCGAGCAGCACCGAATGGCTCAGGATGCGCGCTCCGGCGTCCACCTCGGTGTTCTCGAGCCGGCAGAAGCTCTGGACCTCGGCGCCGGCGGCGATCTTCGTGTTGCCGGCGAGTCGCACGGAGGCCCCGATCCGGGCGCCGGGCCCGGCCTCGCAGGTGGGATCCGCCCACAGGGTCTCCGGATCCTCCACCAGCGCCCCGTTCTCGATGAATCGCCTGGCGGTGGCGCGCTGGGACTCGCGGATCGCCGCGGACCAGGTCGCGGCGTCCTCCACCCGGGTATGTCCCGGTACCGCGCCAGCAGGAGATTCTGCGGCTCCCAGGTTCGTGACGGTGTCATCGAATCCCGGGCGCACGGCGGGGGCGAGAGCCTCGGCGGTCCCGGCGAGGGCGAGGATCTGGCCGGCAGAGTTCCGGAGATGCTGCGGTTCGTCGGCCGCCGCCACCAGCGCGCGGATGGCGTCGACGGGTGGGGCGACCACTCCCGGCGCGAGGATGGCGCCCCGGACGCCGCGGCGTTCGAGGGCCGCGCAGTCGCCCCCGTCCCCGTTCACGACGACGAGTTCGTCCGCCTGAAAGGAGGCTGCCGCCCCGGCCGCTGCCGCCGCGACGGTGGTGCCAAAAAACGGATAACGGCCGATCTCGGACGATCCGGAATAGACGAGCAGGAAATCCATGTGCGGAAGGGAACTCAGTGCCCGGGAGGCCGGGCCGCGGTCGAGGAAACGGGCGGGCGGACAAGGCCCGCGGTCAGCGTCACCCTGCCCCGGCCGGAATTCTACGTGCCGCTCCGCTTCCGGCGGCCCGCCGGGGCGACGACGATCGTCACCTCGCCGCGCGGCGGCTCCTGCCTTGCCCGCCGGGCGAGGTCGGGGAGTGGGCCGAACCAGTGCTCTTCGTGGATCTTCGTCATTTCCCGGGAGACGGAGGCCTCGCGGGGACCGAGGATCTGCGCCAGTTCCTCGAGGAGTTCCGCCGCGCGCCGGGCCGACTCGAAAAAGACCAGCGACCCGGGCGCCTCCGCCGACCGCTGCAGGAAGGCCCGCCGTTTTGCGCTTCGCCGTCCCGGCGGGAAGCCGAAGAACGTGAACATGTCGGTCGGGAGGCCGGAGACCGAGAGCGCCGAGGCGACCGCGGACGGCCCGGGGACGGTGCGCACCGGGAGGTCTTCGGTGCGGGCGGCGCGGACGACCCGGTAGCCGGGGTCCGAGATCAAGGGCGTCCCGGCATCGCAGATGAGCGCCAGGTCCTCCCCGGACCGGAGCCGGCCGAGCAGGAACTCGACCTGTTGCGCTTCGTTGTGGTCGTGGTACGAGACGAGCCGGGCGGTCAGGCCGAAGTGCGTGCGGAGCCGCCGGGCGACGCGGGTGTCCTCGCAGGCGATCCAGGGAACGGCGCGCAGGACGGTCAGGGCTCGGGGCGATAGGTCCTCGAGGTTCCCGATGGGGGTGGCGACCACGAAGAGGGTGCCCCGAGCCCCCGTCCCGGCTGCCGGTTTCATGCCGCGAACGGTAGCCCGGGGCCCACGGCGGCGGGTTTTTGCCGGACAATGGCCGGCGGAGCCCCGACATGGACGATTTCCCCGCCTGGAACGAGCGCCGGGTCCTCGTTACCGGCGCGGCGGGCTTCATCGGGCGCCGCCTCGCGACGCGCCTCGGGGCCGCCGGCGCCCGGGTCACGGGTTTCGACCGGATCCGGCCGAACCGCCAGGGGACGAACCTCGAGTTTCGCCACGCGGACCTAAGCGATTCCGATGCTCTCGACGACGCCGTCGCGGATGCCGACGTGGTCTTCCACCTGGCGGCGGCGAACGGGCACCGGGCCAGCATGGACGAGCCGCGGGCCGACTTCGAGGACAACGTGATGGGGACCGTCTCGCTGCTGGCGGCGGTGGCGCGGCGGGCGCCCCGGGCCCGCGTGGTGTTCGCGAGCACCCGCCAGCTCTACGGCCGGGCCGCATCCCTTCCCGCGGACGAGGGGCACGCGGTCGCCCCGCCCGACGTCCACGCGATCCACAAGGAGACGGCCGAGCACCTGGTGCGCCACAGCGCGGAGCAGCGGGGCGTCTCTTTCTCCGTCCTCCGGCTCACGAACACCTACGGTCCCGGGCAGCCGACCGCAGGACCGGCAGCGGGTCTGACCGGCCGCTTCCTCGGCGACGCGCTCGCCGGCCGGGAGATCACGATCCTCGGCGATCCCGGGTTGCTGCGGGACTTCAACTACGTGGACGACGTGGTGGACGGCTTCCTGCGCGCCGGGGAGCCGGGGGCTCCCGCCGGGACCTGGAATCTGGGCGCGGCGCCGGTCTGCCTCCGCGAGTTCGCGGAGGCGGTCTTCCGGGCGCTCGGCGAGGAACCGCGGTTGCGGACCGCGCCGCTCCCGCCGGGCTTCGAGGCCATCGCGATCGGCGCCTTCCACTCCGACTGGTCGGCGATCCGGCGCGATCTCGGATGGGAGCCCGCCTGGACCCTCGAATCCGGCCTCGCCGAGACGGTGCGCGCCATGCGTTCCGAGGCGGCATGAAGATTCCGTTTCAGCGCCTCGCGGCCGACTCCGACCCCGGCGTCCGGCAGGCCGTCGAGCGGGTGCTCGCCTCGGGCCGCTTCGTCCTGGGTCCTGAGGTGGAGGCGTTCGAGCGGGCCTTCGCCGCCTCGATCGGCGTCGCGCACGCCGTGGGAGTGGCCTCCGGCACGGACGCGATCACCCTGGCGCTCGCGGCCGCCGGGATCGGCCCCGGCGACCGGGTCCTGACCGCCGCGTTCTCCACCGGCTACACGGCGATCGGCATCCGTCACGCCGGCGCCACCCCGGTCTTCGCCGACGTCGAGCCGGAGAGCCTGTGCCTCGACGCCGGCGCCGTGGCCCGGACGCTTGGGGAACACGAGGTTCGGGCGATCGTTCCGGTGCACATCTTCGGCGGCGCGGGCGCCGGCTGGGGGAAGCTGCTGGAGGTTGCGGACCGCCACGGCGTTCCCGTCATCGAGGACGCCTGCCAGGCGCACGGAGCTCGCGCTTCGGGGCGGGCGCTCGGCTCCTTCGGGAGGGCCGCCGCGTTCAGCTTCTATCCCACCAAGAACCTTGGGGCCCTCGGGGACGCCGGGCTCGTGGCCACGGCGGACGAGGGGCTCGCGGCGCGCGTGCGGAGCCTCCGCTCCGGTGCGCAGGGAAAGCGCCACCACCACCTCGCGCCAGGCTGGAACAGCCGCCTCGATGAGATCCAGGCCGCGGTGCTGAACGAGCGGCTTCCCGCCCTGCCGGCAGGGAACCGGCGGCGCGTCGCCCTCGCGCTTCGCTACCGGGAGTTGCTCAACGGGCTGCCGCTTCGGTTCGTGACCCCGGGCCCGGGAGTGGAGGGATCCTCGCATCTCTTCGTGATCCGGACGGCGCGCCGGGACGCGCTCCGCGAGCACCTCGAACGCGCCGGAATCGACGCGCTCGTGCACTATCCGGCCGCGCTCACGGAACAGCCCGCCTTCGCGGACGCTTCGTTGGCCGGTGGTTCCTGTCCGGAGGCCGAGGCGGCGGCCCGGCAGGTGTTGAGCCTCCCGCTCCATCCCGGCCTGTCGGAGCGCGAGGTCGAACGGGTCGCGGCGACGGTGCGTGCGTTCTTCGCACCGGAACGGTCCCCCGAACCGGTGTCAGAATAGGTTGGTGGCGTTCGGCGTGAAACGGCAGGGCGCGGTGCTCTGCCCCGGCTGCGGAAAACTCGTTGGAGTCAACGACCGGGAGTGTCTTTCCTGCGGCCGCCGGAACCCCGGGCTCTTCGGTCTCGCCGGGATCCTCCGTTTCGATACCGAAAGCGTTCTGAAGGTCCTGCTCGCGGCCAACATCGGGCTCTTCCTGGTGGCCCTGGTGCTGAGCGTGGGCGCGATCGAGATGCGCGGGTTCCTGGGTTTCCTGAGCCCGGACGGCCGCATCCTCTACCGGCTCGGCGCCGCGGGGGCCATCCCCGTCTTCGGGGTCGGGAAGTGGTCCGCGGTCCTGAGCGCCGGCTGGCTGCACGGCGGGTTGCTGCACATCCTCTTCAACATGTACTGGCTCTGGAACCTGTTCCCGGCCGTGGGGGAGATGTTCGGTACCAGCCGGGCGCTCGTGATCTACCAGGTTGCAGCGGTCACCGGCTTCGCGCTGTCCTCGTTCATGGGAGCGTCCGGCATCGCCATTCCGTTCCTGGGAGGGGCGCCGGGAATCACGGTCGGGGCGTCGGCGTCGCTGTGCGGCCTGATCGGGGCGCTTCTGTACTTCGGGCGGCGCACGAGTTCGGACTTCGCCCGACAGGTCTGGCGCTACGTGATCTTCATCGCCATCTTCGGCGCGCTCGTGCCGGGCATCGACAACGCCGCCCATCTGGGTGGATTCCTCGGCGGCTACTTCGTGGCCTCGCGTTTCGGGGTCTACTCGCCCGAACGGGGCAAGCACGGCCTCTGGGCGCTGGTCCTGCTTGCCGCGAGCGCCTTCGCGATCCTGGCGTCCGCGGTGGGCGTATCTCCCATCGCCTGAACTATCGTCCCCGACATTTCGTAGGAGAAGACAATGGCCAAGCTGGTTCGCCCCTCCCAGGGCCGGATGCTGCTCGGGGTCTGCGCCGGGCTCGCGGACTGGTGGAACATGGACCGGACGCTGCTCCGCGTTCTCTACGTGCTGGTGAGCGTCTGTTCGGCCGCCTTTCCCGGCATCCTCTGCTACATCGTCCTCGGGATCCTGATGCCGCCCGAGGAGTGAGCAGGGAGTCCCACTTTTTCCGCCGGGGCGGCACGCCGTAGCGGGTGCTGGCGGAACGCCCGTGGAACCCCGTCCGGGAGTCGTTGCCGCGCCGCTCCTCGTGCGGCAGGCCGGTGGCGCGGCTCCGGGGAAGTTCCTGTGCGGCCTCACTCTTTCCGCTGCGGAGTCGCGCCGCGAGGGGCTGGCGCGGCTCGCCGCCTGGTCGCGCGACGCCGGGGTTTCCGCGGTGGTCCTCGAAGAGGGCGCCAGCGCCCTGATCCCGGATCTCCGCTCGCTCGGGTTCGACGACGCGGGCCCTCTGCCGCGTTACTCCTCTCCCGTGCGGCCCGGCTGGCTGCGTCGCGTTGCGCCGGCGCTCCTCCTGCCGCGAGCCCGCACCATAACGGACGTGACGGTGGTTCCCGAAGCGTTGTCGGATTCGGAGGAAGCGAGCCTCCGGGAACGCCTCGCGCCTGACTTCGGCGCGGTTGCCGGGCTGCCGGCCGGCGCTCCGTCTCCGACCGCGGGCGTGCACCTGATGCGGGCTGGCCGACCGGTCGCGAGCTGCCGGTTCGAACCGGAGGCCGAGGGCGCGCTGGCGGTGCCCTGGTGGATCGCGCCACCCCGGGAACCCGACCTCACCGCGCTGCTTGCCGGAGGGGCGCTTCGGGCCGCCGGTTCGGCCCCGTCCGTCTCGTTCGAGACGCCGCACCGGCTACTGGCCCGGGGGCTCTTCTTGGCCCGTTTCCTCCCGCGCCGCTCGCGGGCCCGGGTGCTGGTGCGCCAGCACGGGGACCGGGACCTCCCGGCGCCGTCCATCGCCGACTGGCACCTGTCCACAGCCACGGTCGTTCAAAGGCCGTGACCGCGAGGGGGAGTGCTATCATCGTCGGTCCCACGCCTGCGGGTGCCGCTATCGTCTAGGGGTTAGGACGGGTGGTTCTCAGCCATCAAACCGGGGTTCGAATCCCCGTAGCGGTACCAGGCGTGGTTTTGTTTTTCCGGTGACCAGCAGCGAGCCCCGGATCCATTGCGAAGTCGTCCGGGGATCCGGACCGGCCCTCCTGGTGCACGGAGGCGCCTGGGACATTCCTCCCGACGAGCGGGAAGCGCACGAGACCGGCGCGTTCGCCGCGGCCCGGCTCGGCTTCGACTCCCTGCGGGGCGGCGCAGCGGCACTCGACACCGTGGAAGCGGTGGTCACGCTGCTCGAGGACGATCCGGCCCTGAACGCGGGGACCGGTTCGGTGCTCAACCGCCGGGGCGAAGCGGTGCTCGACGCGTCGATCATGGACGGCGAAGATCTCCGGGTCGGCGGTGTGGCGGCGGTACGCACCATCCGCAATCCCGTCCGGGTCGCCCGCCGGGTGATCGACGCCACGCGGCAGGTGCTGCTCGCCGGACCGGGCGCCGAGGAGTTCGCCCGGGAGCAGGGGTTCGAGGCGATCCGTCCCGAAGAACTCGTGGTGCCCCGGGAGGTGGAGCGGCTCCGCGAACACCGGGCGCGCCGGCGGGCCGCCGTGCCGGGAGACACCGTCGGCGCGGTCGCCATCGACTCCGAGGGGCGCATTGCGGCAGCCGGGTCCACCGGCGGCACGCTGAACAAGCGTCCGGGGCGCGTGGGAGACACGCCCCTGCCCGGCGCCGGGCTCTACGCCGATTCCCGGGTCGGGGGGGTGGCCTGCACCGGATGGGGCGAGGGAATCGCGCGCCTTTCCATGGCCCGGGCCGTACTCGCCCGGATGGAAGGCGGCCAGGATCCGGCGGATGCCGCCCGCGAGCTGCTGGCCGCCTGCTGGTCGCGGCTCGGCGGCACCGCCGGGCTGCTGATCGTCACCCCGGACTCGCGCCTGGTGACGGCCTGGAGCACGCCCCGGATGGCGCGCGGCTGGGCCCACGGCGGCATGGAAACCCCCGCCGCCGCAGCCTGAGACGCGCCATCGTCCACCGCGGAAACCTGCTAGATTGCGCGCCCCCGGGTCGCGAGCGCCCTTAGCTCAGTGGATAGAGCAACAGGCTACGAACCTGTAGGTCGGGGGTTCGAATCCCTCAGGGCGCGCCACCCAAGCTAGGCTTCGGAACCGTCGTCCCACCTGGCGGCTGGTCGCGGCCGTCCGGCCGAGTGCTTGCGATGTTGAAGACGAACACCTCGCGCCTGTTCGGGTCCATCGGGTTGTTCCTGGGCCTCCTGGTTTTCGTGGTCCTGTTGTCCGGGTGCGGAGCGCCGGAACCGGAGGCTCCCTCCGCGGTCCCGGACGGGACCGTCGACGACTGGCCGGACATCCAGGATCGGGGCGTGGTCCGCTTCGTGCGGCACGGATTCGAGGCGTTCGACACTCTCCCTTCTCAGGGATTGTCCAAGGAGCGCTATCGCTTCCTCGCCGAACAGTTCGCCGAGCGTCACGGCGTTCGCACCGAGTGGGTCGTCTCTCCCGACGTGGATGGGCTGTTGGTCGCGCTCGAAGAGGGCCGCGCCGACGTCGCCGTCGCCACCCTGACGGTCACGGAGACCCGCCAGCAGCGGGTGGCGTTCACCGTCCCGCTCACCATCTCCCGCGAGTGGGTCATCGGCAGCGGCGAGGGCGTGTTCGGCGTCCCCGCCGGGACCTCGTACGAGGAGAGCCTTGCCGCCCACTATCCGGATGCGCCCCGGGTGGCGGTGGCCGGCGTGTTCGATCCCCTCAACATCCGGACGCTGATCGAAGACGGCGCCTTCGACACCACGATCATGGATGAAGCGGCCGCGAGGGTCGTCGTCCGGACGAGTTCGGAAATCCGGAAACTCGCGGAGCTGCCCGAGGCGCGGCGCATCGCCTGGGCCGTGCGGCACGGGAACCCGGAACTCCGGGGCGCGCTTGACGATTTTCTGACGGAGCACCACACCGTCGCCGACGAGCCCTCGGAGTTCAGGGATTGGGAGGCCATCCGGGCGTCCGGCCAGCTCCGGCTCCTCACCATCAGTTCGCCCGTGACCCACTACCTCTGGCGGGGCGAGCGGCTCGGGTTCGAGTACGAACTCGTGCAGCAGTTCGCGGAGAGTCACGGTCTGGACCTGGCGGTGATCGTGGCCCGCGACCATCCCGAGCTCGTCGAAGGGCTGCTCACCGGGCGGGGCGACCTGGTGGCGGCCGGCTGGGTGCAGACGCCCGCCCGCGCGGCGGAAGGTCTGCTCTTCACCCGTCACTACCTCGAGATCCAGGAGACCTTCGTCACCGCCGGTGAGCCGGTTGCGGACCTGACGGACCTCGCCGGGCGCACGGTGACCGTTCCGGAGGCGACCAGCTACCTGGCGACGCTCGGCGGCTTGGAGGGAGACTTCGAAATCGCGGCATCGGAGCTTTCGAGCCACGCCATTCTGGAAGCGGTGGCGGAGGGCGAGATCGACCTGACGCTGGTGGACAGCCACCGCGCCGAACTGGCGGCGCTCTTCGAGCCGCGGTTGACCCTGGGGCTCGCGCTGGAGCCCACGGTGCAGCTCGTCTGGGCGGTGGGGCCGCTGCGCGCCGACCTGAAGCGCGAGCTGGACGCTTTCCTGGACGCGGGCTATCGCGGCCTCGAGTTCAACAGCCTCTACAACAAGTACTTCGTGAACCGGCGCCGCCAGGCGCGCCAGCGCGAGCATCGGGTCACCGGGGACGAACTCTCGCAGTACGACGCCCTGGTCAAGCCCGCCGCCGATGCCGAGGACTTCGACTGGCGCCTGATCGTCGCGCAGATGTACCAGGAGAGCGGCTTCGATCCCGACACGGTCAGCTTCGCCGGGGCCCGCGGCCTCATGCAGGTGATGCCGCGCACCGCGGAGGAACTCGGGGTGGACCCCGACCGGCTCGCGGTTCCCGAGGTGGGCATCGATGCCGGCGTCCGCTATCTGGCCTGGGTCCGGGAACGGTTTCCGGACCTGCCGCCCGGGGAACAGCTCTGGTTCGCGTTGGCCGCCTACAACGCCGGACCCGGCCACGTCCGCGACGCCCGCCGCCTCGCGCGCCAACTCGGACTCGACGGATCGCTCTGGTTCGGCCACGTCGAGGAGGCCATGAAGCGGTTGAGCGATCCGCAGTACGCCAACCGGGCGGCTTACGGGTACGTCCGGGGTTCCGAGGTGACGCGCTACGTGCGGGACATCCGGGACCTCTACCGCGGCTACGTGGACCACTTCGTCCAGCTCGACGAAGCGGATCGCTGAGCGCACGCCTCCGCCGGGAATCTCTTCGGCCGTTTGGAGCGGCCAAGAAGGCCGTGGGAAGATTGAAGTCTTCCGTGCTCTTCCATCGAGGGAGGTAGCAATGCCTCGATTGCCGCATCGGCTGGTAGCCGCAGCCGCCTGCCTCCTGCTGTTCCCGGCGCTTGGCGCCGCCCAGAACTGGACCTGCGAGCAGGTGATGGTCCCGATGCGGGACGGCACCCGCCTCGCGACCGACGTCTACCTCCCGCGCGGCCAGGGGCCGGGCCCGTTCCCGGTGGTTCTCGAACGCACCCCCTACAACAAGGGCGCCTGCGCCCGTTCCTCCGCGGAGTACTTCGCGGCCCGCGGTTACATCGCGATGGCGCAGGACGAGCGCGGCCGCTACGAGTCCGAGGGGGAGTACTACTGGCTGATGGACGAAGGCTGGGGCGAGCGTCAGGACGGCTACGACACCATCGAGTGGGCCGCCCGCCACCCGATGTCGAGCGGGAAGGTGGGAACCCACGGGCTTTCGTTCACCTGCGCGAACCAGCTCCTGACGGCGCCCACCCAGCCTCCCCACCTCGAGGCCATGTTCTGTTCGCAGTACGCGTCGAACAGCTACCGGGACATCTTCTGGCAGGGCGGCGCGCTGCACATGGTCCTGCCGACCTGGCTGCTCACGCAGCGAGAGATGGTGAAGCCGCTCCGGATGAACGTCCCGGGCCACCGGGGCTACCTGGGCTCCGGCGAGGCGTGGACCTCCTGGTACGACGAACACCGCGAGGTCGGCGACTCGTTCACCGAGAGCATGTTCTCGGACATGTACAACGACCTGGTCGGGAACCCCTACTACAACGACTACTGGCGCCGTCTCGCGGTGGACGAGCACTACGACAAGTTCGATGTCCCGATCTATCACCTCGGCGGTTGGTACGACCGGCACATTCACGGCACGGTCGAACACTTCAAGCGGGTGAACGAAGTCGGCGGCCCGCGGGGCCGGGGACGGCAGAAGCTCATCGTCGGCCCCTGGATCCACGGCTGGCCGCCCGGGGACGATCGCGTCGGCGACATGAACTTCCCTGGTTCCAGCATCGACCACCTGGCGCTCCGCCTCCGCTGGTTCGACCACCACCTGAAGGGCCACGACAACGGCATCATGGACGAGGCCCCGGTGCTCATCTACGTGATGGGCGACAACGTCTGGCGCGAGGAGAACGAGTTTCCCCTCGCCCGGCAGCAGGAGGAGGACTGGTACCTGCGCGCCGGCCCCGCCGACAGCGTCGATTCGCGGAACGACGGCCTGCTGTCCCGGGAGGCGCCGGGCGCCGAGGCCCCGGATTCCTACGAGTACGACCCCCGGAAGCCGGCGCCGACCATCGGCGGCGACCTCTTCGTCGAGCCCCGGGGCGCGCAGGACCACCGGCCGGCCGACCGCGTGAGCCTGACCTACACCTCGGAGCCGCTCGACGCGCCGCTCGAGGTGACGGGCATCGTGCGGGTGGAGTTCTTCGCCGCGTCGTCGGCGGTGGACACCGACTGGGTGGTCACCATGAATGCGGTCCACGAGTCCGGCTACTCGCAACTGCTCCGCCAGATGATCCAGCGCGCCCGCTACCGCGAGGGTGACGAGGCGCCGGTGCTGTTGACGCCGGGCGAGATCGTTCCCTACACCGTCGAGCTCTACCCGATGTCCAACGTCTTCCTGCCGGGTCAGCGGATCCGGCTGACGGTCACCAGTTCGAGCTTCCCGAAGTGGTACCCGAACGGGAACACCGGCCGGGAGATGATGGAGGACCGCCCCGGCGTCGTGGCCACGAACACCATCTACCACGACGCCGAGCATCCCTCGAAGGTGGTGCTTCCGGTGATTCCTCGATGACCCCGAAGATGATTCCGACAAGGAGATTCCGACTCATGAATTCGCGTCTCCGGCGCCGTTCCCGCGCCCTGTTCCTCGTTCTTCTGCTACCCGCCGCGCTCGCGGCCCAGGAGCGCGACCTGGACCTCGTGGTCACCGGTGGCCGGGTCATCGACCCCGAGACCGGGCTCGACGCGGTGCGCGACGTGGGGGTGGTGCGGAACGAGATCGTGGCCATCTCCCGCGAGGTGCTCCAGAACCGGCTCAAGCAGGGCGGGGTGCTCCTGGACGCGTCCGGGAAGGTGGTGAGCCCCGGGTTCATCGACCTCCACGTCCACGGACAGTCGGTCGAGGCGAACCGGTTCCAGGCGATGGACGGCGTTACGACCGCGCTGGAGCTGGAAGGCGGCGTTCCCCGCATGGCCAGCTTCATCGAGAGCCGGACCGGCAACGCCATCGTCCACTACGGCGCCTCGGCGTCCCACGGGGGACTGCGCCTGGTGGGAATCCCGGGTGTCAGCGAGGTGGCGGAAGGGGTCCTGGAAGCCGAGAGCACGGGCGCCGAACTGGTCATCGAACACGCGAACCTTCTCCGCGACGCCAACTACGCCGGCGTGGAGGACACCGAAGCGGTCCACCAGGCGATCGCCGCGGAGATGCGCGCCGGAGCGCTCGGGATCGGCCTGCCCCACCAGTACTACCCGGGCGCCGACCACACCGAGATCTTCCACATCTTCGAACTCGCGGCGGAGCTGGACGTGCCCATCTACTGCCACGTGCGCGACATGGCCATCTCGGCCGTCCAGGAGGTGATCTCGAACGCGACGGCCACCGGAGCGTCGCTCCACATCGTGCACCTGAACAGCTCCAGCCTGCACCACCTGCCGGTCAACCTCGCCCTGATCAAGGGCGCCCGGGACGCCGGGGTGGACGTCACCACCGAGGCCTACCCGTACACGGCGGCTTCCACCGGGATCTCCTCGGCCATCTTCGACGAGGGCTGGCAGGAGAAGCTCGGAATGACCTACGGGGACATCCAGTGGCAGGACACCGGCGAGCGGCTCACCGAGGAGACCTTCAACTTCTTCCAGGAGGAGGGAGGCACGGTGATCATGCACATGATGGATCCCGAGATGATCGAGCTGGCGATGCGGACCCCCTTCGTGATGGTGGCGTCCGACGGGATGCCCTACGCCCCCGGCGCCCATCCCCGTACGGCGGGGACTTTCTCCCGGGTCCTGGGACGCTATGTCCGGGACTGGGGAGTGATGACGCTGAATGACGCGCTCCGGCGGATGACCCTGATGCCGGCTCAACGGCTCCAGGAGGTCGCGCCGCTGATGCGGCGCAAGGGACGCATCCAGATCGGCGCCATCGCCGACATCACCGTGTTCGATCCGGACACCATCATCGACACCGCGACCTTCGAGGATGACCTCACGTTCTCGGAGGGCGTGACCCACGTGGTGGTGGACGGGGTACCGGTGGTGCGGGACGGCGCGCTCATCGAGGGCGTGTTCCCCGGGAAACCGCTGCTGAGCCGCTTCACGTCGGAGTAACGACACCCGAGCCGGGCGGCTCTCCCGCCGCCGGGGTAGCGCCGTTCCCGTACCCTCTGCGCCCCGTGACACCGCCCCGCTTCCTCCTGCTCCAGGTGCGCGAGCCCGGCGACCCCATGGCGGCGAACGAGGCGTTCGCCTTCCGCCGGGCGCTCGGTCTGCAACCGGACCAGCTCGAAGTGTTCGATCTGCTCGCGGGAGCGCCGGCGCTGTCTCTCCTCCGAACCGCCGATGCGGTCCTCATCGGCGGGAGCGGGGACCACTCGGTGGTGCGGGGAGGCCCGTGGCTTGCCGGCGCGCTCGGTGCGATGGAACTCCTCTACGAACACTCCATCCCCACCTTCGCCTCCTGCTGGGGCTTCCAGGGCCTCGCGAAGGCGCTCGGCGGCCGGGTGGTCACGGACCACGCGCGCGCCGAGGTGGGAGTGCTGCCGCTGGACCTCACGGAAGCGGGGGAACGCGATCCCGTCTTCGGTCCGATCGGGTCGGGGTTCCCGGTGGTCATCGGCCACGAGGACATCGTGGACGAGCTGCCGGAGGGGGCGGTGAGCCTCGCGTCGAGCCCCACCATCGAGAACGAGGCCCTGAAGTTCCTTGGAAAGCCGATCTATGCGACCCAGTTCCATCCGGAACTGGTCAAGGAGGACCTCATCCAGCGGATCGCCGCCTATCCCCCGTACCTGCCGCTCACCGGCGCCCGCTCGATCGACGAACTCCGGACCATGACCCCCGAGACCCCCGGCGCCGCCGGCCTCCTGCGAAGGTTCGTGGCGGAGGTGGTGGAAACCCGGTAGCCGGCATCTTCCGAGAGGGCACGGCGGTTTGCCGCGCGAGTCCAACGCGGTCGAGCCCGGCACATTTGACTTACCGGGGTAATGGGAACGAGAATGGCCTAGAGCAACCTCTCCGATAGGCACATGCAGAACGTTCAATCCCGGATCACTTCCCAGGGTCAGGTGTCCATCCCCGCACGGATCCGGCGCAAGCTGGGTCTGACACCGGGTTCGACGGTGGAGTGGTGCGAGCGGGGACCCGAAGTGCTTGTACGGCGGGCGACAAAGTACTCGTCGCTGGAGATTCACCAGGCCGTCTTCCCGTCGCCGCCCGAACGGAAGAGCGCCGAAGAGATGGACGTGGGGATTGGGGACCACATGCGGCGTCGGCATGCGGGCTCTTGACACGAACGTCCTGGTCCGGCTGATCGTCCGGGACGACCCGGACCAGGTGACCCGCGCTGAGGCGTTCGTCGAGACGGGAGCCTGGGTGTCTTTGTTGGTGCTGGCGGAGACGGTGTGGGTGCTGCAGTCCGTGTACGCGTTGGACCAACGGCGCGTTGTCACCGCGGTCGAGATGCTCCTGGACCACGACCGGCTCACGCTTCAGGACGAAGACGTGGTCCGACGGGCGCACGCGACCTTCCGGGGCGAGCCGACAGTCGAGTTCTCCGACTGCCTCATTGTCGAAACGGCCCGCAAGGCGGGGCATCGACCGGTCGGAACGTTCGACCGGCGGCTCTCAAGGGTGGAAGGGACCGAGCGGCTTTGAGCCTGCGTCGCACCGCGTCCGCGACCCGGCACGTCCCTCAAGCAGAAGCGAGAGTGTCGGCCTCCGCCAACCCCTAACCGGGCAGGCGGACCAGCTCCGGCAGCACCACGCCGATCTCGCCACGCACCACCGCGTCGGCGATGCCGTCGAGCGGCGTCGGGTCCCGGTTGACGATGACCAGGCGCGCGCCCGCGAATCTGGCCACCCGGGGAATCGACGCGGCCGGCTCGACGACCAGCGACGAGCCGACCGCGAGCATCAGGTCGCACGCCTCCGCTGCCGCCACCGACTGCTCCAGGACGTCGTGCGGCATCGCCTGGCCGAAGGAGATCGTCGCGGGCTTCAGGAACCCGCCGCACTCGCGGCAGCGCGGCGCCTTCTCGCCGGCCTCGATCCGCCGGCACGCCTCGTCCGAGGTGATGCGGTCGCCGCAGGTCAGACACGCCGCCTCGGTCGTGGTGCCGTGCAGTTCGAAGACCTTCTCGGCCGGCACCCCGGAGCTCTGGTGCAGCCGTTCGATGTTCTGGGTGATCAGCGCGTCGAGCCGGCCCTGGCGGTGAAGCTCGAAAAAGGCGTGGTGCCCCGCATTCGGCTGCGCGTCGCGCATGGCGGGCCAGCCGATGCTCTTCTGCCGCCAGTACTCGATCCGCCCCGCCTCGCTGGAGACGAACTCCTGGAAGTCCACGATCCGGTTCTCGGCCCACACCCCGCCGGGGCTGCGGAAGTCCGGGACCCCCGACTCCGTAGAGATGCCGGCGCCCGTGAAACCCACGATGCGCGACGCGCCGGCCACCAACCGCCGGGCGGTAGCGACCGTGGTGCCGGAGATCATCCCGGTGCCCATCGTGGGGAGTATGGCCCCGGCGCCCGGCGGCCCGCCGCCCGCTATCATCGCGCCCGACCCATGGATCGTCCCGACGTTTCTCCCCCTTCCCCGCCGGGCGTTCCCCTTCGGCGCCTCATCCTGGTCGGGTTTGCGCTGTCGCTGGCGATTCCGATGAGCGGCCGCGCGGAAGAGAACCGGCGGCCCGAACCCGAAGAGACCCAAGCGGCGGACACCCAGGAGGAAGCGGAACAGGAAGAGACCGGCCGCCCGACCCATACCGAGACCGTGGTCGTCACCGCGACCCGGGGCGAGGAGGCGCTCGTGGACTCGATCGCGCTGGTGACCGCGGTGGACAGCGAGGAGCTCTCGAACTCACCGGGCACCCTCGTGGACGAGGCGCTGAGCCGGGTGCCGGGGTTCGGCCTCTTCCGGCGGAACACCAGCTTCATCTCCCATCCCACCACCACCGGGGTCTCCCTCCGGGGGATCGGGCCGAGCGGAGCGAGCCGCACGCTGGTGCTCTGGGACGGGATTCCGCTCAACGATCCCTTCGGCAACTGGGTCTACTGGAACCGGATGCCGACGCTGTTCCTCGACCGCATCGAGGTGGCGCGCGGCGCCGCGAGCCCCCTCTACGGAAGCTCGGCGCTCGGCGGCACGGTGCAGCTCTTCTCGCGGCGCCCGGAGCCGGGGATCCTGCGGGCGCGGGCGCAACTGGGCAGCTTCGGGATCCAGGACGCGGAGGTGCTGGGATCCCACGAGGCCGACGGGATCTCGGTTGTCGGCGCGGCGCGGATGCTGAACAGCGAGGGCTATCACCGGATCCGGGAGGCGGAGCGCGGGGCCGTCGATCAGCCGGCCGGGGTGGACTTCCGGTCCATGGTTGGCCGCGCCACGTCCGGACCGGTCCACTTCTCGATCAACTACTACTCGGAGGACCGGCGGAACGGCACCCCCCTCCAGGTCAACAGCTCACGCCTCGTGATGCTGGAAGGCGGCATCACCCAGGACAACTGGGATCTCCGGGTGTTCGGCCAGGACTCCCGCCTGAACAGCGACTTCTCGCGCATCTTTCCGGGCCGTAACGAGGAAAGGCAGACCGCGCAGACGACGTTCGAGTACTCCGGGGTGGGCGGCGTCTTCACCACCCGGATCGCCGAAGGCCTGCAGGCGGGCGCCGACTGGATGCGCTCCTCGTGGGGCGACCACTCCCAGAACCGGGTCGGCGCGTTCGTGCAGCAACGGCTGGAGCTGATGCCGAGCCTCGAGGTGCTCGCCGACGGCCGGGTGGACATGTGGCAGAACGCGGGCTCCAAAGCCAGCTTGAACCCCCGCCTCGGGGTTCGCTACCACGTCCTCCCGAGCACGACGCTCCGCGCGTCCGCCTACCGCGGGTTCCGCGCTCCCTCGCTGAACGAGCTCTATCGGCCGTTCCGGGTCGGGAACGTGCGGGTCGCCGCGAACGATCAGCTCGGTGAGGAGTCCCTCTACGGAGCGGAAGGCGGCCTCGACTTCTACCCGACCGAGCGGATGCTGGTGCGCGGGAACGCCTACTGGAACTGGATGCGCGACACGGTGGGGAACGTCACCCTGGAGGTGAACGACGAGGGCGTCTTCCGGCAGCGGCAGAACATCGGACGCTCCCGGGCCCGTGGGTTCGAGGCCGAGGTCTACGTCTACCCCGACCCGAACAGCGAGTTCTTCGCGGCCTACCTGTTCTCCGTTTCCAAGGTGGAGGAGACGGGCCTCCGCCTGCCCCAGGTTCCGTTCCACCAGGGCGTGGTGGGCGGCGCCTGGCACGGCCCCGTCTCGGTGCGCGCCGACCTGCGCTTCATGAGCGACCAGTTCGAGGACGACCGGAACGAGCTGCCCATGGAGGGTTTCGTCTCGGTGGGGCTCCGCGTGTCCTATCCGGTGAACGACCGGCTCCACGTCTTTCTCGCGGGCGAGAACCTCCTCGACGCCGAGATCATCTCGGCCCGCACACCCATCGAGACGCTGGGCACACCGCGCGCCGTCCACATCGGCGTGGACGTCGACTTCGCCAGGTAACGAGCCGCTGCGCGTCGGAGCGCCAGCCTCCGGCTGGCATCGCGCGGGAGCGCGAAACCCGCACTGACCGCGCTCCTCCCCGTGAACGGGGCCACGCTCCGCTCGTTGCGGGCAGCGCTACTCCGTTACCGGCTGGGACCGCTCCCTGGGAATCGGTTGCGGCGCGCGTTTCGCGGCCTAGGGCCGCGATGCCGGCCGGAGGCCGGCGCTCCGAGACAGGTCCTGAGCTTGCCTCAGTTCATCGGACAACTGGGATGGCCGAAAGGCTCCCTGCTCGCGCGGCTTCCTCCTCCCGCGGTCAGCGCCGCCAGGCCTTCGCCATGACGCGTTCGTCGGCGAGGTCGAGGCAGTCCATTGTGGTGAGCGCCCGGATCTCCTCCCGCCGCGCTTCCCTTTGGACGACCTCACGCAGCGCGCCGTGAATCGTGTCCTTGATCGACGACGTTCCCAGAACGCGCTTCGCCTCGGCGATCAGGCGCTCGTCAATCTCCACGGTGGTCTTCCTCATGGCGGGATTCGGTCCCATCCACCCATGGTATTCGGCACGCAGCACCCATTGCATCCCTGCGAGAGCGCGACGGACATCCATGCGGGTCCAACCGCCAGCCGGTACGATTGCCGGCTTGATCGGTAACCGCCCGTTCCTCGCCAGCGTGTTCTCAGGGTGGACGAGCGCGCTCGCCGCCGCCCTCGTCCTCATCGCCTGCGGCGGCGGGAGCAGCGAGCCACCCCCGGCCGAGTCACCCTACGAGGACCGCTCCGACTGGCCGGTCCGGGAGCTACGCGACGAGCCCTTCGACGTCCTGCACTACCGGGTCGCCCTCGACCTGGACGAGACCACCAAGAGCATGGACGGACAGGTGCAGATCGAGCTGCAGGCCGAGGAGGACATCACCGAGGTCGCGCTGGACGCCGCGACCTACGGGGTCCACGCGGCCCGCGCGGGCGGCGAGGAACTCGACTTCACCCACGCGGATGAAACGCTCACCGTCGCGCTCGCCGAGCCGCTCGCGGCAGGCGAGACGCTCGTCCTCGAGATCGACTACGGCGGGTCCGGCATCGACGTGGACGCGACGCAGTACGGAATGGCGGCGAGCTACGACCTCGGGCTCGACTTCAAGGACGAGACGGACGCCAATCCCCAGCTCATCAACACCCTCTCCTTCCCCGAGGGCGCGCGGCACTGGTATCCCTCGGTGGACCACCCGGCGGACCGGTCCACCTTCGAGCTGCTCGCCACCGTGCGGGAGGACTGGAAGGTGCTCTCGAACGGCGCGCTGATCGGCATCAGCGAGGGAGCGCGGCCTGGCACCCGGACGCATCACTGGCGGCTCGACCTGCCCCATCCGACCTATCTCTCGGTGCTGGTCGCGGGTCCCTACGAGGTCATCGAGGACTTCCACGGAGACATCCCGGTGAACTACTGGGTGTATCCGAAGGCCGTGGAAGACGCTCATCGCAGCTTCCACAAGACCACGGCGATGATGGCCTTCTTCGACGAGGAGTTCGGCGTTCCCTATCCGTGGAACAAGTACGACCAGATCACCATTCCCGGGATCGGCGGCGGCGCCGAGAGCACCACCGCCACAGTGCTCGGCCAGAGCACGATCCACGACGAGCGCGCCGAGCAGGACTTCCCGAGCCACGGACTCGTCGCCCACGAGGTGGCGCACCACTGGTGGGGCGACCTCACGACCTACCGCGACTGGGGAGAGACGTGGCTGACCGAGAGCTTCGGGACCTACTCGGAGTACCTCTGGCACGCCTTTGAGCTGGGCCCCGACGAGGCCGGCGAGAACATGCGCCGGAAGCGCGAGTCCTACCTTCGCCAGGCCCAGACTGTCCTCCGGCCGGTGGTCACGAACCAGTGGCGGCGGCCGAACGACAACTTCGACGCCCACACCTATCCGAAGGGCGCGGCGCTGCTCCGGCTGCTCCGCCACATCACCGGGGACGCCGAGTTCCGCGCGGGAATGAAGCACTTCCTGGAGAAGCACTCCTTCCAGCCGGTGGACACGGAGGACTTCATTACCGCCATGGCCGAGGCCACGGGCCAGGACATCCGCTGGTTCATCGACATGTGGCTGCGCCGCCCGGGCCACCCGGTGCTCGAGATCGTGTCCGAGTGGGACGGGGACTCCGTCGAGATGCACATCGTCCAGGTGCAGGGGCCCGAAGCCAGCATGGGCACGGTGCCGGAGGCGTACCGCGCTCCGCTCTCGGTGCGAGTGGTCACCGAGTCGGGTTCCGAGGTCCATCCCTTCACGCTCGAGGGCCGGGAACAGCACCTCAGTTTCCCTTCGGCGGAGGAGCCCCATTACGTGCGGTTCGACGCGGACGACGTGCTGCTGGCGGAGCTGAACATCACGAAACCCGCCGCCGAGTGGATGGCCCAGCTCCTGGATGACGACGCCGCCGGACGGCGCCGGGCCGCGGTGGCGCTCGGCGAGATGGGCGGCGACGAGGCCCGGGCCGCCCTGCGGAACGCGGCGGCCGGCGACACGTTCTGGGCGGTCCGCCAGGCGGCGGTCGAGGGGCTGGATCCGGGGAGTGCGGGCGACGCGGAGGTTTTGCGGACAGCGGCGGTGGAGGACGCGAAGTCCGACGTCCGGACGGCCGCGGTCGTCCGGCTGGGCGGCTCGGCGGGCGCCGAGTTCCTGATCGAGCGGTTCCGGAACGATTCCAGCTACCGCGCACAGGCAGCGGCGGTCACGGCGCTGGGTGAGGTGGGCGGCGGCGACGCGGTGGCCGTCATCGAGGAGGCCGCCGCGATGGCCTCGCCGCGGGACATCGTGGCCCGGGCGGCCCGGGAGGCGATGGGAACAGGCCAGTAGGACTGAACGCTGATCCGCGTCAACGGCGAAGCCTGAGTAGGCTTTCCATGGGAATGATGAAAGAGGCGCCCCGGTCGGGGGTCTGGACCGCGCAGAAAGCGAGGTCATGCTTTGCGGCGCTTGTCCGAACCGCCATTGCCTCCGGCCCCCAGACCATCCTTTCAAGTGGGCGTCCGATAGCCGTTGTGCTCTCCGCAGCGGACTACGATCGCCTGCGGCGCCCGCGACCGTCGTTCGCGGAGTTTCTGGCGCGATCACCGCTCGTGGGAGCTGGACTGAAGCTTGAGCGGGACCGCCGCTCGGCTCCTGGCTTCGGAGACCGCGGCGATCTGTTTCGCTGAAAGCGTCGGGTTGCGTCGCGGGCCTCGGGCCCGCCGTGCCGACCGGAGGTCTATACCGTTCGGGGAGTCTTTCTTGTGGGCTCTCCAGCGTAGGAGGCGCCGGAGAGCCGGATCTCACACCCTGTTAGCCGACCCGCCGGGAGCAACCAACCGGAGGAACGTGTCTGGAGCACGGCGTTCCAAGCCGTTCCGCCGTCATCTCGCCGGGGCGAGCGCGTCGTTCTCTGCTTCCCGCTCAGTGTTCCGATGCAAGAAACACTTGTGATCGCGCAGCACGCTTTATTTGTAATCGTCCCGCGGCGGGGCGCTCTTATGTTTCGGGCGTGACGCGGTTCTGCTGCGCTGACGCGCAGCGGGTGCCGGCTGAAGCCGGCGTTCCAAGCCGGCGCGCCACCAGGCCGCCGTGAGAGTCAGGCGTCCCGATGAACCTTTGACCGGGTACGATGGGCGGTCCGATGGAGCGTCTGCGGGTCTTCCTGGGGTTTGCTCTGGTGTGTCTCGTGCCGATGGCGGCGGGCGCTCAGGGCGGCGACGACCGGTTCCAGTGGCCGTCGTTCCGGGGTCCGCTCGCCTCCGGGGTCGCTGACGGCCAGAACCCGCCGACGCTCTGGGATGCGGAGACGGGGCACAACGTCCTCTGGAAGACAAGGGTCCCGGGCCTCGGTCACTCGAGCCCGGTGATCTGGGACGACCGGATCTTTCTGACCACCGCGGTCAGCGACGATCCCGACCCGGTCTTCCGCTACGGGCCGGACGGGCGGATGGACCGCCGCTCCGACCGGGAGCGGAACACCTGGTTCGTGTACGCGATCGACCGTCAGGGCGGCGACGTGCTGTGGGTGCGCGAGGCGGTCGCCGAGGCCCCGGAGATCTCGCGGCACCCCAAGAACAGCTACGCCTCGGCCACGCCGGCCACCGACGGGAAACACGTCGCGGTGCTGATCGCTACCGGCAACCTGTTCCTCTACGACTTCGACGGCGAGTTGCAGTGGCAGGTGGATCTCGGCCCGCTGGACTCGGGCGCCTCCTACGACGACACCTACCAGTGGGGGGCCGCCAGCTCCCCGATCATCTGGGAGAACCTGGTGATCGTGCAGGCCGACCAGCAGGAAGGCTCCTTCATCGCTGCCTTTGACGTGGCCAGTGGCGAGGAGGTCTGGCGGACGGAGCGGGACCTGATCTCCGCGTTCTCGACACCGACCGTCCACGCGGGACCCGAGCGGGCCGAGCTCATCACGAACGGCGCCGGCACCATGTTCGGCTACGACCCGATGACCGGGGCGGAACTCTGGCGGATGTCGGGCAGTTCGAACAACACCACCCCGACCCCGGTGGTGGACGGGGAGCTCATCTACCTGACGAGCGGCTACCGGATCCGCCCGATCTTCGCGATCCGGACGGGCGCCAGCGGCGACATCTCGCTGGCGGAGGGGACGAATTCCAACGACCACGTCGCCTGGAGTTCACCCCGCGACGGGCCGTACATGGCCTCGCCGCTGGTGTACCAGGGCTATCTCTACGTGGTCGCGACGAACGGGGTCCTCACCGTCTTCGACGCCGCGACCGGCGAGCGGGCGTACCGGCGGCGGATCGGCCAGCGGGGCGGCGCCTACACCGCTTCGCCCATCGCCGCCGACGGCCGCGTCTATCTGACCAGCGAGGACGGCGACGTTTTCGTCATCCGCGCCGGTCCGGAGTACGAAGAACTCGCGATGAACTCCATGGACGAGGTGTGCCTCGCCACGCCGGCGATCTCCGAAGGACAACTCATCATCCGGACGACGAACCACCTGGTGGCCCTCTCGAACGGCATCGCCCCGACGATGGCCGGGTCGAAGCCCTCCTCGACACCCTTCCCGGAGAACCTGGCCTCCGATCAGGTGCTGGCGTTCGACGACTTCGAGGACGGCGACCTCTTCGCCCACACCGGGGTCCGCTGGCACACGTTCACGAACGGCGTCTCGAGCGCCGACCTCTCGCTCATTGCCGGCGGCGGCGCCTCGACGCCGGCGGCCGCCCGCGTGGACGGCACCCTGGCCAGCGGCGCCGCGCGCGGCCCGCTCGCCCAGATGTACCAGCCCTTCGATCGCGGCGGGAATCCGGTCAGCCTGGAGAACCTGGGGGGCATCCGCTTCCACGCCCGGGGCAGTCACGCCTTCGAACTCACCGTGCGCTGCAGCGGCGTCGGCTTCGGGCAGCGGGTGGAAGTGGGGGACGACTGGCGGCTGGTCGAACTCGGCGCCGACGACCTGAAGCCGGTCGAGGTACCCGAGGGCGCCGCCCTCTGGGACGGGGCCCGCTGCACCGGGCTCTACCTCTCACGCCGCGGCGAGTCGGAGCTGGGCGAGTTCTGGTTCGAGGTGGACGAATTCACCCTCTACGGCGAGGACGCCTGGGAATCGAGGCCCCGCTAGCGGATCCCCGCTGACGCCTTTATCGGCCGGCCGGCTCCGGCAAATCCTGAAACCCGAAACTGAAAGCGAGAATCCATGTCGCCGACCTCTTCGCAAGCCACCTACCGGAAGATCACCTTCGACAAGGACGTAGGCTTCTACGCGACCCTGAAAAAGCGCGTCGATGAGCGCTTCCCCGGCATCAGGACCCGGGGGACGGGCGGCTGGCGCATGCTGCCCAAGACCGCGATCATCCTGACCGGGTTCGTCGTTTCGTACGTCTTCCTGGTCTTCTTCTCCCCGCACGTCCTCACGACGATCGTCGCCGCCTTCGCCCTGTCGCAGGCGCTCGCGCTCATCGGCTTCAACCTGGTGCATGAAGGCGCCCACGGCAGCTACAGCAGCAACCGGACGGTCAACTGGCTGGCCGGCTCCACCGCGAGCTTCATCGGGGCCAGCCAGATGATCTGGCAGCACAAGCACAACGTCCTCCATCACACCTACACGAACGTCGAGGAAATGGACACGGACATCCAGACGGGCGGGATGGTGCGCTGGAGCCATCTGCAGGAATGGCGGCCCTGGCACCGGTTTCAGCACCTCTACGCCTTCCCGATGTACAGCCTGTTGACCCTCAACGTGATCTACAGCGACATCCAGCGGATCATCTCCGGGCGAATCGGCAACTACAACCTGCCGAAGCCGAGTCCGTCGCAGCACGCCAACTTCTGGCTGACCAAGGCCTTCTACGTCGGAATCGCCCTGGTCCTCCCGCTCTTTTTCAACACCTGGTGGCACGTGCTGGTCGTGCTGTTGCTCATCAACCTGGTCGCCAGCCTGACCCTGTCACTCGTGTTCTCGCTGGCCCATACCGTGGAAGTCACCGCCTTTCCGTCACCCGATCCGGAGTCGGGCGCGATGGAAAAGGAGTGGGCCGTTCACGAGGTGGAGACGACGGCGAACTTCGCGCCCCGGAGCAAGCTGGCGGCCTGGTACCTGGGAGGTCTGAACAACCAGATCGAACACCACCTGTTCCCGAACATCTGCCATCTCCACTACCCGCGCCTCAGGAAGATCGTCGAGGCGACGTGCCGCGACTTCTCGGTTCGCTACCACTCCTATCCGTCGTTTCTCGCGGCCCTGCAGTCCCACTACCGGCACCTGAAGACGCTGGGCAACCCGGCGTAGCGGTTCGGGCCGCGGCCGGGCCCCGGAATCGCTACCGGCTCCGGCCGAGATACAGGGTGTTCGGTGCGTCAGACCGGCCGGCGACGATGTCGGGAACGTCGTCGCCATTGACGTCGCCGATGGCGAGCCCGTAGATGGCGCCCTCGGCGTCGCCGAAGGGGGCCCGGGTGAAGGTTGCGGACCCGTCGTTCGTGAGGATGGCGCCGGGCGCCCCGCGGTTGCCGATCACCACGTCCGGGTCTCCGTTCCCGTCGAGGTCGGCGACCGCCAGCGAGTAGGCGTTGTCGGCCGACGCCCCGATCTGCCGGCGCTTCTCGAAGGAAGTGCCGTCCCGGCCGAGGTAGAGCCACACCCCGCCCGCGAGCTGGTCGCCCAGCACGATGTCGAGCCTTCCGTCGCCGTTCAGGTCGCCAAAGGTCACCGCTCGGGTCGCGGATTCGGGGGGACCGACCGCGTGGGCCTCGGAGAATCCGCCCTTGCCGTCGTTCACGTAGACGTAGCTCTGGCCGCCGTCCCGGTGCGGCACGAACAGGTCCGTGAATCCGTCGCCGGTGAGGTCCGCTGCCCCGATCGTCGTGGCGGAGTTCCGCGACAGGACCGAACAGTCCGGAAACGCCCCGGACCCGTCGTTGACGCAGACGTAGTTGGCGCTGCGGTTGTCCGGCCCACCCCGGTTCGCGACGACGATCTCGGGCCGGCCGTCGCCGTTCAGGTCGGCCACCGTGACGTTTCGGGTGGGCCAGGACGCGTCGCCGAACGTTCCCGCGAGGACGAACGAACCGCTGCCGTCGCCGAGATAGATGCGCTTGTCGTCGGGGCGGTCGTTCCCCACCACCAGGTCGAGGTCCCCGTCACCGTCCAGATCGGCGAGCGCCGCGGTGTAGGTGTTGTCCGCGGAGCCGGGGAGTTCGTGGCGTTCCGCGAAGCCGCCCGCACCGTCGTTCAGCAGGACCCAGTCCTTCAGCGGCCAGTGGCGCCCCTTCGCGAGGACGATGTCCAGATCGCCGTCCCCGTCGAGATCCCCGAGACTCGCATTGGCGCTGGTCTCGGCGGTGGCCTCGAGAGCGATCGCGTGCATCTCCTGGGCACCCGCGCACGGTGCGACCAACAGCAGCCCAACGCACGCCGGCGCCGCGGCCCGGAGAAGGGGGAGGCGCGTCCGCAGGCGGCCGCTACCTTGAAATTCCACGGTCGGGTTGCATTTTTTCAAGGTCGACCGCAGTTTGCCATTGGTGCCATATCCCGGGGCCCTGTACTCCAAATTGACGCGTCCGCCGGTTGGAATGAGAATCCGCGCAATGGGGTCGAACTGGCGCAAGGTGCTTCCGTGGGCCGCCCTCGCGGCGTTCCTGCTGATGGCCGTCAGCGCCTTCCCTCATCTGCACGACGAGGTCGATGAGCAGTCGGACCGCTGTGTCCTCTGTCACGCCCAGGACGCGCCCATCATCGCCTCCGGCCTCCCGGCGAATCCGGACCCGGTCGTCCTTTCGGCCGGCCTTCCGGTTGCCCCACCGCGCATCCACGGGATGACGCCCGCGGGGCGCGGCTCCCGGGCGCCTCCCGCCTGACTCCCGAAGCGCCGTAGCGGCCGCCGAGCCGGCGGTTCCGCCCTGTTCCCGCTCGCGCGCCCGCTCAGGTGCGCCGGCGTCCCCGTCCGGGAGGAGAGCCCGATGTCAACCCAGGAAGTACGCATGAGAGCGTCGAGCCAACCGGCCGCCCCGGTAGCCCGGAGCGGCGCGACCACGCGGGTCGGTCCAACCCATGCTGCACGATTCCATCGTTACTGACATCCGCCGCGCGGTGCGTGCGTTGTGTGCACGCCCGGGGTTCGCGCTGCTTTCGGTCCTGACACTCGGTCTGGGCATCGGTGCGAACGCCGCTGTCTTCAGCGCCGTTGACAGTCTCCTGCTGCGGGATCCGCCGTTCAGCGAGCCCGACCGGCTCGTGCTCGTGACCAGCGTCCGCGGCGGCGCGGACGGCGGCCAGCTGGCAGTGCCGGAGCTGGACGATCTGCTTGCGCTGCCGGTGATCGAGGACGCCGCGATGTACACCGATGGGGCCATGTACAACGCCAGTGACTTCGGGACACCGGAAGAACTGCAAGCGACGCTCACGACCCACAATCTCTTTCGCCTGCTCGGGGTCGACCCGGTCGTCGGAACGACGTTTCCCGCCAGCTTCGATCGCACCCGGGCCTTCGGACTCGTCATCAGCCACGGCCTGTGGGTGCGTAAGTTCGGCCGGGACCCGAATATCGTCGGACGCTCGATCACGCTCGACGGCGCGCCCGGCTACACGATCTACGGGGTGATGCCGCCCGGGTTCAACTTCCCGTCGCATTCCGATCTCTTCCGCAGCCCCGGCATCGCGCCCGACCCGGCGACGTATCAGCGGCGTGACATCCGCGGGCGGTGGGTGCTCGCGCGCCTGGCGCCCGGTGTCGGCCTCGAGGCCGCGCGCGACGCCATCCACGACCTGGCGCGCCGGCTCGAGCGCGAGTTCCCGGCCACCAATACCGGCCTCGGCTTTCAGGTCACGTCGCTTCGCGAGATGTACAGCGGTCAGGTCCGGCCGTACGTGCTGCTGCTGTTCGGCGCCGTGGCGCTGATCCTGATGGTGGTGTGCGCCAACGTGGCGAACCTGCTGCTGTCGCGCGCGATCGCGCGCGATCGTGAGATGGCCACGCGCACGGCGCTCGGAGCCGGCCGCTGGCGCGTCATCCGGGCGTTCCTGGGTGAGAGCATCGTCCTCGCCCTTGGCGGCGCGGTCGTGGGAGCGGTGCTGGCGCTCGCCGGCGTTCGCGTGCTGACGAGGCTGGTCCCCGTCCAGCTTCCCCCATGGATGCAGATCGAGGTGAACCTGGCCGTGGCGGCTTTTCTCATGAGCGTCGCGGTGTTGACGGCGCTGGTCACGGCGCTCGTGCCGGCGTTGCGGATCACCTCGCAGGCGCCGTACGCTGCGCTCAAGGAGGGCGCGCGAGGATCGTCGGAAGGCGGGCAACACCGCCTGTTGCAGACGCTGCTCGTCGTGGGCGAGGTCGCACTCGCCGTGGTCCTGGTCGCCGGCGCCAGCCTGATGCTGCAGAGCCTCTGGCGCCTCACGCGCGTGGACCCCGGGTTCGACGCGGCCCACACGCTGACGTTTCGGGTCGAGCTGGGGTGGGCGGCGTACAACTCGTTCGAGAAGGAGCGTGCGTTTCACGATCGCGTCGTGTCGCGGTTTCGCGAGCTGCCCGGGGTAACGGCGGTGACCTTCGACGACAACTTGCCGATGGGCGGCGCGCCGCGCGCGCCGGTGGCCATCCGCGTCGATGGACAGGGTCTGGACGATGAGGTCAGGAATCCGTACGTCAACCACCACTCGGTCGGACCGGACTACTTCGAGGTGATGGACATCGCCATCCGCCGGGGACGCGCCTTCGAGCATTGGGACCGAATCGACACGCTTCCAGTGGCCGTGGTCAGCCAGCGTCTCGCCGAACGGCTCTGGCCCGTTGGCGATCCAATCGGCCAACGGCTGCAACTGGAGAGCACGGGACGAGCAGATGTTTGGTGGACGGTGATCGGCGTATCGGCCCCGGTGCTTCACCACGAGATCGACGGCGACCCGGGATTCGAGCTCTATCGCGCGCAGGCCCAGGTCGGGACCAGAGGTCCGTACTACGTCATTCGCACCAGTGGCGATCCGATGCTCATCGCCCAGGCTGCGACAGCGATCATCGGCGAGACGGATCCGAACCAGTCATTCCTGGACGTGCAGACCTACGAGGGTCGCGTCGCGAATCGAATCTGGCAACGTCGCCTTGCCGGTGCGCTGTTCGGCTGCTTCGCGGTGCTGGCGCTCGTGTTGGCCGCCGTCGGTCTCTACGGCGTGTTGTCGTACAGCGTGAGCCGACAGACGCGCGACATCGGCATCCGCCGGGCGCTCGGTGCGCGGTCCGACGGCATCGTTCGCGAGATCCTTGCCCGCGGCTTGAGACCAGCCGTCGTGGGTGCCGCCGTGGGGCTCGGGTTGGTCGTCGCCTTCGGGCATCTGATTGCCGGCATGTTGTACGAGGTCAGTCCGGTCGATCCCGTGACGCTCGTGCTCGCCCCGGCATCTCTCCTCGCCATTGCCGCGCTCGCGTGCTACGTCCCGGCTCGCCGGGCCACCCGCGTGGACCCCATGGTGGCGTTGCGGACCGAGTAGTGGTCCGTCGGGGACGGCCAGATTCGCTACTCGTCGCGGCGGTTCGGGCCGACATCCACCTCGGTCACGTGGATGCTGAGCCCGGCGCCCGCGCGAACTCCGATCAAGCCGTCGAGCGCCACCCGGTCGCCGGGCAGTTCGGCGATCGCCTGATCGTTCAGATAGAACACCGTGCGATCCCCGCGCACGTCCACGGCGAGCAGGTTCCTGACCGGGCCGGTGGTGTCGGCGCCCGACGTCACGACCGCGTCGTGGGCCGTCCAGGGCACTAGATCGTGTGTCTTGCCGCCCGTGTGCTCGGCGATTCGGAAGTGGCGGTCGTTCCGCAGCTCGAACGCGACGTAGCGGGCTCCGTCCGCCTCCAGGTCGCTGCCGCCGAGAAAGAGGCCGAAGGGACTGTCGAGGCGGGTGGAGCCGGACTGTTCCGGATCGCCTTCCGGGAAGAGGAAGATGGTGCTGCTGACCCCGTAGGCGCCCGAGGCGTAGCTCCCCGGGTCCCAGAACAGTCCGCCCGGGCCGGCGAAGACGTGCCAGCCGGGCCGCATCACCACGAAACGGCGCTCGGAACCGCTGGTTCCGTCGTCATAGCGCGCCTTCCAGTGGCCGGGGCGTTCGAGGTTGTGGCCGGATTGGGCCGCCCCGGATACTGCGAAGAGGGTGGTGAGGAGCGTCAGCCCGGCGGCGGTTCTCATGGCCGCCGAATCCTAAGGCCGGCGGGGGATTTGTTTGGCGGTCGAGCTACGGGAAGCGCGCCTTGATCCAGGCTTGCCACCCCTCCGCGTCGCGGGCCGCTGCCGCCGGCGCCCCGTCGCCGTAGAAGTAGACGCTGAGGACCACCGTCGCCCGCTCGGCGATCTTGTAGGCGCACGCCGCCGCGATTCCCGGCGCCGGCTCGGTGGTTCGGAAGAAGACGGTCGGTTGGCGGGAGTTCGCGTGGACCTCTGCGAGGGCGCCGGCGAGGCTCGCCGCGCCTGAAGCGGAGAGCGTCCAGGAGTCTCCCGACGCGAGCCCGCGCGCGTCGAGTGCGGCCAGGAGCGCCGTCCAGGCTTCGTCCACCGAGCCGTCGAACGCTCCGTAGGCCCGGAGGATCGAGGCGCGTTGATCCCGGAAATGGGTGAGGTAGAGCCGGAGGATGACGAGCGCCTGCGGCCAGCCGGCCTCGAAGTTCTCGAGCTGGTCGTCCCAGTCGTCGGTGCTCGCGAACAGGCTGTGCACCACGCGTACGAGGCAGCGGCCGCCGGCCCGCGGCTCGATGGTCCACTCGGTGGCCGTCGGTGGTCCGTCCGGCCCGCAGTCCTTTCCCTCGTGGCGGAAGCGCCGGGGCGGGTCCCAGGCGGTCACCTTCGCCGGGATGTGGTCCATCTCGGAGCCGGTGTGGTAGCTGAGGGCGCCGCCGACGCGTTCGTCGACGTCGGTCGGGTAGAACCAGGAACCGATGCCGGGGCCGGTGGCGATCGCCTCCCAGACTTCCTCGGGCGTGCCGGGGACTTCGGCTTCCGCCTGGATCGAGCGGCGGCCGGATGGATCGCGCTTGATGCTCATGTTGCCTCCTTGGCGGGGGCGCCCGCCGGCGTCGGGTAGGCGACGACCACCAGCCGGTGCCGCCGGCCGCCGGGGGCGGATTCGTCGTGGTAGCGCCGCGCCAGATCACCGACTGCGGCGAGGAGTTCACTGCTGAACCGGGCCCGGGCCTCCGCAGAGGCGAACCGGATCTCGGTATCGATGGAGAGGGTGGCGAGGCGCTTGCCGGTCTCACCGGCGCGCCGCAGGAGTTGGCTCAGCTCACGCACGGCGCGGGCCGCGAGCGCGACCAGGTAGCCGGCCGAGAGCCGGTCCCGCGTGCGCCCGGGGTCGCTGGCGAGGGGGCCGAGGGCCGCCGGGCTCACCACGTAGGAGCGGGCGGTCGCCACCAGCCGCCGTTCGGTCAGCCCGCCCCAGCGGCGCTCCTCGGCGACCCGGGCCAGGCCGTGTTTCTCGAGCGTCCGGAGGTGGTAGTTGACCTTCTGCCGGGGGAGGCCGACCCGGACGGCCAGGGTTGCCGCCGACACCGGCTCCGCCATCTCCGCGAGCAGCCGGGCGCGCTTCGGGTCGAGGGTTACCGCCGCCGCGGCGGGCTCTTCGATAACGGCCACATCGAGCATGGGCCGGAATGAAATCATTGACAAAACTATTTGTCAATGGTCTTCCATCGAGTCGAGCCCGCGTCATTCCCGACGTAGACACCAATGCCGTACGATTTCTGCGACACGGAACGAACCGGGAGCGATTCCATGAAGAACCTGATCCCCACAACCGGTTTGGCGGCGCTGATGCTCGCCGGCATCGCCGCGGCAGCCGGCGCCCAGGGAACCGCGGAACCGCCGCGCCAGGAGGTCTGGCTGGGCGAGAACCTCGCCGTGAGTTACGCGGCGCGGACCGAAGGCGACTGGCTCATCATCGACGTCTGGCACGAGCCGGGCTGGCACACCTACGCGATGGACAATGTGCAGCGCGCGCGAGAGGTGACGGGGAAAGCCAGGCCGGACACCGAGCTGCCGACGGTGATCACGCCCTCACCCGGGATCGAACTGGACGCGTCGTGGCGGCAGACGGCTCCCACCGAGCTCTCCCAACCCGAACTCCGCTGGTACACCTGGGGCTTCGCGGACCGCTCGTTCTTTGCGGCCCGCGTCCTGCGCGCGGATCCCGGAGGCTGGGTCCAGGTGGATGCGCAGGCCTGCACCGACAGGTTGTGCGCGATGGTGGACGGGCTGCGGGTCCCGGTGACGGAGAGCGGCGGGCGTTCCGTCGACCCCGAGTCTCTCGCGGCGGTACAAAGCGCGGAGGAATGACTGTCATGCAACAACATGAACTGGTGAGACGCGGCGCTCCGCTCCTCGCCGCCGCCGGCCTGCTCGTCGGGCTGAGCGCTTCGGGGCATTCGTCGGCGGCTCAAGGCCAGCCGTTCGAGGACGACACGCTCGAGTGGCTCGGCAACTACCAGCAGGCGCTGGCGCTGGCGAAAGAGACGGGACGGCCGCTCCTGGTCGAGTTCCGCTGCTCCCCCTGAATCACCGGCCGACGATTCGACGCACAGGTGGTGCTGTCGCCGCGAGATTCCGAGAGGGGACGTCTGCTCGAACGGTTCGTCCGCGCCCGCATCACGCGGATGAACCGGATCGACGTGGGCCTGTTCGACTTCGACTGGCACCACTCGATCTACTTCTTCATCGTCAGTCCTGACGAGCAGATCTACCTGCGCTACGGCGGGCGCGACGCGGTTTCGGCGGACTCGTACCTGGACCTCGACAGCTTCACCCTCGCGCTCCGGGCGGGCCTCGAGGAGCACGAGCGATGGCTCGCCGGCGAGTTGCCGGCAAGTCCGCGTCCGCCGCCTTTCTTCGCCCGCGAGCTGGACCGCCTGCGCGTGCAGGAGCTGGAGCGGGGGCGCTGCGTCGAGTGCCACATGATCGGGGACTACCGGGCCGCTGCGAGGGAGCGGGAGGGAACCCTCGACAAGCGGCGCGAGATGTTCCGCTCACCCGACATCCGGGACCTCGGCATCCACCTCGACGTGCCGCGGGGCCTCGTGGTCGAGCGCGCCGAGGGAGCGGCCATGGCCGCCGGACTGCTCCCCGGCGACGCCATCGTGAACTTCGCCGGAAGCCGGGTCCTGACGTTCGGGGACCTGCTCTACGCCTACGACGGCCTCGACCGCACTGCGACGCGCCTCCCCCTGACCGTGGAGCGGCCGGGGGCGGGGCCGGTGGAGCTCGTGATCGGACTGCCGCTGCAGTGGTGGGTTTCCGACATCGCCTACCGCTACTGGTCGATCGATCCCCAGACCCATCTGACCACCGCGCCGCTCACCGAAGCGCGGAAGCGCGACCTGGGCTTCGATCCCGAAGGCTTTGCCTGTGAAGTCACCCGCGTCAACGCCCGCGCCGGGGTGCTCGAGCTCCACGACCTCCGGCCGGGAGACGTCATCTACTCCGTGGACGGGGTCGAATCGGACCCGGCGGTCTGGGACTGTCTCGTCTATCTGCGGCTGAACGTCACTGCCGGGGAGCCGTTGGACCTCGGAGTGCTCCGTGACGGAGTCCGCACCCCGATGACCGTCCGGAGCTACCGCCAGCGTTTCCGCAAGCTCGGGACCCCCTGAGGGATCAGGCGCCGTCTTTGGTCAGGGCGCTGCGGATCTCCCGAATGTCCGCGGGCCGGGTCCGGCAGCAGCCGCCGATGAGTTCGGCCCCGAGGCGGCGCCATTCGAGGGCCAGCTCCGGCAGGTCGGCCGTCTCCGCCGGCATCTCCCAGACCTTCCGGACCGGGTCCCAGCGGCCGTCGCCGTTCGGGTAGGCGACGGCGGGTTTCCCGGTCGCCGCCCGGAATTTCGGGATGAGCGCGGCGAGGTGTCTCGGCGGCGTGCAGTTGACGCCGACCCAGCGGACCCGGGCGCAGTCGGCGAGGTCCGCCGCGGCCTCCTCGACGGGCGTCCCGTCGGAGAGGTGGCCCCCGTCCCGGCAGGTGAAGGAGACCCACGCCGGCGGGGGGTCGTCGAGCCGGTCGAGGAGGCGCCGGAGCACCCGTCCCTCGCGCGCCGAGGGGATCGTCTCGACCGCCAGCAGGTCGGCGCCCGAGCGCGCGAGGAGGTCCAGCCGCCTCCAGTGGAAGGCGGCGAGCGCCGCGTCGTCGGCCCGGTAGTCGCCGGTGTATTCCGAGCCGTCGGCCAGGAAGGCTCCGTAGGGGCCGACGCTGGCCGCCACCAGCGGCCGCCGCCGTCCCTCCCGGTTCGCCGGTTCACGCCAGAAGCGGTTCCGTTCTTCCGCCGCGAGCTCCACGGCGAGCCGGAACAGGCGCTCCGACTCCTTGTCCGAGAGCCCGTAGCGCGCGAGGCCGGGGAAGCTCGCCTGGTAGGTGGCCGAAATGACGCAGTCGGCGCCTGCGGCGAGGAACCGGGCGTGGACCGCACGGACGGCCTCGGGCGTTTCGATGAGCACCTTCGCCGACCACAGCGGGTGGTTCAGGTCGAACCCGTCGGCCTCGAGTTCGGTGGCGAGCCCACCGTCCAGGATGAGGGTTTCGAAGAGGGTGCGGCTCGGGTCCGGCTCCTCTTTACGCGGGGCCGGGGAAGCGGACAAGATCATCGGCATGACCCCGCGGATGGCCGATTGAGGCGGAGATCATGAAACGCGCGCTCGTGACCGGAGCCAATCGCGGCATCGGTCTTGCCATCGCCGGCGGGCTGGTGGACCTGGGCCATGAGGTCCTGCTGGGCGCCCGTGACCCTTCCGCCGGAGACAACGCCGCTCGCCGGATCGGCGCCGCCGCCCTGCAACTGGACGTTGCCGATCCCGCCAGCATCCGCCGCGCGGTGGAGGAGGCCGGGCCGGTCGACGTCCTCGTCAACAACGCCGGCTTTCTCGGGTCCGGCGGCGTTCTGGACGACCCGGAGGACTTCGCCGAATCCATGGCCGTCATGGTCCACGGTCCCTGGCTGCTGATGCACCACCTGACCCCGGGCATGGTGGCGCGGGGCTATGGGCGGGTCGTCAACGTCTCCTCTGGCTGGGGCGCCTTTTCGGAGGGTATGGGAGGGCCCGGCGGCTACGGTGTGGCCAAGGCGGCGCTGAACGCCCTGACGGTGGCGGCGGCCCGCAGCCTGCCGAAGTCGGTCAAGGTGAACGTCATGTGCCCCGGCTGGGTCCGCACCCGGATGGGTGGCGTCGGCGCCAACCGGTCGGTCGAGGAAGGGGCCGACACCGCGCTCTGGCTGGCGACGCTCGGCGCCGATGGGCCGACCGGGGGTTTCTTCCGGGACCGGAGACGGATCGACTGGTGAGGGTCCGGACGGTCCGGGCCAACGGCTGTGATGGCGCCGCCGGCTTGGAACGCCGGCTTCAGCCGGCACAGCGGCCCGGAGGGCCGCGGGCGGTTTGTCGCTACCCGGGGTCGTAGGCGCGCAGCCGAGCCATCCCGGCGCACGAGGTCGGTCCCGCCGCCCGCCTTCGGCGGGCTGTGCCGGCTGAAGCCGGCGCTCCAAGCCGGTGTGTCTACCCCCCAAAGATGTCGCGGAAGTAGCGGACCCAGTTGCCGCCGAGGATCCTGGCGATGTCCACCTCGGACACGCCGCGGCGGTCGAGCGCGTGGGCGACGTTGCGGAACCGCTCGGGCTCGTCGAGGCCCTCGATGAAGGGAGGCCAGCGGACGCGGTAGCTCGGCTTGAAGTTCCTCAGCCGCGGCTCGTACCAGTTCTCGCGGGTGGCCCAGGACCTCAGGCCGCGGATCGCGTGGTCGGTGGAGACCCCCACGTGCTCGATCCCGCCGACGTTCACCGCGTGCAGGATGTGGTTCACGTAGTCCTCGAGCGAAGTGTCCGGGTCGGGGCCCACGAAGTAGCCGAGGCTCGCGATCCCGGTGACCCCGCCCTTGTCCGACATGGCGCGGATCTGCTCGTCGGTCTTGGCGCGCGGGTGGTCGTTGTAGATCGCCTCGCAGAAGGTGTGGGTGAACGCCGCGGGGCTAGAGGAGACCTCGATCCCGTCCATGGATGTCTTCGGGCCGCAGTGGGAGAGGTCCACGATGATCCCCAGTTCGTTCATCCGCTCCACCACCTCGACCCCGAAGTCGGAGAGTCCCCCGTCCACCCGCTCGGTGCAGCCGCTCCCGAGACGGTTCTGGGAGTTGTAGGTGAGCTGGATGCAGCGGGTCCCGAGGTCGTAGAGCGGATCCAGGTTCTCGAGCGCCCCCTCCAGCATGGTGGCGTTCTGGAAGCCGAAGACGACCGCCATCTTCCCGTCGGCCTTCGCCTGTTCGATGTGGGCCGCCTTCGTGGCGTGGACGAGCCTGTCGGGGTTCTCGCGGATGCGGCGGCGCCACTCGGCGAGCGCCCGCGCCGCGACCTGGAAGTTGGTGCTCGGGAGGGTGGTCTGGATGCCGGTGTATCCCGAACGCGTGATCGCGTCGTACTCCACCTCGTCCCACTCGTAGCCCACCGCCAGCGAATCGATGACGACCGAGCGGTCGTAGAGGGCGTCGATCGCCGGGTTGCGGGGCGGCTGCTGTCCCAGCGCACGGCTGGTGGCGAGCGAGGCGCCCAGCAGGCCGAGGAACGTGCGGCGTTCCATTGCGTCAGCCAGAGTGGCCCACCTCGGCGGCGCGCGCGCTGGCGGCCTCCACCGCGCCCGCGGCGTCGGGGAAGAAGTGGATGCCCTCCTCGGGCTTGAAGTCGGTGGCGTGCATGACCTCGGCGACCTCGGGCTGGATGCCCCAGAAGTAGCACTCGGTGCCGCTTCGGCCCAGGGCGCGGGCCAGGTCCTTCAGCAGCAGGCAGGCGGTCGGATCGATGAAATACACGTTGCGCATCCCGAACACGCAGGCCGGCCGCTCGTCGGCCGCCCGCGCGAGCAGGTCCGAGAGGCTGCTCACCGTGCCGTAGAAAAGCGCTCCGCGGAAGGTGAACATCTGGACCCCGTCGGGCATCTCGAATGGCAGCGGCCGCGGGGGCACCAGCTCGTCGGAATCGAAGAGCGCCGCGTCGCCGCGCCGCACCTCGAAGATTCCCGAGACGCGCTGGATGAAGATGATCGACGCGAGCGCGAGCCCGACCGGCAACACGAAGCGGAGGTCCCAGAAGAGGGTGGTGCCGAGCGTGCCGAGCAGGATGATCCGGTCGCCGATCGGGGCCCTCCAGATCACCTTCATCCGGTGGACCTCGACCATCCGGCCCGCGACGATGAGCAGCACCGCCGCCAGCGAGGTGAGCGGGATGTACTCGAGTGCCCACGAGAAGAAGAGGACGAAGAGGGCGACGAAGATGGCGTGGAAGAGACCGGCGAGCGGGGACCGCGCCCCGGAGGCCAGACAGGTCGCGGTCCGCGCCACGCATCCGCCCACCGGGAAGCCTCCCCAGACGGCGGTCGCGATGTTCCCGAGGCCGAGGGCGGTGAACTCCTGGTTGGGAAGGCTCGGCACGCCGCGGGAACGGCTCGCCATCTGGGCCGCGAGCAGGGACTCGGCGCTCGAGAGGAAGGCGATGGCCACCGCATAGGGCAGCAGGGGCACCCAGTTGTCCAGCGACGGGATCAGGGGCAGCGGCAGCCGGTTGGGCAGTTCACCGAAGGTGCTGCCGATGGTCGCGACGTCCAGCCGCAGCGCGAAGGTCGCGAGCGCGCCGACCAGGAGCCCCATCACGTAGGCCGGCAGCCTCGGCAGGTACCGCTTCGTCACGAACACGGCGGCCAGCGAGGCGGCGCCCACCAGGAAGGTGGTCATGTCGAAGTTGCCGACGCGGCTCATAACCCCCTCCATGATGAACAGGAAGGAGTGCGAGTGTTCAGCGCCGCTGTGGTCGTGCGTGTGCACCGAACTCGCGAGCCCGAAGAAGGGCACGATCTGTCCGGTGAAGATGATCACCCCCATCCCGGTGACGAACCCGGTGATCACCGCTTGCGGCATGGCCTCGATCAGGATTCCCACCCGGGAAATGGCCATTCCCACCAGGAAGACGCCGGCCATCAGTGTCGCGGCGAGCAGTCCCTCGTAACCGAACAGTTCGATCACCACCACCGCGATCAGGATGCAGGCCTCGGTCGGCCCGCCGATCTGGAAGCGGCTCGCGGTGAACAGCGCGATGACCGCCCCGCCGATGATGATGCCGACAAGGCCCTTGTCCGGGCTCGCTCCGGCGGCGATCGCGACGACCAGGCCGAGGGGCAGGGCGACGACCGAGACCGTGAGACCCGCCGAGAGGTCCGTCGTGAGGTCGGAAACCGAGTAGCCCTCGGGCACGACCCGCCGGTACTGCGAGCGAAGTCCTTCCACCAGGCGCGTCATTGGCAACCTCCCCAAGGGGGTGGAGTGTATTCCCGCCATTACGGACGCCGAAGCGTTGCGGCGAGAATCCGTTGACCCGGGCCCGCGGCCGGTGACGGAACGAATCCGGACACGCTTCGTTTCGCACGCCGAGCCGCGCCGTACGCGAACGGCGGGCCCGAAACCCCGATTCGACGAGGAAATCCAAGATGCGCACCTTCACCACCTTCCTGATCGCCGCCGCCCTAGCGGCGCTGGCGCAACCCGCCGGCGCCGAGACGCGGCTCCTCCGCTTCCCCGATATCCACGGGGACCGCGTCGTCTTCACCTACGCCGGCGACCTGTGGTCGGCCCCGGTCACCGGTGGCACCGCAATGCGGCTGACGTCGCACCCGGGCCGCGAACTCTTCGCGCGGTTCTCGCCCGACGGGAGCCAGATCGCCTTCACCGGCCAGTACGACGGCGACGAGCAGGTTTACGTGATGCCGTCGGGGGGCGGCGCCCCGAAGCAGCTGACGTTCTATCCGGCGACCGGGCCGATGCCGACCCGCTGGGGCTTCGACAACATCGTCTACGACTGGTCGCCCGACGGCGAGCGGATTCTCTTCCGATCGCTCCGGGACGGCAACGGAGTGGCCGAGGGCCGGCTCCACGAGGTGGCGCGGGGCGGGGGGCTCCCCACGGCGCTCCCGATGCCGCGCGCCGGGGCCGGGGCCTGGTCTCCGGACGGCGGCAGCGTGGTCTATTCGCCGCTCTTCCGGGACTTCCGAGCCTGGAAGCGCTACGCCGGCGGCTGGGCGCAGGACCTCTACATCTTCGAGTTGGAGAGCCGCGAGCTGACGCAGATCACCGACGACCCGCGCTCCGACCGCGATCCGATGTGGATCGGCTCCCGGATCTTCTTCACCTCCGACCGCCAGGGAACGAACAACCTTTACTCCTACGACACCGGGAGCGGCGAGACCCGGACCTGGACCGAATCGGACACCTGGGACCTGCGCTGGCCGGGCGCCGACGCGGACGGGCGGATCGTCTTCGAGCAGGCGGGCACGCTGCATCTGCTCGACACGAACGGGGACGGGACCTCCGTTCCCATCGAGATCACCGTCCCCACCGACGGGCTCCACAGCCGCCCTTCCCGCGTCTCGGCGGCCGGCAACATCGAACACTTCGACATCTCCCCGACCGGGAAGCGCATGGTCTTCGCGGCACGGGGAGAGCTCTTCTCGGCCCCGGTAGAGAAGGGCGCGACCCGCACCGTGGTGGCGAGTCCCGGCGCCCACGAGAAGTGGCCCGCCTGGTCCCCGGACGGGACGAAGATCGCCTACATCTCCGACGCGAGCGGGGAGGAGGAGATCTACGTCGTGTCCCAGTCCGGAGGCGAAGCGGAGCAGCTCACCGAGCGGGGCCGGGCGATGCGCTACAACCCGGTCTGGTCCCCGGACGGCGACCGGATCGCCTTCAGCGACAAGGACGGCCGCGTCTTTGTGGTCACCGTCGCGGACAAGACCGTCGTCGAGATCGCGAACGAGAAGCACGGCCAGGCGAACGACTACGTCTGGTCGCCCCGGAGCGGCCACCTCGCCATGAGCCTCGACGATCCGGGCGGGTTCTCGTCGATCTACGTCTGGTCGGCGGGCGACGGCGAGCTGCGCCGGGTGACGGGGCCCTACTTCAACGAGTTCTCGCCGGCCTGGGGGGCGAAGGGGAACTACCTCTTCTACATCAGCGACCGGATGTTCCAGCCGCAGATCGCCGACTTCGAGTGGAACTACGCGCTCGACCGGGAGAGCGGCATCTACGCGGTGGCGCTCCGTCCCGACGTGCCGCACCTCTTCCCGCCGGAGAGCGACGAGGAGCCGGCGCCGGCGGAGGAGGGTGATGCCGAGGATGGCGACGACGAGGAGGACGCCGGAGACGCGGAAGGCCCGATCGGGATCGCCTTCGACGGACTGCAGGACCGGGTGATGCGGGTGCCGGTGGACGAGGACAACTACCAGGGGCTCGCCGCGGTGGACGGCTTCCTGCTGTTTGCGAAGACCTCCGCTTTCTTCTACGGGCGGAGCGCCCCGAGCCCGCCGGAGCTGAGGGTCTTCGACCTCACGGCCCGGACATCGGGGACGCTGGCCACCGGAATCTCCGGCTACGCGGTGAGCGCGGACGGGAAGACGGTGGCGGTCCGGGAAGGCAGCGCGTTCAACCGCTACAACGTCGGGACCAACACCGGGTCATCGAAGAAGACGGTGTCCACGGCCGGGCTCGAGGCGGACCGGGATCCGAAGGCCGAGTGGGTGCAGATCTTCGACGAGGTCTGGCGGCGGTTCCGCGACTTCTTCTACGTCGAGAACCTGCACGGGCACGACTGGGACGACCTGCGCGCGCGCTACCGGTCGCTCCTGCCCTACGTCGAGCACCGGTCCGACCTGAACTACGTCATCAACGAGATGATCGCCGAGCTCCAGGTCTCGCACGCCTACATCCAGGGCGGCGACATGGAGATCCCCGACCGGCCGGGCGCCGGCTTCCCGGGGGCGCGGTTCGCCTGGGACGCGGACGCGGGGCGTTACCGGATCGCGCGGATCTTCGAGGGCCACAACGAGGAGGCGCGCTACCGCTCGCCGCTTCGCGAGGTCGGCGTGAACGTCTCCGAGGGGGACTACCTGCTCGCCATCGACGGGGTGGAACTGCGCGGGGACGAGAGCCCCTACCGACAACTCATCCACAAGGCCGGCCGGCCGATCGAGCTCACCGTGAACGCCGAGCCGACGTTCGAGGGGGCCCGGAAGGTGACCTTCCAGCCCGTCGCCAACGAGGATCCGCTGATCTACCTGAACGACATCGAGGCGAACCGCCGGCGCGTCGAGGAGGCCACGGGAGGCCGGATCGGGTACATCCACATCCCCGACATGGGCGCGAACGGCATCCGCGAGTTCATCAAGTGGTACTACAGCCAGGTCCGCCGCGAGGGGATGATCGTGGACGTGCGCCGGAACGGCGGCGGGAACATCTCCCAGATGCTGATCGAGCGCTTCCGGCGGGAGATCCTCTCGCTCGGCTACTCGCGGACGAACGAGGCGGCGAGCACCTATCCGGGCGTCGTTCCGCCGCCGCACCTCGTCTGCCTGCTCGACGAGAACTCGGGCTCGGACGGCGACATCTTCCCCGCGATGTTCAAGAAGGCCGGACTTGGCCCCCTGATCGGCAAGCGGAGCTGGGGCGGCGTCATCGGGATCACGAACCGCGGCGTGCTGATGGACGGCGGCGGAGTGAACGTCCCCGAGTTCGGCTTCGCTTCCGCGGAAGGCGAGTGGGTAATCGAGGGCTACGGCGTGGACCCCGACATCGAGGTTGAGAACGACCCCAAGTCGGTCATCGAGGGCGGCGATCCGCAACTCGAGCGCGCCATCGCCGAGATCATGGCGGCGGTGGAGGCGGACCCGCGTCCCCTCCCACCCCGCCCGGCCGACCCGGTGCGCACGCGGTAAGGGAGGGGCCGCCGGCCGGTTCTCGCGGTAGCGGCCTCCAGACCGGCACGGGGGGGGGGGGGGG
>VXNL01000056.1 GCA_009840635.1 Acidobacteriota bacterium | reverse complement strand
CCGAAGTGCGCCGCAGGCGCGCGAGGGAGTTTCGATTTCCGGCACGAAGTGCCGGGCGGACCAGGGAGGGGGCGTCGCTCCTCGTCTTCGTGGCGCCACCGGGAAACATCCCGGCAACGGCCCCCTCCCGGGTCCGCATGGTGCGCGGTGCGGAGCACCGCGCATGCCGGCTAAAGCCGGCCCAGTTCTCCCGGTGGGGGCTCCAGGCCGCTAGAAGGCGTGGCCTATGGTGAAGTGCCACTGCCCGCGCGGGGCGTCACCGATGTCGCCCAGCCGGACTCCGTAGTCGAACCGGAGCGGTCCCAGCGGGGTGTTCCAGCGGAGCCCGGCGCCGACGTTGTGCCCCAGGTCCGGCAGGCGGAACGAATTGACCTCGCTGTAGACCCCGCCGTGGTCCGAGAACACGGCGCCCCGCAGGCTTCCCACGATCGGGAACCGGACCTCGAGGTTTCCCACGATGAGCATGTTCCCGCCGACCGGGTATCCGCTCGGATCGAGCGGTCCGGCGCGGTCCAGCTTGTAACCGCGAAGGCTGGTGGCTCCCCCCGCGAAGAACCGCTCGGTGATCGGAACCAGGGCCGGCTGGTCCGCGCCCAGCGTCCAGGCGAGACCGAGCCGTCCGCTGACGGCAAGGACGATCGCTTCGCCGACGGGAAAGAACAGATACTGCTGCGCGAGGCCCTTCAGGAAGGGCGCCCGGGACCGGAGGAGCGCCGATGACCATTCCACGTCCACGATTCCGAACCGGCCCCGGCGGGGATCCACGGGATCGTCGCGGGTGTCCGTGACCACCGACGCCGAGACCGCCGAGAGCCAGAGGTTGTCGGCGAAGTTCCGATCGATCTGGATCGGGTTGATCTTCAGATCGAACAACTCGCTGGTGGTGAGGTCGTAGCGCAGGAACACGTTGCGCCCCAGGATCCGGCGGGTCACCTGGACGCCGATGCCCGAGCGGATGAAGTCGAGACTCTCCCGGTCCTGGGACTCCCGGAACGCGCTCACGAAGATGGGGATCTCGCCCTCCACGCTTTCCGCCCCCCGGTAGGTGGCCACCATGCGCGTGCCCTTGAGCGAGAACCGGCCGAACAGGCTCAGGGTGTGACCCATCCCGAAGAGGTTGTTCCGGGTCCATTCGCCCTCTCCCCGAACCTGCTCGCGCTCGCTGTAGCCCGCGCCGTAGCCGATGCTGGTGCGGGGGCCCTCCACCACCCGAATCAGCACGTTCCGTTCGCTGATCGGTTCCTCGGGTTCCAGGAGATTCACGTCCACGCTGCGGAAAATCCCCATGGACACGAGACGCCGGCGCACTTCCAGCAGATCGCCGCTCCCCAGCGCGTCCCCCTCCGCAAAGGGGAGTCGGGAGCGGATCACGGAATCCCGCGTGGTGCCGAGGCCCGCCACGATGATGCCCCCGACGGTGAAGTAGCTCCCGGGGCGGATCCGGAAGACGACCTCGGCCTCGTGGGTGGCCGGATCCACCGGAGCCTCGACCTCCACCACCGCCTCCAGGTATCCCCGGTCGCGATGAAATGCCTCCAGGTCTTCCCGGGCGTTCACGATTTCTTCGGCCACGTAGGGCGCACCGGGCGCCATGGCCGCCACCTCCGCCAGCTCGGCGTCGGTGAACGCGTCACTCCCCTCGAAACGCACCGCCGCGACGGAGGCGAGCGGGCCCGGCTCGATCCGGACCCGGAGATCGAGCGAAACCCCATCGTCCCCCGGCTCCCCGGGCTCGGGCGGGAGCGGGACCACCTCGGCCTCGAAATAGCCCAGACCGCGGAGCGTCCGGCGCACGCTCTCGGTCAGCGCCTGCCACTCCTCCTCACGGTAGGGACGGCCGGGCCGGAGCGGCAGCAGGACTTCGGCGACGGTGTCCGCTTCCTCCGGTGGCGCACCCTCCGACGAGACGGCGCCGACGACGTAGCGGGGGCCCGGGTCGGCGGAGAACACGAAGGTGCGATGTCCACCGTCTGCGCTCTCGACGCTCTCCACCGTGACCGCGCCGTCCCGCCGTCCCTCGCGCCGGAGTTCGTCGAGAAGCTCCTGCCTGGCGGCCTCGATCGCGTCGAGCGTGAGGGTCTGCGCGGAAAGCCCGTCCACGACGCCCTCTGCGTCTCCCTGCGAAGCGCCGAACCCCTGCACCTCCAGGCCTACTTCGGGGCCGGGGTCCACGGACACAACGACCTGGACGTCCCCCGTGTCGGTCGGCCTCCAATCGAGGGTTGCCGTGGCGAACAGGAACCCGCGGTCGCGGAGCCTTTCCTCCACCTCCGGCAGCCGCCCCGTGACGTCGGTCTCGATCCAGGGATCGTCCGGCGAAATCCCCAGCGCGGAGATGAGGTCGCGGCCCAGTTCATCGTCCACCCCGAGGACCTCGATCGAAGCCACCCGCGCCCGCTCGGTGGCGGCCACCATCACCACGAGCAGCGCATCCCGACCCTCCGGAACGCTCTGGATGTTCACTTCCGCGCTCACATAGCCGCGCGAGCGAAGCCAGTTTTCGCCGGTCTCCGCCCGGACCGGGAGATCGTCGGGGACGGACTCCCCCACCTCGAGGCCGAGCGTGGCGACCAGGTTCAGGTCCTCGCCGGCGGGAGCGCCTTCGACGCTCAGGCGGGCGATCCTGGGGATGGGGTCGAGTTCGAAGATGAGCCGCAGGTCCCCGTTCGCCGCTTCCTCCGATCGCACCCGGACATCCCGGAAGCGGCCCAGCGCGAACACCTGTTTCACCGACTGACGCGCGACCAGCGGACGGAAACGGGTTCCCGGACGCACGGAGATCAGACGGGAGACCTCGTCGGGCACCGGTTCGGTGCTCCCGTCCGCCCAACGGACCACGACCGAGTCCACGCGCTGCGACAGGGGATCTTCGGGCCGGCCGGCGGCGTCCTGCCCACCGGCGGCAGCCGCGAACACTGCCGGCAGGATGCCGGCGAGGAGAACCACTCGCCTCCGCGTCACAGCCATCCCGGGGCCCGGGTGGGGCGCTTTCAGCACGGGCTGACTAGAAACTCCGGTGGAAACGGACGTCCACCCCCAGCGAGCCATCCTGGTCCCGCGAGAAGATCCAGGAGACGGGGCCGCTCGGGGTGTACTCGACCACGATGATGGATTCCTCGGCGTCCGACAGGCTCGAGGAGTAGCGGACGTTGAGGTCCCGGGTCACCTGCTTGCCCAGCGTGACCCTCGCGGTCGGATTACTGAAACGGCCGATCATGAAGGGATCGATGCTCACCCGATCGATCCCGAAGACCCGGCCGGCGCGCCGGCCGATCATGTTGCTGAGCTGCTGGCTCAGCAGGCTCGCCGCCGAGGCCGCCGCGAGTTCGTCGTCGCTCGCCGCCGTCAGGAGATCCTGCTCCGGGGCGCCGGCGAGGAGCCGGAGGATGTCGGCCTCGCGGAGGGGCGGCTCGGAACTGAGGTTCGCGTCGATCTGCTCGGCCGTCCCCGTCGCGGCGAGCCGCACCCGGTAGCTGCGGACGCTGGTCTCGGCCTCGATCTCGAACACCGGTTCGATCCCCTCGGGATCGATGAAGTCGGCGCGCCCGGAGGCAATCTGGAAGCGATGCGCGCTGAAGTACACCTCGCCCCCGACGAGGTCGGCGCGTCCCAGCACCGCGGGGGAGCCGGCGGTCCCGCGGAGGCCGAAGTCCGCCGCGGCGTCGAGCTGGAAGATGGAGTTCCGGACCGCGAAGGGAGAGTCCGTCTCCACCTGGATGTCCATCCGCAGCTCGTCCAGGAACCCGCTCGACTCGGTCTCCTCGGGGCGCGCGACGGCGTTGACGTCGGCGAGGATGCTGGCGAAGAACTCGTATTCGCGGCTCCACACCGCCTCGTCGAGGGTCACCTCCCCGGTGAGGAGGCGGCCGCTCTGATCGCCCAGGAGGCGCAGATCGGCATCCACGGTCGCGCTCAGGTCACTCGGATAGCGAAGGCTGGAGCCGGTGAGCTGGACCCGCAGGTCGGTGGCGGCGAACTCCGCGTCCTCGACCGAGATCGAGCCGGAGACGACGGCCTCGCCGCCGCCCATGCGGCCGATGACCTCCGCGATCCGCAGCGTCCGTTGGTCGAAATCGACGGTGCCCTCCACATCGGTCAGGGCGTGCGGAAACCCCTCGACACGGAAGGAGCCGCCCTGGATCGTCCCGGTGCCCAGGACTTCCGGCTCGGTCCAGGGACCGACCACCGCGGCTTCGAGGCCGAACTCGCCGTCCGCGGACAGCCAGGGCACGAAGGGAGCGGTGGCGAGCAGCGACGTCTGTCCCAGCAGCGAGAGATCGAGAAGCTCGTCATCCAGTCCGATGGACCCCTCGAGCGCCAGTTGGCTGTCGCCATGCTGCAGACGGAGACCCTCGACGTGCACCCGCGCGTCCTGCAGGCGGACGGTCGTCGGCCCGCCGGTCTCGGCGACGAAATCCGGCGCGGTGATCCTCAGGGTCTCGAGCGTCGCCTCGCCGGTCATCCATTCGTCGAGCGGATCCTCGATGTGGAAGTCTCCGGACCCGCCGACCACGACCTGAAACCCCCGCTCGGCCGGCGCGTCGAAGAGGATCGGCGCGACGTCCACGCCGCGGATCGTGACGGTGCCGGCGCCGTCGGTGCCGAGCGGCACCCGTCCCTGCATCCGGAAGGACGCGGCCCCCGAATCCAGCGCCCCGGTGCCCTCGAAGTCCTCGCCGTGGACGGACCCCCGGATGTCGCCGGGGCCGAGGGGCAGGCCGAGGACCGCGGCGTTCGGCACCCGCGCCTCGAGCAGCAGCTCCGGAACCAGGAGATCGCCGCCGACCTCGAGACGGAAATCGGAGCGGATCGAAATCCACTCGGGCGCCAGACCGGGCGTCAGGGGGTAGTCGCTTCCCGTGACGAGGCCCTCCATCTCCCAGTCCACGAGGCCGATGTCGAGGGTCCCTTCGGCGGTGCCCTCCCGGAACACGCCGCTCATGGGAGCCAGCCGGGCCGTGTCGCCGTCCATGTCCCAGGTGATGGCCACCTCGTCGAACGGCTGTTCCAGGACGTGCCCGTCGGAACCGGCCGCGGATCCACCTCCCGTGTAGCGCTCGTCCCGCCGCACGGTGTGGCTGCGGCCGGTGGTGGTTCCGTCCGCCTCGAGATCCCACTCGAGGAAGTCGATGATCTCCCGGGCGTCCCACGCCGCCCAGTCGGCGTCGAACTCCATGTCCGGATACTCGACCGCGGCGCGGTCGAAGACCCCCGAAGCGGAGATCGTGCCCTCGCCGAACCGCGCGTTCAGGCTGTCGAGGAAGATCGCGTCGCGCTCGATCCTCCCGGTCGCTATCAGCGTTTCCGTGTGGATCGTGGAGAAGCGCATCATCTGGCCCTCGACCTCTCCCTCCAGCACGAGATCGGGCCACCGGCCGCGGACGATGCCCTCGAACCCGCCGGCCCCCGCGACGTCCCACCAGGTCGTCTCGGGATCCTCCCCGAAGAGCACCCGGCGCAGCTCCTGCTGCATGGCGTCGGCCTCGGCCGATTCGCCGGCCAGCGCGGTCGCCGCGATGCTGGCGTTCCCGGATCGGGGATAGCGGCCCTCCATGGACCCGCGAAAGGCCTCGCCTTCCAGGACGACGCGGACGATGTCGGTCGCCGTGTCATCCATGCGCAGGTCGGTCTCGAAGCCGAGCGGCAACTCTCCCGGCGCCGCCTGGTCCGGCCTCAGGCCGGTGGCCTGAATGGTCCCGGTCATCAGTCCCGGATCGGCGAACGGCATGCGCAGGTCCGCGTCGAGCGTCACCTGCGAGCGGATCGTGGTCGGCGTTCCGAAGACGCCCTCGAGCGCGGGCGCCAGCGCTCCGTCGCGGACGCTCAGGAGGATCTCCGCCGGGTTCTCCTCCCGCGGCTGCACCTGAAGCAGCCGCAGGGTGGCCGGTCCCTCCGACGCGAGTCCCCGCGAGGAGAGGATCTCGACGCGCTCGGGATCCCAGTGCACGACTCCCGTCCAGTCCCGCAGGGGAACGCCGAAGAAACGGCTCCGCGGCAGGGCGAAATCGCCGTCGATCGCCAGGCCGTTTTCCTGAAACCCCGCCGTTCCCTCGAACTGCAGCCAGGGATCCCCCCCGGTGTCCATGCCCTCGAACTCGAACAGGAAACGGCCGAGACCGCCGGCGTCTCCGCTTCCGACCATCCGCAGGCGGCCATCGAGATCGTTGGCCATGTCCATGGTTCCGTCGAAGCGCACCTCGAGCAGGTCGGAGCGCAGTTCGAGGAAGTCGAAGTGCAGGTCGTTCCCGCGGATCCGGAAGTCCGACGACAGCGCCATCGGAAGATCCGGGCGTTCCCAGAGGCGGATCACTCCCCAGCCGGACCGGACCTCGCCGTCCACGCCTCCCTCCTCACCGGTCTGGAGGCTGAACTGAACGTCGTCGGCCCGGACTTCCCAGGGCGTCGGCCGGTTCCGGTACCCGATCGTGGTTCCGGACACCGACATCCGGTTCGAAGAGAACGAGAGCCTGGCGGCCACCGCCTCGATGGCCGGTCCGAGGGGCGGGGACTCCGGCGGCGGTCTTCCTCCATCGTCGAGACCCCAGAGGCCCACCCCCTCGACATCGAGGCTCTCGAGGTGGAGGCGCGCCGGAAAGAACGAACGCCAGCTCAGGCGGCCGCGGATCCGGTCGATCGAAAAGGCGGGGGGCGGCGGACCGATGTCCGTGGGCTCCCGCCCGAGCTGGAGCCCGCGAAGGACGAACTCCCCCTCCCGAAGGGAGAGATCGAAGCCGCTCGCCGCGACCGGGCGGCCCAGCACGGCGCTGAGCCGGCCGGTGACATAGGCGCCCAGACGCTCGGGATCCAGGCTCGACACCACCCAGAGGATCACCCCGAGGGACACCGCCGAGGCAGCGGCGGCGCCCGCCAATACCAGCCGGAAGCGGCGGTTTTGGCGATTCGGAGCGGGAGAGGTCACGCAGATTCCGCGGGCTCCACGACGAACAGGAGTTCCCCGCCCTCCATGGGTGTTCCCGCGGCAGCCCTCATGTTAGCGATGACCCCGCTCTCCGGGGCCCGGACCTCGTTCTGCATCTTCATCGCTTCGAACACCAGCACGCCGTCGCCGGCGGCGACCTGCTCTCCCTCTGCCCGCAGGACGCGTACCACCTTGCCCGGCATCGGGGTGCGCACTTCGGAGCGTCCACCCGCCGCCCCGCCGGCCGCCGGCCCGCCGCGGCGGGAGCCGCCGGCCGCGCCCCGGCCGGTTGCGAGCCGGTAGGTGTGTCCGGCGATCTCGACCACCAGCTCTCCGGTTCGCTCGCCGGTGACGCCGGCCTCGACCGTGCGGCGGCCGTTCGTGACCGTCCAGCCACCGGGGGTCTCGCGCGCGACCAGTTCTCCGTCGCCACCCTCGATGCCGATCCTCAGGACGCCGCCCGCCTCCGCGCGTACCTCGACCCGGCAGTCCCGGCCGTCGATGGAGAGGGTCCGCCGCATCAGGTCAGCGCAGTCTCCTAGAGCCGGTCCCGATGCGCTTCGGCGACGCCGGCGAGGCGCCAGGGGGACCGGGGCGCGCCGGAGGCGTGCGAGTTCGAGCCTTCGCGCCGCCACAGCTCGGCGGCCGCGGCCGCGAGCGCCAGGGGCGCCAGTTCGTCGCGCTCCGCACGGTCGGTGTCCGCGTCGTCCCGGCCGAGGCCGGACCAGTGCGCGGAGACGAACGAGGTATCGAAGTCCCCGCTGCGGAAGGGCGCGCTGGTCAGCACCCGCTCGAAGAAGGGCAGGGTCGAGGCGACGCCGACGAGCCGGGTTTCCCGGACCGCCCGGATCGCCCGTTTCCGGGCCGTTTCCCGGTCGGGCCCCGAAACGATGATCTTGGCGAGCAGAGGGTCGTAGTGCGGGGACACCACGCTGCCCGAAACGATCCCGGCGTCGCAGCGGACTCCCGGGCCGGCGGGGGGCCGGAACTCGCGGATGCGGCCCGTGGCCGGGACGAAACCGGCAAACGGATCCTCCGCGGTGATCCGGAGCTCGATCGCCGCGCCGCTGAGCGAGACCTCCGACTGCGCGAAGCCGAGCGGCTCGCCCGCGGCGATCCGCAACTGAAGCGCGACGAGGTCCAACCCCGATACGAGTTCGGTGACCGGATGCTCGACCTGTAGCCGCGCGTTCATTTCGAGGAAATGGAAGCGCCCTTCCGGATCGAGGAGGAACTCCACGGTCCCGGCGTTCCGGTAGCCGGCGCCGCGCGCCAGACGCACGGCCGCCTCTCCCATCCCGGCCCGCAGTTCCGGCGAGATCGCGGGTGAGGGGCTCTCTTCGAGGAGCTTCTGGTTCCGGCGCTGGATCGAACAGTCGCGCTCCCCGAGGTGAACGACGGACCCGAAGTCGTCGCCGAACACCTGGATCTCCACGTGGCGCGGGTTCTCCACGAAACGCTCGAGGAACACCCGGGCATCTCCGAAGGCCGCCTCCGCTTCGGACTGCGCCTCCCGGAGGGAGTCGGAGAAGTCCGACGGATCCCGCACCAGCCGCATTCCCATGCCCCCGCCGCCGGCGGCGGCCTTGATGAGCAGCGGAAACCCGATGTCCGGGGCGGCGCGCTCCGCGTCCTTCCCCGCGACGATGTCCGAGCCCGGGACGACCGGGACTCCGGACCTGACCGCCGTCTCCCGGGCCGCGGCCTTGTCCCCCATCCGGCGCATGGCCTCGGGGGGCGGTCCCACGAAGACGAGGCCGCGCTCGGCGCAGCGCGCGGCGAAATCGCCGTTCTCCGCCAGGAACCCGTAACCCGGGTGAAGGGCCTCGGCCTCCATGGCCCGCGCCGCCTCGATGACGCGCTCGCCGTTCAGGTAGCTGTCGCGCGAGGCCGCTCCCCCCACTTCGAAGGACTCGTCGGCCAGCCGCACGTGCAGGCTGTCCCGGTCGGCCTCGGAGTGGACCGTCACCGGTGAGACGCCGAGGTCGCGGCAGGCCCGGATGATCCGGACCGCGATCTCACCCCGGTTGGCGACGAGGACGCGGCGGAACATCAGGTCGGCGCTCCGGACAGAAGCTCAGAGCGGGATGTTCCCGTGCTTCTTCGGCGGATTCCGGTCGCGCTTGGTGCCGAGCGAGGCGAGCGCGGCGGTCAGCTTCCGGCGGGTGGTCCGCGGCGGGATCACCTCGTCCACGTATCCCCGCTCCGCCGCCACGTACGGGTTCGCGAAGCGCTCGCGGTAGGCGGCCACCCGTCCGGCGCGCTCCGCTTCGGCATCCTCGGCCGCTTCGAGTTCGCGTCGGTAGAGGACGTTCACGGCGCCTTCCGGTCCCATCACCGCGATCTCGGCGTTCGGCCAGGCGTAGTTGAGGTCGGTCCGGATGTGCTTGCTCGCCATCACGCAGTAGGCGCCGCCGTACGCCTTGCGGGTGATCACCGTGATCTTGGGAACGGTGGCTTCCGCGAAGGCATAGAGCAGCTTCGCCCCGTGCCGGATGATGCCTCCCCACTCCTGCTGGGTTCCGGGCAGGAACCCCGGCACGTCCTCGAACGTGATCAGCGGGATGTTGAAGGCGTCGCAGAACCGGACGAACCGGGCGCCCTTCACCGAAGCCTGAATGTCCAGGACGCCCGCCAGCACCGCCGGCTGGTTCGCCACGATGCCCACCGGGGCCCCGGCGAGCCGCGCGAAACCGACCACCAGGTTCCCGGCATGGAGCGCCTGGACTTCGAGGAACTCGCCGTCGTCCACCACTTCGCCGATGAGGTCCTTGATGTCGTACGGCCGGTCGGGCTGCTCGGGAACGAGGCCGTCCAGCGACGGGACCTCCCGGTCGGGCGGATCCGCCGAGGGACGCCGCGGCGCTTCCTCCAGGTTGTTCGACGGCAGGAACGAGAGGAGCTGCCGGATCAGGTCGAGGCAGTCCTCGTCGTTCTCCCCCAGGAAGTGCGCGTTCCCCGAAACCGCGTTGTGGGTCTCCGCGCCGCCAAGGTCCTCCATCGTGACCTCCTCGTGGGTCACGGCGCGGATCACGTCCGGCCCGGTCACGAACATGTAGCTGGTGCCGCGGGACATGATCGTGAAGTCGGTGATGGCCGGGGAATACACGGCGCCGCCGGCGCAAGGCCCGAGGATGGCCGAAATCTGCGGAACCACGCCCGACGCCAGCGTGTTCCTCAGAAAGATGTCGGCGTATCCGGCGAGCGAGACCACCCCTTCCTGGATGCGCGCGCCCCCGGAGTCGTTCAACCCGATGATGGGGGCGCCCTGGCGGACCGCCAGGTCCATGGTCCGGCAGATCTTCTCCGCGACCGCCTCGCTCAGCGAGCCGCCGAGAACCGTGAAGTCCTGCGCGAACAGGTAGGCGAGGCGCCCGTCGATCCGGCCGTAGCCGGTCACGACGCCGTCCCCGGGATAGCGCTGCTGGTCGAGGCCGAAATCGCGCGAGCGATGCTCGACCAGTCTTCCGGTCTCTTCGAAGGACCCGGCGTCGACGAGGGTTGCGATCCGCTCGCGCGCCGTCAGTCTTTCCGAACGCCGCTGCCGCTCGAGCCGGGCGGCGCCCCCGCCTTCCTCGGCGCGTCGGTTCCGCGCCTCGAGTTCGGCGAACGCGTCCGGACGCTCCCGCGAGTTCCCTGACACCAGACCCCCGGCGCGCCGGGTCAGCTGACCCTGGCGGCTTCCCAGTCCTTCAGGAAACGCTCGAGTCCGATGTCCGTCAGCGGGTGCTTGATGAGCAGGTCGAGCACCTTGGCGGGCATGGTGGCGATGTCCGCTCCCAGCCGCGCCGCCTCCACGACGTGAAGGGGGTTCCGGATGCTCGCGACCAGGATCTGGGTGGCGAAGCCGTAGTTGTCGTAGACCTCCCGGATGTCCGCGATCAACTGCATGCCGGGAGCGGAGATGTCGTCGAGCCGGCCGACGAACGGGCTCACGATGTAGGCGCCCGCCTTCGCCGCGAAGAGCGCCTGCGGAACGCTGAAGCAGAGGGTCACGTTGACGCGGATCCCCTCCTCCTTGAGCTCGCGGACCGCGCGCAGCCCGTCGGGCGTCAGCGGGCACTTGATGATGATGTTCGGGGCGATAGTCGCGAGCTCCCGGCCTTCCGCCACCATCCCGGCGGTGTCGGTCGAGAGAACCTCCGCCGAGACGTCGCCGGAAACCGTTTCGGCGATCGCCGCCAGGATCTCCCGCGGATCGCCCGTTTCCTTCGCCATGAGCGACGGATTCGTCGTGACCCCATCCACGAGCCCCATCGAGGCGGCTCGCGAAATCTCGTCAACGTTCGCGGTGTCAAGAAAGATCTGCATGCGCGCCCGGCACCTCGTCAATCCGGGATTCGGCCCGGAATCGAAACCCCAGCCCCGGCGCGATTCTACCGGCAGGAAGGGCTATCGGAACAGGCAGCCGGAGTGCGGGCCGGGACGCCGAGGCCCAAGGTGGCGGGGACCGCTTGGAACGCCGGCTTCAGCCGGCACAGCCCGCCGCAGGCGGGCGGCGGGACGGACCTCATTCGCGGAGATGGCTCGGTTGAGCGCGCCGATCTACGCGGGGTAGCGACGAACCGCCCGCGGCCCTGCGGGCCGCTGTGCCGGCTGAAGCCG
>VXNL01000110.1 GCA_009840635.1 Acidobacteriota bacterium | reverse complement strand
CGCCGGGGCCCGGGGGCGGGTGAGCCTGGTGGGGAGCGTGTTCCTCGCCGGCTTGACGCTTGCGGCCATCGGACTGGACCTCCGTTCCCTCATCACGCGGCTTGAAACCGCACGCACCGAGCGGGACCACCTGCGGGTTCTGGCCGCCGAGCGTCGCGGCCTGGATGAACGTCTGGTTCGAGATCGCAACCGGCTCCAGCGGCTGCGGGTCGAGGAGGCCCGCCTGGCCCGTTGGGACGAGGAGCGGTTCCTGGTCCCGGAACTGCTCCGGGCCCTGTCGGCCGCAATCCCGGACGCCGCCGTCCTGGAAGCGGTCCGCCGCGATGGCACCGATCTGCGGATCACCGGGCGGGCGCGGTCCGCGGCGGTCGTCGCAACGACCCTGACTGCTTTCCTGGAAACCGGGCGGATGCTGGAACTGGAGTTGCTCTGGGTCGAAGCGGCCGGCGAGGCGGCGGACTTCGCGGAACAGCGATTCGCGTTCGCCGGATCGCTTCGCTACGCGTCCCGGGAACCGGAGCCCTTCGAGCGGGTCGAGCTGCTGCCCGGGAAAGGGGGTGGGTCCCGGTGAGGCGCTCTCGCTTCCGGTGGGCTGGCGCCGGGTCGTTTCTGGCCGTGGCCGCCCTCGCCTTCGCCGTTTTCCGTCTGGGAGTGCGGCCGGGGATGGTCGGGGAGGCCCGGCGGGTCGAGGAGGAGGTGGCGCGGCTGAGCACACCGGCGAACGCGGATCGTGCCGCGGTCTCCGGCTCGGGTGCCGGAGAGGCAGCGGAACTTGCCCGGGCACTGAGTGGTGTCGAGGAGCGCGTCGCGGCGCTGCGGGGGATCCTCGCCACCTCGGACGAGTCGGAGGCGGTTCTGCGGTCGCTCGGCGCGACCGCCGCGGCAACGGGAGTCCGGTTCCTTCGCTTCGCGCCCGAGCCCGGATACCAACTGGACGGATACCTGGCGAGCGCCGTTTCGATCGTCGCGGAGGGAGCCTTCGTCGATTTCCTTCGCTTCTTCGAACGGGTCTCGCTCTCGCCGCACCTGGTCCTGATGGAAGAGGTGGCTCTCGAACGGATGCCCGGCGATCACCTTCAGGGTCGTTTCGTCGCGGTCACCGTCCGAGCCGCCGAGGAAATGGTCGCGGGAGGGCCCGGAGCGCCGGAGCCGGCGTCCGGGTGCGCGGAGAGATGACGCGTGGGAACTCGTGGAGCGTGCTGTTCCTCCTGGCGGCCGGATTCGTCGGGCTCGGGAGGGTGGACGGGACAGGCGGTCCGTTTCTTTCATTGGCCCAGCGGCAGAAGCGGGAACGGTTCCGCGATCCATTCCGCGCCGCGGAGGCCGGACCCACCGCGCCGAGGCCGGCGGGGCTTGCCGGTGTCGGGGTGACGGAGGCCGTGATCCGGGGAATCGTTCGCCGGCGGATCCCGCCGCGCGCCGATGTCCGCCCCGATGCTTCCGGCTGGGCGATTCTCGAGTCCCGCTCCGGAGAGGGGTTCGTCGTGGCCCCGGGCGACCGCCTGCTGGACGGGGTCGTGGGAGAGATCGGGGCGGGTGCGGTCGTTTTCTGGCTGGATGGGGATCCTGACCGCCCTGTCCGCAGCCCGCTGGCGCGGCTGGCGGGTCCCGAGGAGGGGCAATGAAGAACAACCAGCAGCACCCGGCACGGTGCAGGGTGGTTTGCGGCGCTCTGCTCGCCCTGGCGGTTTCCGCTATCCGGCCCGGCGCCGCGTCCGGGTCCCAGCCCCCGCAGGTCCTGGTGACCGCGTCCCGGCCGGCGGTCACCGGGCTGGAGGTCGATCCGGGCTCCGGGGCGACCGTTCTCCGGCTCATCACGGACGGGGCGTTGCGCGCCCCGGCGGGCGCGCCGCTTTCGGACCGGTTCCAGGTGTTGATGCCCGGAGTCGATCTCTCGGCGGTGGCCGGGTCCTGGGGGGCGGGCAGCGCGGAAGTCCTGGAAGTGCGTGTTTCCGCAGACGAGAGCGAAGGCATCACGGTGGTCGCCGCCCCCGGCGTCACCTGCACTCCCTCGCTGTTCGATGGCGGTCTCGAGATCGCCTGCCGGGCTCCGCCGGAACCACCCCGGGAAACCGAGCTCGCCGTGGCCGGCCCCGCCGGACACGCGGCCGAACCAAGGGTCAGCCTCGATTTCCGGGATGCGGACCTCCGGGACGTCCTCCGCGTCCTGAGCGAGGTGAGCGGGCTCGATTTCGTGCTGCAACCCGAGGTCGCCGGCCGGGTCTCGCTCCGGCTGAGCGAGATTCCCTGGGACCAGGCGCTCGCGCTGGTCCTCCGCTCCCAGCGACTCGGGCACGCGCTCGAGGACGGCGTGCTGCGGGTGGGTCCGGCGGCCGAACTGGCGGCCGAGGTTGAAGAGCGGCGCCGGCAGCGGGAAGCGCGGGAGCTCGCCGGCGACCTGGTGACTTTCAGCCGCAGCCTGGCGTACGTGCGCCCGGAGGAGGTGAAGGAGATGCTCGAAGGCCGCCTGAGCGGGAGGGGTTCCCTCATCGCCGATCAACGGACGGGAACGGTTCTGGTGGCGGACGTGGAAAGCCGGATCCGCGAGATCGAGTCGGTGCTCGACCTGCTCGACATTCCGGTACCGGGTGTGGAGATCGAGGCGCGCATCGTGCTGGCGACGCGCACGCTGACCAGCCGGCTGGGAATCCAGTGGGGTGGGGGACTCGTGCGCGAACACACCGGCAAAAAGCTGCCGCAGTCCGTACGCATCGGGGCGGACGCCATCGGGAGCGGCGCCTCGTCGTTTTCCACGGGGGCGCCTTCCGGTGGCGTGTCGGCCGGCGCGAACCAGGATGGCGAGCGCCGGGGGTATGGCGTCAATCTCCCCATCAGCGGGGCTCCCACCGGAGCGCTGGGGCTCGCCCTGGGCGCCCTGAACGGTGCCGCCCATCTCGACCTGGCCCTGAGCGCCGCAGAACGCCGGGGAGAGGTGCGGATCCTGTCGGCGCCCCGGATCGTCGCCCAGAACGCCCGGCCGGCAACGATCAGGCAGGGCGTGACCTTCCCGGTCCAGGTGGTGGCCAACAACACCGTCACGGTGCAGTTCCGGGACGCGGTACTCGAACTCACGGTGACGCCGCAGGTCAGCCCCGAGGGAACGGTCCTGCTCGATCTGACGGTCAGCAACGACGCACTGGACTTCGGCCAGGCGGTCGGCGGGATTCCGAGCATTCTGACCCAGCAGGCGACGACCCGGGTACGCGTCGAAGACGGGGCCACGACGGTCCTGGGAGGCGTCTTCGCCAGCCAGGAGTCACAGGACCGGGGCCGGGTTCCGGGTCTCCATCGGATTCCCCTCCTGGGACACCTGTTCCGGTCGCGGGAGCGGAACCACCGCGACGAGGAACTGCTGATCTTCCTCACCCCGCGAATCCGCGCGCTCGGGGGGGCCGGGCCCCCGCGCGGCGGCGGGCCGCCGCCACCCTGAACCGGGCGGTTGGGGAACCGTCGATCCGTCCGCCGGACCAACGGGGCGTTGCCCGCGTTGTGGTACCGTTCCGGCCGTTGCGGGCCGAGCCCCGCTGCCGTTCGTGCCCGCATCTTCGTCCAAAGAGCCCACTCTCGCCGATCTGCTTGAGGCCCTGGACCAACTCGCCGGAACGGAGTTCCACGAGGTCGATCTTCGGGTAGGAGGGGCTCGTCTGCGCGTCGCCCGCGGGCCGGCGGCAGCCGTTGCCGCCGCCGTCCCGGCCGCGGTGGCCGCACCCCCGGCGCCGGCGGCGTCCGTGGACGATGGATCAGCGGATGAGGCCGCGTCCGGCCTGGAGACCGTGACCGCGCCGATGGTGGGGACGTTCTACCGCCGCCCGCGGCCGGACGCGGAGCCGTTCGTCAGCGTTGGAGACCGTGTGCGCAAGGGACAGGTCCTCTGCATCATCGAGGCGATGAAACTGATGAACAACATCGAGGCCGAACACGGCGGGGAGATCGTGGAGATCCTCCCCGAAGACGGCGCCGCAGTGCAGTTCGGAGACCGGCTCTTCGCGATCCGGCCTTCCTGAACGGACGCCGCGTGACGCTGTTCACAGGCTGCTGACTTGCTTGGCAAGGTCCTGGTCGCGAACCGCGGTGAAATCGCGGTGCGGATCATCGCGGCCTGCCGGGATCTCGGGCTGCGGACCGTGATCGCCTATTCCGATGCGGATCGCGACGCCCTGCCGGTGCGGCTCGCCGACGAGCGGGTGTGCATCGGGCCGGCCTCCGCCCGGGAGAGTTACCTGGACGTCCCGCGCATCCTGACCGCCGCGCAGATCTCCGGGGCCGACGCCATCCATCCCGGCTACGGGTTCCTCGCGGAGAGCCACGCCCTCGCCGAGGTCTGCGAGGCCTGCCGGGTGACCTTCATCGGTCCGCCCCCGGAGAGCATCCGGAGCATGGGGGACAAGGCGCTCGCGCGACGGATCATGCAGGAGGCCGGGGTGCCGATTCTGCCGGGGACGGAGTCCGGCGTGTCCGGCGTGGATGAGGCCACCCGGGTCGCGGCCCAGGTCGGATATCCGGTCCTGCTGAAGGCCTCCTTCGGCGGCGGCGGACGCGGCATGCGCATCGTGGGCAGCGAGGCGGAGCTGGCGCCGGCGCTGGCCTCCGCCGCGGCGGAGGCCCAGGCCGCCTTTGGGGATGCCGAGGTCTACATCGAGCGGTACCTTCCGAGCGTGCGCCACGTCGAGGTCCAGGTTTTCGCGGACGCGCACGGCAACACGGTGCATCTCGGGGAACGGGACTGTTCGGTGCAGCGCCGGCACCAAAAGCTCGTGGAAGAGGCGCCGGGGCCCGGGCTCACCGATGCGACCCGGGCGAAGCTGGGGGCAGCGGCGGTGAAGGCTGCCGAGGCGGTGGGCTACCGCAACGCCGGAACCGTCGAGTTCCTCATGGATCCCGACGGCAACTTCTTCTTCAGCGAGATGAACGTGCGCATTCAGGTGGAGCACCCGGTCACCGAAATGGTGACCGGAGTGGACCTGGTGCGCGAACAGATCCAGGTGGCCGCGGGGGAACCGCTCTCGTTCTCACAGGAATCCGTCCGGGTCTCGGGCGCCGCGATCGAATGCCGGATCAACGCCGAGGATCCCGAGCGTTTCATCCCGAGCCCGGGAACCATCACCGCCTTCCACAGCCCCGGCGGGCCCGGGGTGCGGGTGGACACGGCGGCGCACGCGGGAGCGGTCATCCCGCCCTATTACGACTCGCTCGTGGCCAAGCTGATCGTGCACGGCGAGGATCGGATGCACGCGGTGGCGCGGATGCGGCGGGCGCTCGCCGAAATGGAGGTGGAGGGGATTCACACCACGCTTCCCCTTCACCGTCGGATCATGGCGAGCGAGGAGTTTCTCGCTGGTGGCTTCGACACCGGATTCATCGGCCGTCTCGGCTGATCGGGGCTCGAGCGAGACGGGCGCGTTCTGGTGCTCCCGGTCCTTCTTCGCGGCCAGTCCGGTCTATCCCATCCTGGATGCGGAGGCCTTCGGCGACCATGACCCCGGCCCGGTGCTCCGCGCGCTCGGGGCGGCCGGTATCCGGATCGTCCAGCTTCGGGGGAAGGCGCTTCCGGCCGGCGGCTTCGCGTCCTGGGTGTCCGCGGGGGTCCGCGGCGCCCAGGGCAGCGGCGTCCATGTCGTGGTGAATGACCGCGCCGATGTCGCGTTGCTGGCCGGCGCCGACGGCGTCCATCTCGGACAGGACGACCTGTCGGCGGGGGCGGCCCGCCGCCTGCTCGGACGCCGGGCGGTGATCGGCCTGTCGACCCACACCCCGGCGGAGATGGAACTCGCGAGGCGCGAACCAGCCGACTATCTTGCCGTGGGACCCGTGTTCGACACCGCGACCAAGGCCGACTCCGCGCCGGTAATCTCCCTTGCGGGTGTCCGGGAGGCACGCGAGCTCTACCGGGGGCCGCTGATTGCAATCGGCGGGATCAGTCGCGCCCGGATCCGTCCGGTGCTCGCCGCCGGGGCCGACGCGGTAGCCGTGATTTCGGCGGTGTCCGGCGCCTCGCCCCGCGAGATCGCGGGCCGGGCGCGCGGGTTGCTGGATGCAGCCGGATCCCCGGCCCGAGGCAGGACGGAAGACTCCGTCAACTGACGAAGAACCGAGGAGAGATCGATGGCCGGAAGGATCCTGGACGGAAAGAAGATCGGCGCCGCGATTCGCGCTGACGCCGCCGAGGCGGCCCGCGAATTCGCGCGCTCGGGGCGCCCTCCCGGGTTGGCGGTCGTGCTCGTGGGCGACGATCCCGCTTCGGCGATCTACGTGCGGGGCAAGATCAAGGCCTCGCGGGAGGCGGGGATTTCCTCCGAAACCCATCGCCTGCCCGCCACCACGGCGGCTCCCGAGCTGGCCGGCCTGCTGGATCGGCTGAACCGGGACGAGGCGGTGGATGCCATCCTGCTGCAGCTCCCGCTCCCGGACGGGCTCGACGCGTCGGAATTCCTGGCCCGGATTCGTCCGGACAAGGACGTGGACGGCTTTCATCCCGAGAACGTCGGCCGACTGGTGGCGGGCCTTCCCGGGCCGTGCCCCTGTACCCCGGCGGGAATCATGGAGATGTTCCGCCGGGAGGGAATCGAGGTGAAGGGTTCCCGGGCGGTGGTCGTCGGGAGAAGCGACATCGTGGGGAAGCCGCTCGCGCTGCTTCTCCTCCATCAGCACGCGACGGTCACGCTCTGTCACTCGCGGACCCGCGACCTGCCCGCCGTGTGCCGCGAGGCAGACATCCTCTGCACGGCGATCGGCCGGCCGGCGATGGTCCGGGCGGATGCCATCCGCGAGGGCGCCGTCGTCGTGGATGTGGGGATGAACCGCGCCGAGAACGAGGCGGACGTGCGCGATTTCTTCGGAGACGATGAGAAGCGGTTGGCGCGGTTCCGCAGGAACGGCTACACGCTGGTCGGCGACGTCCATCCGGTGGCGATGCGGGAGCGGTCGTCGGCGTACACCCCGGTGCCGGGAGGGGTCGGGCCGCTCACCATCGCGATGCTGCTCGCGAACACCGTCGCCCTGGCGGTGGCGCGCCAGTCCGATCGGTAGCCAATGCTTCGGATCGGGCTGACCGGCGGGATTGCGTCGGGAAAGACCACGGTCCGGCGGGTGTTCGAGCGCGCCGGGATTCCCATGCTCGACGCCGATGCCCTGACCCACGAGTTCTTCGCCCCGGGCGGCGAACTCGTGGAGGAAGTCGCCGGTCATTTCGGGAGCGAAGTGGTGGATCGCGACGGCGGCATCGACCGGAAGACCCTGGGGGCACGCGTCTTCGCGGATCCGGCCGAGCGCGAATGGCTGAACGGGGTCGTCCATCCGCGGATCTGGCAGCGGATCGAGACGTTTGTGGAACAGCGCGAGGAGGAGGGAGCGCGGGTTGCCGGCGTCGAAGCCGCGCTCATGGTGGAGACCGGGAGCGCGGCCAACTACGACCGGCTGGTCGTCGTGGTCTGCCGTCCGGAGCAGCAGTTCGAGCGCCTTGCCGCGCGCTCCGGAATGAGCCCGGAGGAGGCCCGGCTCCGGCTCGCCGCCCAGATGGATCCGCTGGAGAAGGCCCGGCACGCCGACGACCTGGTGGACGCGTCGGGCACCCTGGAGGAGACCGAGGCGGCGGCAGCCGCGGTGGCCCAGGCCCTCCTGACTCGTGCCGGGACCCCGTCGAGCGGTCCCCGGATGGGCCAAGATCCGGGATCGAGGTGATTCCGTCGCTCGCGTAGAAAGTGGGGCCCATCCGGGAACCGCCCGGCGCTTCGCGCCGCCAATCGCAACTCCCTCGCGCGCTCGCGCGCACTTCGGCGAGTTCCGATTGGTCGTTACTGTTTTGTGAACGGGGGTAACCCCCTTTCACACTTTCCCCCGAAATCGCGGGCAGCGAACAAAGTTCGCTGCCATTTGTTTTTCCCGCGCGGATTCGGTGCCACCTCCCGCATTCAGGAGGTCGAAACGGCTCGGAACGCCGGCTTCAGCCGGCACAGCGGCCCGCAGGCGGTGCGTCGCTACCCCGGGTGCATGGGCGCGCGCGGCGGAGCCATCCCGGTGAGTGAGATCCGTCCCGCCGCCCGCCTTTGGCGGGCTGTGCCGGCTGAAGCCGGCGTTCCAAGCGGTCCCCGCCGCCTGGGTCCGAGCGTCCCGGCTCGCACTTTCATACCCCGTGGGGTGAGGCGGGGCTAATGACCCCAGAAGCGGAACAGCGCCGCGTCGAGCAGTCCGCGGGCCTCCAGGATCCGCTCGATGATCTGACGGACGGCTCCCCGCCCTCCCGGGGCATCGGCGACGAAGTGGACGCTTTGGAGGACCGCCGGGTGGGCGTCGGCGGGAGCGGCGGCGAAGCCGGCCTTCCGGAGGGCCGGCAGATCCTGTACGTCGTCGCCCACGAAGGCGACCTGCTCCGGGAGCAGGCCGAAGCTGGCGCAGGCTTCGTCGAACGCAGGCCCCTTGTCGAAGCAACCCTCACGGAGATAGTCGAGCGACAGTTCCGCGGCGCGCTCCCTCACGATGCCGGAGCGGCGGCCGGTCACGAAACCCAGGCGCAGGCCGCTCTTCTTCGCCATGACGAGGCCGAGGCCGTCCCGGGAATGGAAGCGCTTGCGCTCCGGGATTCCGGCGGCCTCGTCACCCGGCTCGAAGGTGCCGTCGGTCAGGACTCCGTCCACGTCCAGCAGGATGGCCTCGATGGCGGCGGCCCGCCGGGAGACCGGATCGCTCCCGCGTCCCGCGGCCCGCTGGCCAGCGGCCCGGGCGGCGCGGGGACCGTCAGAGTCCTCGCAGGGCACGGGGTACCGGCAGTCCCGGCGCTGGATCAGCCGGCGGAGACGGCTTGGGCCGGCGCTGGCGGCGGCGCCGTCGAACGCTGCTCCCGTTTCTCGAGGGCAGCTCCGATGAAGTCGGCGAAGAGCGGGTGGGGGCGGAGCGGATTCGACTGAAACTCGGGATGGAACTGAACGGCCACGAACCAGGGATGGTCGGGAATCTCGGCGATTTCGTAGAACCCGTCTTCGGTGAATCCGGAGAACTTCATGCCGCGGGACTCCACGAGCTCCGTGTAACCCCGCTCGAACTCGTACCGGTGCCGATGCCGCTCGCTGATCCTGGTGCTGCCGTAGGTGCGCGCGGCAAGGGAACCCTCGCGGAGAAGGCAGGTTACCGCCCCCACCCGCATGGTTCCACCCATCGGTTCCACTCCTTCGAGGTTGCGCAGCAACTGGAAGACCTGGTGCTCTGCATCCGGGTCGAGTTCCTGGGTGCTCGCCCCGGCGAGTCCGCATTCGGAGCGCGCGAACTCCACCACCGCCCACTGGAATCCGTAGCAGATTCCGAAGAACGGCACGCGATCCACCCGTGCCCGGCCGGCCGCCAGCGCCATCCCCTCGGTTCCCCGCGATCCGAACCCGCCGGGTACCAGGATGCCGTCGCAGTCGTCGAGTTGGGAGAGGTCCCCGTCCTGGAGGCTCTCGGCTTCCACCCAGCGAATCTCGACGCGCGCGTCATGGGGAACTCCGCCGTGCACGAGGGCCTCGCTGAGGCTCTTGTAGGAGTCCGCAAGTTCGACGTACTTGCCGACCACCCCGATCCGGACATCCCGGGAACCGGTCCTCAGGCGCCGGACCAGGTCCTTCCAGTCCGACAGGTCCCGTTCCCGGGACGGAAGCTGGAAGTGCTCGAGGATGCGGCTGTCCACGCCCTCGGCGGCCAGGTTGAGGGGAACCTCGTACACGGATCGCGCGTCCACCGCGGTGAAGACGGCGTCCGAAGCGACCGAAGTGTGGAGCCCGATCTTGGCCTTGACCTCAGCGGGCAGACCCTCCCTGGCGCGGCACAACAGCACGTCGGGCTGGATTCCGATCGCCCGCAACTCCCGGACGCTGTGCTGGGTGGGTTTGGTCTTGTATTCGCCGGCGGTGGCGATCATCGGGACCAGCGTCAGGTGGAGGAAACAGACGCGTGCCGGTCCCACGTCCAGCCGGAACTGCCGCGCCGCTTCGAGAAAGGGCTGCCCCTCGATGTCGCCGACGGTTCCGCCGATCTCGACGATGACCACGTCGGCATCGCCGGCGACCGCGATCAGGCGGCTCTTGATCTCGTTGGTCACGTGGGGGATCACCTGGACTGTCGCTCCCAGGTAGCCCCCCTGCCGTTCCCGCTCGATCACGGTCTCGTAGATCTGGCCGCTCGTGACGTTCGAGAGCGCGGAGAACGCGTTGCCGGTGAAGCGCTCGTAGTGCCCCACGTCGAGGTCCGTCTCGGCGCCGTCGTGGGTCACGAAGACCTCGCCGTGCTGGTACGGGCTCATGGTGCCCGGATCCACGTTCAGGTACGGGTCGAACTTGAGGAAGGTGACCGAGTATCCCTGCGACTTCAGCAGGCGCCCGACGGAGGCGGATGCGATGCCTTTCCCCAGGGAGGAGATCACTCCGCCCGTCACGAAGAGAAAGCGCGTCTTGGCGGGGAGGGGAGGGGGGCTCAAGGGGTTGGCTCCCGGTCCCGAACGCCCGCCATGCGGGACATGAGTTTACCAGAGGCCGAGGGAGCGGGGTGACGGTACCGCGCGGCCCGCCGGCGGCGCCGGTGCGGAGAGCCCGGTCCGCGGGCCGGGATCAGCCGCATCCGGGATCGGGTCAACAGCCGAGCCCCTGGGACATCTGGGCATAGCTGGTGAGGGGGACCGCGCACATCCGACTCCAGTCCGCCCTGTCGATGACGGGCCGGTTCAGCAGTTCGAGCATCTCGTCGAACTTGCGGAGCGCGGCGCAACCCACCGCCTCGGGGCCGGCTGCCTGACGGTGTTTCGGCCAAGCCTGGTCACGAGCGTAGCGCCAGAATCTGCTGTCGTACCGGGAACCGCAGGAATAGTGCCAGCCGACGAACAGGCCGTAGCGGAGCATGTTGTCGACGAGAAACCGGTTGACCACCGGCGCGTCGCGCTCGAGATGCTCGACCGGACGGTTGAGGCGCGTCTGAAGGACCATCCCGATCTGGAACTGGGCGGACACGATCGCCGTCGCTTCGAGCGGCTCCATGAAGGCCGCCCGGTTGCCGATACGGGCCACCGCGCCGTCGTAGATCCGGCGGTGGACGAAGTTGGGAAACGGGATGACGGCGCGTTGCTCGAATTCCGGCACGCCATCCGCCTCCAGGAACGCGTCAAAGTCCGATTCGACTTCGGCAAGGCTGGATATGTCGCGGTTAAAGATGTATCCATAGGACGTGTGCGCGACGAGCGGGATGACGAAGATCCAGCCGTACGGGCGCGCCACCGCACGGGTATACGTGTGCTGCAGCACCGGACCGTCCCCCCCGTCCCCGATGATCGCCGGACCGCGGCGGATCACGGCGGTGTCGGTGGGAATGAACGGAATCTGGATGTGTCGGGCAGGGTCGATTTCCCCGGGAAACCCCCGGGCATCGAAGACGAGGTCGTAGCGCTCCGGGCCGCCGTCCTCGAATTCCACTTCGGCGCCACCGTTCACCCGGTGGATCCGGAGCACCTTCGCGTCGACGTGGCGCGCGCGCGTGCTTTCGTGCAGCAGGTCCGCCATCCGGTCCGCGGACAGGTGGTAGGCGTACGAGACCTGCTGTGGCGTGAAGTAGTGGGTGAAGTCCCGATTGCGCCGCCCCCAACCCTCGAAGGCGACGCCGTACTTGCGGGTGCCCTTCAGGCGCTGCTGAACGGTTTCGTGGGGCAGCGCCGTCAGTTGCTGCAAATGCTCAACCAGGCTGGGCCAACTGCCTTCACCGACCCCGATGACCGGAATGCGCGAGTCATAGATGTGGTGCAGCTCGTGGCCGCCGTCGGGGTGAAGACTTGTCACGGCGGCAGCCGCCAACGACCCCGCGGTTCCTCGCCCGACGACTGCGATTCTCCGCAGAGATCTGTTTCCCGGTTGGATCACCCTTTGTGACTCTGGCAGTTACCGTCGCCCATCCTCGCCCGGTATTCCCGATGGTGCCGTGTGCAGCACAAGCCCACGCGATCCTAACAGCCTGCGACGAGAGTGGCGTGAGTACCGAGCCCGCCGGAATCCCGCCGCCCGTGAGCGCTTGGCACACAAGCCGATGATTCCACGCCCGCTAAATTGACCTTGTGCGACGGCCGTGTTAGCGTTTCCATATTGCGTTGACGTTCGTGAGTGTTCGTCACGCCCAACCAAGGAGGTAACACCATGCGAAGCGGCGACGAGATGTTGCAGCAGATTGTCGAGAAGTCGGCCCTTGACTCGGATTTCCGAAGTCAACTTCTCGCGGACCCGAAGGGCACCATCAGTGCGGAATTGGGCATCACGATTCCGGACTCGATGACCATCAAGGTCCACGAGAGCGATATGCAGACGGTGCATCTCGCACTGCCCCCGGATCCGAACATCACCGAGGAGCAGTTGGAAGCCATCTCGGCTGGCCTTTGCTGCTGCTGGTAGGTTCGACAGCCGGCAGATAGCCGGCCCAGAATCCCGGTCACCAGATACGGACGCATCCGTATCCACGTGATCAGGGTTTCGATCCCGGTCGAATACACCCCGCCTCGTTCGGGGGCGGGGTGGTGTGTGCTTACCGGGTCTCCACGGGCGTCCTGAGGTTGGCCGTGCGTGAGGGAGCGCGTTGTACGTTCCCGCTCTAGGAGGAAACCGCGCCGGAAAGCACCATGAACACATAGGCTTTGGCCTGGCGAAGCCGGCCTCCCGAGATGACCAGTTTGATGTGATGGATTCCGCGTAGCAGGACGTAGCGCCCCGACTTCGCAAACAGGGTTGTCGGTGTCGAGACCCAGTCGGCAAGCGCGGCAACCTTTGCCGAAACCACGAGGTCCTCGTTGTCGAGGGCGGCCAGGAACGGTTGCCAATCGGTGAGGCCGTCGAGCCAGTACCGTGAGCTCTTCGTGTACCGCTGCTTGACGATGAGCGTCAGTCCGAGCGTCGGACCGACACCGTCTTCCACCACGTCGATGTTCACGCCGCTTCTCACGACCTGCGCGCGTTCCTTGAAGCGGTAAATCACGGAGTGGACGGCCGCAAGTTCACCTGGCCAGCCCGTGTCTTCGAGGTACGAACTTACTTCGCGCTCGGATTTGAAGCCCATGACCGCGAGGCGGATCGCCCGCGCGCGGGAGGGAAACACCCCGAACGAATCCAGGCGCGTGTCTGCCGGCTGCGCGAGGTAGGTCCGTTCGATGTTTCGCCGCTCGGCGCCGGTCAGTTCCCAACCTACGCAGGAAGCGAGCGCGTCCACCACCAGGTGGGCGTCGTTCGCCTGACCGGCGGCGCCGAGGATCGGGCGTTCCCCGGGCCGCAGAAACATCCCGGGCAGCGAACCTTCATCGTGCCGCGCCGGACCGATGTCGTATTCCAGCATCAACTTGCGGCCGACGATCTCGCGGAGCGGCGAGTCCTCGGCATCCATCCGGCGGAACAAGCGCTCAATCACTCTCGCGGTCTCATCCGGCTGCCCGTCCCGGGCGCGCTCGGAGAAGAACGCCGCCGTTCTGGTTCCGCTCGCCAGGGAGACGCCCAGGTCCGCCCTCGGGGCCTCGGTATGCAACGGGAGTTCAAAACCGAAGGGAAGCGCTCCCATGGTGATCGGCAGTTGCCCGGCGCGGTCGAGGATGAGTTCCCATTCCGGATCGCCGATGAGAACCGGTGAAACCCGGTCTCGAAAGTGTCGGAGCAGGTCACTCAGGGCGCCGCCCTCCACGGCAAGGCGCTCCTCGGTCAGCGTGACCGCCTGGTCAAGGTCCATGTGGTCTCCTTAACAGCCTGTGGTGGAACTGGCGTGCGCATCGAGACGCCCGCTGGGCCTCGCTGACAAGGCGCGCGAGGGAGGAATACCGGGTGTATCTCGACCGAAGCGCAACGATGAGCGAGCCGTAGGCGAGCGGTTCAGCGGGGATTCAGCGGGCGTCGAATGCCGCGTCAGTTTCACCACAGGCTGTTGACCTAAGCGATCACCGGTGCGGGGTTCAGGTCCGTTTCGGCAAGGGGACGTTCGCGGCGGCCCATGCTGACAGGCACGTCGTAGAGACGCCCGGGAGCGAATCTCGCCCAGAAATGGCGCATGCCGGGCACGATGACCCGCACCACCGGCATCCCGATGTCGGGCCGGGTCTGATCGAGCACCAGGAACTCCATTCCCCTGGCTTCGACGAGCGAGCGGCAGGACTCGACGTCTTCGCGGGTATCCGTCGATTCGGTCACCGGATACCGTGAGGCCTTCGCGGGAGGCTGGCCAGGGTCCGGCGCCAGCCAGGGGCAGTCGGCGAGCCGCGCTGTCTTCCACCACCGAAGCGCCAACGGGTCATCGATGGTGGGCCGGCCGGCCGGCTTCGCGGGGTCCGGTAGCCAGGTGAGGCACTGGTTCAGTTCGCAGATCGCGCGCAGCGCCGCGATGCGCGGGTCGTCGTGGGCGCCGGCGCCGTAGATGATTTCCTCGGTCGGCCCGGACGGCCGCCGCGAGAGCGCGACGAACGTGGGAATGCCGACGTCGGAAGTGACGTCGAGCACCCACAGGTCTCTGTCGCGACGGGAGTAGTAGTCCGGGGCCGATGCGAGATAGTCGTCGTCGAAGCTGGACAGGTCGACCGCCGGCACGCGCAGGCGGTTGTACCACCAGATGGCGAACGCATCGCGCTCGGCCAGTTCGTAAAAGCCCTGCAGGATCGCTTCTTCCAGGGTGTTGCCCGCGGCGCAGCCGTTGGAATCCGCGATCAGGTCCTGCGGCCCGCGCGCTTCGGCGGGCATGGAGTAGAGCATGGACGTCGGCAGATAGCGGTGCCGCTGCCGGGTCAGCGACCACACGGGTGTCCAGTCGATCTCGGTTTCGGGGTCGAGACGCGCCGGCACGACGTTGTACGGATGGCCCTCCGCGTTCAGGGCGCCCGCGTTGTCGAGCTGGTTTTCGCTGAACAGTTGCACGTCGTTGGGATGGATTGCCTCGTCTTCGCCGATGAACTGGCTGAACCGCCTCCGGGTACGGATTTCGTCACCGGACCGGGCGCCCGAATGGCGCTCGATCGCCTCGCACAGGGCGCTGACCTTCGATTGCTCCGCGGTGCTGCCCTTGCCGGCGCTCTTGCTGCGCAGGCTGCGCCGGAGCGAACTCAGGCTCCGGCTCCGCATGGCCGGGTTACTGCCGGCCCAGTAGACGTGCAGCCAGGAGTCGCTCGCGTCGGTGGTGCGGGTCAGCCAGGTCACCACCCCGCTGATCGGGCTCACCAGGTGGCGGTACTTGTCCAGGGTGACCTCCGGTGCCACGGAGCGCGCCCCGCCGCTGTTGCGATGCGCCTTGGGGCTCGGTTCGAGGCGCAGGGGAACGGGCGGCCGGTCCGGGCGAACGAGCGCCGCCTCACCACAGGCCCGGCACTGCGGCCGGCGTCCCACCGGATGCCGCGAACTTTCCAGGGTGCCGACGTTGATCGCGATCGCCTGGTCGTGGATGGGTGCCGCGTCCTCCAGCACGACCCACTTGACGACCTCCGCCGCGATCAGTCCGTGGAGCGCTTCGAGTACGGCCGGCTGGGTGGCGAAAGGCTTGAAGGCAGACCGTTCGCCGCCAAGGTTGCGCAGAAAACGGTGGACTTCCTGATGGCTGCCCAGGCGATGCGCGAGACAGTCCCAACAGGGTCCCCGGCGGTCCGCCCGAAAGACCGGGCCGAACAGCGCCTGCATACCGCGGGGCCGCACCACCGTCCACGGCGCCCCGGCCTCGAGTTGACGCCGATTCACTTCTCCAAGGCGTGACTCGAGGTAGTCGTCGCAGACCACCACGGTGAGATCGGGATCCCCGGGCCCGACCGCGGCGCCGCCTTCCTCCAGGCGCCGGGTGAGCCGGCCGTCATCGCCGTCAACCGCGACACGCGATTCCAGGAGCCGCGTCTCCACCCAGCGCGGCGAGGCGCCCAGCGACGACCAGTAGGCCGCCCGGCGCCGGTCCATGCCGTGGTCGGCGGAGACGACGTAACCCCGGGCGGACAGCGAAGCCAGCGCGGCGAGTACCTCGACCGCGGAATGCGTCCCCTCGACGGCCGCGACGATCCCGTCGCACGAACGGCGGCCGTCGAGCAGCGGCAGCAGCGTGCGATAGAGCTCGCCGTGCAACAGGGTGTTGAACGATTCGGAAACCAGCAGGGTCTGCGCTTCGCCAACGTCGTGGAACTCCAGATGGGGCGTCAGCGCCGGAAGGCCGACGAGGCCCTGGTCCGCGGGAGTGGTCCGGGTCAATATCCCCTGCCGGGGCGCGGCTCTTTCCACAGGCCGTCAGGTGTTCAGGGCTTCGACGAGCCGCTCCAGGGCTTCGATGCAGAACGCCGAGGTCACGGCTTCCGAGCCGTGCCCGATCTGCCCGACGGCGCCCCATTTCAGGGTCTGGTCCCCGAACGCGAGCAGTTCCGGCCAACTACCGTCCTCGTGTTGCGAACTCACCAGACTTTCCACCTGGCGTTTCGCGTCAATGCGCTCCAGGCGTCCGGCGTGGTAGAGCGCGGACACCGCCTGCGCGGTCTGCAGGACGTTGCCGAATTCGCCCTCGCCGTCGCCGAGTTCCAGGATGCGATCCGCCAGTAGCGGCCGCAGCTGATCGAGGGCTGGCCGCACGCGCGCCGTTGCGCGCGCCGCCGCGTAGTAGGTCGCGACCTCGTCGGGGTACCACTTGGACGCACCTTCAACGGCGCCTTCGGCAATGAGGGCTTCCAGCCAGCGCCGGGCATCCCTGGTTTCCGGGTGGTCGCCAAGATAGGCGATGACGTTGGCGTTGACCACGGGGTCGGCTTCGATACGAAACGTCGACACGACATCGGGTTCGTCCGCCGCCAGGATCCAGGTCAGGAAACGCCCCTCCTCGTCGCGATTCGCCAGGATGGGCGGCACGTTCCTCCCCAGCAGGATCCAGGGGTGGGTCCCGATGACCATGGAGGCGAGCGACGTGCTGTCGAGGTCCTGGGGGAGATGGCGGTAGTACCGCCAGAGCCCGGGATGTTCGATGGTGTCGGCCAGATAGGCCCTGCTGGCGGCGCACAGGGCCTGGGCCTGCGGTTCGGCGCAACACTCGAGGGCAAGTACGCAAAAGGCCGAAACGAAGGGCGGTCGTTCGAAGTGCCGCGGAATGTCCGGATTGGCGACGTTGAACCGGATGCAGTGCCAGGCCCCGTTCGCGTCGATCGTGGATTCCAGGAAATCGAGACCCCGGCGGATGCTCTCCCGGGCCGCTCCCACGAGCACCTCGGGATTGGCGCCCCGTTGGGCCTTCGCCCGCCTCGGGGCAGGGGGCCGCAGCGGCGGCGCGGGGTCGTGGAGCGTCTTCTTGAGAAACTCGAGCGATGCCGCCCCCGTCCGTGCCGCACTGCGCTCGGCCGCACTGAGCCTGGGAGGCGGCGGAAGGACCACGTGGGTCGTGTCGTAGCTGTCCGCGTGCACCTGGATCGCGTGGTCTTCGGCGAGCCTCACGCCGAACTCCGCTTCGATCGCTTCCCTGGGCGCCCGGAGCAGACGTTCGCGAAAGTCACTGTCCTGCGAGGCTCTCGACACGAGGGATTCGGCGGCCGCGATTGGTTTCTTCATGGATGGCGCTCGTGGGGGCGGGCTCCCGTCAGCCGCATCTCCTGAGTTGGCCGCCCCCGGGTCACGCGATCTGCCGTTTGACCAGTTCGCGGAAGGCTCCGTCGACCGCCATGAGTTCCCTGAAGGAGCCGCTCTGGACCACCCTGCCGCCCTGCAGTACGTAGATCCGGTCGGCCTGTTCCAGGGTGGAGAGGCGGTGGGCGATGACGAGCCGGGTGGAGGTCAGGGCGGCGAGGTTCCGCATGACCATGGCTTGGCTCTCGTTGTCCAACCAGTTGGTCGCTTCGTCGAAAAGCATGATCCGGGGGCTGCCGATCACCGAGCGGGCGATGGTGACGCGCTGACTCTCGCCGCCCGACAGGACCGCGCCGCTCGTGCCGACCATGGTCATCAGGCCCATGGGCATGCCCTTGATCTGCGCTTCGACTTCGGCGGTCCGGACCGCCGTCCACACTTCCTCGCTCGTCACCTGATCGTGGTGGCTGACCAGGTTGTCCCACAGATCCAGTGGATGCAGGCGCACCGATTGCGGCACCGCGCCGATGCGCCGCCGCACCTGTTTCAGGTTCAGGCGCCGCAAATCGCGTCCGTCGTAGTACACCGCGCCTGCCGCCGGCCGGTCGATGCCGAGCGCGAGCCGGAACAGCGTGCTCTTGCCGGCGCCGGACTCGCCGGCGATCGCGACGAATTCGCCGGGACGGGCGCGGATCGTGACGTCGTCGAGAATCAGCGGCCCGTCGGGGTCGTAGCGGAAGGAAATCCGGTCGAACAGCAGGTCGCCGCCCAGGTATTCGACCGGCTCGCCTTCGACGTCGGCCTCGGGGACCGCCGCGAGCAGCGGACGCATCTGCTCGAATGCGGGCAGCGTCGCGGCAATGGTGCCGAAGGACTCGCCGAGCCGGGCGACGGCGGACGCAAAGGTGACGAAGACGGTGTACGCCACGAGAAAGTCGCCGGCGGGGAGGGTTCGGTCGACCGCCATCACCGCGAAGAGCAGCACTCCGCCGGCGAGCAGGGGGAGCGCGGCGCCGAGGGCGCGAGCGTGTCCCTCGAGGGCGCCCAGCTCGAGGTCCGCGCGCTTCTGCTCGCGATAGTCCCGCGCCCAGATGGCGAAAGCCGATCCTTCCGCGTTTTCCACGCGAAGCTTGGCGATGCCGCCCACGATCTGGAACAGCCGGCCGGCGACGCGGCGGGTGGCGCTGATCAACCGTCCGTGAGGCGCGATCTGGCGGAGCCCCAGGATCACGGTGATCAGCAGCGACGCCAGGCTGAAGCCGAGCGCGATCGACCCGAGAGTGGCGTCGTAGAAGAAAATGACGCCGAACACCGGAAGCAGGAAGATGCACGAGAGCAGGCTGTCGGCGACGGCTCCCTGCAGGCCGTCGCGAAGACTCTGGAACGTCATTCCCGACATCGCCACGTCGCCTGACGGAAGACGCCGCAGAACGCTCTGCGGGAGGCGCATGAGGCGGTCCCAGAAGGCGGCTTCGACCCGGGAAGCCCCGCGCCCCTCGAGCCGCATCATCGCGGCGCTCTGAAACAGGTGCAGCAGGGCGCCCAGCAGGCCGAACCCCGCTACCGTCACCGCCAGCGCGTAGAGCGCTCCGGCGTTTCCGTCCGCCGCCACGTGATGCGCGAGGAACCCGAGCGCGAGCGCGGGCACCAGCTTGATCAGGCCGGCCGGCAGCCCGGCGACCGTGAGCCGCGCCAGGTCCCGCGCCGATCCGCGGAGGGCGACTCTGAGAAGGTCGGCGGGCTTCACGCCCCGGGCCGGCAGTGGCCGGTAGAAGACCCACGCCCCCTTCCCGAGGGCGCCGGCGCGATCCGCGCCGATCCGGACCGTGCGCTTGCTGACCGGGTCGATTTCCCGGTAGCGCCCGAACCATCCCGGCAGGAGCGCTACCGGCTGACCGCTCTCGGCGCGGAATGCCAGCATCGCGTTGCTGTCGCCGCGCCACCAGTTGTCCTCGACCTTGAGCGTCACTCGTCGGGCGCGCACCCCGGACGCGTCGAGAATGTCCAACAGGCTGACCGGAGTATCGGCCGACGGCCCAGACCGCGCGGGAATCCTGAAGTCGATTCCCTCGCGGCGTCCGATGATCTGCAGGGCATCCGCGAGGGCTGTGTCTTCGACGCGGGCATCCCGGTCCAGCGGCAGGTCATAGATGTTGAAGAGCCGCTGTCGGGCAGCCTGCTCGGCCGCGCGGCGGCTGGCGGTCTGAGCGCGCTCGAGGTTCGCGACATCCACGGTCGCCAGCCGGCGGTTGTGGCGCTCGAGGGCGAAGGCCACCGCGTGGAAGGAGTTGATCGCGGACAACAGCGCGCCCTCCTGCGCCAGCGTCCTGGAGGACTTGCCGGATACCGTCGCCTCGCCGAACACAGTCAGCCAGCTTGAGCGCGTCAGGGGTATCGGGGTTGCGGGTCGGCCGCTCTCCGCGTGTTCCGCCGGGTCGACGATCCCCATGTAAAGGCTTGCGCCCGGCGGGGGTTGGGTTACCCACACCACCGACCGGCGTACGGACAGCGTTCCGGGGGTCAGGTCCCTTGTCAGACCCGGTTCGGCGACCGCCGTCGCACGCGGGACACGGCCCACAAAACGCGACAGCGTGTCGGTAACCGCGCTCAGCCAGGTATCCGTCTGTTCCGCCAGTTCCGCGGGATCGACTTCCGGCAAGAGGGCAGCCGGCAGGCGTTTCAGAAGCGTTCCGGGGGAGCCCTTGGCGATGACGCTCAGCCGGGTTCCATCGTCACCCTCCCCTTCGTCCGGTGCGACCCCCGGGAGCAGGTTTCCCGATTCGCACCGCAGCAGATGCTGCGGCGCGGCCCGCTCGACACCGTCCCTGAATTCGACCAGGAACAGATTGACCGCACCCCGATCGATGAACCAGACGCTGTCCGGATCGTCCAGTTTCACCGGCAGATTGCCGGCGCAGGGGACGGTCGTGCCGGAGCGGGCGGCGAGTGCGGCCAGGGACCTGGTTTCCCTGCGCTTGTCGTGCATCACCCTGACCGGATCAACCTGTTGTACGTCCCGTCGTGGTCCGCCATCAACGCGTCGTGTGTGCCGCGCTGCACCTCCACGCCCTTGTCGAGCACGATGATCTCGTCTGCATCCCGGACGGTGCTCAGCCGGTGGGCCACGATCAGGCACGTGACCCCGCGACGCCGCAGGGATTCGTCGACATGTTCCTCGGTCGCGGCGTCGAGAGCGCTGGTCGCCTCATCCAGAATGAGCACGGTCGGGTTGCCGACCAGGGCACGGGCGATCTCCAACCTCTGGCGCTGGCCGCCGCTGAAGTTCAATCCGCCCTCCTCGACGAGGGTCGCATACCCGTGCGGCCGCAGCAGGATTTCGTCATGGATGCACGCGTCGCGGGTCGCGGCGCCGATGACTTCGTCCGGAACGGCCGGGTTCCAGAGCGTGATGTTGTCGCGGAGCGTCGCGGAAAAGAGCACGGCCTCCTGATCCACCATGGAAACGGACCGGCGCAACACTTCCTCGGGAATCTCCTCCCGCCGGTGACCGTCGAACAGGATCTCGCCCGACCAGGGCTGACAGATCCCCGCGACCAGGCGCGCCAGCGTCGATTTGCCGGAGCCGCTGGGGCCGACCACGGCAACCCGCTGCCCGGGCTCGATGTTGAGGTTGAAGTCCTTGATCAGCGGCCTTCGGCTCCGGTTGTAACCGAAGGTGAGACCCCGCAGCTCGAGCCGGCCGGCCAGCTGCAGCCGGCCGTCGAACGTGGGAATGGACTCCGATTCGGGGCGGCGGCGCCGGAACACGGGGTCTTCCGCGGTCCGGGAGACATCCTCCAGCCGTTGCAGATCGGTCTCGAGCGCCTGGCGCTTGTCGGCGAACTCGAGGAAACGCCCGATGGGGGCCAGGAACATTTCGGCCAGGATGTAGAACCCGACGAGGGACCCCAGCGTCATCTGGCCGGAGATGACCAGGCTCCCCCCGATTCCCAGAATCGCGGCGGCGCGGAGGGCGGCGATCAGCCCCGGCAGTGCGGAATTGACGGAGCCCAGTTCGGAATAGAGCTGGCGTGCATGTAGTTCGCGCGCCTGCTGGCCGCTCCAGCGCGCAAAGAACCGGTCATCCGCGCCGGTCATGCGCAGGTTGTCCGCGTGACTCAGCATCTGCATGCCGACGCCAATCAGCAACCCCTGTTCACGCCGCATCGCCTGGCTGCGAACCGCCCGCGGCCCCTGGAGGAGATGGGCCCCCGTTGCGTGCAGGAACGCCAGCAGCAGCACGACCACCGTGAGGGTCACGTCGTACGCCAGCATGGCGATGAGCAGCACCGCGCTCATCGCCATGTCGATGATGAGCACCAGGAACTCTTCCGTCAGGTTCTTCGCGATGCGATCGATGGACGAGACCCGGTCCGTGAGATCGCCGACCAGCCGGTGTTCGAAGAACGCCACCGGCAGGCGCAGGAGCCGCGACAGGCCCCGGTCGTAGCCGGTCACCGAGATTCGCACGGCCAGGCGCTTCAGGAACCGGTGCTTGAGCAGGGAGAGGACGTAGACCAGCACCCCGCCGCCCAACAGGGCCGCCACGAGTCCGCCCCCGCGGCCGTGCCTCGCCAGCACCTCGTCGACGAAGACACCGAGTGACGCGGGGACGATGAGCGACAGCAAAACCAGCATGAACGCGCAGGCGATCACCGCGGTTAGCACACGCCAGGATCCGGCCAGCACGGTCCGCAGTTGCTCGAACAGGCTCGGCCGCTCACCACCGGGAGTGAAGTCCGCGCCGCGCTTGAAGCGCAGCGCAATACCGCTGTAGCCCTTGCTGAACTCCTCGGCGGTGAGCCTGCGCCGCCCGGTCGCCGGGTCGTTCAGGTAGAAGTTGCGGCCATCGAACCCTTCGAGCACCACGAAGTGGCTGAACTGCCAGAACAGGATCAGCGGCAACGGCAGCTTGCTCAGTTGGTCGGCGCGGAGGCTGAGTCCGTTGCATTCGAGGCCGTAGTGCCGGGCGGCGCGCGCGATGCTCGCGGCGCTGCTTCCGTCGCGGCTCACCTCGCACTTCTCGCGCAGCTCGGTGAGCGGCACCCAGCGCCCGAACCAGCCCAGTACGCTCCCGAGACAGGCGGCGCCGCACTCCGATGCATGCATCTGCAGCAGGATCGGAGTGGTTACGCGTTGCTTCGGGGAGTCCGGCGACGCTCGGGCGCCAGCCTTCCCCGAAGTCCGGGGCGCCATCCTAGGATCGCCTCAATCGCAGGATCGAGATGGGTGACTGCCTGCCGAGCTCGATAAGGATCCGGCATTCTCCGCCCGCTCGGGGAGCGAGAGCGAGGCTCTCATCGAGCGCGATGTCGACGCGGTACACGGACAGGGGCGAAACGCTCTGGAGCGCCGCCAGGCCTTCGGACAGGGGTACCGCGGAAATCGTCGAGAGTTCTCCGTCCAGGGTCTCGGCCTCCCCGTCCGCGAGGTGCAGTTCGATCGCCGCCGCCATTCCGGCCTTGATGTGCGGCGCGACTCCGGGGTCGAGCCGGACGAGCGCCTGCACCGACCGGCGGCCCGCGGGCGGGTTCCGGCCGGGCTCCACCAGGACGCCGTCGACTGAAAGGCTGCGGCCCACGTCGCCCAGCAGGAACCACGCGGTGAGCCCGACCAGCAACAGCGCGATGGCGCCGACCAGAAGACGCTCCCGCGGCGTGGAAACCGTCAGCAGCCGGTCGAGTTGTTCACGTTCCTCCTTCGCTTCGGCAACGGTGTTGTGAAAGGAGTCGAATGGATTGTTGAACACGACCGTGCGTAGCCTCCGCCGAGTTGATCAGGCAAGGACGGGAAAGGGCGAGAGCAGCGGCCGGACCGGTCCCCCCCGGAGGCGCCGGAGCTGGTGTCCGAAGCTGGCGGAAAAGGTCCCCAAACCCCCGTCCGCCGCCAGGTTCCCGTGACTGCTCCCGTGGTCCGAATGATGAATCACGCCCGATTGCCGCCCACAGAGCCTCCAAAGCGTAGCAGCCGGTCGCGCTTTTCCATGAGTGGCGCGAGGTGCGTCGCCTCCCGGCCCCGTTCGGATCGAGCGCCGGAGGCAAGCAACCTCCGGACCAGGAGCGGTCGCTTTTTCGACCCGGAACAACTTTGACCTGGATTGGGCGCAAATCTCGTCTGAGTCTTTTGGAATGGCCGAAGAATTCGCTGCATCGCCGCCCCCCGCCCCGCCGGATCCCCGGGAGGAACTCGCGCGGCTCCTCGGCGAGTTGGTCGACCGCGGGGGGAGCGACCTGCACCTGAGTCCGGGTGCCGCGCCCCGGCTGCGGATCGACGGCCGGCTCGCCCAGGCGGGAGGCGAACCACTGGCCGCGGAGGTGGTGGAGTCGATGGTGGCCGCCGGGATTCCGGGGCGCCAGCGGGCGCTGCTCGAGCAGGGCGGGGAGGCCGACTATGCGTTCACCCTGACGGGGGTCGCCCGGTTCCGCGGCAGCGTCTTTCGGTGCCGCGGCGCACTCGCGGCCGTCTACCGGGTGGTGCCCGGCGAGGTGCCGTCGCTCGATGCGCTTGGTCTGCCGGCGAGCGCGGCGGCGCTGGCCGGACTCGCGTCCGGACTCGTCCTCACCGCCGGCCCGGTCGGCTCGGGCAAGTCCACCACGATGGCGGCGATCGTGGACCGCATCAACCGGACCCGCGCGGTGCACGTCGTGACCATCGAGGATCCGGTGGAGGTCGTTCACCGGAATCGGCGCGCCCTCGTCACCCAGCGGCAGGTCGGGAGCGACACCGCTTCCTTTCACGACGCGCTCCGTTCGGTGCTGCGTTCCGATCCGGACGTGGTGATGATTGGCGAGATCCGGGACCGCGAGACCGTCGATGCCGCGCTCCGGGTCAGCGAGACCGGACATCTGGCGCTGGCCACCATGCACGCCCGTTCGGCCCTTCACGCACTGACCCGGATCGTGGAGATGTTTCCGGCTTCCCAACATCGTCAGGCCCGGATCCGGCTCTCGGCGTCCCTGGAGGCGATCTACTGCCAGCGGCTCGTGCCCCGCGCCGACGGACGGGGCCGCGTGGTGGCCGTCGAGCAGCTCACCCCGACCCCCGCCGCCCGGAACCTGATCCGGGAAGACAAGTTGCACCAGCTCTTCGCGGTGCTCGGGGCCGGCGGCGGGCGGGGCGCCTCCGTGTCGCTCAACGAAGCGCTGATCTCGCTGTGGCGCCGGGGAGTGATCACCCGCAGCGGTGCGCTCGCGGCGTCGAACGAGCCCGCCGCCCTGGGCGCTGCGATGGGTGCCGTCACGAACGGCCGGGGCTGATCTCGGGGATTGGCGGCGAGCGTGCAGAGGAGGCCGCCGGAGCCGGAACGGCCCCGTGCCGAAGTGGGTGGCGGGCGCCGCCGTTCCTCCCTGCTGGTGGTGAACCGCGTCAGCCGACGGAAGGTCGCCGTGCTGGTGCGCCAGCTGGGGGTCATGGTGGGAGCGGGGTTGCCGCTCGCCGAGAGCCTGGCGGTGCTGTACCGTCAGGAGGAGCACCCACGACTCCGAACGACCGTGGAACGGATTGCCCGGGACGTGGAGTCGGGCGTTTCGCTGGCGGCGGCCATGAGCCGCCACCCGCGGGTCTTCAGCCGGTTGGCGGTGGCGATGACTTCCGTCGGTGAAACCGGCGGACGCCTCGACCGGAGCCTGTTGCGCCTCGCCGCCGAACTCGAGAAGGCGGCGGCGGTGACCGAGCAGTTGCGCGCGGCCTTTGCCTATCCGCTGGTGGTCGGGGCCATCGGGGTGCTGGTGGTTTCGGTGATCCTGTGGCGTGTCGTTCCGGTGTTCAGCGAACTTTACGAGGGCCTCGATGCCGAGTTACCCCTCCTGACGCGGGTGGTGGTGGATGCGTCCCGGTCGTTCGGCGGATGGGCGCTGGCGGGAGTCAGCGTCCTGGCGGGCGGGACGGCGGGGGTAGCGCGCTTCCGGCGGACCGAGGCCGGGGGCGCCCTGTGCGACCGGCTGGCGCTCCGCCTGCCGCTCCTGGGCGGTGTGCTGCACCAGGCCGGCATCTCCCGTTTCTGCAGGACGCTCTCGGTGCTCAGCGAAGCGGGAGTGCCGGTGCTCGAAGGGCTTGAGATCGCCCGCCGCGCGGTGGGAAACCGGCACCTCGAGGGAGTCATGGCGGAGGTTCGCCCGAGTCTGGAGGCGGGCTCGTCGCTCGCCGGCCCCCTGCGGCAGACGGGCCTCTTCCCGCCGATGGTGGTGCAGATGGTCGGGGTGGGCGAGCGTACCGGAGAGCTTGACGTCTCGCTCGAGAAGGTCGCCGAGTTCTACGAGGAAGAGGTGCGGCGAACGACCGCGACCATGCTGCCGCTCCTCGAGCCGCTGTTGATCCTCGTCCTGGGCCTGGTGATCGGAGCCATCGTGATCGCCATGTATCTGCCGATCTGGACGCTCGTCGGCCGATTGGCTTGAAGAGTCGGCCAGGCAGCCCGTGGACCCGGCGGCTCGCCCGGCCCGTCCGTCGCGGGCGGGTCCCGTTGTCCCCGGAGGGCTTGCGGCGTCCGACCGTCCGAACGCACGGGCCCGTTCCACACCCTGTCCCGAAGGAGGACGTATCCTTATGAATCGCAGCGACTCCCTCCGCCCGGTCCCGGATTCCCCAATGAAATCGCCACCGAGCCGCCCTACCACCCACCGGACCGGCGGTCCGCCGGACCCCTCCGCACGCCTTCGGGCTGCCGCCGGTTTTACCCTGATCGAGCTCCTGATCGTGATTGCGATCATCGGAGTGATCGCCGGGATCGCCATTCCCCAGTTGCTGCGGGCGCGTCTGTCCGCCAACGAAGCCCAGGCGATCGGGGACTCCCGGGCGGTGATCGCCGCGCAGCAGACCTACGCGGCCTCCAACTGCGGGTTCTTCGCCGACCTGACGAATCTCTGCCGCAACGGCGCGGATTGCGGCGGAACGATCGGGATTCCGGGTTACCCGGACTCGGCCCCGGAGTTCATAGGGGCTGACCTCGGACGGACGAGTCCCTACGTGAAGGCGGGCTACAACCGCACGCTGGCCCCCAACGGAACCCCGACCTCGGTGCCGGCTCACTGCGATCCCGACAGTCTGCTCGACTACTGCTACCACTCGGAGCCGGGAGACGTGGGACGCACGGGCGTGCGGTCCTTCTCGGCGACGAGCGCCGGAGCGCTCTACAACGATCCCTCCGGAGCGCCGATCGCCTGTCCCGTTCCCGCGGAAACCGCTTTCCTCGAATAGAGACAGGCCGATCCCGATTGGAAATCCGCGCCCGTGAGCTGAGCGGTTCGTATCCGGCGCCCGGACGTTTCGGGCTGGCGCTCGGCCGCCGGACCGTCGTCCGGGAGGTCAGCTTCGAGGTCGCCACGGGTGAGGTGGTGGCGCTGGTGGGGAAGAACGGCTCGGGGAAGTCCACCACCTTGCGGCTGCTGGCCGGACTCCTGCCCGCCGATCGGGGCGAGGCACTGCTGGGGGATGCGCCGGCGACCCGCAACGAGGCGCGCCGCCACCTGGGATACCTGGGGGAGGAGGACGAGTTTCCGGCGGGGCTTCGGGTGCGGGACGTCCTGCGTTACGCGGCGGTGCTCGCCGGCTATCGCGGCTCCGGGGCTCGCCATGAGGCCGAGCGAACGGCGGAGACGGTCGGGGTGGCGGAGTGGTTGGCCACCCCCGCCGCTCGCGCTTCGCGGGGTGTCCGGCGCCGGGTGTCCCTCGCGCAGGCGCTGCTCGGCGAGCCCCGCGCCCTTATCCTGGACGAACCGCTCACCGGGCTCGACCCCGAGGCCCGGGTCAGCTCCCTCGCGGCCATTCGTTCCGCGGCTCGGGAAGGAGCGGCGGTCATCCTGACCCTGCACGAGGCTGCCGCGATCGAGTCGCTCGCGGACCGGTTGATCGTTCTCGCGGACGGCGCCGTCGCCGCCACGGGCCCCGTGGAGGACTTCGTGGCGAACGGCACGGACCCGTCCGTTTCCGGAGAAGAGGGAGGCTGGCTGGCGGCGGCGCTGAACGGCGCCAGCCCGGTTGTCCCGTAGCTGCTGGTGCCGATCGCTCCACTGATGGCTACCGCCGCCGTCGTCCTGCGGGGATTCCTCGCCGAGCGGAGCCTGCTGGCGGCTCTCGCTCTGGTTCTGTCGAGTTTCGGGGCCGGGGTGTTGCTGGGGGACGTGTCGCTTGGCCAGGGAGGGCGCTTCGCGTCCAACATCGCGTGGGTTGTTGCCGAAGTGGCGGGATGGTCACTGGCTCTTGTCCACGGAGCGGGTCTCGTCGGGCGGCGCGGGGTTCTCGGCGCATTCGGCCTGGCGAGACCGGTCTCCGCCGGCCTCCTGCTCGGCGGACGCTTCCTCGGCCTCGCTGCGGGCCTGTTCGTCTACGCGGCGCTGGTGAGCGTCACGCTCTCGGGGTGGCTCGCCTTCGCACATGGCGGCGCGGCGGCCGCGGTACTCGGGATCGGTTGGCTGCTGTGGCTGCGGTTCCTCGTGATCCTGGCCGTGTCCACGCTGTTTCTGGCGCTGGTGCGTCCTGCCGTGGCCATCGGGCTCGCCGCGCTCTTCTCGCTGGCCGGCTGGCTCGCGGCGGGTTTTCCCGCGGCGGGGACCAGCTACCTGCAGCCCGTGACGTGGCTCGCGACGTTGGTCCTGCCGGACCTGCCGGCGCTCGACGCTCCGATCGCGGGTCTCCCCGGGAGTTTCTCCGGGGCGGGGCCGATGCTCGCGGGCCCCACCCTCTATGCGATTCTCTATGCGGCCGCGATGGTCGCCGCCGCGATCGCCGTCTTCCCGTGGCGGGCCCGCCACTCCGCAACACCGGTTTCCTGAGAAGAACAGATGCGGGACCCGCGGGCTCGTTTCCGGCGCCTGGGCGGCGGCCGTCTGGTCAGCGCCGGCCTGTCGCTCGTGTGTCTCGGGATGGCCGCGCGGACCGCGCCCGCGACACGGCCGGGGACGGAGTTCGCGGTGTCGCCGCCGGGTGCGCACCTCAGCGACGGCGCCATCACGGCGCTTCCCTCCGCGGTTCGGCGGGTGCTGGCCGACACTTCGTGGTTTCTCGCCGTCCAGTACTACGGGAACCGGCGGCTCGACGGTTCGTCGGGGTTCCCGGAGCTGGGCGCGCTGGTGGAGCACGCTTTGCGCCTCGACCCGGGGTTGCGCCCCGCGGCTCTCGTGGGCCCGTTGCTCCTCGCGGAACCCCTTCCGCTCGGCGCGGGGGAAACGGAGCGGGCCGACGCCATCCTTGCTGCCTGGGTGCGCCGGCATCCCGGCGACTTCGATGCCGTACTGGTCCGCAGCCTGCTGCACACCTGGCATCTGCAGGACCCCGGGGCGGGGGCAACCCTGCTGGAAGCGGCCGCCGCCCGGGACGACGCACCGCCCTGGCTCGTGGCGGTGGCGGCGCGGTCGCTCGCGGGGACCGGCGCCCGCGCCGCCGCGCGGGAGCTCTGGCGCGCTCTGCTGGAGCGGGCGGACGACGAACCGTCCCGGTCCAACGCCCGCACCCATCTGCTCCAGCTCGACGCGCTCGACCGGCTGGATGAGATCAGCTCGCTGGTGCGGGTCTACGAACGCCGGTCGGGACATCCGCCCCGTGGCTGGGAGGATCTCGTCGCCGCCGGGTTGCTGCCGGACCGGCCGGTCGACCCGGCAGGGATCCCCTTCGTGCTCGACCGGGCCGGGGTTCCCGGAGTCGCCCCCGAGTCGCCGCTGGCGGGTATTCCGGGACGTTGATTCCTCTCGGGCTGTTCCTGGCCGGGCTGGCCGTCGGGAGCTTTCTGAACGTTCTGATCCATCGCCTGCCGGTGGGGGAATCGGTTGTGTTTCCCGGTTCCCGATGCCCCGCGTGCGCCGCGTCCATTCGCTTGCGGGACAACCTGCCGGTGGTTTCCTGGCTCCGGCTCGGCGGCCGCTGCCGGGATTGCCGGGCCCGGATTCCCGTCCGCTATCCGCTGGTCGAGGTGCTGACCGGGGTGCTCTTCTGGTGGGCGCCGGAAGGGGGAGATCCTGCGCTCGTCGTCTCCCGGGTGCTCCTTCTGAGCCTCTTGCTGGCGCTGGCCGTGACCGATTGGGAGCGGATGGTGCTGCCCGACGCGCTCACGCTTCCCGGTGCGGCGCTGGGTCTCGTGCTCGCGGGACCGCGCTCCGATCTGGATCTCCTGACCTCGGCCGCCGGCGCCCTGCTTGGGGCCAGCCTGCTCTTCGGGCTCCGCGCGCTCTGGTTGCGGTTCCGCGGGGTCGAGGCGGTTGGGCTCGGCGACGTGAAGTTGCTGCTGCTGATCGGGGCCTTTCTGGGCCCGGCGCCCGCGCTGGGCGCGATCGCCCTCGCGGCCGCGCTGGGCGTGCTGGTGGCCGGGCCGCTGCTGCTCCTCGGCAGGATCCGGCGTGACACCCCGTTGCCGTTCGGCACCCTGCTCGCGCTCGGCGCGGGTGTTGTCTTCGTAGTCTCGACGGGGAGTTAGCCCCCTTCGGGCGGCGACCGGCTGCCCGGCGAAGTGCACGATCGCTTCGACTTTTCCACATTCGGCTCCAAAGTGGGAAAAAACCGACGCGATTTACGTCTGTCCCTGTATAGGGCAAGGACATGGACCAGGGCACCGCAAACCGGCCGGCCGCACACCCGCGGGGCGAGCGCGGGTTCTCGCTCGTCGAGACACTCTTCGCCGTCCTGGTGCTGGTCGTCGCTGGCGGTGGCCTCGTGCGCACGCTGGCCCAGGCGTCGCGGGCCCGCCAGGCTGCCGCCGATACCGACCTCGCGACCCGCATCGCCGAGGCGCGGATGGAGGAACTGTTGGCGGCCCCCTTCTGGCGTGGATGGCCCTGGCCGGGACACCACGCCGCGGTGGCCCCCGGCGGCACCGTCGAAATCGATGGCGCCGGCGCGCCCGGGTACTTCGCGTACTTCGCCGACGACGGGGAGCCGGCTGACCGCCGCTCCGCACGCTACGAAGTGCGCTGGCGGATCCGGGAACTCGCTCCGCGAGGAGGAGACCGGCTTGCCGCTCTTCGGGTCGAAGTCGTGGCGATGCCGGTCGCCGCCGGCCGTGGCTCCGTCGTCCGGCTGGACTCGGTCCGGGTGGCAAACCGTGAATAGGACGGCAGCGCCGCCGGTGGGGACCTCGAGGGGCTCGGCCGAGCGGGGAATGGCGCTCGTCCTGGCGCTCCTGTTGGTGCTGGCGCTTGCCGGTATCGGGGCGGTGGTGCTGGTGTCGGTGGGCTCCGACGGCGCGACGGCGCGGAACCAGGCCTGGGCGGCGCGGGCGGCCGCCCAGGCCGAGGCCGGGCTCGAGGTGGCGAAGGCGCTGCTTGCCGGCCACGTGGAGGAGCACGGCAGTTTTCAAATGGCCCTCCCGCCGGTCCGTTCCGCGGTCGGGGCGCCGAAGGGGGATCCGTGGGGACGCGCGCTCCCGGCCGACCCCGCCGCCTGCGGCGATCCGGCCACGCCGGGCTGCCGCGACTACGAGGTGTTCCGGGACGAGCCGATGGCGGGACGCGATGCCCGCGTCTACGTGGGCCGGGTGTTGCGCGACGTTGGCGGCCGCACGCTGCTGTTCGATCCGCGAGCGCCGGGCGCCGGTTGGGCCCCGGACCTCGACGGCGATGGCGCTGCCGATATCACCGGGGTCACGGTCTGGATCCGCCGGCCGGTGGTGGGGTCGCTGGACGCCGGGGCGCCGCACGACCGCGCGGTGCTCACGGCCGAAGCCCGGCATCCGCCACCCCGAAGCCCGGAGGACCCGCACGCGGTCAGCCGGCTCGAAATGACCCTGCGGCTCGCGCCGCGTCCGTCGGGGGAGGAACCGGAAGACACCGACTACAGCGACGGTCTGACGACCTGGGTGAGGAGACGCCTTCGGCCCGGGGACCCCGGTGAGTGACGGTGAGCGGGACGAGCGCGCCTGTGAAAGGAGAGAGTCCATGAAGCGATTCGAGAGCCGGCCACGCGTTCGCGCCAGCCTGGCGCTGGTGCTGTCCTTCGTTGCCGCCGCGCCGGCAGGGGGAGTGCAGGACTTCCTTGACGGAGGCCGGGACCCCCTCGGGGTCGTGCGCACCACCACCCGACCCCGGGTCTGGATCCTGTTCGACACCTCGGAGTCCATGACGATCGGGATGGGACCGATCGGGACGGGCAGGAGAAGCCGGTTCGCGGTCGCCCAGGACGTCGTCCGGCGGGTGGTCCGAAATCTGGAGTCGGCGTCGGGCGAACCCCTCGTGCACTGGCGACTCGCGGCCTTCCAGCCGGTTCGGTTCCTGGAGGACATGAGTTCCCGCAGGGCGATGTGTCAGGACCCCACCATGGGCGCGGGGCTCCCGCACGGTTCGCCGGGAGTCCGGCCGACATCGGTCCGCTGCGGGAGCGTCCGGATTCTCAGCAACCCGTCCGGCTGCGAGGCGGAGACGGGGAGGACCGCCCTGCTGCGGGAGCTTCCACGGGGCGTCAACATCGATCGCACCCCGAACGGGATCGCTCTCTACCAGCTCGCCAGCCATATCGCGGCGAACGCCACAGAGGACCTCGAGCCCGGCCAGCGAAACGTGATCGTGTTGATCACGGACGGCCTCGACACCTGTGAGTGCATCTACCATGCATGGCTCGACTTCAATGACGGACCGGCCGGGCGGGGGCCCCGGGGTGGGGTGTGGCTCCGCACGAGCCACACCAGTCCGGACGTGGTGGTTCGGCAGGCGCCGTCGGGGCCGGCGCATGCCGCCTGGAATGCCGGGCTCAAGGCGAAGGCTGCGTATCTGGCGCTCAATGGCGGCGATCCGGAGGCAGGTCTGGGAGTCATCCACGTGGTCGGCGTCGCGATGACGGACGAAGCAGCGCGGGGCCACACGAACCACCTGGCGTGGATGGCTTCGGGCGGCCGGCACCCGGCCATCTACGCGGACCAGCCCGAGACCCTCCGGCGGGCCCTCAACCAGGTTCTCGACGAGATCACTCTCCCCGCCGGGGCGGTGAAGCTCGCGGCGCCGAGGCTCGCCACCGTCAAGGAACTGGTCGCGAGTTCTCCGAGTCCCGCGTTCCCAGGGAGCGACCCCACGCTTCCTCCGAAAGCACTGGTGGCGCCGGCGAACGGGCCCGACGGTCTGGAGGAAGTGATCCGGTTGCGCGCCTCCTACGCCGACAACATCCTCCTCTCGACGAGTGCGGATCTCCATTCGCTTCGCGGCAGGCTGCAGGCGTTTCCCACTTCGCCCGAAGGCGGAGGGAGCCTCGGGACATCGGTCTGGGATGCGGGAATGCAGCTTGCCGAGCGCGATCCGGACGACCGGCTGGTCCTCTTCAACCGGGCCGGAAGCCGCGCGCTCCGGGACTTTCAGGTCGGTGAGGTCACCCCGGAGGACCTCGGCGTCGAGGCGGGCTACCTGACCGAGGTGGACGGCGCCGGGGCCCGCACCGCCGAGGATGCGGCCCGCATCGTGGTGCGCCTGGTCCGGGGCGAGATGCTGGAGGTGCATCCCGAGACCGGCACCATCTATCGGCCCGATGGAGAACTCCACTTCACCGGGGGCCGGGGCACCTGGAAGCTCCGCGAGGGCCTCGCTTCCCCAGCCGTGGTCACTCATCCACCCCGCCGCCCGGATCGCATCCCGCGGGAACGGGAGAGCTACCAGCGCTTCTTCGCCCGGTACGCGAATCGGAGGACGATGGTCTATCTCCCGACCAGCGGCGGATTGCTCCACGCCTTCGCCGCGGATACCGGGAAGGAGGTCTTTGCGTACATTCCGGACGACATTCTCGGGCCGGCCGCGGGTGCCGGGGATACCGGCGAGCGGGCCTTCCTGCGGGAACTCGCGATCGCCGGCGTCCGGGGCGCGGCCGGGCTCCGGCGCGGGCTCGTGAACCGCTTCGCGCTCGCCGGATCGCCGGTGGTGCGCGATGTCTTTCTGCCGGGGACACGGGACTGGCGCACAGTGCTCGCCTTCGGCCGCTCGTTCGGCGGGCGGTTCGTGACGGCGCTCGACGTGTCGGAGGTGGGTGATGGCTGGGCGGGTGGGCACCGCGCCCCGACACCCTCCGCCGCCGGCCCCGGGCTGCCGCGCCTGCTGTTCAACGTTGGGCATCGTCCGGCCGGTCCGGGCGTGTCGCTGCCGGAACTCGGTGAGACGCCGGAACCGCTCCTCGCCGAGGTGCCGGTGGCCGGAGGAAGCGCCTGGACGATGTTCCTGCCTGCGGGAAACGGGAGTCCGGACGACGACTCCGGAGAGTGGCTCCTCGCTCTGTCGCCCGACGACGGACAGGTCCGCGGCCGCTACCGGCTGGCTCCGGCCCCCGGGGCGCGCATCCGGAAGAACGGCGCCGTCACCTCGGCGGCGCCGTGGCGGCCGGCATGGTCGGTGAGGGGAGCCAGCGACCTCGTTACCCGGGTGTATCTCGCCGACCTCCACGGCCAGATACACCGCCTCCGGCTCTCGGAGCCCGGAATCCGGCAATGGAGCGTTGCGCACCGGTTGGGCGGGGGACATCCGATCCTTGCGCCACCGGTGGTCTTCCCGTTCCCCGGGCGGACGGAACCGCATCTGCTCATCGTGACCGGGGGTGACCGCCGGGTTCGGGACACGCCCTCAGCGGTCATCCTGCTTCGGGACGGGGGAACGCGTCTTCAGGAGGTGTGGAGGACAACGCTGTCCGAGGGCGAAATCCCCCAGGGGAAACCCGTGGTGCTCGTGAACGGTTCGGGCGTCGGGGTGGTGCTCCCCACCCACACGTCCCGGACGGAAGCGCTCTCCTGCGATGCCGCCACCACCACCGATGGAGTCGCCCGGTTGCGTGCGTTCAATGGCCTGACGGGAGCGGAGATGTCCGGAGTGGTGGCGGTGCAGTCCGACGTGCGGGCGTTCGGCCCGGGACGCGTTCGGGGGATCAGTCTCTCCTCTTCGGGAAACATGGCCCTGAGCGTCAGCAGGGTCGGCGGTCAGGGAATCGACACGATCATCGGAGACTTCGAGTTCCGGGTGCGGGACAGCGCCCTCGAGGACGTGACCCTCTTCGTCGAGGGGTTCCGCAGGTCACCCTTCTGGATCCGTCCCGAGGGCTGACCGGTGTTCGCGACACGCATGCGCCCACCGCTCCGGTGGCGTCCGCGGCGCGGCAGTGGGGCCGCCGCGGGTTTCACGATCACGGAGGCCGTGGTGGCGCTCGGCCTCACCCTGATGGTGGCGGGGAGCTTCGGTCTGTTGTTCCGCCAGGCCCGGCTGACCCTGGACCTGCAACCGGAACTGGCGACCCTCCGGCAGGATGGAAGCGCGATCCTCGATCGCATCGCCACGGACCTGGCGCGCGCCGGCGGCGGTTTGCCGGCCGAGATTCCGGTCTTCACCGATATCGCCCGGGCCGGAGACCGGAACCCGGATGGACTCGACTTTCTGACGGCTCCCGAGCGCCTGGCCGAGGCGTCGTTCGAGCCGGTGGTGGCGTTTGACGGCGTGGAGGTGCGGCTCGGGCACCCCGGGTCTCGCCTGGACCGCGGCTCAGGAGATGGAGGACGGCGTTTCGCGGTCGTCTTCAACGACGACGAGATGACGCCCCGCTGGGCCTTCGCTGAGGTGGTCTCCGTTTCCACGGCGGGGAACGGGTTCGTCGAGGGGGCGCTGGGGGAAGAAGGCCCGGCCGGCGCCGTCGTGCGCATCGCTCCCCGAGAGGGTCCCTGGCACTGGCATTTCCGTCCGAGCGTGGATGGCGACACTTTCGAGCCGGGAAGCGGTGGCGGCCTGCTGGAGCGCGCCCTCGAAAGCGTGCTCGGCGGAGCGATCGAGGCCGCCGTTCCCGGAATCGGGGGTGGGGCGCTCGCGGGCCTGACCAAGCAGGTGGCGGGTGCGATGCTGGAGCGGTTGGCGCGGGAGCGCGGGGTGCCGCTCGGAACGCCGGTGGAGGTCACGCAGAGGGAGGGGAGTGGACTGTTCGGGCTCGGGCAGCCCGGGTTGGTGCCGGTTACCCGCATCCGCTACTGGGTCCGTGACGCGACGCCGGATGCCGCGGACCCCCGGAGGGTCCTGATGCGCAGGATGGATGAGGAGGCGCCCCAACCGGTCGGCTACGTGGAGGACCTGCAGGTCCGCTACGTTACGGGCCAGAACGCCGACGTCCTGCTGGACAACCCACCGCGCTTCGTCGGCGACATGGCGTCGGCTGCCCGGCTGCGGGACCACATCGTGCGTGCGGTCGACGTTGCAGTCCGGATCCGGACTCCGGAAAACCGGGTCGGCCGGGCCTTCGCCGCCAGCGGATCCGCGCTTCCGGGAGAAGGAGACGGGCACCTCACCCGGGTCTATCGGCGCCGGGTAGGGCTCCGGGTGGCCGCCGCCGGCGTCGAACGCCGCGCCTGGGAGGAGCTCATGCAGTTGAACTCGCTGCCGACCGAGATACCGAGAATCGGGCCGCTGCGGTTTCTCCCCGTGCCCTGGTAGTCCGATTCCCGTTTCCCGCTTCCCGTGCCCCACCGCGGGGGGCGGTCCGCCGACCGCGGCGGCCCCAGTGGATGGCGACCGTCCCCAGGGCCAGATGCCGGTAGGAAACAGCGCTGAATCCGGCCCCGCCGAGGGTGCGGGCGAGCGCTCCGGCATCCGGAAAGCCCAGGATGGAGTCCTTCAGGTAGTCGTAGGGCTCCCCGCCCGAAGCGGCGAGACGGGCGAGACCGGGTACGGCGAGCCGGAGCCACGCCCCGTGCCCGAGCCGTACGACGGGGTGCTCCGGCCGCGAGAACTCCAGAATCACGAGCTTCGCTCCGGGGGCGAGGACCCGATGGATCTCGGCGAGCCCCCGCTTCAGGTTCGGGAGATTCCGAATTCCGAAGCCCACCACCGCGGCATCGAAGACGTCGTCCGCGAAGGGCAGCCGCATTGCGTCTCCGGCGACCCCGGGGAATGCCATCCGGCGGCGCGCCGCCTTGGCGTCCGCGATTTCCAGCATGGCGGGCGTGAGATCGCAACCCACGGGACGCAGGTCGCGCGGCAGCAACAGGGCGAGATCCCCCGTTCCGCAGCACAGATCCAGGATCCGGGAGCCCGGCGCACAGTCCAGTTCCCGAAGGGCGGCCCGTCTCCAGCCTTGGTCGAGTCCGACGCTGAGGATCCGGTTCATCCGGTCATAGCGCGGCGCGACGGCTTCGAACATGCGCCGGATCGCCCCCGGAGCCTGCCGCCGGGCTTCCGGGGAAAGCTGCGGCGAGCGCATGATTCAGTCTAGCGGGGTGCTGGTGGCGGAGCCTCCGTCCGCGGCCGGAGCGGCGCGGGCCAACCCCCGGGCAGACGATAATGTCCGGACCTTGCCCGCCCTCTCCCTGCTCCCGTTGATGATCGGCCCGCTCGGAATGCAGGAGATGCTGATCATCCTGGTGGTGGCCCTGATCGTCTTCGGCCCCCGCAAGCTGCCCCAGATCGGCAAGACGCTCGGCAAGAGCATCGCGGAGTTCCGGCGGACCAGCACGGAACTGCGCAGCACCCTGGAGCGGGAGGTCCAGATGGAGGAGTTCCGGACGGCCCGCAGCGAGGTTTCCGAGTTGAAGAAGGAGGTGACGGATCTGGGCCGGGGACTCGACCCGGACCGTGGATCCGGTCCGCCGGGCGCAAAGCAGCAAGAGGAGGAGAGCCCCCCGGCGGGGGATTCCGAGGCGGGCCCGCCCCCGGCTGCGTCGGCAGTGGACGAGGCCGTGGGTCCCGCAGCCGACGCAACGGATGGCGGGGACCGCGCTGGCGGGAATGAGGCGGCGAGCGATGACGGGACCAAGGAAGCGGAGTCTCGCGGGGACTCCGGCAAGTGACGGGGCGGAGCAGACGTCGCTGTCCCACGGCGATCCGTGAGCGACTCTGAACGGACGGACGGCCCGAACGGGCCGGCCGACCGGATGACCTTCCTCGAACACCTGGACGAGCTGCGCAGCCGTCTTATCCGGGCGGCGATCGCGATCATGGTGGCGTTCGTGGGCTGTTTCTTCTTCTACGACGAGGTCTTCAACTTCCTGATGCAGCCGCTCCGGAACGTCATCGAACCGTACGGGGGGAGCCTCATCGCCACCGCGCCGCAGGAGAACTTCGTCCTCGGGATCAAGATGAGCTTCCTGGTGGCCATCGTCGTGTCCACGCCGGTCTGGCTGGGCCAGGCGTGGGGATTCATCGCTCCCGGGCTCTACCGCCACGAGCGCCACCTCGCCGTCCCGTTCGTCATCGTGGGCTCCGTTTTCTTCATTTCGGGTGCGGTCTTCTGTCACTACGTGCTCTTCCCAATAGGCGCCGAGTTCCTGAGCACCTTCGGCGGCGTCGGGGAGGACATCGAGATCCGCTACCGGGTCTCGGAGACCTTCAGCTTCTATGCCCGGCTGGTCTTGGTGACCGCGGTGATGTTCCAGATCCCTACGCTGGCGCTGTTGTTGTCGCGGCTCGGGGTGATTACCCCCGGGTTCCTCGTCCGCTACTTCAAGTACGCGATCCTGCTGTGCTTCGTGTTCGCCGCCCTTCTGACCCCGCCCGATCCGGCCACCCAGATCCTCCTGGCCGGGCCGATGGTCCTGCTCTACACGCTCTCGATCGGGATCGCGTGGGTCGGGAACCGGATGCGCGGCAAGAAGCGGGAAGACGACTAGGCGGCGCACCCGGCTTGGCACGCCGGCCGGTTCTCGCGGTAGCGGCCTCCAGACCGGCACGCGAGGGAGGAACACCGAGCGTACTTCGACCGAAGCGCAACGAAGAGCGAGCCACCGCCGAGCGTTCAGCGGCGATTCAGCGGGCGTCGAATGCCGCGTGAGTTTCGGCACAGGCTGCTAGGATCACGCCATGAGGCTCCGGGCGCGGGTCATCCCCCTGCTGATGCCGCTCCTGGTCGGGGCCGCCATCTCGGCGACGATCCTCGGCGTCCAGCCGGCGCGGGGACTCCCGCCCTCCGACGGGCTGAAGGTGCTGCTGCAACGGCACTCCAACGTCATCCGGCACATCGAGACGGCGTATCCCCGGGAGATCGATCCGGAGACCCTGACCCGGGCGACGGTGTCCGGGATGCTCGCCCGGCTGGACCCCCATTCGAACCTCTTCGTCCCGCGTAACTACCGTCAGATGCGCGAGCGGCAGCAGGGAGGCTACGTCGGGCTGGGCATCCGGGTGCAGCATCAGAACGGACTCCTGACCGTCGTTTCGCCCTTCGAGGGGACTCCCGCATACCGGCTGGGGATCCGGGCCGGTGACGTGATCTCCCGGATCGAGGGCGAGGATGCGACGCAGTACACGATGGACGACGCGGTGAACCTGCTCCGGGGTCCGCGAGGAACGCCGGTCAGCATCACCATCACCCGGCCCGGTTACGACGCCCCGCTGGACTTCACCGTGATCCGGGACCGGATCGCGCTCAAGAGCGTTCCCTACTACTTCGTGCTCGACGAGCCCGCCGGGTCCGAGAAGACCGGCTATGTGCGGGTCTCGGACTTCAACGAGAACACCGAGAGCGAGCTACGCGAGGCCATCGCGGAACTTCGTCTTGTGGGGGCTGACCGGCTGCTGGTGGATCTTCGCCGCAACCCGGGTGGACTCCTGAACCAGGCGGTGGCCGTTTCCAACGTCTTCCTGAAGCAGCACCAGGAAATCGTCTCCATCCGCGGACGCCACTCCGAGAACGATCAGGTCTTCTTCGCCGAAAAGCCCGGTCCCTACAGCGACCTCCCCGTGATCGTTCTCGTTTCCCGGGAGAGCGCCTCGGCATCCGAGATCGTCGCGGGCGCCATCCAGGACCACGACCGCGGGCTCATCCTCGGGGAGAACACCTATGGGAAGGGCCTCGTCCAATCGGTGTTCCAGTTGAAGCACGGCTACGCACTGGGGCTCACCTCCGCGGAGTACTTCACCCCGAGCGGCCGCCGGCTCCAGCGCGACTACGACTCGGGAGATTTCCTCGCGTATTTCCAGGATCGCGGAGAGCACGAATCGAACGACGAGGCAGGAACCATCATCCTTACGGGACTCGGCCGGGAAATTCGGGGCGGAGGAGGCGTCGCGCCGGACCGGGAGGTCCTCGCCCCGGAGCTTCCCGAGGTCCTGTTGGAGGTCGAACAGCACGGAGCCGTCTTCCGGTTCGCGACCCGGTTCGTTCCCGCGGACGGCCGGGGGGCGGTTGACGGGGCGGGCACCCGGCCGGACGAACTCCAGGCGCGGGGTGACCTGATCCGGGCGGTGGATCAGACTTTCCGCGCCGACGCCGCGACGCTCGCCGAGTTCTTCGACTTCCTGGCGGAGGAGGGGATTCTGCACGACCGCGACGGACTGGAACGGCATCGCGAGGCCGTGGCGCTCCGGATCGAAAGCGAGGTCTTCAGTCTCCTGTGGGGACCCGCGGCCTCCCGGCGGGCGACCCTGGACCGCGATCCCCAGGTCGCAGCGGCGCTCCAGGCCATGCCTGCGGCAGCGCTGCTGCTTCACGATCCCGAGGCGTACCTCGCCGGGACCACCGGCGGGGAAGGCCGCTGAGGAATGCGGGTCGCACGGGGCCGCACCTCCGCAACCGGGTTCGCTCTCGCCCTTCTCGCCGGCGCCGCGACGCTCGCGCCGGCGCAGTCGAGCGTCGAGGAGTTGGCCGCCCGACTCGAAAGCAGCGATGCCCGGACCCGCCGCGACGCGGCGCGTGCGCTCGGTGAAGACGGCTCGACCGAGGCGGTCGCGGCGCTCCTGCCCGCCGCGCGTGATGCGGACCGCGACGTGCGGCGCGCCGCGTTGGAGGCGCTCGCCGCGGTCCGCAGACCCGATGCCGCGACGGGCTTGATCCTCCTGCTCGAAGACGAGGTTCCGGCGCATCGGCGCGGAGCGATCGGGGGACTCGTGGACATCCACCGCCGGGAACCTCCCGCAGGCCGACGGGAACGCGCGGTCGACTGGTTGCTGCGCCGCGAACAGGACTTCGCGCTCGATCCGCTGCGCCCGGTCGAACCCCGGATTGCCGATGCTCTCGCAGCCCGGCTCGATGACGAGGACACGGAGAATCGCAGACTCGCCGCGGAGGCGCTCGGGGTGCTGCGCGCCGCCACTGAGGCGGCGGCGCTCGCGCGCGCCGCAGCCGGCGATCCAGATGACGATGTGCGGCGGAAGGCCGTCGAGTCCCTGGGCTCGATCGGGACCGAAGAGGCCGGGGAGAGCCTGCTCTCGATGGTGGAGGATTCCGAGCTTCAGCGGGCCGTCGTCCGGGCGCTGGGACGCATGGCCTTCCCACCCGCGACGCTGGCGTTGGTTGCCGTCTACGACGGTGACCCGGACGGTGATCTCGCACGGGACGCGCTGGAAGGGCTCGCCAGGATCGGGGCGCCCGAGGCCCGGGGGACGTTCTACCACGAGCTCTCGAGCCGGGATGCGCGCCGCCGCGAATATGCGGCCGCGGGACTGGGGCGGCTGGACGACCCCACGCTCGCGGACGGCCTGATCCGGGATTTCCTTCGCGAGGAGGACGCCCGGGTGCAACTCGCCTTTTGCTTTGCGCTCGTGCGGCTGGGTCAGACGCCCTTCGTGGACCGGGTCGTGCTGTCGCTCTCCGACCGCCGCCTGCGGGAGACGGCCCGCGAGTACGGGTTGGAACTCGCGTCCGGGCACCTCGACGAGTTTCTCGGTTACCTGGACGACCCGGACCGGGAGGTTCGGCTCGAGCTCATCACGCTGCTGGAGCGTCTGGGAGATGGAGCCGCGATTCCCAAGCTCGAGGAAGTCGGCGAGGACGCCGACAGCGAAGTCGCCGATCGCGCCCGGGCCGCGGCGCGGGTTCTGATCCGCCGGAGCGAGGCTCGATAGCCGCGCGCAGGGCCGGTGGACGAGCCGTCTGCGGGGCTTTCACCGCGGCCGGGTTGAACGGCGAAGGAAAGGGTGAGACCATCGTGAACGTGAGCAGCCGTTTCTCTTCTCCCCCGGCGCCGGACCGGTCCTTCCGGCGTCCATACCTGACCGGGTTTCTGGTTCTCGGCATGAGCGGGGCGGGCTTCCTCCTTCCGGTCGCGGAAGCCGAGCTTCCCTCCCGGAAGTCCGTCTGGCCCGAGGTCCAACGCGACGGCAAGTCGCTGGTGATCGGCCGATTCGTCGGCAAGTTCGAGAGCCCCGACTTTCGTTCGCGCCGGATCGTCCTGCGCCACCGCGATACCGGCCGCAACGAGACCCTTTCGGTGGATGACGGGCTCGGCCTGATCAACGAGCTGGTTCCTCCCGGCGTCTATGACGTGGAGGCGATCGAAGCGGTCTACTTCCCGAACATCCGCCCGATGAACACCCGGAGGTTCCGGCCGATCCGGCAGCGCTTCACCGTGGCCCCCCGGGATCACGAACGGGGAGAGACCCTGATCTCCGTCCCCGCGGACCGTCCGGTCTACATCGGGACCATCCGGGCCGGCGCCGAGCGGCAGGGGATGGTCTACGAGGGGCAGAAGCTCCGGGTTCTGGATGACTTCGACGTGGCAATGGAGCGGCTTGCCAATTCGTATCCGCTCCTTGCAGCCAGCCTGAGCGAGCGGGCCGTGGTGCCGCAGCGGCACTTCATGCTCCGTCCGACCGTGCCGGAACCCCCGCTCGAAATGATCGTCGGGATGGAGGATCCGATCCGGCAGGCGCGCCGCTACATCGAAGACGGGAAGTTCGAACAGGCGATCAACTGGCTCTCGACCTTCATGCCGGTCTCGGACGCCCAGCGCAACGACGTTCGCCTGTTGATCGGTGAATCCCACCTGGGGTCACGCAATCTGGATCTCGCCATCGAGGAACTCGGGGAAGTGCTTCTCCAGGACCCGACGAATCTCAGAGCGCTGAGGCTGCTCGCCCGTTCCCATTCGCTGAACGGCGATCTCGAGGATACCGAGAGCCTCTACCAGGCGTTGCTCGACATTCGTCCCCGGGATGCCGAAGCTCACCTGCAGCTCGGTTATCTCCATGCCCTGCGCTCCGACGGCGTCGGCGCCGAAGCAGCGTTCGAGGTCGCGTTCGAAACGGACTTCGACTACCTCATGCACGATCTCGCCCCGTTCCTGATGGCAGTGAGGGAGCGTGCCAGCAACCCCGGCATCCTCTATGAGCCGCCGGTGCTGCGGAGCACGCCGGTACCCATGCGGGATTCGGGCGGTTCGCGCCGTTCGTCGGAGCGAGACGGGATCATGGTCCTCATCGATCATCGGGGGCGGGTCAAGTCCGCGCACTTCGCGCCCGAGAGTTCGGGGCGGGTCCACCAGTTGATGATGTCCCTGGTCCGCGGCCGTTACACCCCCGCCACGCTGAACGGAGTTGCGGTGCCGTCGATCATGGCGCTCGGCAACTTCGGCGCCGACCGGTAGCCGTCCGCTGGGGCGGACCAGTCAGGGCGTTCCCGCCGGGAGCGCCAGAACCCTGTCCACCTCCGCTTCGAGCACTTCGAAGGGCTGGTCCGTGCTCGGGGCCGGATGCAGCAGTCCGTCGCGGTCGATCAGGAAATTGGCCGGGTAGCGGGCGGTCTCGATGAAGATGTCCGGCATGACGCCGTTCTCGAGGGCTCCGGGCAGGAGCAGCGGGTAGTCGACCGACAGGACATCCCGGCGAAAGTCCTGCTGGATGGCCTCTTCCTCGGTGGAGATGCCGTAGACGAGGAAGCCTGCCTCGGCGCGTTCCCGCGCCAGCCGGTCCAGCTCGGGCATCTCGGCGCGGCAGGGCGGGCACCAGGTGGCCCAGATATTGACGAGGACAACAGACCCACGGTGATCGGAGAGGCGGTGGACCTCCCCGTCGAGGTCCCGGGCGAGGAAATCGGGAGCGGCCACCCCGGAGAGCGCCAGGTTGGCCGCCTGACGGGCCCGCCGGACGGCGCCTCCGATGGGCACGGTCACGAGGCCGAGTGAGAGGAGCGCTACCGACGCGGCCATCCATCCGGTCCAGCGGAGCCCGCCGTCCCGGTAGCCGCGCCAGGCCCGGTGGAGCGCGAACGCGGGAGGAACCAGCATGACGAACGCCACCGCCCCCAGGCGGAACAGGTAGTCCGCGTCCGGATTGGAACTCAGCCGGGTGAGGACGAGATACGTGCCCGCGCCCAAAAAAGCGGAAACAAAGGGCGAAAGGACGCCGGGCCAGAATGGAGAACGGAACGGGGTTGCCATCGCGGGAATTTATCCCTGATAGCGGCGCCGGATGCCCGGTATCAGGTACCGGGAGAAGAGCGTTTCCTCGTCGTGCTCGGGGGCGAAGCCGAAGTCCCGGCGGGCCGCGGTGTGGTCCACGGCGGCGGGCCAGCTCGCCACGATCCGGTCGCGCCCCCGGTCAAGCTGGAATCGCACCTCCAGGTCTGGAAAATCCCGGGCCACCCGCGCGATGATCTCGGCGGCCGAAAGGCTGGGCCCGCCGAGGTTGTAGGCCGTCCGGGTCAGGGAGGCCTTTTCGCGGAACGCGAGGCTCAGGACCCCTCCCACGGCATCGGGCATGGCGCAGAACGGGAGGCGGGCTCCCGGATTGACGAAGCAGGAATAGGGCTCACCCCGGGCGGCCGCATGGATGAGTTCCGGAGCCCAGTCGCTCGTCCCTCCCTGAGGCAGGGTGTCCGAGGAAATGAGACCGGGAAGGCGTACCGCCCGGAAGTCGAGGCCACCGCCCAGCCGCTCCACGGTGGCGCCGAGGCGCTCGACGTACAGCTTCTGGGCGCCATAGAGCGTGGCCGGGTCGAGATGCTCGTCTTCGCTGACGGGCGCCGCCGCCTCCTTGGCCTCCTGGGACGGGAGGCCGTACACCGCGATCGAACTCGGGAACACGAAGCGGACGGGTTCGTCCGGGGTGGCGAGATCGGCGGCCATTGCGAGGAGGCGGGCGGCGCCGTCGGCGTTCACCCGGTGGGCGAGGACCGGTACCGATTCCGCGTGGGTCGAGAGGATCGCGGCCAGGTGAAAGATGAGGGCGGGGCGGTATTGACGGAGGAGCCGTTCCCACAGTGCAGCATCCAGAATGTCGCCCTGGAAGTGCTCCCGGTGGGGGCGTTTGAGGGCTCCGGTGGACAGTGGACGAAGATCCACGGTCACGATGGGATCGCCCGGCCTCTGGGCCAGCCGGCGGAGAAGCGCCTGGCCAATCTCGCCTGAGGCGCCGGTGATCAGCGTGACCGGAACCCGTCCGCCGCTCATGTGGAGAGATCGCTCCTCGCGAATGAGGCCTCCAGCACGCGTCGCAGGAAGATGCCGATGTCCCGGATCTCCGCCTCCGCGACCTGATGGGCCATCGGGTATTCGTGGTACTCGACGGTCCACCCCACCTTCGTGAGGGCCCGGCCGCTCACACCGGCGAAGTGGACCGGGATCAGCGGATCGAACGAGCCGTGCGCCTGAAAGATGGGCGTGGGCGGTTCCGGTGGGGGCGCCACGCTCTCCGTGACCGGCAGGTAGGTGGAAAGCGCCACCACCCCGGCCGGCCGGAGGGGTGGCTCACCCGCGGAGCCCGCGCAGGTGGCCGCCTGGAGGACGACCGCTCCGCCCTGGGAGAACCCAGCGAGGACCAGGCGGTCGGGCGGAATCCCCCGTTCAGCCTCCAACTCCACGAGAGAGCGCACGCCCGCGACCGATTCCGCCAGGTGCTCCCGATTGACGCCCGTATCGCGCTGCACGGACGCGATGTCGAACCAGGCGCGCATCTCCATCCCGCCGTTGATGGTCACCGGACGGAAGGGCGCCTCGGGGAACAGGAACCGGACGCCGAGCGAGCCGGGCAACCGCAGGGCCGGAACGATGGGTTCGAAGTCGTGTCCGTCGGCGCCGAGCCCGTGGAGCCAGATGATCGTGGCGCGGTGGCGCCCGGCGGGAGGCACCTCCACCACACTCCACGGAGGCGCCGCGGGGGAAGCCGCGCCGGAACGGGGACTGGGCTCGACCTCGGGCTCGGGTAGTTGGCTCAGAACTGCTCCTCCAGGACGGTTTCGAGAACTTCCAAGTAGTGGGCGGCGTCGGCGGAGGAGAAGGGCAGGGGCGGCTTGAGTTTGATGACGTTGGCGTCCGGCCCGTCGGTGCTGTTCAGAATCCCGAAATCGCGGAGCCGGTTCACGAGCCGCCGCGCCTCCTCGGTGGCGGGCTCGCGGCTCGACGGGTCCCGGACCATTTCAAACCCGAGAAAGAGCCCGCGTCCCCGAACGTGGCCAAGGATAGGGTAGCGGCTCGCGAGCGCCGTCAGCCCGCCGAGGAGCTGTTTGCCGACGGCTGCGGCGTGTTCCGCGAGCCGTTCCTCCCGGATCACGTCGAGCACGGCGAGTCCCGCGGCGCAGGAGACCGGGTTTCCGCCGAAGGTGTTGAAGTACTCCATCCCGGTCTCGAAGGACCGGGCGAGTTCGCGGGTGGTCACCACCGCGCCGAGCGGGTGCCCGTTGCCGGCCGGTTTGCCGAGCGTGACGATGTCCGGGGTGAGTGTTTCCCTCCTTTCCTGCACCGCGAGGAAGGCCCAGAAATCCGGTCCGGTTCTGCCGAAACCGGTCTGGACTTCGTCGGCCACGATCAAGCCCCCGCCGCTCCTTACGGCCCGGTAAAGGGCTCCGAGGTAGCCCGGAGGCGGCACGATCTGGCCGCCGCAGCTCAGGATGGCCTCCCCGATCAACGTCGCCGGCCCCGCCCGCCGGACCCGGGATTCGGCGTCCGCAATCAGTGACGCCGGGAAGTTCCGGTCTTCCTCGCGGAAACGGCCTCGGTACCCATCCGGCATGGACAACCGGTGGAGCCACGGCGGACCGGGGCGTCCTCCCCGGCCATCGAGCTTGTAGGGGCTGACGTCAATGAGCGAGGTGAGGTTGCCGTGATAGCCCCCGTCGAACGCCAGCGTTGTCTGCCGCCCCAGGTGGGCCCGGGCGATGCGCAGCGCGAGGTCGTTCGCTTCGCTGCCGGAGTTCGTGAGGAAGACCACCTCCAGCGGCGGCGGGAAGGTCTCCCCGAGACGTTCCGCATAGTCGGTGAGCTGGCGATAGAGGTAGCGGGTGTTCGTGTTGAGGAGTGCGGCCTGGCGGGAGATGGCGTCCGCGACCCGCGGGTGCGCGTGCCCCACGTGAGCGACGTTGTTGACCATGTCGAGGTAGTCCCGTCCGATATCGTCGTAGAGGCGGGCGCCGCGGCCGCGCACCACCCGGATGGGCACGTCGTAGGAGATGCTCAGGGCGTTGCTGAACCGCCGCCTGCGGGCCTCGAGGAGGCGGCCTCCGTGTTCCTCGCGGACTTCGGGGCGAACGCGGGCCTCGGGTCCCAGATCGAAAAAATCCAGCGGGTCAGCGCTCAGTGCGGCGAGGACCGGGAGGTCGGCGGCGGTGGTCCGCCGCGGCGGTTCGCCACGCAACCTGCCGAGGAGCACCTGGAACTGGAGGTGGGGAGGAGGGGCGCCGTCCCCGGCTGACTCCGCAACGGCGCCGAGCGCTTCTCCGGCCTCGACACGGCGCCCTGGAACCAGCGTCTCGAGGCATCCGGAGTCGAGGTGGCGATAAGAGGTCCAGAAGATCTCTCCGTCAAGCACGTGGCGGATGCCGGCCGTAACGCCGCTCCCGGCATTGCCGGCCTGGTCACCGGCCCAGTCCACCTCTCCGGCAAGCGGCGTCCGCACCGCCGTCCCGGCAGGAACGAAGATTTCGATCCCCAGTTGGAGGGTGGCCGGTTCCGCTTGCAGCGCCCGGGGACGGTCCCGCGGCGCCGTTTCGGGAACCCGCGGTTCGAGATACCGGCCGATGGCGGCACCTGCCGCCCCGGTGGCCGCCGCGACGGTCGCGCGGAGCGTTTCGCCGGCGGCGCCCGGATCGATCGCCGGGCTCTCCGGCGAGAGATCCACAGCGACGGGAGTCCCTGGCAGCGTGACGGGACGGGCGGCGTCCGCGGCGGCACGCCGGACGGCGGCGCGCCGCTCCGCCAGTCGGGGCAGCGGGGAGAAGCCGTTGGCCATCCGGAACCGGCCTGTGGTCACTTCCGCTGCTTCCGCCCCGATGGCCCGGAGCATGCGCCACACGCCGGCCTGGCTCGCCATCAGGTAGTGATCCGTCGCCGCTCCGGCCACCCGGGTCCGGCGCAGGGCCGCGACCCCGGCGCTCACGAGCGCCCGGGTCGCGAGGGCGACCCCGAAGAGGTCCGCCTCCATCTCGCTGACCGGTCGCTCAGCCGCGAATCCGGCGAGGACCCGTGCAGCTGCCGGGAGTGGTTCGAATGCGGTGGCGGCGGTGTAGAGGGCCGCCGTCGCCGCCTCACAGATCAGGGGACCCCGGACGGAGTCCCCGAAGTCCAGGAGGGCGACGTCCTCCGGCGCCGCGGTTTCGGGCGTGCCCGCGGCGAGGAGGAGGTTGTCGTCGTTGGCGTCGTTGTGGAGCGCTCCGGCGGGGAGGGCCAGGAGGTCCGGCAGGGCTTCCCGGACGGCATCGGCAACGCCCCGGTAGGTTCCGGAGGCGTCCTCATCGCGGAGGATCCCGGAGGCCGCCGCGATGACGGCGGGAGCGTGGGCCGGCGCCCAGGGGATCTCCTGGACGTCGAGTTCGGGATGGTCGAAACCGCCGAGTGCGCGCTGGACCCGCCCGACAAGCCCGCCGACCGATTCCAGCAAGGGCTGCGGCCGGCGCCGGAAGGCGGAGAGCGGCTCGCCGTCGAGGTAGCGAAAGAGGCGGACGTGATGCGCGCGTCCGCCGAAGTCACGCCGTTCCAGGTGCGCGCCGGCTTTGCTCGGGACGGTTTCCGGAAGGCGCAGCGCCGGATTCCGCTCGAGGGCGCGCGCGATGAGTCCGTGTTGCAGGTCGAGCCGCTCGGGGCGCTCGGAGGCGCTGCTGATCTTGAGCACGAACCGGCCGCTTGCCCCGTGGTCCAGCAGAAAGTTGGCGTCGCGCTCGCCAGGGAGCGGAGTAGCGTGCGCCTTCCGTCCCCACAGCTCGTCCGTGATGGCGGCTGCCTCGTGGGCGGCGACCCGTGGCCGGTGTCTGAGAGGGTCGATGGGGAACGGGAGTTCCCCGGCCTTCGGCATCAACGGAGCAGCAGCCGGAGCAGTCCCAGCTTGCCCCGGTACGGCGGGTAGCGAACCGGAGGATCGAGCCAGGTCGCGGCGTTCAGGACGGCCCGCTTCTGGGAGAGCAGGTCGAATCCGTGGACCCCGTGGTACGAACCATGGCCACTCCCTCCGACACCACCGAACGGAAGCGCGGGATTGGCGCAGTGAACGACCGCGTCGTTGGTAACGAGCGCCCCCGACCGTACTACGGCGGCGGCGCGCCGCACGGGTTCGCGCCGACGGGCGAACACATAGAGCGCCAGCGGATCCGGACGTGCCCCGATCTCGGCAAGCGCTTCGTCGAGGTTCCGGTAGGAGAGGAGCGGCAGGATGGGTCCGAAGATCTCCTCGCGCTGCGCCGCGTGGCCGTCGGGCCACGGCCCGGTGACCGTGGGGCCGAAGTAGAGCCGCTCCGGATCCCGCTCGCCGCCCCACCGCAGGGGCAGGCCGGAAAGAAGCCGCTCAAGGCGCCGGAAGTGGGTTGCGTGCACGATCCGGCCGTAGTCCGGACTCTCAGCGGGGGCTCCCCCGTAGAAGCGCTCGAGGTTCTCGCCGAGTCTCTCCGAGAATTCGTCGTAGCGGTCCTCGGGTACGAGGACGAAGTCCGGAGCCACGCAGGTCTGTCCGGCATTCAGGAACTTCGCCCACGCGAGGCGTCGCGCCGCGAGGCGCAGGTCGGCGCTCGGGTCCACGAGTGCCGGGCACTTGCCGCCCAGTTCGAGGGTGACGGGGGTGAGCCGGCGTCCGGCCGCCTCCGCCACCAGGGCGCCGACGCGCCGGCTGCCGGTGAACAGGACGTGGTCGAAACCCTGGCCGATGAGCGCCTGGGCCGTTTCCGGACCTCCTTCGACCACCTGGACGAGCCCCGGCGCCAGCGCGGGGGGCACCAGTGCCGCGAGCCGCTCCGCCGTTCGGGGCGCGTGCTCCGAGGGCTTGATCACCACCGCGTTTCCGGCGGCGATCGCCGCCACGGCGGGGGCCAGGCTGAGTTGCAGCGGATAGTTCCAGGGAGCGATGACCAGCACCACCCCGACCGGGGCCGGCTCGATCCGGCTCCGCGCCGGCATGACGGCGAGCGGCGTGCCAACCCGGCGGGGACGCATCCAGCGCCACAAGTGACGCCGTGCATGGCGGATCTCGGCGAGGACGAGACCGGTCTGGGTAGCCCAGGTCTCGAAGGCGGGCGCCCCGAGATCCGACCGGAGCGCGTCTTCCCAGGTGTCGCGGTCGTCCCGCAGGACACCGGCAAGCGCCGCGAGCGCCTCGCTTCGGAACCTGCGGGACGCGGTTTCGCCGGATTCCACGAGCCGCCGCGCCGGCTCCAGGAGTGCTGGCAGGTCGTTCGTCACCGGGGCGGCGAGTATACGGAGCCCCGAGAGCGACGGAGGCCGGGCGGCCGGTCGTTGCCGGGTAGACTTCCGGCCGGCTGGTCATGCGGTTTCTCGAGCCCGTTCTTCCGTCTCCCGGCGACGCCTTGGCGGGGCGCGTGGAACTCATGCGGGTGCCGGAAAGGCACTTCGTCCTGAAGACCCCGCTGGCCCCGCCCTGGCCGGAGAGCATGGAGGAGGCGCTGTTCGGCATGGGGTGTTTCTGGGGCGCCGAGCGCCTGTTCTGGACGGCGCCCGGGGTGTACACGAGCGCGGTGGGATACGCCGGGGGGCTCACGCCCAACCCGAACTACCGAGAGGTCTGCACCGGCCGCACCGGCCACGCCGAAGTCGTCCGGGTGGTCTTCGATCCCGCGCAGGTGAGCTACGAAGGGCTGCTCCGGATCTTCTGGCAGAACCATGATCCGACGCAGGGAATGCGTCAGGGCAACGATGTCGGGACTCAGTATCGATCGGCCATTTACACGCTCGGGGACGACCAGGGCGATATCGCGCTCAGGACCCGCGACGGCTATGCCGAGCGGCTCCGGACCGCGGGATACGGCCCGGTCACCACCGAGATCCGCGAGGCTCCCGCCTTCTACTACGCGGAGGACTACCACCAGCAGTACCTGGCGAAGAACCCGGACGGCTACTGTGGCATCGGGGGCACCGGAGTCGCCTGTCCGACGGGCCTCCCGGACTGAGCTTGGCCGACGGCCCCGGCACCGCCGCCGAGAAGGCGAAGTCGCTGGATCTCTCGAGGGTCGAGCGCCACATCTTCCTCTGTGCGGACGCGGACAAGCCCAAGTGCTGCGAGCCGCGCGTCGGCTGCGAGAGCTGGCTCTACCTGAAACGACGGCTGGATGAACTGGGCCTCGCGAACGGTCCGGCCGGCGGCCACATCGCCCGCAGCAAGGCCAACTGTCTCCGGGTCTGCGCCGAGGGCCCCATCGCCGTGGTCTATCCCGACGGCGTCTGGTACTCCGGGATGACTCCTGGCGCCCTCGAGGAGGTCATCCAGGGCCATCTGATCGGGGGAACGCCGGTCGAGAAGTACCGCATTCGCAACAGTTGAAGCCCCTGGGGGCGTGGGCGCTCAGGAGGCGTCGGTCCCGAAGAGCCGGAATCCGGCCGTGACGAAGTCCGTATCGAGCGTGAGCGCTTCGCCAATCCCTCGGCGGCGCATTACGGCGAAGCTCACCTGATCCACGAGAGTGGTCCCGGCGCCCGCCGCCAGCGCGCGTACGGCTTCACGGTGCAGCGCGGCGCTGACCCACTCGATTTCAAACGCCGACGCATCCCGAGAGAACTGAAGCGCCGCCTGGAGACCCAGCCGCCGCTGCAGCAGCGCCATGGATTCCACCAGCACGTAGCTGTGGGTGACGAGCGCCCGGCGGCTCTGGAGGGCGGTCTCGAATCGGCCGCGTGCGACCTGATGGAATTGGTCCCGCTGGTCGGCGAGCGCGTAGACGAGCGACGTGTCCAGAAAGATCACGGCTTCGGGAACCGCGCCGCAATGGCTTCGTCCAGAAACTCATCGTGACGCACGGACACCGGACCGCCGGCAGGCGGTTCGCTGCTTCCGGCGCCGATGAAGCCAAAGTCGTCGAGGGTGGACTGGGACGGGTGGACGCTCTTGAAGGATCCGGCGAGGGCGTCGCGGACGACCGACGCCATGGAAGCCTGCTCCTCGAAGGCGCGCCGGCGCAGAGCGTCGTAAAGGGGTTCGTCCAGCTGAATCTGCAGACGCTTCATCCGCGAACGATACCATGATGTAATGATGTAACTCCGTCGGCACCCATCCCGTCGAACGAGGGCCTGACGAACATGTCCGACTACCCCAGGTGGCGGCGGAGGAGGCGTTCAGCCGCCGCGACGGGAATACCCCGGCGGCGGGCGTAGTCCTCGAGTTGGTCCCGGCCGATCGTCCCGACGGAGAAGTAGCGCGACTCGGGACTCGCGAAATAGAGCCCGGCTACCGAAGCGGCCGGCCGGATCGCGAAGTTCTCGGTCAGCTCGATGCCGATGGCCTCCTCCGCCTCCAGCAGCCCGAAGATCTCGCTGAGGATGCCGAGGTCCGGGGTGGCGGGGTAACCGGGGGCGGGACGGATCCCGCGGAAACGCCCCCGGATCAGGTCTTCGGGAGTCAGGTTCTCGGACTCGCCGTATCCGAGGTCCCGGCGGGCGCGCTCGTGCAGCCACTCGGCGAGGGCCTCGGCAAGGCGGTCGCCGAGCGAACGCAGCAGGAGGGCGTCGTAGTCGTCCCCGGCGGCCTCCGCCTCGGCGATCAGGTCTGCCAGCCCGTGGCCGGCGGTGACGGCGAACGCCCCGACCACGTCCGCGCCGCCCTCCGGGGGCCGGCCCGCCTCGGCGGTGCGCAGGAAGTCGGCGGCCGCGAGGCGCGGCCCGGGTCGATCTTCCTGCTGCCGGAGCGTCGGGATCCGGGACTCGGGCGCCTCGTCCGGGCGTTCGGGGCGCCAGATGAGGATGTCGTCGCCTTCGCTCGCGGCGGGGAAGAACCCATAGACGGCGCGCGCTTCCAGCCGCGGGTCCGCCGCGAGCTTCCCGAGGCGCTCGCGGGCGTTGCCGTGCAGCTCGCGCGCCTCGGTCCGGGTGGCGTCCCGGTCGAGCAGGTCGGGGAAGGTGCCCCGGAATTCCCAGGCGTGGAAGAACGGGGTCCAGTCCACGTACGGGACCAGATCGGCCACCGGGATGTTCCGAAGGACGCGCCGGCCCCAGAACGCGGGCTCGATGGGCTCGGAAGCGGGGAATTCCAGAGCGCGGCGACGGGCGGCCGCCAACTCGAGGAGCGGCGCGCTGCGGCGAGGTGTGCGGTTTCGTTCCGTTTCCTGCCGGCGGCGGTTCTCCTCCACGAAGGACGCCGAGCTCCCGCCCAGAAGGGCGCGAACCACTCCCGACGTACGCGAGGCGTCGGCCACGTGGACGACCGGGCCCGATCGCCGGGGAGCGATTCGCAGGGCGGTGTGGCGGGATGAGGTGGTGGCGCCGCCGATGAGCAGCGGCAGGGTCACTCCCCGCCGCTCCATCTCGGTGGCGAAACGCTCCATCTCGTCGAGGGACGGGGTGATGAGGCCGGAGAGGCCGACCAGGTCGGCGCTCGTCTCGCGGGCGGTGTCGAGGATCCGGTCCGCGGGGACCATGACTCCGAGGTCTTCCACCCGGTAGCCGTTGCAGGCGAGCACGATGCCCACGATGCTCTTGCCGATGTCGTGGACGTCACCCTTGACCGTCGCGAGGACGATCCGCTCGCGCGGCCCGCTGGCCTCGTCCGTCTCCATGTGCGGCTCGAGGACGGCCACGGCCCGCTTCATGACCCGCGCGCTCTTGACGACCTGGGGGAGGAACATCCGTCCGTCCCCGAACCGGTCCCCGACCACCCGCATGCCGTCCATCAGCGGACCCTCGATCACGGCCAGTGCCGAGGGCATTCCGCGCCGCGCCTCGTCGGCGTCCCGTTCGACGAAGTCGAGGATGCCGTTCACCACCGCGTGGGCGAGCCGCTCGGCGACGGGGCGCCGGCGCCATGAATCGTCCGCCGCCGCCGCCTTCCGCCCCGCCCCGGCTCGATCGGCAACCGCCAGGAGCCGCTCCGTCGCGTCGCCGCGCCGGGCGAGGACGACGTCTTCGACGCGCTCCCGGAGCGTCTCCTCGATCTCGTCGTAGACCGGCAGCCGCCCGGCGTTCACGATCCCCATGTCGAGTCCGGCCGCGATCGCATGGTGCAGGAAGACTGCGTTCATAGCCTGCCGGACGCCCTCGTTGCCCCGAAACGCGAAGGACAGGTTGGAGATGCCCCCGGAGATCAGGGATCCCGGGCAGGCCGCCCGAATCCCGGGGATGGCGTCGATGAACTCGACGGCGTACCGGTCGTGCTCGGCGATGCCGGTGGCGACGGCGAGGACGTTCGGATCGAAGATGATGTCCTCGGGCGGAAATCCCGCCCGTTCGGTCAGCAGCCGGTAGGCGCGCGCGCAGATGGCGGTCTTGCGCTCCGCGTCCACCGCCTGTCCCTCCTCGTCGAACGCCATCACGATGACGGCGGCCCCGAACCGGCGGATGCGGCGAGCCGCGGCGAGGAAGGCGTCCTCACCGTCCTTGAGCGACAGCGAGTTGACCACCCCCTTGCCCGGAAGGGCGCGGAGTCCGGCCTCGATGACCTCGATCCGCGAGCTGTCCACGATGATCGGGAGCCGGGCGACGTCGGGTTCCATGGCGATCAGCCGCAGGAACCGGCCCATGGCGGCTTCGGATTCGAGAAGACCCTCGTCCATGTTCACGTCGAGCAGGTTGGCGCCGCCCGCGACCTGATCCCTCGCCACCGAGACCGCCGCTTCGAACTGGTCGTTCCGGATCAGGCGGGCAAAGCGGCGCGAACCGGTCACGTTGGTGCGCTCGCCCACCACCAGGAAGGCCGATTCCGGCCGCACCAGGGGTTCGGTGCCGGCGAGGCGGAGCCTTGGGGAACGTGCGGGAGGTTGGCGCGGCCGGCTGCGGGTCACCGCACTCCGGACCGCGCGGATGTGCTCCGGGGTGGTGCCGCAGCAGCCGCCGACGAAGTTGACGAGACCGTCCTTCGCGAGGGCGCCCAGCGCCGCGGCAGTGACTTCCGGCGCCTCGTCATAGCCGCCGAGTTCGTTCGGAAGCCCGGCATTCGGGACCGCGCCCACCGGAACCGGAGCGAGGCGGGACAGGGTCTCGACGATGGGGCGCATTGCCTCGGCCCCGATCGAGCAGTTCACCCCGGCGGCCGTCACCTCGGCGTGCTCGACGGAGACCCAGAAGGCTTCGGAGTCCTGCCCGGTGAGATTGCGCCCCCCCTGATCCACGGAAGTGAAGGAGACGAGAAGCCCGGGGTCCCCCGGCGCCTCGGCGATGGCGTCCCGGCTGGCCGCGAGCGCCGCCTTGGCGTTCAGGGTGTCGAAACAGGTCTCGACGAGCAGGAGATCGGCCCCGCCCGCCAGGAGACCCGCTGCCTGCTCGCGGTAGGCGTCCCGCAACGCGTCCCAGGAAATGGCCCGGAAGGCGGGGTCCGAGACGTCGGGAGACACGCTCAGGGTCCGGTTGGTGGGTCCCATGGAGCCCAGCACGAAACAGTCGCGCCCCGCGGCGTCGGCGACCCGGCGCGCCGTTTCCGCTCCGCGGCGGTTGATTTCGAACGCCCGTTCTTCGAGGCCGTAGTCGAGGAGGGAGACGGCGTTCGCGTTGAACGTGTTGGTGGTGAGGGCGTCCGCGCCGGCGTCGAGGTAGAGGTGGTGCACCTTCTCCACCAGCTCCGGGCGGGTCAGGGACAGGACGTCGTGGAGCCCCTGGAGCGGTTTCGGATGTTCCCGCAGGAGCTCGCCCCGAAAACCCGCCTCGTCCAGGCGCTCGGCCTGCAGCATCGTTCCGATGGCGCCGTCGAAGACCACGATCCGTTCGGAGATCGCCCGCAGGAATCCGGGCCGGCCGATTCTCGTGGCGCTCATCCGCGACCGGAAGTCTAGGAGCGGGGAGCGCCGGTCTCCAGACCGGCACGCGCGGCGCTCCGCGCTGCGCACGGCGCGGTGCCGACGTGCGTGATGGTTCGCTTCACCCCGCTCGCGGCCGGCTGCCGACTCCCGTCCGGTTACCATCGGCGCCCAACTTCGGTTGAGGACCCCGCCAATGCCGCTTCACCTTCAGGTCGTCGTGGGAGCGGTGGGTGGCGTGCTCGTCGGGATGCTCTTCGGGGAGTCAGCCGTCGTGCTGCAGCCGATCGCCGATCTATTCGTGCGGCTGCTCCGCATGATCATCGCGCCCCTGATCTTCGTCACGCTCGCGCTCGCCCTCACGCGGACCGGCGGCAAGGGCGCGGGCAGGATCGGCGTTCGGGCGATCGTCTACAACCTGAGCACCCTGGCGGTGGCGCTGGCGCTCGGCATCGGGGTCGCCGTGTGGCTCGGACCCGGCCGGGGGGTGGACATTTCGGCGCTCGGGGGTACGGACCAGGCAGCCGGCGCGGCCGCCGGACAGGCGCGGTCCATCATGGACATCCTGGTGGGCATCGTTCCGACGAACGTGTTCGGGGCGTTCGCCGAAGCCGAGGTCCTCCAGGTCCTGTTCCTCGCGATCCTGTTCGGCGTCGCCGTGAACGCACTCGGCAGCGAACGGGTCAAGCCGCTCATCGATGTGCTGCAGGCGGTCAACGATGTCCTCTACCGGATCGTCCACTGGGTCGTGCGCCTGGCGCCGGCCGGGGTGTTCGCGATTCTGGCCGCGGTGGTGGGTCAGTCCGGTCTGGACATCCTGGGGACGCTGGCGTGGTACGCCACGGTCTGCCTCATCGCCACCCTCGTGCACGTGGTCGGCGTGCACGCGATGCTGTTGCGGCTGTGGGCGCGCCAGCCCTTCGGCACGCTGGCCCGGGCGTTGCGAGAGCCGCTGCCCATCGCCTTTGCCTCGGTCTCGACGGCGGCGGCGCTCCCGGTGTCCATGGCCGCGGTTCCGCGCGAGACCGGAATCTCCGAGAAAGTCGCCGGCTTCGTGTTGCCGTTGGGCGCGGCGGCCGGCCGCGACTCCAGCGGGATCTACCAGGTAGTGTCGGTGGTGGCGATCGCCCAGCTCGTCGGGCGCCCGCTGGATACGGGCGAACTGGGCCTCCTCTGGGTGACCGCGATCCTGAGTTCCCTCGCGGTCTCGGGCGTGCCCGCGGCAAGCTTCGTGAACCTCACGATCCTGCTCGGCGCGCTGGGGCTGCCGGTGACCCTGTCGGCGTTGGTGTTGGCAGTCGAGCGTCCGCTCGACCACCTCCGGACGAGCGGGAACCTGACCGGTCAGATCTCCAACGCGATCTTCACCGGGGCCACCACCGGGGAAATGACCTCGCGGGGAGCGGCGCGGAACGAATGAAGGCTGGCTGGTTCGCTGCCTGCGGCCTGGTCCTCGGTTCGTGCGGCGGGGGAGAGCCGCCCGCGCCCACCACGCCGCCGGCGCCCCCGGCCTCCGCCAGCGTCCGCGGGATTCTCACGAGGACGGTGGTCGGCGGCCCCGTGGCCGGTGCGACGCTGAGCGCCGGCGGGGTGACGGCGCGCTCCGCAGCCAATGGTTCCTTCGCGCTTGACCTCCCTGCGGGGGAACATCGGATCACGGTGTCCGGTCCCGGAATCGTGGAGCGCACCACCACGATCCGGGCGCCGAACGGGACCCTGGCGCTCGACGCGATCCCGGCGGGAGGGCCCTGGACCCTCGACTTCTACCGGGAACTCGCCCGGAACGGCGCCGGCGGCGGTGACCTGCAACCCCTCGTCCCCTGGGAATCCGAGCCGACCTTCTATATCGACGCCCGCCCGGAACCGACGACCGGCGCCGAAATCCCCGCGGAAACCATCGACTTCGTGAGGGAGGCCATCCGGATCACGGTGCCGCTCCTCAGCGCCGGACGCTACCGGGGCGAGCGGATCGAGGTCACGCGCGAGCCGCCCGCGGACATGACGCCGGGCACCGTAATCCTTCGCTGGAACACGGCCGAGGTGTCGGAGTACGCCGAGACGGCGAACGCGTTTGCCTACCGGGTCGGCGGAGACGCCAACGTGGTGGTGTTCCGCCATATTCCCGAGACCTGGGCGGTGCACCACGAGATTGGCCACGTGATGGGGCTCTACCACCCGCTGGGCGGCCTGCGGCCCTCCCACATGTGGTACTCGGGGGAACTCGAGCCACCGCACTTCACCGAGTGGGACATCTTCCACGCCCAGGCGATGTACGCGCGGCCGCCCGGCAACACGGACGTGGACGTGGACCCACCCGGGTTCGTCGTCGGCGGGACGGCTGCCGGGGCGGACGCGGGGGGACCGATCGTCTGCTTCTTCCCCGAACGGCCGCCCCACAGGCACTGACAGCCTGTTACCGCTCAGCGGACCAGCAGGTTCCGGGCTCTCCGGTCCGCGGCGGGGCCTTCGAACGCGGAGAGCAGCCACGCTCCGAAGTGCGGCCCGTAGCGGTTTGCGAAGACGAGCGGACTGAGCCGGCGTTCCTGCGGCGCGCCGCCGGGGAAGAGCGCGTTCCGGGCGCGCAGGAACCGCTGCCGGCGTTCCTCGTCGCGGCGCTTCGCGGCGCGCACGCTCTTGGCCTCGAGATCCGCCAGGATCGCATGCACCTTGCCCCGGGCGCGCCGAACCGCCGCCGTGAGGCTCCTGTCGACGGCGCCGGCGGCCTGTTCGACCGCTTCGAGTGAGGAATCCACGACTTCGTTGGCCTGCGCGAAGGCCGCTTGGGCGGCGGGATCGGCGGCCCGCCGATTGAGGGCCGCCTCGTCGCCGGCCGAGAGTTCATCGAAGCCGATCCCGTCCTGGTCCAGCACCCGAAGGTGGGACTTCGTAAGGATGGCGACCTGATGACGGGGGATCACGAACGGACGCGGGATCCCATGGAGGCCGTAGAGATCGCCCATCTGGGCGTGGTAGGCGATTTCCGAAGGACCGCCGACGTAGATCGCGGTGGGCAGCAGGAAGTCCTGGACCAGGGGTCTGAGCAACACGGCGGCGCTCAGGCGCTCGACGCAACCGTCGAGGACCCCTTCCGGAGGGTCCCCGGCGGAATCGGTCCGAACCCGCGCCCGCACCCCGGTCGGTCCCGTACAGAAGACCCCGTAGCCCTCGGCCGCCGCCTGCCCGTGGAATCCCATCGCCTCGATCTCTCGCGTGCGGGCCGCGATCTGGCGGCGGCCGGCGGCTTCGTGCCGAACCGCAGCCTCGTACACCGGAAACGCGAGCCGTTTCAGCTCCGGACGGGTGGGGTCCATCACCACGAGACCCGAACCCCGCGTGAGGTGGAGAAGCAGGCGGCCGAACGCCTCCGAAAGCGATCGGCCGGGCGCGTAGCAGTCGCGGGCAGCGAGCAGGAGGCCCTCCGTGTATTCCGTTTCGGGAAGGATGTCCGGCAACTGTCCGTGCAGGTCGAGGATCGAGTCGTCCAGAACCCGGCGGAACGCCGGCAGCCCGAGGTGTTCGTCCTCCGGCTCGTAGCGCAGTGTTTGCGGAGAGCCTGATCGGTCCAGCAGCCAGGCGCCCCGAATCTCCTCGAAGTCGTGATCGTCACCTTCGATCCAGAAGACCGGGACCACGGGCTGGCCGGTCCGCGCCTCGAGTTCCCGGGCGGCGGCGACCGTGGACATCGCCTTGATGAGCGAATAGAACGGGCCCCCGAACAGCCCGGGTTGCTGGCCGGTGACGACCGCCAATGTCTGTGGATCGCGAAGCCGCTCTGCCGAAGCGAGGACGGCCGGGTCCGCGCCCCAGACCCGGTTGGTTGTCCCGATCACCCTGGCGGCGGCTGCCCGGGCGGCGTCGGGAGGCCTGGGGGTCCCGATGCCCTGGTAAGCCCCCGCCGCGAACGGGTCGGGGAGCAGGTCGGAGAAACGTTCCGGCTTGCGGGTCCAGGCGTCGAAGAAGCTCCCCGGGCGGAAGGGGAGGGCGCGCAGGAGCGGCGCCGGGTCTTCCGCGGCGGCGGGAGCGCTGCGGACGGGAGTCTGCGTCGGGGTTCCCGCGGGGGTCATGGGGTCACGAATCCGATCCGGCGCCAGGGGAACACCCGGAACACGGCCTCACCGAGGATGGCGTCCCTGGAAACAGCGCCCCAGTGACGGCTGTCGCTGCTGCCGCCCCGGTTGTCGCCGAGCACGAAGTACTCGCCCGCCGCGAGGGTGATCGCGACCGAGCCGGGCCCGCCGATGGTGGGCGGATTGCCCGTCCCCGCGGCGTTGGCCACCGGTGTCATCGCGTCGTGCAGCGGGCGGCTCGTCCCGGACCCGGGAAGCACCTGCACGTCGTTGCCCAGAAAACGGACCGTGTCACCCGGCACGCCGACCACGCGCTTCACCATGACGGTGTCCTCGTCGGACGGGTCACGGAAAAGCACCACGTCGTCGCGGACGATGGAAGCGAGGCGCATCCCGACCTTGTTGACCAGCACCCGTTCCCCGGAGCGGAGCGTCGGCGCCATGCTCGACCCCTGGATCCGGTAGACCTGCGCGCCATGCGCCATCACGACCCAGGCAACCGCCGCGGCGATGGCGGCGGTCCGCGTGAACCGCAGGACCGGGCGGAGAAAGCGCACTTCCCGCATCACATCCGTCCCGGGACCGGGATCCCGAGCAGGGCGAGCCCCTGTCGGTGCTGGGCGAAGAACGTCTCCACCGCGTAGGTGCGCAGCGAGCGCGCGGCGGCGTCCGGCTCGCCGGCGATGCGGTAGCGGTGGTAGAACGCGTTGAAGCGCTGCGCGCCGTCGTACGCCCAGCGGGCGAGAACCTGCGGGTCTTCGCTGGCGGCGGCGGCCGCGGCCGCTTCCCGGAGGCTGAGCGCGCCCCGGAGCAGGACCCAGAGGTCGGCGGCCTCTTCGGGGTCCCGTTCGGCGAGACGGTCGTCGAAACCCTCGGGGGGAGGAGGCGGGCCCTCGGGAAGGGGGCGCTTGACGCGGGCCAGAATCTTCGCCGCCCGGACCGCGGCGTACTGCAGGTAGGGTCCCGTGGCTCCTTCGAGGCTGAGGGCCTCTTCGAGGTCGAAGACGATGAGCTGGTTCTTGGTCACCCGCACCATCAGGTAGCGCAGCGCCCCGACCGCGATCGCGAGCGCCACGGCCCGCCGCTCTTCCGCCGGAAGGTCCGGATTGCGCGCTGCGACTTCTTCGGCCGCACGTCCGACTAGCGCGTCGAGGAAGTCATCGGCCTTGACGCCGATGCCCTTCCGGCCGGAAACCTCCACGGCTCCGTCCCCGGCGGCGGATCCGAGGCCGAGCGCCGCGACCGTGCCCGGGGTCAGCGCCACCATCTCGTAGGACAGGTGCCGCGTCCGGGAGCGGTCGGTTTCGGAAGTCAGGCTGGCGACCGCCTGCTGGACGACCTGCTGGGTGTAGGACTGCCTGGCGTCGATGACGTGATGGACGAGGGCCGCCGAACCGAAGCGGGGCGTGTCGGGCTCCTCCGGCCCGGAGGTGCTGATCCAGGCGCGCCTGCCGTCGGGATACTCGTGAAACCGGCGCCACCGGAAATCGCGGTCCAGCAGCCCGAGTTGCCACATCTGGTAGGCGATGTCCTTCCCCACGTAGGTCACCGTGGCGTTCGAGCGAACGATGACCTTTTCGCCGTCCTGGGCGAGATCGGTGTCCATGACCCAACAGCCGCGGTTCCGGCCCGATTCACTCAGCCGGATGGCGCCGCTGTCCCGGAGCAGCTCGAACGCCCGCTCCCAGAAGTGGAGGCGAAGAATCGACTTCTCGCACGGCAGGAGGTCGTAGCGGACGCCGATCCGGTCCATGGTCTCGAGGTGCCGGCGGGCGACGGCGTTGGCGACGATCGTCCCGATCTCCGCCCACGGCTCCTCACCGTGCTCGAGTCCGTGGAGGGCCTGCTGGCGCGCCGCCCGTCCCTCCGGGTCCTCTTCGATCCAGCGGGAGACCTCGGTGTAGAGGTCCCAGCAGAGATAGTCGAAGCGCGGCTCCGCGGCGAGCCGGCGCACCTCCTCCGCGTCCGCGCCCCGGAGCCGAAGGAATCCCAGGACCACGTCGGCAACCTGGACGCCGGTGTCGTCGGTGTAGGTCTGTATCTCGATCCGGTGTCCCAGAAAACGCAGGATGCGGGCGAAGGAATCGCCGAGCGCCGCGTTCCGCAGGTGCCCGATGTGGGCCGCCTTGTTGGGGTTGATGCTGGTGTGCTCGACCACGTGGATGCCGTCGGGGACCTGGACGGCCGTGCCGGCAAGCGATTGCCGGATCCACATTTCCCGGTTCAGGAAGACGTTGACGTACCCGGGACCGGCCACCTCCACCCGCCGCACTTCCGGACGTCCGGAGAGGGCGTCGGCGAGCGCCCGAGCGATCTCCCGGGGTGGCCGGCGGAGGTGGCGCGCCAGTCCGAAAGCCGCCGGGAACGCGAGATCCCCCTGGTCCGGCGACGGGGGAATCTCCGATACCACGGAGAAATCCGGAGCTCCGGCGTTGGCGGCAGTCTCCCGAATGACATCCTCGAGCGCGGCGAACATCGGCGCGGAGTCTAGTCTTCCGCTTCCGGATCGCCTGAGGGTTCGTAGGGCCCGTAGTAGCCCCGGCGGGCCCTGACCTCCACGTCCTCGAATCCAGGGGCCGTCACTTCCACTTCGATGCGGCGGTAGCGTCCCTCCCGGCGGGTGTTCGACGACACGTAGCCGATCGTGTACTGGCTGTAGAGCTCGTCGAGGATGCGGTCGTAGAGCTCGTCGAGCTTCTCGAGGGACGAAGCCAGGGCGTAGGAACCACCGGTGGCATCGGCGATGGCCCGCAGGAAGCGGCCGTTCTCGAAGACCGCGGCGTGGCGCGCGCGATCCCCGAACTGGATCGAGTGGATGGTGGTGTCCCCGAGCTTCACGAGATCGAGGGCCTCCGAGAACATCAGGGTGGACCGGGAGTCGGCGCCGTCGCTGAGCACCGCGAGCGTCTTCCTGCCGTCGTAGTCGTAGACGCGATCCAGAAAGGTGGCGACCGCGTCGTAGAGCGCCGTCCAGCCCTCCGCTTCGATGTCGTAGATCCGGTTCGAGATGATGCGTTGGTCGTCGCTCGAGTACTCGGAGAGCCAGATGTTCTCGTCGAAGCTGATGACGAACAGGTTCTCGGTCCTGGGGATGTTGGTGAGGAACTTGATCGCCGCTTCGTGGAGGAGCGACAGGTCCTCCTCCATGCTGCCGGACGAATCGAGGAGGAGGCCGATCACCTGTTTCTGGGAGAGTTCTTCCTTCTGGTCCGGCGGCAGCTCCACCCACGACTCCTCGAGTCCCGCTCCGAAGACGAGGATCTCCTGTTCCACCCCGTCCTCCAGGACACGGAAGTTCTCGACGTCGAGACCGGTGACGAACTCGCCATCTTCGGTCGAGACCGCCACCGGTACCGAAACCAGGTCCACCCCTCCCTCGAACTGGAAGATCTCCTGTTCCTGGCTGGCGGCGCCGGAGGCGAACAGAATCACCCCGCCTCCCATCAGGCCCCCGAGGCGCATCATGCACGCCATTGTCCCACCCGGCCGCACGTGGGCGCGAGCGCATTGCGACGCTCCCGGCCGGGTTCGGGCGGGGTGCGCGGCCGGCGGCGGGAGTTTCACCTGGCGATGCCGGCCGGAAACCGGCGTTCCAACGATCAAACCAGTCCGGTCACGCTCCGAATGGCCAGGTCAAAGCGGTTGAAGGGCGGCATCACGTAGACCCCGGCGACGAGGTCCCGGGCCGCGGCAACCATGTCGCGCGCCACCGAGACACCGACTTCCCGCGCGCGCTGCCGGGTGGGCGCCGCCGCGAGCCGCTCGCGCACCGGCTGCGGGACGCTCATCCCGGGAACCTCGTTGTGCAGGAACTCCGCGTTTCGGGAGCTGACCAGGGGCAAGACCCCCGCGAGAACCGGGATGCCGTAGCCGCGGACGTCCTTCACGAAGCGCTCGAGCAGCCGGGTTTCGTAGACCGGCTGGGTGAGGCAGTACTGGGCGCCCGCCTGGACCTTCCTCTCGAACTTCCCCATCTCGCCTTCGAGATCGGCAGCGGCCGGGTTCGCTCCGACCCCGATGTGGAACGGAAGCGCGGCCCCCAGAGGATTCCCCGCGAGATCGAGCCCGTGGTTCAGGCCCCTCAGGATGCGCACGAGGCCAATCGAGTCCACGTCGAAGACCGGGGTCGCATGGGGGTAGTCGCCGAGCTTCGGCGGGTCGCCGGTGACCGCGAGCAGGTTGCGGATGCCGAGCGCGTGCGCCCCCAGCAGATCCGACTGGATGCCGATGAGATTCCGGTCGCGGCACTGGTAGTGGAGGATGGTCTCGACCTCGCCGCTCCGTTCGAGGAGCGCCGCGAACGCGATCGCGCTCATCCGGGCGGTGGCCCGCGGCCCGTCCGCCACGTTCACGAAGCGGATCCCGGCGTCCGCCAGATCCCCGACCCTGGCGAGGAACTTGCCCGGTTCGGCGCCGCGTGGGGGATCCATCTCTACCGACACCGCGAATCGGCCTTCGGCGAGGCAGCGGGCGAGGCCCGAGCGTTCCGGCACCGGCACGGCAGGGATCTCGGCCGGCGCCTCTTCTGCCGGCGCGGCGGCAGCCGGCCGTGCCGGGGCCCTCACCCGGTCCGCGCGAGCGCCCGCGGACGCCGCCCGGACCACCCCGGCCACCGCGCCGATGTGCTCGGCCCCGGTTCCGCAGCAACCGCCGATGAGCGAGACCCCGAGGCGCAGATACCGCTTGGCGTAGTGGGCCACGTAGTCCGGGGACGAGGGGTAGAGGAAGCGGCCCTCGGTCCGCTCGGGAATGCCGGCGTTCGGCTGGGCCACCAGCGGCAGGCTCACGGCGTCCCGCATGCGCTCCAGCGCGGTGAGGGTGGTGTCCGGGCCCACCCCGCAGTTCGAGCCGACGGCGTCGGCTCCGTCCCGCTCGAGCGTTCCGGCCGCCTGGTCCGCCGCCACGCCGAACACGGTCGTCGCCTGCTCGGAGAACGTCATCAGGACGATGACCCCGATGTCGGGGGCCACCTCCCGGGCCGCCGAGAGCGCCAGGCGGGCCTCGGTGAGGCTCGTGAAGGTTTCGATCAGGACCGCGTCCACGCCGCTTTCGACCAGTGCGGTGATCTGCTCCCGGAACCCGGCGGCGAACTCCGGGGCCTTCTCCTCGTCGAACGGACCCACGACTTCGCCGCTCGGCCCCACGGATCCCAACACCAGGCTGCCCGGCCGGACGGCGCTCCGCGCCACTCGGGCGCCAGCGGCGTTGATCTTCGCCACTTCCGAGGCCAGTCCGTGCCGTCCCAGCTTCCACGGGTTGGCTCCGAACGTATTGGTGCTGATCACCTCGGCGCCGGCGGCGAGATGGGCGGTGTGCACCGCCCGGACCCGGTCAGGGTCCGAGCGGTTCAGATCCTCGAAGGAGCGCCGGGAGGCGATGCCACCTGCATAGAGCGCAGTGCCCAGGGCGCCGTCGCCGACGCGCGGCCGCTCCCGCAGGAAAGCGGCCAGTTCGGAGCGGCGCATGCGGTCCCGGTTCCTTCCGGTACGGAGCCCGGCACCCGTGACGGGCTCCTGGCCCCTTAGTACCCGGTGACCCAGCGATGGTCCACGACGAAGCGGAAGCCGGACGCCAGCGGGCGGAGGCCGAGTTCCGCGACCAGCGAACGCGAAAAGGCGCGCCCCAGGATGGCGTTCACGTCCTCTCCGCTGCTCACGGCCGCGTCGTCGGCGGCGCTCGACGCCAGATCGGTGACCAGCATGGTGCCCTCGACCGTTTCACTCCCGGAGACCACCCTCAGGGACCAGGGTTGGTGCTTGTCGGTTTCGGCCCGTTCGGCGATTTCCGCGGCGCCTTCCCAGCGGGCTCCGCGGCCTTCAAAGCTGACCTGCATGGCGGGGGATTCTAGTGTGGTGCGCCGGAAACGGGACGCTCTTGACCTCTACGCCGAGACGGGAGTCACCCTTTCCGCGTGGACTTGCGCCGTGCGCGGTGCGGAACACCGCGCGTGCCGGCCTTGGAGGCCGGCGTTCCCGAGGAGTCTGAGCCGCATTCTGCGGCGCAGACTCCTACGGCAGGGTGGGCGGTTCGAAGATCTGGGGGCCGCTGTTGCAGTCGAGGGTGTGCAGGAAGGCCACCACGTCGGCGATCTGCTCGTCCGACAGGTCCCGATCCATGAGTTCGTCCGTGTCCAGATAGGGATTCGCCAGTCCGCCGGTCGCCATCAGCCGGACGGCTTCCTCGAGGGTCGCCACGCTGCCGTCGTGAAAGTACGGAGCGCTCTTCGAGATGTCGCGGAGGGTGGGGGTCTTGAAGGCGCCCTGGCAGGGTTCGTCCTCGGTCGTGCTGCAGACGTCCTCTTCGGTCACCCGGGCCCGGCCGAGGTCCGGCTCTTCGGCGTCCATCCCGATACCCACGTTGTGGAACTTCATGTCGGTGAAGAGGACGCCGCTGTGACAGGTGGCGCAGCCGGCGCCGGCGGTGAAGAGTTCCGCGCCGCGCATGGCCTCCTCCGACATGGCGCTCGCGTCCCCGCGCCGCCAGTCGTCATAGGCGGTGTCGCCGCAATAGAACGCGTCCCGCTCGAAGGCGGCGATCGCCTGCACGACGGTGTCGGGGGTGGCGGGTCCTCCGAAGACCGCTTCGAACTGCTCCGCGTAACCCGGGATCGCGTTCAGTTCGGCCACCACCGCATCGGCGTCAGCCCCCATGTTGCCGCCGGTCCAGGCCGCGCGCGCCTGGGCCTCGAGCGAGCCGCTGCGGCCGTCCCAGTAGAACTGGGTGTGGTACGCAATGTTCCAGAGTGTGGGGCTGGACCGCGTCAGCACCCGGCCGAGGGCACCTTCCGCAACCGGCTTGCCGTCGGTCAGGCCGTTTTCGACCAGGTGACAGGTGTAGCAGGAGCGGGTGCCGTCCGCCGAAAGGCGGGTGTCGAAGTAGAGCTGCTTCCCGAGCGCGACTTTTTCGGGGGTCTGGGGATTATCGGCAGGGATGACGGGGCTCTCGAAGTCCGCCGGCGGCCCGGGCACGAAGGCCGGCGGAGCGACCTCTTCGGCCGGCTCCTCCGCCGCCGGAGCACAGGCGAGCGCGGCGGCGAAAGCGGCGAGAACGAGGAGAAGTGAGAAGACCCGCATGGCAATACCCCGCTTCGGGAACGCGAGAAAAGGGAGCCGGGATGGTACCAGCGGTTTCGGCGCTGACCTTCACCCCGGAGGCCGCGCCGCCGGTGTTCCAGACCGGCGCGCCAGCGCGGCCATGGGCGGGCCGCGCGGTGCGTATTTCTCGGCAGTCCGGGCCGCCTGAGTGTCATCACCGGGCTGGGACGCGATAGGCTCCGGCGACGTGTCCCGCCGAGGAATTCTGGCCGCCGCCTTCGTCCTCGTGACGGCGGTCCTGTTCGGGGGAACGCTGCTCGTGCGGGACTCGGCCTCCGCGCTCCAGCCAAGCCGGCGGCAGATCCGCGAGATGCTCGCCGAGGCGATGCGGGAAGACCTGGGAGGTCCGCGCTTCGGCCGGCCGCCGGGCCATGACTTCTATTTCACGCGGGCGGCCTACACGAGTTACGGCTGGCGCGGCTGGAGCGTGGACTACCCCAAGGCGGACCGGCAGTTCCTGATCGGGCTGCGGCGGATCACGAACCTCGACTCCTACGAGAACGAGAACAGCGTCCTGCTGACGGACCCCGACCTCGGAAAGTACCCCTTCCTCTACACGGTCGAGGTCGGACACATGGCCATGACCGACGACGAAGTGCTCGCCCTGCGGCGTTACCTCCATCAGGGTGGCTTCCTGGTCGTGGACGACTTCTGGGGCACCGCCGAGTGGGTGAACTTCGCGCACGAGATGGGCCGGGTCCTGCCCGGCCGGCCGATCGAGGACATCTCGCTGGACCATCCGGTCTTCCGTGCCTTCTTCGAGGTGAACGAGATCGTCCAGGTGCCCAACGTGGGCCAGGGGATCCGCGGCGGGCCGACCTGGGAGAGAGACGGCTACCACCCGGTGGTGCGGGGCATCTTCGACGACGAAGGGCGGCTGATGGTCCTCGTGAACTGGAACACCGACCTTGGGGACGCCTGGGAGTGGGCCGAAAACCCGTATTACCCGCTGCACTTCTCCAACTACGCCTACGCGATGGGAATCAACTTCATCATCTACGCGATGGCGCACTGATCCCCTCTCGTTTTCCTCCCCGTGTTCCTCTCCGCGTTCGAATGGCTGCTGGGCAGCCCTCCGGTCGCGTTCGAGCGCGGGCAGATCGAACTGCTCGTGCCCTGGGGGCTCTTCTGGATCGCGGCCGCAGTGGTCGGGGCGCTGGTGTTTTTCCTGCTCGGCTATCGGCGGCTGGGAAGACGGCTCGGGAAGCGGGGCCGCCTGCTACTCGGCGCGGCGCGTTTCGCCGCCATCGCCCTGGTCCTGCTCTGCCTCCTTCGTCCGCAGTTGGTGCTGTCTCTCGTCGTTCCGCAGGAGAACGTCGTTGGGGTTCTCCTCGACGACTCCCGGAGCATGCAGATTGCGGACGGGGAGGAGGGCCGGCCGCGGAGCGAGGCGCTGCTCGCAGCGTTTCCCGATGAGGCGGCGGCCGGCCGCGGGGAGGCAGCGCTCGGCGATCTCCTTCGGGAGAAGTTCGTAACCAGGCTGTTTCGCTTCTCGGAGGAGACCCGGCGGGTGACAGGCGCTTCGGAACTCGGGTTCACGGGAGCGCGCACCGATCTGCTCGGCAGCCTCACCCGGGTGGCCGACGAACTCGCATCGTTGCCGGTGGCCGGGATCGTGTTGATGAGCGACGGGGCGGACACCGTAGCCGGAGGACGGGAGGAGGACCTCGATCAGACCCTCCTTGATCTGAGGACCCGCGGGATTCGGGTCTATCCGGTGGCGGTCGGCCGGCCCGAGTTCGATGCCGATCTCGAGCTGGGCGCTCCCGACGTGCCCGCGCGCGTCCTGCGCGGTTCGCTGCTCGAAATACGGCTACCGCTCCGCGCCACCGGACTCGCCGGGCGGACGGCGCGCGTGGAGGCCCTCGACGAGGGGCGCATCATCGCGACGGAGACGGTCCGGCTGTCGGGGGACTCGGTCGAGACCGCCGTCACGCTGCTGGCGCCCGCGGAGGAGGCCGGCGTGCGGCGGCTGCGGTTCCGGGTGGCCCCCTTTCCCGGAGAGGTCCTGACCCGCAACAACGAGCAGAGTGTGCTGATGGAGGTGGACGATCAGCCACTCCGGCTGCTCTATTTCGAAGGACAGCCGCGCTGGGAGTTGAAGTTCCTGCGGCGGGCGGTCGCCGGCGACCCGGAACTGCACGTTGCCTGCCTGATCCGCACCGCCGAGGGGAAGTTCTACCGGGTGGACGTCGCGGACGCCGGGGAACTTGCCGGGGGGTTCCCGGATACCCGCGAAGAACTCTTCGGCTATGACGGAGTGATCCTGGGCAGCGTGGAGGCGAGCTTCTTCAGTCAGGACCAGCTCAACATGCTCCGTGATTTCGTGAGCCAGCGAGGGGGCGGCCTTCTGACTCTCGGGGGAACGAGCGCCTTCGGCGAAGGCGGTTACCGCGACACCCCACTGGCGGAAGTCCTGCCGCTCGCGCTTCCCGAAGAGGCGGCACCGCCCGCGGACGCCGGGGACCGTCCGGTTCCGACGGCCTTCCGGGAGCTCTCGGTCCTCCCCACCCGCGCCGGTTCGCTCCACCCGGTCGCGCGGCTCGATCCGGATCCGCTCGCCAACACGGACCTCTACCGGAACCTGCCCCCGCTCTCGGCGGTCAACCGGTTGGGCCGGCCGAAACCGGGGGCGACGGTGCTCCTCGAAGGACTGGGCGCGTCGGAAGAACCCGAGGCCGTGCTGCTGGTCCAGCGATTCGGGCGGGGCCGCTCCGCGAGCCTGACGGTTCAGGACCTGTGGGTGTGGCAGATGGACGCGAGCATTCCGCTCGAGGACGAGACCCACGAGGTGCTGTCGCGCCGGCTGCTCCGCTGGCTCGCCTCCGAGGCGCCGCGCCGTCTCGAAGTCTCCGCTGCGCCGGCCAAGTCGCTGGTTGGCGAGCGGGTAACGCTGCGAGCCCGGGTCGAGGACGAACGCTTCCTGGCCGTCAACGACGCCTTCGTCGAGGCCGAGGTCACCGGGCCCGACGGCGTCATCTCCGGGGTTCCGCTGCGCTGGACCGGACAGGGAGACGGTGAGTACTCGGGCGTCTACGTTCCCACGGGGCCGGGCACCCATCAGGTGGAGATCCGCGCCGGAGGCGCTGGACTGAGAGAGGAATCGGAAGCTCCGCGAGCCGTAACCCTGTTCGAGGCCGGGGTCGTGGATGACGAGTTCTTCGATGCGGAAGCGGATCCCGAGTTACTCGCCCGTATCGCGGAGGCCACCGGCGGGCGGCTGTTCGAGCCGGACGAGGCCGAGGAACTGCTTACCGATCTGAGTCTTGCGGAATCGGGGACCACCGTCGTGGAGCGGCGGGAACTGTGGAATGTGCCGGCGGTGTTCCTGTTGCTGTTCGGGTTGCTGGCTGCCGACTGGGGCGTTCGGCACGCTCGGGGTCTTCCGTGAGCGACGCGGCTGTCCGCCGCCCGACCCACCGGCGCTTCGGAACCGCTCTCCTCGCTGCTCTCGCCCTTGCGGGGGTCCGGGCGGAAGCGGTGGAAGGCGCCAGCGCCGACGTCCCTGCGCTGCTCATCGTTGCGGGTGTCGGCGGCACTCCCGAACATCGGGAGCGGTTCTCGGGTTGGGCGCGCGACCTCTGCGCCGCCGCGCTGGAGGCCCCCGCTCCGGGCCGGGTGCGGGTGCTCGTGGAGCGCCTTCCCGAGGACGGGGAGCCGGACGCCTCCTGCGCTCCCGTCGCGCGGAGCACCCAGGAGGAACTGGCCCGTGAAATCGAGGCCGCGCGCGGGCCGGAGGCCGCCGGGGCGGGGCTGGTGCTGGTGCTGATCGGCCACGGGAGCGCGGGAAGCAGCCCGCGTTTCCAGCTCCCCGGCCCCGATCTCTCTCCGGAGCGTCTCGGCGAGATGTTGAGCGGCTTCGGATCGGGACCGGTCACCATTGCGCACCTCGGAAGCGCTGCGGGGGCCTTCCTGCCGGCTCTCGCCGGACCCGGACGGGTGGTGCTCGCGGCGACGCGCGCCAACGAGACCAACGAGACCCGCTTCCCGCGGCATTTCATCGCCGCGCTGGCCGGAGACGAGGGGGACCGGAACAAGGACGGACGCCTTTCGATTCTGGAGGCCTTCGATTTCGCCCGGCGCGGCGTGGAACGCGAGTACGAGCAGGAGGGTTTGCTGCGGACCGAGCACGCGCTGCTGGACGACAACGGCGACGGGGTCGGCAGCCTCGAGCCGGAGATGGCGGCGGGGATGGACGGGGTGCTGGCCGGGCGGCGGGCGCTGCTCATCCGGACCGAGGAAGCCGTCGCGGATGCGTCCTCGGATACACCGGAGATTCGCCGCCTGGTTGCCGAACGGGACGCGCTCGCCGCCCGCGTGGACGTCCTCCGGGAGACGCGGGAAGGAATGGAAGAAGAGGCCTACCTGGCGGAACTGGAAACCCTTCTCCTCCAGATCGCCGAACTCGCGGAACGGATCGCCGCCCTGCGGGAGAAGACCTCGTGAGAGGCTGGCCCTGCGGCCCCGCGCGGGCGGTCGCGGTGCTCACCCCGCTCCTCGTCGGCCTTCCGGCGGCTACCTCCGCGTCGCAGGACGAGACTTCCGCCTCGAACGGGTGGCCGGGGGGGCCGGAAACCGGGGCCGCTGCCCTGCGGGGCGGCAGCTACGGTGAGGCCGAGGCCGCCTATCGGGCGGCGCTCCCCGAACCCGGCGCCCGGCTGGGACTGGCCGAAACGCTGCGGTTGACCGGCCGCTACCGGGAGGCCCTGGAGACTCTCGAGCCGGAAGCCGGGGCGAGCCCGGTCCCCGCGGAACTCCTGGCGCGGGCCGAAATCCATCTCGAGATCGGGGAAGGCGAAGCGGCGGAGAACCTGCTGCGGCGGCACATCGAACGGGTGGGCCCGGCGTCCGACGGGAGTTCCCTCGAGGCGGAGACCCTCCTCGGCCTGCTCGAACTTCGACGCGGCAAACGACAGACGGGCCTCGCTCGTCTGGACGAGGTGATCGCCGCCTACAACACCCTGCCCGGAGCCGTGTTCCGCGCCCGCGAACTCGCCGCGGTGGGGAAGGCCGCCGCCGCGCTCGGCTTCCAGAGCTCGGGACTGTTCCGCGACGCACTGCGGGTCTTTGATGAGGCGGCGGTGCTGGATCCGGGCGATCCGCTGCCCCCGCTCCTGGCAGCGGAACTCCTGCTCGACAAATTCAATACGGCCGAGGCGGCGGAGAGCATCACCACGGTGCTCCGGAACAATCCCAGGCACCCCCACGGCCTTTTCCTGGCTGCCCGCCTCCAGGATCGTCAGATCGCCGCCCTGGCCGAGGGCGGCCCTCCGCCGGACGCGCTGGCCGAGGCTCTCGCCGTCAATCCGCATTTTCCGCCGGCGCGGGCGCTCGAGGTCCAGCGGCTGCTCGAGCAGGACCGCCGCGAGGAAGCGGAGCAGCGCGCGGCCGCCGCCGTGGACGCGCTGCCGGATGCCCCCGAAACGCTCGCCGCCCTCGCGGCGGTCCGCCTGCTCGCCGGCGAAGACCCCGGGCTTTTCGAGTTGGAGGCCCGCTATCTGCACAACTGGGCGGGGGATCCGCTCCTCGATCTGGCGCTTGCCTCCGCCGCCGAGCGGCGCCGCTGGTACCAGGAGGCTGCCCAGCGGAGCCGGGCGGCGCTCCGGCGGAGCCCGGACTCGGCCGCAGCCCTGCGGTTGCTGGGTCTCAATCTGCTCCGGCTCGGCGACGTCGGCGAGGGCCGCAAGGTGCTCGAAGACGCGTTCCAGCGCGATCCGTTCGACGCTCTGGTGAAGAACACCCTCGATCTGCTGGATGAACTGGACGGATTCACCAGGGTCAATTCGCCGCCCTTCGAGTTCGTTCTCCCGGCCGCCGAGGCGGACGTCCTCCGCCCCTATGTGGAAGCGCTCTCGCGGGAAGCGGTGGACTCCTTCCGGGACCGGTACGGGTACCAGCCTCCCGAGACCCTCCGCGTCGAGATCTACGACCGCTCCGCCGACTTCTCGGTGCGGACCGTGGGCATACCCGGGATCGGCGCCCACGGAGTCTGCTTCGGGAACGTGATCGCGCTCGAATCGCCTTCGGCGCGCGGAATCGGGACGTACCACTGGGCCTCGACGCTCTGGCACGAGCTGGCGCACGCGGCGGCCATGGGCCTTACCGACAACCGTGTCCCGCGCTGGTTCACGGAGGGGCTCAGCCTGCTCGAAGAGCGCTGGCGCTTCGGGGACGGGGCCAGCCTCCCGTTCTACACGGCGCTCAGGGACGGGCAACTCCTCGACATTCCCCACCTGGACGACGGTTTCGTGCGTCCGACCTGGCCGGGCCAGGTGGGTGTGTCCTACTTTCACGCCTCGCTCGTCCTGGAACACCTGGAACGGGAGTACGGGTTCGCCGCGATCCTCGAGATGCTCGAGGGCTACCGGCAGGGCATGGACACTCCGCAGGTCATCGAAGGGATCCTGGGGATCACCCCGAAGGCGTTGGATGAAGCGGTTGACGCCCTGCTGGAAGCCCGTTTCGGGGAAACGGCGCGCGGGCTGGAGGAGTCCGGCCCCCAAGGGCAGGGGACGCCGCTCCATCCGCCGCCGGAACCCGATCGGGGAATCGAAGCCCTTGTCGCCCGCGCCGATGCGGCGCCGGCAAACTTCGCGCTCCAGATCCGCGCCGGGGTCGCCCTCCAGGAAGCCGGACTGGGCGCCGAGGCCACCGAGCGCTTTGAGCGCGCCGCCGAGCTCGCCCCCGAATACGGCGGCCCGGACGGGCCCTACCGCTATCTTTCCCGCCTGTACGCCGACGCCGGTGAACCCGATCTGGCGCGGCTTTCTCTACACGACCACTTGAAGCGGTTCCCGGCGGCATACGATGAGTGGCTCCGACTGGCGGCCATCTACTCCGAGACCGGAAACCCGCGCGAAGCGGGAGCCGCGTTGACATCCGCCATCGAGGCGTATCCCATGCTTCCCGAACCGCACGAACGCCTCGCCGAGGCCGCGGCAGCGCAGGGCCTCGCCGATCTGGAAGTCCGGGAGCGGCAGGCGGTTCTGGCAAGCGGAGCTCCCGATCGCGCCGGCGCTCTCTATTCGCTGGCGCTCGCCCACTTCCGGGCCGGCAACCGGGACGCGGCGCGGCGCCGGGTGCTCGAGGCGCTCGAGATCGCCCCCACCTTCGATCCCGCCCTCCGGCTGCTGCTGGATCTCCGCCGGGAGGGCTGAATGTCACTGCCGCGGCGAGGATGGAAGACGGTGGCGCGGGTCAGCGCCGCCGCCGTCCTGGTGAGCGCGTTGGGGGCGGGCCTGTTCGCGGCCGGCCGGCTCCCGAGCGTGTCGGAGGATCCCCCGGGAACCCGGGACCGGTTCGGGCTCACGGCGACCTTCCGTCCCGACCCGAACGCCGTGGAACTCCCCCTCGACTACGAGAACTACCCCTACAGCGACCGCTTCACCTTCGCTCGCATCCGTTTCGAGCCCCCGCGTTACCGCCGGGGACCGTTCTACTGGGACCTCGACCTGAAGTGGAACCACGACTATCCGTGGGGCGAGCAGAACTTCACCCGCATCCTGGGGGAATACACCTCGCTCACGCTAAACGAGGGCGGGGGCGACATCTACTCGCTCAATGAGGCGGCCCTCTTCAGGCGCCCCTTCGCCTATCTCTGCGAGGTTGGGTTCTGGTATCCGAGCGACCAGGAGGCCGAGAACCTGCGGGCCTGGCTCCTCAAGGGCGGGTTCCTGGTCGTGGACGACTTCGTGCAGTCCCGTGCGCTCGAGAACTTCCTCGTCCAGATGGAGCGCGTCCTCCCGGGCTACACGGCGGTGGAACTCGACGTTTCGCACCCCGTGTTCGATTCCTTCTTCCACATCGAGACGCTCGAGTTCCATCACATCGGGCGTCCGGACCTCGTCCCGGTGTACTACGGGTTCTTCGAGAACGACGATCCCGCGGAGCGCCTGATGGTGATCGCCAACTACAACCACGACATCGGCGACTACTGGGAGTGGTCGGGAAACGACTACTGGCCGGTGGACCTCACCAACGAGGCGTTCAAGCTCGGCGTGAACTACGTTATCTACGGAATGATCCACTGACCGCCGAAGCGTGGTCGAAACGGAGGATCTCTTGTCAGATCAGGACCTGAACCCAAGCGGCGGTGCGGCTGCGGTCGCCGAACCGCCGGAGCTCTCCGACGGCGATCTCGCCGGGCGGATGCGGGAGGCCGCCGAGCGCATCACCGGCGAGATCCGGAAGCGGATCATCGGCCAGGAACAGGCGGTGGAGGAGGTACTGATCAGCCTCTTCGTCGGCGGGAACAGCATCATCACGGGCGTTCCGGGACTCGCGAAGACGATGATCGTCCAGACGCTCTCCGAGGTCCTCGCCCTCCGCTTCCAGCGGATCCAGTTCACCCCGGACCTGATGCCCTCGGACATCACCGGAACCGACATCATCCAGGAGAACCCGGAGACCGGGAAGCGCAACCTCGTGTTCGTTCCCGGCCCGGTGTTCGCCAACATCGTGCTGGCGGACGAGATCAACCGGACGCCGCCGAAGACCCAGTCGGCGCTGCTGGAGGCGATGCAGGAACACCAAGTCACCGTCCAGGGCCGCACCTATCCGCTTCCCGAGCCCTACTTCGTCTTCGCCACCCAGAATCCGATCGAGCTCGAGGGCACCTACCCGCTTCCGGAGGCGCAGCTGGACCGCTTCCTGTTCAACATCATCATCGACTATCTGCCGGTGGACCAGGAGCGCGAGGTCGTTCGCGCGACGACCTCGGACCTCGACCCGGAGCTGGACAACGTCCTCTCGGGAGAGGAACTCCTCGACTTCCAGCGGCTGGTCCGCCGGGTGCCGGTTTCCGAGCCGGTGCTGGCGTACGCCGTCGAGCTGGCGCGGCGGAGCCGGCCCGGGGAAGAAGGCGCGCCGGACTTCGTGAACGAGCAGGTCCAGTACGGCGCCAGCGTACGCGCCGCGCAGTTCTCGGTGCTCGGCGGGAAGGCCCGCGCCTTGATGCACGGCCGCCATCACGTGGCCATCGAGGACGTGCAGGCGCTGGCGCCCCCCATCTTCCGGCACCGGGTGCTGCCCAACTTCCAGGCGCAGTCGGAGAAGGTGGACTCGGAGGCCATCGTGCGGCGGCTGATCGAGGAAGTCCCCGTGCCCGCCTCGCGGATGTAGCAGCTAGGAGAGCCTTCCTGACCGCACTGGCACATCGGGCGATGCCGGCTGCTCAGACGCGATTCATCGATCCCGCGGCGCTTGCCCGGATTTCGAACCTGTCGCTCGTCGCGAAGATGGTCGTGCAGGGGTTCATCAGCGGGTTGCACCGTTCGACCTTCCTGGGGCGTTCCATCGATTTCGCGGAGCACCGCCCCTACATGCCGGGAGACGACATCCGGAGACTCGACTGGCGGCTCTTCGCACGCTCCGACCGCTTTCACGTGAAGGAGTTCGAAGCGGACACGAATGCCAACTTTCTGGTCGCCGTGGATGTCTCCCGGTCCATGGACTTCGGCTGGCGCGGCATCCGGAAGCTGGACTACGCGCGTTTCCTGGCCGGCAGCCTGGCCGCCTTCTCCCGCAGCCAGCGGGACCGGGTGGGGCTGGGCATCTTCGACCACGAACTGCGGGAGTTCGTCCCGCCGTCGGCCAAGCACCTGGAGACCGTGCTGCAGCACCTGGCGCGGGCCAACCCGCCACCGGAGGCGGACACGCGGAAAAGGAAAACCGCCTCCGACCTGGGACCGCCGCTGGCCCAACTGGGGGCGGCGCTCGGACGGCGGGGCCTCGTGGCCGTGGTGTCGGACTTCTACGAGCCGCCCGAGCAGGTCCTGGCCGCGTTCGACCGGCTTCTGGTGGCCGGACACGACATCATGGCGTTCCACGTGCTCGACCCGGCGGAGGTGGACCTCGATCTCGACGGAATCCCCGGCTTCGAGGAATCGGGGACGCGGTTCCGCGATCTCGAGTCGGGCGCCCTGCTCGACCTCTCGCCCACCCGGGCCCGGGAGCGCTACCGGGAGGCGATGGCGGAGCACACGCGGGCGCTCCGGGCAGGACTCGTGCGGCGGGAGGTGGACTACGTCCTGACCGACACCGGCACCCCGCTCGATTTCGCGCTGTTCCGCTACCTGAGCGAACGGGAAGGCCGCCGGCGAAGGCGCTGAGAGAAGGAAATGAGCTTCCTGGCCCCGCTGTTCCTCCTCGGCGGCCTCCTCGTCGCGATCCCCATCGTCCTGCATCTCACGCGCCGCCGGCGCGAGCCGGTCCCGTTCCCCTCGTTCCTGCTGCTCCAGTTGACCAGCGCGACCGCGCGGTTCAAACGCCGCCGCTTTCGGAACATCCCGCTGCTGATCCTTCGCTGTCTCGCGTTGCTCCTGCTGGCCGCCGCGTTTGCCGAGCCAGTGCTGCGCGGAGGCGGGCTCGCCGGCGGGGAAGGAACCGCGCTCGATCGGGCGGTCCTCGTGGACCGCTCGCTGAGCATGACGGTGGGGAACCGGATGGCAACCGCCCGGGAGGCGGCGCAAGAGGAACTGAGCGGCCTGGGCCGGGAGGATCGCGCGATCGTGGTCGCCTTCGACGGACGGGCGGCGGCGCTCACCGAGCTGACCGGGGACCAGGGCACCCTGGCGCCGGCCGTGGCCAACCTCTCGGTGGGTGGTGGCGGGACGAGCTATGCCCCCGCGCTCGGCCTTGCCGGCCGCCTGTTGCCCGCGGCCCCGGGCCGGCGCCGGGAAGTGGTGCTGATCTCGGACCTCCAACGGAGTGGTTTCGAAGACGGCCGCCCGCAACCCAGCCTGCCGCCCGGCGTTGAACTCCGGGTGCGGCAGGTGAGCGCGAGCCCGCCGGCGAACGCCTGGATCGCGGAGGTGACGGTGGTGTCCGAGGGCCGGGAGCAACTCGCGCTGACCGCCGAGGTGGGTTTCGCGCCCTCTCCGGCGGCTCCGGAATGGAGCGGCGAGGTCGAGCTTTTCCTTTCGGGCCGCCAAGTGGACCGGAAGACGCTCACGGCCGCCGCCGACCGGATGACGACCGTCCGGTTCGACCCGGTCCTGCGCCCGAGCGAACCCCTCGCTGCCGAGGTGCGGCTTCCCGAAGACGGCTTCCCGGGTGACGACCGATTTCACCTGATGATCCACCCGGAGGCGGCGATCCGGGTCGCCGATCTCGGTGGCAGTCCGCCCTCGGTCTACGTCAGCGAGGCACTCGGGGTGGGGGTGGCCCCCGGTTTCCTGCTGGACCGCGCTCCGGCCCGGGGAGAAGGCGCGGTGCGCGGTGCGCTCGAAGCCGCCCAGGTGGCTCTCGTCCGGGACCCGGGCCGCCTCGACGCCGGCGCGATGCGCGCGCTCGGGGACTTCGTGGAGGGCGGCGGGGGTCTGGTGATGGCCACCGGACCGCGCCGCCTGTCGCGGGCGGCGACCGAGGAACTCGAGGGGTTCGCCCCGGCCGTGCCGGGAGGTTTCGTGGACCGTGATCCGGCGGGGCGCCTCGGAGACCTGGCGGCCCGGCATCCGATCTTCGAGCCCTTCGGTGGCGAGGGCTCCGCGGTACTCGGCACGCTCGCCTTCTTCCGTTACCGGGACCTCGCGGGGGTCCGGCCCGATGCCGCGGTCCTGGGGCGCTTCGACGACGGCAAGCCGGCCATCGTGGAGTCGGAGTGGGGAGAAGGGAGGACGCTGCTGTTCGCTTCCTCGCTCGACGCGGAGTGGACCGACCTCCCCCGGCGCGCCGCGTTCGTCCCGCTGCTGCACCGGATGGTGGAGTTCGCCGCGGGTCACGAACGGATTCCGGTTGCCTACCGGGTCGGAGAGAGCGTGGATCCCGGCGCCGCGTTCCGGTTGCCAGGCGGGCCCGTCGGAGAAGCGGAGGAGGTGTTGGCCGACTCTCCCTCGGGGGAACGCACCGTCCTGGACGGCATGGACGCGCTTCGCCTGGTGGAACCCGGGTTCTACCGCGCGCGGCGGCCCGGAGCGGCGGAGTTTCGCCAGATTGGAGTGAATCCTGCCCTCGCCGAATCGGACCTTCGCACGCTCGACCCCGCAGAAGTCCGGATCGCGGCCGTGGCGGCCGCGGAGGGGGACGCGCAAACCGCCGCGAACCCCGTCGCTCCGGACCTGCCCGGACGGGCCGCCGCATGGCTGTTGCTCGCCGGGTTCCTGCTGCTCCTGGTGAGCGAGGCCTGGGCGGCAAACCGCAGCGTGGCGAGCGGAGTTCCGGGATGATGCCTGCCGGCCCTGGCCTCCGCGCGGCGGCCCGGTGCGGAGGTGCCTATACTCCGACAACCCCGCGCCCATGACGACACTCGGGCTGTACGCGTCGCCCCGGTCTCCCTACGACGACCTTCTCCGGGTCATCCGGCGCGTGCGGAACCGCTGGCGCACCCGGCGTCTCATCCTCGGCTTCACCATGGTCGGGGCGGCCGCCGTGCTTGTCGTCGGCGTGTCGTCGGCAGCGATGGATGCGCTGCGCTACGCGCCGTGGGTGGTCCGCGGGCTGCAGGCGGCGGCGTGGCTCACCTTCGGTGCCGTCGTCTGGCGTTTCGTCATCCGGCCCCTCCGCTCCCGGGTCACCGACGAGCAGGTGGCGCGCTACGTCGAGGAGCACGATCCCACGCTCCGGGAATCGGTCAGCAGCGGCGTCGAGCTGGGTCAGCCGGATGCGGGGGACGACCCCGGCGGCAGCGGGATTTCCGCGGACCTCACCCGCCTGGTGGTGGAGGAGGCCATCCGCCGCCTGGAGACGCTGAACGAGGGCCGGCTGATCGAGAGTTCGGCGCTACGCCGGGCCGGAGGGGCGCTCGCGACCGTCGGGGGCGTGGCCATCGTGGCTTCCCTGCTTGCCCCCCCGGCGCTCCTTCGCGGCGCGGCGCTCCTGCTTTCACCCTGGGGCGACATCAGCGACGCGAACCCCTACCGGGTGCTGGTGGAGCCGGGCGACGCCGCCGTGGCGCGCGACTCGGACCGCTGGATCGCAGCTCGGCTGGAAGGGTTCACGGCGGAACGGGTGGACCTCCGCACCCGTGGCGAGGGCAGCGCGCTGTGGGAAACGGTCCCCATGCTGCCCGACCCGGAGGACGGCGCCTTCCGGCACCTGCTGCTCGGGATACCGGAAGCGACGGACTACTACGTGGATGCGGACGGGGTGCTCTCTCCGACTTTCCGGATCGAGGTTGAGGACGTCCCCTACGTGGGTCGGATCGGCCTTCGCTACCGCTATCCGGAACACACCGGACTGAGCCCCCGCGAGGTCGAGGACGGGGGAGACATCGCCGCCGTGGCCGGCACGGTCGTCGAGCTGACGGTAATCCCCACGGTGCCGGCGGCGGCCGGCGTGGTGCGCATGGAACCGGGACCGATCGAGATCCCCTTCGAAGTCCCCGAGGCGCCCGGGGACTCGCCCACCGGTGCGGGCGCCGAGGTGCTGACGGCCACGCTCCGGCTCTCGGAGAGCGGCTCCTACCGGGTGGCGCTCGCCGGGCCGGACGGGAACCTGCGCACGGCCTCCCGCGACTACCTGATCGAGGTGCTCGAGGATCTGCCTCCCATCGTGCGGTTCGTGCGCCCCGGCCGGGACACGCAGGCCAATCCGGTGGAAGAGGTGTTCACCGAAGTCCTCGCCGAGGACGACTACGCGCTGCGGCGGGTGGAGATGCGGGTCTCCGTCAACGGTGGCGAGGAGACCCGGGAGGTGCTGGCCTCGGGAGGGGCCCGGGACGAGATCCAGTCCGGGCACACCCTGTTCCTCGAGGAACACGATCTCGTGCCGGGCGATCTGGTTTCCTACTACGCGGTGGCGCGAGACGGGGCGGGAGCCGAAGCCGCGACCGACATCTTCTTCATCGCGGTGCGGCCGTTCGACCGGACGTACCGGCAGGGCGACACCATGCCGGGAGCGGGCGCCGGGGGCGGCGGCGACGGACTCGACGGCACGCTCAGCCTTCGCCAGAAGCAGATCGTCGTGGCGACCTTCAAGGTCCTTCGCGACCGCGACGGCATGCCGGCCAGCGCGGTCACGGAGACCGTCGCCACCATCGGCCTCGCCCAGGGGCGGCTCCGGGAGCAGGTGGCGACGCTCAATCGGCGTCTCCGTAACCGCGGCATCGGAGCGACCCCGGAGTTTTCCGAGATCGTGGAGCATCTCGACGCGGGGCTCGTGGAGATGACAGTCGCGGAGGAGCTGCTCATTGCCGGCAATCCGGACGACGCCCTTCCCCGGGAGCAGAAGGCGCTGACCCATCTACAGCGCGCCGACGCGGTGTTCCGCGATGTCCAGGTCGCGTTCGGTCAGGGCGGCGGAGGCGGCGGTGGTGGTGGCCCGCGCGCCCAGGCGGAGGACTTGGCGAGTCTGTTCGAACTCGAGATGGACAAGCTCCGCAACCAGTACGAGACGGTGGAGCAGCAGCGCCGCTCGACCGCGGACAACGAGGTGGACGAACTTCTCCAGCGGCTGGCGGAGCTGGCCCGCCGCCAGGAGCAGGAAAACGAACGGATTCGGCGCGGCGTGCGCCAGTCCGGGGGCGGCGCCGGCTCGGCCCAGAACCAGCTCGCCGCGGAGACCGAGGACGTGGCGCGACGGCTCGAACGCCTCGCCCGCGAGCGTTCGCGCCCGGACCTCGCGGCGGTTTCCCGGAGGCTCCGCGATGCGGCGCAGGACATGCGGTCGGCGAGCAACAGTTCCGAGGGACTCGAAAGCGGCCTGTCGGCCGCGAACGAGCTGCGGAATGCCCGCCGCGATCTGGATGGGCAGCGGCGGGAGCGCCTCGGGCGCGACGTCCAGAATGCCCTCGACGAGACGAAACGCCTCCGGGCCGCGCAGGACCGGATCCGTGCCGCCGTCGGGGATCTGGAAGAGGAACGGACCCGCGAGGCGATCGCCCGCGTTTCGGGACAGAAGCAGGACCTCGCGGAGCGGGTCCAGCGGCTCGAGCAGCAGCTCGACGAGGTCAGCCGCGACTGGAGCCGGGATGAACCGGAAGCCGCCGATGCGGTTGGCGAAGCCGCGGACGGGATCCGCGACCGGAAGCTGAAGGAGAAGATCCACTACTCCCGCGGGGTTGCGGCGCAGCGGTCGCCGGACTACGCCGACCAGTTCGAATCGATGATCGCGAACGATCTCGAAGCGCTGGAGCAGGATCTCAACGCCGCACGGGAAGTGGTGGAGGGTTCGGACCGCGCCGGCCGCGACGATGTCCTCGACCGGGCGGCGAGTCTGGTCCGGGGGCTCGAGGGTCTGCGGAACCGTCTCGCCGACAGTGCGGAACAGTCGGAATCGCCGTCCGACGCGCAGTCGCAGGGTTCCGGGGAGCAGGAGTCCGCTGAAGGACAGGGAGGCGGCGGGGGCGGCGCCGAGGGGCGCGAAGCCCGTCAACTCCGGCGTGAACTCGACCGGCGGGTCCGGGATGCGGAGGCGCTGCGCCGGGAACTGACCGGCATCGGGGCCAGCGGCGACCGTGGGAGCGACCGTCTGGGAGAGGTGGTGGACGCCCTCCGCGGTCTGACCCCCGAGCGCCTGACCGGCGACCCGCGCGGCATGGAGATTCTCGAAGCCGAAGTGCTCGACACCCTGCGTCAGCTCGAGTTCGAGCTGCGCCGTGCGCTGACCGGGGGCTCCGGAGCGGACGTTCTCACCGGCTCCGACGACCGCGCCCCCGAGCGCTACCGCGACATGGTCGAGGAGTACTTCCGAGCCCTCTCCCGCCGCCCGACGTAGTCGGGGAGCGCCGGTCTTCAGATCAGAGTAGATCACGGCGACGCAACGGCTTGGAACGCCGGTCTCCAGACCGGCACCGCGGTGCTCCGCACCGCGCGCGTCGTCACGCCAACCGCGCCTCACAGTCCGCAATACCCACCCGCGGAAGCGACGAAACGGCTTGGAACGCCGGTCTCCAGACCGGCACGCGCGGCGCTCCGCGCCGCGCACGGCGCTACTCCATCCGCCCCTCCGGCCTACGCACGCCCTCCGCTACCGCCGT
>VXNL01000059.1 GCA_009840635.1 Acidobacteriota bacterium | reverse complement strand
CCCCCCCCCCCCCCCCCCCCCCCCCCCCCCCCCCCCCCCCCCCCCCCCCCACGGCACAACCCCACCCAGCGTCACGGCGTTTACAGGCAGCCCCGCTCCCGGGCCGCGCGCGTGGAGTAGCATTTCCCGCGATTTGAACGCGCCGGCAGACATACCCCCGCCGGTCGCGAGGACCGGCCGGCTTGCGGCGCTGGTCCTCACGACCTTCGCCTTCGTACCGCTTACGGCGACTCCGGCGGCGGCTCAGGACCACAAGTTCAGGCTCTTCGCCGGGGCCGGGCTCCAGTTCTTCGCGCGTCCCGAGCTGAGTCCCGGGCGAGGCGCGGGGCTCGGAGGGACCGCGTCCTTTCGGGCCACGGAAAACATCTCTATCGCCACCGGGGTCTTCTTCGGGCGTTCCAACCGGCGCTACACGGCCGCCAACGAGGCCGTGGAAGACGTCATCGCGGAACCGGCCTACCAGTTCCGGACGAATCGGTACCACCTCGACGGATCCCTCGTGTACCACCTCGGACGGCGCCAACCCTTCCAGATGTACTTCGTCGCCGGCGGCGGGATCGTGAGGCGGGACGAGCTGCGCGAGGACTTCATCTACGAGACGACCGATCCCGGAGACGATCAATCGGGGAACTTCCGGATCCGGGTCCCGATCGGAAACGAAGTCACCCTCGAACACACCACCTACGCGCCTACCGCCCACGTCGCGGTCGGCTTCGAGGTCTATGTTTTCTCCTACCTGTCAGCGCGCGCCGAATACCGGATCTGGTCCTCGAAGGACTTTTCGTTCCGCACGCAGCAGGCGATGATCGGGGTCAACTACTACAAGTAGCCGTACTCGGATATCTCTCTTGGTCTGAATGTCGGATCAGCGCCGGCGGGTTCTTCCGGTGGCCGTGGCGGCCGGGCTGCTGTTCGTTTTCTGGGTCGCCCTCTCGGGAAAACTGGATGCCTTCCATCTCTCCCTCGGCCTGCTGACCGCCGTCGCGGTCACGCTCGCGACCCACAGGCTCTACCGGGCGCCTCCGCAGCCGATGCCAGCGGACGAGTTCGGACGCGTTCCGCTCCGCTGGCGCCACTTCCTCACCTACTCGGCCTGGCTGCTCTGGCAGATCTTCCGGTCGGCGATCCATGTGGCGAAGCTGATCCTGCACCCCCGGCTCCCCATCGCTCCCCGGATGGTGCGGATCGCGGATGACCTCCCCCATCCCGTCGCCCGGCTGACCCTCGCCCACTCCATCACGCTGACCCCCGGCACCGTGACGGTTGACTGCGACGACGAAGGGATGCTGGTTCACGCCATCGACCCGGAGTCCGCCGCGAGCCTCGGCGGTGACGGCGGACCGATGGCCGACCGGGTGCGGGGAGTCTTCGGCGCCGGGGCACGCTGATGTCCATGCTGCTGACCGCGGTGGCGGCCGTCCTCTTCATCGCGATCGGCGGTTCCCTGTTCCGCGTGGTTCGCGGCCCGACACTCTGGGACCGGCTCGCCGGGGTCGCCCTGATCGGGACGAAGACCCTGATCCTGCTGGTCGTCGCCGGCGAACTCTCGGGACAGCCCGAGATGTTCACCGACATCGCACTCGCCTACGCCACGATCGGTTTCCTGGGCGCCCTCGTCATCGCCAAGTACTTCGAGGGGTCCAGCAGCAAGTCCTGATGGCCGCCTCCACCCTGACCGAGGGGTTCGCGATCCTCCTGCTCGCCGCCGGTCTGTTCTTCATCCTGGCCGCAGTGATCGGGATCCTCCGCCTCCCGGATTTCTTTACCCGTCTCCACGCCATGGGAAAGTGCGATACCGCCGGACTGTCGCTCAGTCTGCTCGGGCTCGCGCTCCTGGCGGACGATCTGGCGGTGACGGTCAAGCTGGTGCTGGTCCTGGCCCTGGTCGCCGTCGCCAACCCGACGGCAACGCACGCCCTGGCCCGGGCCGCGTCAAGGGCCGGAGTCAAGGTCTGGCGGCCCGACGAGCCGGCCGGGCCGGCAGGAGAACGGTGATGGCCGAGGGCCATCTCATCAGCATCGGCCTGCTCGCCGCGATGGTGGTCTCGGCGGCGTGCGCGCTCGCCGTGAAGGACCTGTTGACCGCCGCGGCGCTCTTCGGCGCGTTCAGTTTTCTGACGGCGACCTGGTTCGCCCTGCTGGGGGCCGTGGACGTCGCCTTCACGGAGGCCTGCGTAGGCGGCGCGCTGACCACGATCCTGTTCGTCTCCACCGCCTTCCGGACCAGCCGGAGATTCGACTGATGGGTGCGCCGCGACACGGGGGCACCCGCGTGCGGTGGCTGCTGGGCGCCGCCGCGTTCCCGGCGCTTTTCCTCGGGCTGGTTCTGGGGATGGCCGAGCTCCCCGAGTTCGGCGATCCGGGATCCCCCGCGTCCACCCACGTCTCGCCTCGTTTCATCGAGGACGCCGCCGCCGAGACCGGCGCCGCCAATATGGTGACCGCGGTGCTGGCGGACTATCGCGGCTACGACACGCTCGGCGAAACGGCGGTGATCTTCGCGGCGGGACTGGGCTGCCTCGTCATCCTCGCCGCCGCCGGGGGACGGCCAAACCGGCCGGCCGCCGGCATGTCCCACCCGTTCGGGAGCGTCATCCTGGACGCCGCGACCCGCATTCTTGTCCCGGTGGTGCTGCTGTTTGCCGTGTACGTGCTGATTCACGGACACATCAGTCCCGGAGGCGGCTTCCAGGGCGGCGTCCTGTTCGGCTCCGGCCTCATCATGATGCGGCTCGTGTGGGGCCCGGCCCACGCGGGCGACGGACAGCAGCCGGAGGTCCCGGCATTCGGCCCCAGCCTCCGCGGCTCCCTGATCCTGGCCTGCGCCGGCATTCTCGGCTACGCCGGCATCGGCCTGGCCGCCATGGCGTTCGGGGGCGAGTTCCTGAACTACGGGACGCTGCCGCTCGGCAGCGATCCGGCCCACGTGCGTGAACTGGCCACCCTCGGCATCGAGGCCGCGGTGTTCCTCACCGTCGCCGGCACGGTGGGCGTCCTCTTCGACACGATCAGCATCGGGATGCGGGAGAGCGGAGTTCCGCTCGGAAGCGAGCGAGGCCCCCGCGAATGACCACCTACGCCTTCGCCGCCGCGCTCTTCACGCTCGGGATCGCCGGCATGGCGCTGCTCCCGAACCTCCTCCGCAAGCTGCTCGCGATGAACGTGATGCAGGTCGCCGTCATCGTCTTCTTCGTGTCGCTCGCGTTCAAGGACGGAGCGACCGTGCCGATTCTGGGTCAGGGCGGCGCCCCGCAGGCGGCGGAGTTCATGAACCCCCTGCCGCACACGCTGATGCTCACCGCCATCGTGGTCTCGGTCTCGACGACGGGCCTTGCGCTCGGGCTGCTGGTCCGGATCCGGAGCCGCTTCGAGACGCTCAACGAGCGGCGCCTGCTCGACAAGCTCCGCTAGCCGCCGAAAGCCAAGCGACCAGTGCGAGAACTTCTCCCGGGCCTGCTGGTGGCGCTGCCGCTGGTCGGGGCGGCTCTCGTCCCCCTGGTCGCGGCCCTGTTCCGCCGCACGACCCGCGTCGCCGCCCTCACGCTCCACGCCGCGATCTTCGCGGCGGCGCTCGGCCTCTTCTGGTCGGCGGCGGCCGCTGGACCGATCCGTTACGCGGTCGGAGGCTGGCCCGGGCCCTGGGGCATCGAGCTGTGGTTCGACGGGCTAAGCACGCTCATCGCACTGCTGGTGGCCGGAATGGCCTGCTTCGCCTCGTTCGCGCAGACCTTCGGCCCGGACCGGGACCGGACGGCGCCGGCTTCGACCCCCCTCCGGGAAGGCTTGCTGCGGGGCGCCCTGCTGCTCCTGGTCGGGGGGCTCCTCGGCATCGTCGCCACCCGGGACGTCTTCAACCTCTTCGTCTTTCTGGAGATCTCGTCGCTCGCCGCCTACACGCTGGTCGCGTCGGGAGGGGGCCGTTCCACGGTGGCGGCCTTCCGCTACCTGCTGGCCGGCACCGCCGCCGGCTCGCTCTACCTCTTCGGCGTCGGTTTCCTGTACGCGCTCACCGGAACGCTGAACATGGACGATCTCGCCGCCCGGCTGCCTTCGGTCGAGGCGGACGCGGCGCTCACCGTCGCGGTCGTCCTGATCGCGGTGGGGCTCTCCATCAAGGCGGCGCTGTTTCCCCTGCACGGCTGGCTGCCCGACACCTACGTCTACACGCCGACCCCCGCGGCGGGATTCATCGCCGCGGTGATGGCCAAGGTCAGCGCCTATGCGCTCCTTCGGCTGCTCGGCGAAGTGCTGGCCGGCACGACGGCGGGGGCGGTGGTGCTCGAGATCATGATCTGGCTCGGGGTGGCGGGAGTCGTGGCCGGCGGAGTCCTGGCGGTGGCCCAGCGGGCGGTGACCCGCATGCTCGCCTGGTCCAGCATCTCGGCGATGGGGATGATCCTCATCGGGGTGGGGATGGGGTCCGCCCTCGCCATCACCGGCGCCCTCTTCCACATGGCGGCGCACGCGCTGGCCAAGGGGTGCCTCTTCTTCGGCGCTGGCGGGATCCGCGCTCTCGAGGACGGCGACGGGGTGGACCGCTGGGCCGGTCTCGGCAGCCGCGCTCCCTGGACCCTGGCGGCCCTCACCGTCGCCGCGCTCTCCATGATCGGTATCCCGCCGACCGCCGGATTCTTCTCCAAGTACTACCTGCTCTCGGCCTCGATCGCGGCCGGAGGGCCGGCGGGGATCGCGGCTTTCGCGGCGATCATCCTTTCCAGCCTGCTGGCCACCGTCTATTTCCTGCGTGTCCTGGAGGCGGCCTGGTTCCGGACGCCGGGCGACGCGCCTGAGGCCGACTCGGAGCGCCGGCCTCCCGGCCCCGTGCTCCCGCGGCCGCTTGCCGTGCCGGTCGTCGGGCTCGCCGTCCTGGTATTGCTGACCGGGATCTTCGCCCGCCCGTTCGAACGCCACGTGCTCCCGGACTGGGAGTCCGGAACCGCGCGCATCAGCGCCGAGGCGCCGTGACCGACATCGTCTCTCTCCGCCCGCTGCTCGCCGTCGGGGCGGGACTGGCGGTCGTGCTGCCGATCCTCCTCAGCGGTCGGCGCCCCGCTCTCCGCGAGGCCTGGACCTTCGTGGCGGGAGCCGTGCAGCTCGGGGCTGCGCTTTCCATGCTCCCCGCCGCCTTCGCGGGGGCCGCCCACGTGAGCCCGGCCCTCCCCCTGCTGCCGGGGATGCCGCTCCAGTTCCGGGCCGACCCGCTCGGTCTCCTCTTCCTGACGCTCTCCTCGGTCCTCTGGCTCGCCACCTCGAGCTATTCGGTGGGATACCTCCGCAGCCTCGGACTCAAGCACCAGACGGGTTACTTCGCGGCCTTTGCGGCCGCGGTGGCGGCCGCCGCAGGCGTCGCGCTTGCCGCCAACCTGGTGACCTTCCTGATCTGCTACGAGGTGCTCACGCTCGCGACGTGGCCGCTGGTGGTCCACAAGCGGACGTCCGGCGTGCTCGGCTCCGGACGCTCCTACCTCGCCTACACGCTGATCGCGGGTCAGCTGCTGCTGGGCGCCGTCGTCTGGGCGGGAACGCTGGTCCCCGGCGCGCAGTTCACGCCCGGAGGGTTCCTCGCCGGCGCCGCCTCCGACGGCGTCCTGCGTGTCCTCTTCGTTCTGCTCCTGGTAGGGGTCGGCTCGAAGGCTGCGGTCTTTCCGCTGCACGGCTGGCTGCCCGCGGCCATGGTGGCGCCCACCCCGGTGAGCGCCCTGCTGCATGCGGTCGCGGTGGTCAAAGCGGGCGCGTTCGGAGTGCTGCGGCTGACCGGCTGGGTCTTCGGTCCCGATCTGATGCACGACCTGGGACTCAGCCTGCCGCTCGCCGCGCTCGCCGCGGGGACCATCCTGATGGCCTCGCTGCGTGCGCTCGGCGAGGACCACTTCAAGCGCCGGCTCGCCTACTCGACCGTCAGCCAGCTCAGCTACATCGTCCTCGGCGGCGCCATCGGCACGCCGCTGGCGCTCGCGGGAGCGGCATTCCACATCGTCGCCCACGGTTTCCTGAAGATCACCCTCTTCTTCTGTGCCGGTTCGGTCTATGCGGCCACCGGCAGGGAACACATCTCGCAGTTGTCCGGGCTCGGACGCGCGATGCCGTTCACCTTCGCCGCCTTCGGCGTCGGCGCGCTGGGCATGGCGGGCATTCCCATGCTGCCAGGCTTCATCAGCAAGTGGAACCTGGCGCTCGGCGCGCTCGACGACCACCAGGTCTGGGTGGTGGCGCTCCTGGTGGTCAGCGGGCTACTCAACCTGGCCTACTACCTGCCGATCCTCCGGATCGCGGTCTTCGAACCGGGCGACGACCGCCGCGTCCGGGAGCCGTCGGCGTGGCTGGTGGCGCCGCCGGTCTTCGCCGCGCTGGCGGCAATCGTGCTGGGGCTCAATCCCGACGCGGGCGCCCGCTTCTGGTTCCTCGCGGAGTCGGCGGCGCAGAGCGTTGCGGCGCACGCTCCCGAGTTCCTCACCGGAGGTCTACCGTGAGCAGGCGGACGGTGGCCCGACTGGGCGTCGCCGTCGCGGCCCTCACCGCGTTTGACGTGATCGGATTCCTGTCCGGCGCGGAACACCACGGAGGAATCTGGAACAGCGTTCCCCTCGGGGACCTCGCCCTGGGAGTACTGGGAGCCGGAGTCCTCGTGTGGTTCTCGAAACGGATCCTGAAGCGGCTCCTCTCGCGCCCGGAGAGCTACTACGACGGGACTCGCCAGCCGTGAGCGCCCTCTTCCTGCATCCCGCCTTCTGGCTCTTCATCGGGATTGTCGTCGTGTTCGCGAACCGGCGGCGCATGCCCGGGATGCCGGTGGGCGTCATCGTCGCGCTGGGGGCGCTGCTCGCTCTGCTGCGCGGGGTCGAGGGCACCCTCGAGACGACTGTCGCCGGTTTCCGTCTCGTCTGGTTCCACGCGGACCGGTTGAGCCTGCTCTTTGCGCTCGTCTTCGCCATCGTGGCGCTCCTCGGCTTCCTCTACGGATCGCACCGGATGCGCGCCGGCGAAACGGCCGCGGCGCTCCTCTACGCCGGTTCGGCCATCGCCACCGTGCTGGCGGGCGACTGGATCACCTTCTTCGTCTTCTGGGAGGCGATGGCGCTTTCCTCCCTCGCGCTGATCTGGCAGGGAGGCACCGCCGGAGCCCGGCGGGCGGGAATGCGCTACCTCCTCGTGCACGCCACCGGCGGAGCCCTCCTCTTCGCCGGCATCGCCCTCCATCTCGCCGGCGGCGGCGAAACGTCGCTCGGTGCGCTGGCTTCGGACTCGCCCCCGTTCTGGCTGATCCTGGGCGCGGTGGCGATCAACGCCGCCATCCCGCCGCTCCACGTCTGGCTGACCGACGCCTATCCGGAGGCCTCGACCTCGGGCTCCGTCTTCCTTTCCGCCTTCACCACCAAGACCGCGGTCTACGCGCTCCTGCGGCTCTTCCCGGGAACCGAGATCCTGGTGCCGCTCGGCGCCGCGATGGCGCTCTACGGCGTCGTCTTCGCGGTCATCGAGAACGACATCCGCCGGCTTCTCGGGTACCACATCGTGAGCCAGGTCGGCTACATGGTGGCGGCGGTGGGCATCGGCACCCCGCTGGCGCTGAACGGCGCCGCGTCGCACGCGTTCTCCCACATTCTCTACAAGGCGCTCCTGTTCATGGGTGCGGGAGCGGCCATCGAAGCCACCGGTCTGCGGCGCCTCTCCGACCTGGGAGGAATCTCCCGGCAGATGCGCTTCGCGGTCGCGATGTACGCCGTCGGGGCCCTCTCGATCTCCGGCGCGCCACTCTTCAACGGCTTCATCAGCAAGTCCATGATCGTCAGCGCCGCCGGCGAGGAACACCTCCTCTGGACGGAACTGCTGCTCGTGCTCGCGGCCGTCGGGACATTCCTTTCCGTCGGCTTGAAGCTGCCCTGGTTCGCGTTCTTCGGGGAACGGCGCGGGGTCGCCGTCCGGCCGCTGCCGACCAACCTGCTCGCGGCCATGGGGATCGGCGGCGCCCTCTGCCTCCTCTACGGGCTTTTCCCGCATCTCCTCTACAGCCGGCTGCCGTACCTCGCGACCTACGCGCCCTACACCCTGGACCACGTCGTCTCGACGGCCCAGCTGCTCCTCGCCACGGGGCTCGTGTTCTACCTGGCCCGGAAGACGCTGGCGCCGTCGCCGGGTCTGGCGCTCGATACCGACTGGCTCTACCGGATTCCCCTCGCCCGGGCGGTCTCCGCCACCACCGGGGCGCTCGCCGGCGTCGGCCCCGTGGTGAGCACCCTGCGAGGTGAGGCGGTGACGCGGCTCGACAGCGCGGCGCGCCGGCTGGCGGCGCCGGGAGCCCCCCCACGGCGTCGCGAGAGCTTTGCCTTCCGGGCCTCCATCGGTTGGACGGTGCTGTTCGCGGCGGTCGCAGTGGTGATTACCTGGCTCGTGGTGTGGCTGCGGAACCCCGGATAGGGGTTGGGCGTAAACCCCAGTCAGTGTCCCGACGACCCTCGCGCCGAGGGTTCCCCGCCCCCGGCCCGCCCGTGAATAGCGGTTAGTCTTCCGGAGCGTCATGCGGCCGGCACGGTGGCTCTGGCCAGCCCTCCTGGGGATCGCGGCAGTCCTGCTGATCCTGCGGCCCTGGGCCGGGGACCAGCCGCCTCCGCCGGCGGCGCCCGATCCGCTCACCGAAGCCGAAGCGCTCTACGAAGAGGCGATCGGCGACCTGGAATCGGCGCTGCGCTCCGCGGATCCCGAGGGGTTCGGGGACCTGCACGCGGCGATGGAGCAGGAGCGGCAGGCGCTGGACGCCGCGATCGCCGACAGCCGGCGGCGCGCCGCCGCCGCCCCCGACGACGAAGAAGCCCAGGAAACCCTGTTTGGAAGTCTGCGCCGAAAGCTGGACCTGTTCCACAACACCCTGATGCTCATGCGGGACATGGAACGCGGCGACAGTGAAACGGCCCAGGATCGGATCGACGCCATTTCGGGGCGCGAACGCCCCGACACCGGTTGAGGGTGGGAAGCATGGACAATCGGACCCCTGCGAGGCGTGGCGCTGCCGAGGTGGCGAGCCAGTCAAGGAGTGAACTGTGATGATGGATACCCCGAACGCGGCGCCCCGCCGTCCGGCCGGGCGCGAACTCTGGGGACGCGCCGGCCCGGCAACCGCGGTGGTCCTGGCCAGCTCCCAGATGGCGCTGGCGCAGCCCCTGACGGAGCGGGTGGAACACGCGGTGGAGATCCCCCACAACGCCCGCATCTCGATCATGAACTTCGCCGGACACGTGGAGGTGCACGGCACCGATCCCGGCGAGGACTCGACGCTCCGCGTGATCGGCGTCAAGCGGCTCGAAGCCGAACTCCCGGCCGAGGAAGCCGAACGAATCTTCGAACAGGTGAACCTGGACCTCCGGCGGCGCGGAAGGCGCATCCACATCGGCCCCAATCGGCCGCGCGGCGACCGGGGCCGGTCGTCCGGGGACCGAAGAGAGTCCCCGCCCATCACCGAGGTCCGGCCGCCCAGGCGCATTCCCCCCGTGTCCGTGGATCTCGAGGTCTGGCTCCCCGACGGCGCTTCCCTGGAGGTGCGGACGTTCACCGCGCCGATCACGATCGCCGGAATCGGCGCTCCGGACGGCGACTTTCTCCTCCGCAGCGTCAGCGGCCCCATCGAGATCAGGGATCTGGAGGCGGACGATCTGCGGGCGGAGACCGTGAGTGGGAACCTGACCCTCGCCGATGTCCGCGCCCATCGCGGCAGCTTCATGACCCTGACGGCGCCGATCCGGGTGACCGGCGCCCTGCAGCTCGACGGCTGGTACGAGTTCCAGACCCACTCGGGGGCGGTCCTGCTCGGGCTCGGAGCCCTCGCCGGTTTCACGGTCGCGGCCACCACCTACTCGGGCGAAATCCGGAGTGAGCTGGAGTTCGAGGCGGAGCGGGACGGCCGCAGCCTCGAGGGCCGCCACGGCTCGGGCGGACCCCAGATCAGCGTCAGCACCTTCGGCGGCTCCATCCACCTCGCCCCGGAGGCCGCCGCCTTCCGCGACGTGGAACGTTAGTTACTCGAGGAAAAAAAGCAGGACGAAGAGCCCGGCCAGGGCGTGAGTCACCGGCGAGATCTCCCTGCCCTTCCCGGAGAGCAGGTGGAGCGCCGACCAGGCGATGAAGCCGGCGCCGATCCCGTTGGTGATGCTCGTGGTCAGCGGCATGCCGACAACCACGAAGAACGCGGGGATGGCGGCGACCGGCCGGTCCCAGGGCACCTTCGCGATCTCCGGCATCATGAAGATCCCGATCAGGATCAGGATCGGCGCGGCGACGGGGTAGAGGGTGATCCCTTCCCCGAACGGGACGCCGCCGATGACCGACAGCAGCGGATGGAAGAACATCGAGGCGAGGAGCAGGCCGGCGGTGGTCAGCGCCGTGAGTCCGGTCCTCCCGCCGGCAGCGATGCCCGCGGCGCTCTCGATGTAGGTGGTGATGGTGGAGGTGCCGAGGAGGCTGCCGACCATGGTGCCGCCGGCATCGGAGGCGAAAGCCGCTTCCGCCCGGGGGAGCCGGCCGTCCTTCATCAGTCCGGCGCGGCTCGTGACCCCGAGCAGGGTCCCGATGGTGTCGAACATGTCCACGATCAGCAGCACCACCACCGCGAAGATCCACGTTGGCGCCGCGAAGAGGCCGCCGAAATCCGCCGCGAAGAGGGTGGGGAAGATCGAGGGAGGCGCCGAAACCACGCCGGTGAACTCGGTGAGGCCGAACGCCAGGCTGAGGACTCCGGACGCGCCGGCGCCGATGAGCAGAGCCCCCGGCACCCGCCGGATCACCAGGATGGCGGTGACCGCCAGACCGACGAGCGCCACCTGGACAGGGCGGGCCCCGATGTCGCCCGGCCCGATGTAGATGCTCGGCGTGGCGACGAGGAGGCCGGCCCAGCGAAGCCCGATCACCGCGATCATCAGCCCGATCCCGGCCACGATCCCGTGCCGGAGCGGCTCCGGAACGATGTCCATGAGCTTCGAGCGAACCTTGAACAGCGCGCTTGCCAGGAAGAGGACGCCGGCGATGAAGGTGGCGGCGAGGGCCTGCTGCCAGGTCAGTCCGAAGCCTCCGGCCGCGGCGGCCCCGCAGAGGGTGAAGGCGAAGAAGAAGTTGAGCCCCATGCCCGGCGCGAGCGCGACCGGCAGCCGCGCGAAGATTCCCGCCGACGCGGTGGCGAGCGCCGCGCCGAGACAGGTGGCGACCATGACCGCGCCGGTGTCCATCCCGGCCGCCCCGAGCACGATGGGGTTGACCAGGACGATGTAGGCGAGGGTCAGCCAGGTGGTGGCCCCGGCCAGCACCTCGCGCCGGGGGGTACTGCCCCGCGCCTCGATCTCGAAGTGACGGTCCAGCCAGTTGAGCAACGGGCGTCCTCCTTCCAGCCCGGCGCCGGCCGGGCGCGCGATGGTACAATGCCCTTTTCCACCGCGAGTTACGCAAATCGGAGCGCCGGCCCGGAGCGCCGGCCTCTGGCCGGCATCGCGGCCGCAGGCCGCGAAACCACCTACTTAACGACCCCCTGGTTCGGAGAACCCATGGCCCACAGCAAGTCCGCGAAGAAGCGCGTCCGCCAGAACGAGGAGCAGCGCCTTCGCAACCGACACCACCGGAGCCGTCTGCGCAGCGCGATCAAGAAGCTGCGCGCCGCCGTGGCGGCCGGCGACCAGGACGCGAGCAAGGAGCAGCTTCCGCGCACCATCGCCCTGCTCGACCGGATGGCGGGCCGCCGGGTCATCCACCGGAACGCCGCCGCCCGCACCAAGTCCCGCCTCTCCCGCCTGGTCGCCAGAAGCTAAGGCGCGACGGCTTGGAACGCCGGCTTTAGCCGGCATAGCCCGCCGCAGGCGGGCGGCGGGATGGACTCACCCTGTCGGGAGGGCACGTACGGCTTGGAACGCCGGCTTTAGCCGGCACAGCCCGCCGCAGGCGGGCGGCGGGATGGACTCACCCTGCCGGGAGGGCACGTACGGCTTGGAACGCCGGCTTTAGCCGGCACGGGCGGGGCGCCCGCGCCGCCCCCCG
>VXNL01000053.1 GCA_009840635.1 Acidobacteriota bacterium | reverse complement strand
ACCCACACACCCCAACCCCTTTCTCGCGGGGGGGGGGGGGGTGTTTTTTTTTAAAACCCCCCCCCGCCCGCCCCCGCCCCGCCCCGCGCGGCCCCCCCCCCCCCCCACGTCGTAACTCCGCCGATCCTCATAACGCGCCGGCTTGTCCGCCAGGCGCAGTCGAATTCCCGGTATCCTGCGCTGGAATGACGCGGCCGCTCACGTTCCGTGCCCGGACCAGGTTCTCTCTGGCAGTGTCGTGGGCCGCGTGCGCTCTTGCGATCCTTTGCTCGACGGGACTGGCGGCGGCCAAGCAGGTGGCTCCCGCTGATTCGCCGGAACACCCCGCCTCGTTTGCGATCGAAGCACCGCGGGTGGTGCTCACCAGCGTCCCGTTCGAGATCGTGGTCACCCCGCGGGGGGAATCGGGAGACCCGCTTCCCGGGTATCGGGGAACGCCGCGTCTCGACGGCGTGGACCAGGCTGGCTCCTCGACGCATCGCGGCGACGGCGCCGTCGTCTTTTCGAGTGTCCTTGTTCAGAGCCGCGGACGGTTCGAGATCTCGGCCGAGGACGGCGATGCCCGCGGGACCGCGGGAACCCGGGCCATTCCGGGCATCTGGTCGCTCGCCCCGCCGGTCCTCGCGATCCTGCTGGCGGTCCTTTTCCGTCAGGTAGTCCTCGCCCTCGTGGCGGGCGTCTGGATCGGGAGCACCCTGCTCCTGAACTTCAATCCGCTGGCCGGCTTCTTCGAGGTTGGAAGCCGCTACGTCATCGGCGCGGTCACCGACAGCGACCGCGCCCACATCATCGTCTTCAGCATGATGTTCGGCGGGCTTGCCGGGATCCTCTCGAGGAGCGGCGGGGCGCGCGGTTTCGCCCAACTCATCACGAGCTTCGCCCGCACCGCGCGGCGCGGCCAGGTGAGCACCATGGTGACCGCGCTCGTCGTCTTCTTCGACGACTACGCGAACGTGATCATCCGCGGCAACCTCATGCGGCCGATCACCGACGGTCTTCGGGTCTCCCGCGAGAAGCTGGCCTTCCTCACCGACACCGGGGCCGCCTCGGTGGCCAGCACCGTCATCGTCTCCACCTGGGTGGGCTACGAAGTGGGCCTGATCGACCAGGGCCTGGAACTGATCGACTATCCGGAGGACGGGTATTCGGTGTTCCTGCGCACCATCCCCTACCGGTTCTATCCCATCTTCTCTTTTGCCCTCGCGCTGGCGGTCGGGTTCCTGGGGCGGGACTTCGGCCCGATGCGCGCCGCCGAGGAGCGGGCGCGGCGCCTCAACCAGCCGCTCCGGCCTGGCTCCGAGCCGGCAACGGAGTCGCTTGACGAGGACCCCGGGGTGGCGAAGGTTTCGTCGGGACTCTGGATGGGAGGCGTGTTTCCCGTGCTGGCGGTTCTGGTCACCGCCGGGATCGCGATCTGGCTCACGGGCACCCGCGCGCTCGCCGCCGAGGGAGTCACGGCCTACGGTCTCCGCGAGATCGTCACCAACTCGGATTCCTACATCTCCCTGCTCTGGGCCTCGGTCGCCGGTTGCGTGACGGGCATCGTGCTCGCGGTGGCCCGCCGGATCCTTACGCTCGGCGCCGCGATCGGCGCCTGGATCGCCGGACTCAAGTCCATGGTGCTCGCGATCGTGATCCTGGTGCTCGCCTGGTGCATCGGCGACGTGACCGCGGAACTCCACGCCGCGCAGTACCTCGTCCAGGTGCTCCAGAACGTCCTGAACCCGAGTCTGTTGCCCACGCTCACGTTCGTGGTCGCCGGGGTGATGGCGTTCGCGACCGGAACGAGCTGGGCCACCATGGCGGTGCTCATGCCGCTCGTGATCCCCCTCTCGCACGCACTGGCGCAGAACGCCGGGCTGGCGGTCGCCGTTTCCGATCCCATCCTGATGGGCGTCGTCGGAGCGGTGCTGGCGGGCGCGGTCTTCGGAGACCATTGCTCGCCGATCTCCGACACGACCGTGCTCAGCTCCATGGCCTCGGCCTGCGACCACCTGGATCACGTCAAGACGCAGCTTCCCTACGCGCTGAGCGCGGCCGGAATCGCGATCGTCCTCGGCATTCTCCCGACCAGTTTCGGGGTGTCCCCGGGGATCGCGCTCATTGTCGGCATCGCTGCGGCCGTCCTGGTAGTACGGCTGGTCGGCACCCGCATCGAGGAAGGGAGCGCTTCATGAAGACCGTGCGACTGGGCACCACGGGCCTCGAGGTCAGCCGGCTGACGCTCGGCTGCATGACCTACGGCGATCCGAACTGGCGTTCCTGGATCCTCGACGAGGAAGCGTCACGCGCCCACTTCCGGAAGGCGCTGGACCTCGGCATCAACTTCTTCGACACCGCAAACATGTACTCGAAGGGTGTCAGCGAGGAGATCACCGGCAAGATGCTCCGGGAACTGGCCCACCGCGAGGACTACGTGCTCGCCAGCAAGGTGTATTTCCCGGTCGCCAAGGGCCCGAACCGCGGCGGCCTTTCGCGAAAGCACATCGTGGCCGCCTGCGACGCTTCCCTGAAGCGGCTCGGGCTCGACTACATCGACCTCTACCAGATCCACCGCTTCGACCACGAAACCCCCGTCGAGGAGACCATCGAAGCCCTCGATTCGCTGGTGAAAGCCGGGAAGGTGCGCTACCTCGGCGCCAGCAGCATGGCCGCCTGGGAGTTCGCCACCATGCTCTTCACCGCGGACGCCATGGGCGCCTCCCGGTTCGTCTCGATGCAGAACCACCTGAATCTCGTGTATCGCGAAGAGGAGCGCGAAATGGTGCCGCTCTGCCTCGACCAGGGGATCGGGATGATCCCCTGGAGCCCGCTCGCCCGGGGATTCCTGGCCGGGAACCGCACCCGTACTCGGCGCGATCCGACGCCGCGGGCCCGGGACGATGACTACGCGGACCGGCTGTACTACGAGGAGGCGGACTTCGAGGTGCTGGATACGCTGATCGAAGTCTCTGCCCGCCTCGGCGAAACGCCAGCGAAGGTGGCGCTCGCCTGGCTTCTGTCGGTGCCCGGCGTCGATTCGGCCATCGTGGGCACCACCCGCGTCGAACAGATGGAGGAACTCGCTGCCGCCGTGGACCTGACGCTCGATGAGGAAACGATTGCGGCGCTCGAGGCGCCCTACATCCCGCACCCGGTACTGGGGCACGAACAACCGGCGCCGCGGGACTGAGCGACCTGCGATCCGGGTGGCTCGAGCGCTCGCCGGGATCCTCGTGATCGCCCTGGCTCCGTCACTCGCCTCGCCGGTCGCGGGCCAGGAATACCGTGACATCGCCTCCGAGGCGGGCCTCTCGGTTGTCACCGGGACGGGCGGGCCCGAGAAGAACCACATCGCGGAATCCACCGGAACGGGAGTCGCGGTCCTCGACTACGACCAGGACGGGCTTCCGGACCTCTATTTCCCCAATGCCCCCTCCTGGGACGATCCGGAGGGCGCCTGGCAAGCGCGTTCCGGAGCTCTCTACCGGAACGAGGGCGGCCGGCGTTTCTCCGACGTCACCGAGGCGGCTGGGCTCGTGACCGAGATCTACGGCCAGGGCGCGGTGAGCGCGGACTTCGACGGCGACGGCCTTCCCGATCTCTACGTGACGGCCCTGGGCCCCAACCTGTTCTTTCGCAACAACGGGGATGGGACCTTCTCCGAGATCGGGGAGCGAGCCGGGGTCGCGGACCCCGGGTGGAGCATCGGAGCGGTCTTTCTGGACGCCGACGGCGACCGCACGCTCGACCTCTTCGTCGCCAACTACATCGAAACGGACGAGCCGGACATCCGGGACGGAAGGCGGACCCGGCGTTGGCGCGGGAGGGTCCCGGTGCTCGACGGCCCGCGCGGCCTCGTTCCGCAGGCCAACCGCTTTTTCCGCGGGCGCGGGAACGGCACGTTCGAGGATGCAAGCGACGCGACCGGAATCGGAGACGTTCCGGCGCGCTACTCCATGGGGGCCGTCGCGCTCGACTTCGACGACGACGGCGATCAGGACATCTTCGTGGCTAACGACAGCGGTCCGAACGACATGCTCGAAAACCGCGGCGGCCTTTTCCGGGATGCCGGACTGTTCACGGGGGTCGCGCTGAGCGCCGACGGGGCGACGCAGGGCAGCATGGGGGTGGCCGCCGCGGATGCGGACGAGGACGGGTGGCCCGACCTGGTGGTCACGAACTTCGCCCACGACCACTACGCCTTCTACCAGGGAGTCGGCCCCTCGCTGTTCCTCGAGGACGCCGTGGGCGCGGGCATGGCGACCGCGACCTTCCGGCCGCTGGGCTGGGGCGCCCTGTTCTTCGACGCCGACAACGATGGCGACCTGGACGTCGCTTTCGCGAACGGCCACCTCTATCCGCAGGTCGAGGACGATCCGGCGCTCGGAGAGACCTACGGGCAGCCGGACCAGCTCTTCCTCCGGAACGGCGGGACCTACGGAGCGAAAACCCTGGGGCCGCCCGTACGATCCTCACGGGGAATGGCGCTCCTCGACGTCGAAGGGGACGGCCGGTGGGAGATCGCGGTCGCCAACCAGGACGACGTCCCCACGCTCTGGGCTCGGGACCGACCGGTCGGCGGGGCCTGGGTCCGAATCCGACTCGTGGACTCCGAGGGAGAACGTGACGCCCTGGGGGCCCAGGTTACGCTCGTCTCGCTCCGGCAGTCGCGCTCGCAGCGAGCCGGCGAAAGCTACGCCTCCGACAGCGAGCGGATCCTGCAATTCGGACTCGGATCTCCGGGCAATTCCGGGGCGCAACCGGTGGAGATCGAGATCCGCTGGCCCGACGGGGCCGCCGAAACGCATCGCGCCCTGGCCGTGAACACAACCTGGCTCCTGCGTCGCGGCGCCGCGGCCGTCGCCCTCCCGCCGGCATGACCGGGTTAGCGCTCGGAGCGCCGGCCTCGGGCCGGCATCGCTCGCGCCAGGCGAGCGAAACGCCCACTGACCCGCTTCGGCGCAATGCCATCGCCGGTTTCGCCCTCGGTCTCGTCCTCGTCGGCGTAGCCGCTGGCGGCGCGAACCAGCCTCCCACCGACGTCCGCGCCCGGATGGAGCGGGCCATCGCGCTTCTTGCCGCCGAGGAAGCGGACCGGGCGATCCCGATCCTCCTGTCGGTGGTCGACGACGTTCCCTTCCACGGCCCGGCCCGGTTCCAGCTCGGAGCGCTCGCGGTGGAACGGGGTGAATGGGAAATCGCTTCGGACCACCTGGACGCCGCAACCCACTCCTACGGCCCCGAAGCTCCCGATGGGGCGGTTCCGGTCCAGCGCCCCGGGCTGGCGTGGGCGCTCTACTCCGACGCCCTGGGCCAGACCGGCCGCCTCGAGGAGGCTCTCGAAGCCACCGGCCGCTCGCTGCGGATCGCGCCGACCTACCTCCCGGCGCTCCTCGGGCGGTCCAGCCTCGCTCGGAGGCTCGCCTCGGCGGAGGGCGTTGGGCCGATGACCGAGTCGTGGGAAACGCTTTTGGAAACAAGCCTCGATGCGGCAAGGAAGGCGACGGAACAGACGCCGGACCGGCCGGCGCCGTGGACGGCGCTGGCGCTCGCGGCAGACGGGGCCGGGATTCCTCGGCTTGCGCAATGTGCGGCCCAGGCGGCGGCCGACGTCGCCCCGGACGATCCCCGGGCCCTGTTCCTTGTCGCCTGGACGTCGGCCGAGTCGGCTCCGGAGGAAGCTCTGGCGGAGGCCGAGCGGGCATTGGCGGCCGGACTCCGCGACGAGCCGTCCCTCTGGATGACGCTCGGCCGTCTCCGCGCCTTCCGGCTGGACATGGAGGGGTCGCTCGATGCCTACCGCGAGGCCCTACGTCTCGATCCGGCCAGCGCTGGCGAGATGGCGAGCGTGGCGCTCGATGCCATCGTCGCCGGGGGGGATCCCGAACTACTGACCCTTCTCGAGAGCCGGGCGGTGCGCCGGCCGGACGCCCTGAACACCCGGTTCGCGCTCGCGAAAGCCGCGCTCCGGGAGGGAGAGGTGGAGCGCGCGGCGGGCGCACTCATCCGTCTGGCCGACGTGGCTCCAGACCATGCCGCCATCCTGACCAGCCTCCACGCCGCGCTGCGGCGGGCCGGGGATGCGCCGGCTGCCGAAGCAGTACTGGTCCGTCTCGACGCGGTCAAGGCCGCTGAAGCCGAAGCCTGGGAACGCGCCAATCGGGCGGAACGAGACCGTCGGCGCGCGCGGGATGCCGCCGCGGCCGGCGATCTGGAGGAGGCTTTGCGACACTGGGAGGGGCTGTTGAACGGCCGCGAAGGTGCCGGCGCCAACTCGGCCGAGCTCGCCGCCGATCTGGCCGAGTTCGGATTAGCCCTCGAAGGGTCGGGCCGCCATTCAGAGGCGCTGGCCGCGCTGCGCCGGTCGCTGGCGTTCCGCCGCTTCGACTCGGCAACACTCTCCGCTGCGGCAAGGGTGGCCCGCGCCGTCAGAGAGAACGAGTTGGCCGCCCGATATGCCGCCCGCGCTCTCCTCACGGATCCGGATTGCCGGTCGGAGCGCCGGCCTCCGGCCGGCATCGCCCCAGTTCTCCCGGTGGGGGTCCGAAGGGAGGCGAAACCCCCACCGCCACTCGCGTGGAGAACGCAACAGGACGGCGCCCTGCCAGGTTCCCATTCCGGCACGGCACCCTGATTGCTCTTTGCGATGGCAGTCGATGCCGCCGGGACCCTCCGGGGACCCGAAACTGTGGAAAAACCGGGCTGTTTGGAGCAAAATCCCGTCCTCCAATCCACAGAACCGAATCCTGTGAACCAAATCTCCGGAGATTCTCCAGGGAGACGCTCATGACGCATCGTTTCCACTTTCCGCGGCCGGCAGGGCTGGCGCTCGGGATCCTGATCCTGGCGCTGGCGCTTCCGGCGGCATCCCTCGCCCAGGACAACGGCCTCATCCGGGGCACGGTCACCGACGACAGCGGCGCGGTGATCCCGGGCGCTACGGCGACCATCCTGAGTGACGCCATCATCGGCGGTTCTCGAACCGCGGTCACAAACGAGTCCGGCGTGTTCCGGTTCCCGGCGCTCCCGGCGGGCGACTACGCCGTCGAGGTGTCGCTGTCCGGCTTCGACACCGTGCGCTTCGAGGGGGTGAGGGTCGGCATCACCACGACGGTGACTCTCGACGCCGCGCTCAGCCTTTCCGGCGTCACCGAAACAGTCCAGGTCGTCGCCGAGGCCCCGCTGCTCGACGTCAGCTCGAACGCCTCCATCACCACCTTCAACACTGAGCTCGTCGAGGAACTGCCGACCGAACGGAACTTCTACGACTACGTCCACATCTCGCCCGGGATCAGCCAGATGAACAGCGGCGGCGGCGGCGACCGGGCGATCGCTTTCGGCTCGAACCAGCAGTCGAACTCGTGGAACATCGACGGAGTCGAGACGAGCGCGCCCGAAACCGGCTCCTCCTGGGGAGACCCGAACGTGGACATGATCGAGGAGGTCGAGATCATCGGGGTCGGCGCGCCGGCCGAGTTCGGCAACGCCACCGGCGGCACCTTCAAGATCGTGACCAAGAAGGGCGGTGACGTCTTCAGCGGCGCCGGCAATTACTTCTACCAGAGCGACGCCCTCACCTTCCCCGAGATCTACGCGGACGCCGGCACCGGGGAACCGGTCTCGGAGGGAAGCCCGGACGCGTTCGCCTACGAGCGGGACGACTTCGCGGACGTCACCCTGACCGTCGGCGGCCCGGTGATTCGCGAGCGGATGTGGTTCATGGCGGGCGGCCAGTACTCACGGGACAGCGCCTGGGAAGCCGGAAACAATCCGGCGGACGCCACCGCCGACAACAGCGAGAACGACAAGCTGAGTCTGAAGCTCACCACGAAGCTCTCGGACCGCCACGAGATCTTCGTGAACTCCCATATCGAGGACTGGGCGTTCATCGGCGGTAGTTCACCGAACGTGAGCGCCTCCGCCGCTTTCGTGGAGCGGGGCGCCACGGTCACCTTCGCAGGCGGCCTGACGAGCACGATCTCGGACACCACCATCTTCGAGGCGCGGTATTCCCAGTGGACGGCGAGCGACATCCACGATTCGCCTACCGGCAGCTTCGACATGCCCTTTGTCAACTACGACGCGGAGCCGACGACGACCTACGAGGGTGGGATCACCTATCCGTGGGACTACCGGACCTGGAGCAACCAGTTCAACGCCAAGATCACGCACTACGCCGATGACTTCCTCGGCGCGCAGCACGAGTTCCGCTTCGGCGTGCAGCTCGCCCGGGGGGTTGCCGAAACCGCAGTGGCTGCCGGGCCGAACAGCGCCTACCAGTACCAGTCGGGCGGGTATCTCTACCAGGTCATCCAGGAGCCCTACCGCTACGGCGGCATCTCCCGCGACCACGGTCTTTTCATTGACGACACCGTGAACGTCGGAGAACGGCTCACGCTGAACCTGGGCGTCCGCCTCGACCTGAACCGCGGCGAAATCCCCGCGTACGAACTACTCGGCGTGCCCGACTCCGGACAGGAAACCGAGTTCACCGCCATCAATGCGGTGTCGGTGTCGGGAAGCGCGCCCGGGGATCCGGACATCGTGGCCTGGAACCTGGTCAGCCCCCGGGTCGGGTTCACCTTCCGCCCGGACGAGGAGGGCCGCTCGGCCATCAAGGGGTTCTTCGGGATCCACTACGACCAGAACGTCATCGGCAACTGGGACGCTCCGGCGCCCGGGGTCACACCGTGGCAGCTATACGCCCTGAACGACGACGGGACGCTTGGTGACCTTCTCTTCGCGACCACCGCCGCGGACCTGGCGCAGCCGGACAACCTGGAGGCGCCGCGGTCCTACCACTACACCGCCGCCTACGAACGGGAGGTCGGCAGCAACATGTCCTTCGGTCTGCAGTACGTCCACAAGTACACCGAACGGATGGTGGGCTGGTCCATCCTGGGCGGGCAGTACGAATCGGTGCAGTGGGCGGACCCCTATACGGGGGCCCCAATGACGCTCCTGAGCCAGACCGCGCAACCGACGCTGGTGAAGGGGAATTCACCGGGAGATTTCCCCGGCGCTCCGAGCAAGTACGAGCAGACCTACGACGGGATCCTGTTCTACTTCGCGATGCGGGACGCCGGCCTGTGGAACATCCAAGGCTCCTACACCTTCTCGAAGTCGCACGGGTTGATCCCGCGCCCGTGGTTCGAGGCCCAGAACAATCCCTTCTACGGGAGCACGACCGGACAGGATCCGAACGCCTATCTGAACCTGAACGACGGGCAGCGGCTCCAGGGTGACCGGCCGCACATGTTCCGGCTGCAGGGGGTCCTGTTCCTGCCCTGGGACCTGATACTCGCCGCCAACGTGAACATCGAGAGCGGGAAGCCGTTCTCGCGGCAGGTTCGGGCGCCCGGGGCTTTGGTCGGCCAGCAGCCGCAGAACATGATCGTGGAGCTGGCGGGCTCGCGCGCAGGGCTGGAGCACCCGCAGCTCAACATCGTGGATCTCCGTCTCGGAAAGCGGATCGACATCGGCGATGTCACCGCGAAACTGGACCTCTACCTCTACAACGCGCTGAACAGTACCGCCAGCATCTGGAACCAGAGTCTGCGGCTCGAGACTCCGGGCGAGCAGTTCATCCCGTCGAGCTGGGTGGAGCCGCGCCGGATCATGCTGCTGGCAGGATTCGTGTTCTAGCTGTCTGATCCTTCATTCGGGGGGGACCGCCCTGCCAAGGGCGGTCCCCCTTTCTTGTTTCCGGTTGGCGTTGCTCCGATCACGTATGCTCGCTCGCTCCACTCCCGCCGTTCCCGGAGGTCCCCGAGATGTTGAAGAAAGCCCTTCTCTCCGTTGCCCTGCTTGCTATTGCCGCGGCGGCCCCGGCCCAGGAAAACGGCTCCGAAGCCACCGAGACGTCCCGTTGGGAGAGCAGCCACTCGATCGAGATGAACGGCGAGACCGTCGAGTACGACGCCGTGGTTGCGAACACCACCCTCACCAATGAGGATGGGGAACCGGGGGGCAAGCTCTTCTACACCGCCTACTTCCGCAAGAACGGCGCCCCGTCCGGCGAGCGGCCGCTCATCTTCGCCTACAACGGGGGACCGGGCTCCGCCTCCTTCTGGCTGCACATGGGGATCATGGGGCCGCGCCGGGTGGTCACGCCCGAGGTCGGACCACAAGGGGCGCCGCCCTATCCGCTCGAGGACAACGCCTACACCCTCCTCGACATGGCGGACATCGTGATGGTGGATCCCATCGGCACCGGGTTCAGCCATCCCGTCGGGGACACGGAGGGGTCCTATTACTGGGGGATCGACGAGGACGCCCGTTCGCTCGCCCAGTTCGTGCGGCGCTTCCTGAGCGAGTACGACCGCTGGAACTCGCCCCGCTACCTGCTCGGCGAAAGCTACGGAACCACCCGCTCCGCGGTCCTCGCCAGGCACTTGCAGCGCGCCAACATCGACCTGAACGGCATCGTGCTGGTCTCGGTGGTACTCCAGTTCAACACCATCCAGTTCGCGCCCGGGGACGACATCCCCTACATCGTCAACCTCCCGTCCTACGCCATCACCGCGCGCTATCTGGACCGGCTCCCCGGCGGCTCTCCCGACAACCTGGAGGCCTTCATGGCCGAGGTGGAGGCGTGGTCGCTGAACGACTACGCCACCGCGCTCCTCGCCGGCACCACCCTCGATCCGCAAAAGCGAGCCCGGGTGATCGACCAGATGCACCTCTACACCGGCCTCAGCAAGGACTTCATCGACAAGTCGAACCTTCGGGTGACCGCTCCCGCCTTCGAGGCCGAGCTGCTCCGCGACGAAGGACGGATCGTGGGACGGCTCGACGCCCGCTTCACCGGACCCGCCGGCAACGTGCTGGGCGGCCGCCCCTCGCATGACCCCCAGTCCACCGCGATCAGCTCGGCCTACACCTCGGCATTCAACAGCTACCTGCGCGGCGAGCTGGACTACGACGGCGACCGGGAGTACGTGCCGAGCGGCGCCACCCGCAACTGGAACTGGGGCCGGCTCGGCGGCGGAGGCTTCTTCGCCCGTGGCGGCGGGACGCCCAACGTGGCGCCCGACCTTGCGCAGGCCATGAAACGGAACCCCGACCTGAAGGTCCTCCTCGTCAACGGGATCTACGACCTGGCCACACCCTACTTCGCCGCGATGTGGTCCGTGGAGCAGATGGGACTCCCCCCGGACCTCCGGGCCAACATCGAGCGGGCGGACTTCGCCGCCGGTCACATGATGTACGTCGAGGAGTCGCTCCTGCCGCAGTGGCGTGAGGACGTCGGCGGGTTTATCGAGCGGACTTCGGGACGGTAGCCGGGTCAGCTCACGCGAACAGCGCCCTGACCCGCTCCGCCACCACGGCGTCCTGACCGGGGCGGAGCATCCACGTCGAGATGCGGAGCTGTCCTTCTCCGGAACGGGAGACCGCGATCGGCGGATCCCCTTCGAGAAGCCGGGCGACCGCGTCCTGCGAGGTCACCCCCAGGCCGCCCTCGTCCCAGCTCACCACCACGTGGGGGACGTGGTTGGCGATCTCCGGGACGTGGGTCTCCAGGGAGAGGCCGCTCACGCTCCCCAGGACCCCGGAAATCAACTCGGCCCGAGCGTCCAGTTCGCGCCGTTCCGCGTCGTGGTCGAGGGAGACGTAGCGCTCGACCGCCGCCACCAGGCCGACGATCTCCTCCTTGCCCACCTTCATGCCGCGGCCGATGCCGCCGAACGGGCTGATGGCCTTGCGCGCCGCCTGGATCAGGTCGGGGCGTCCGAGAAGGAGTCCGGTGGCCTGCGGACCCATCAGCCCCTTACCGCCCGAGAAGGCCACCATGTCGAATCCCTCTTCGACGTAGGCGTGTAGCCGCTCCGGAGGCGGGATGTCGGCGGCGGCGTCGTTCAGGGTGGGCACGCCGTGCGCCCGCGCCACCTCGATCCACTCGGCGCGGCCGATCTCGCCTCGAGGATCGGCGAAGTTCAGGAAGAACATCATGGCCGTGCGCTCGTTGATCGCCGCTTCCAGTTCCTCCCGGGTGTCCACCCAGACGATCTTCGCCCCCACGAGCTTCAGCTGGGCCTGGTAGCCGGTGAGGTGGGCCCGCTGCTGGATGACCTCGTTCTTCATCCCGCCAGTGTCCGGGAGCATCCGCAGCTTCTCGTCGTCGTCGCCGGCGATCGCCGCCGCGGTCCCGCAGGTCATCGCCGAAGCCGCCCCGGCCGAGATCATGGCGGCCGGCACCCCGATCAGCCGGGCGATGTGGTCGCCCGCGCGTTCCTGGAGCTCGGGCAGCGGCACGAAGTTGCGCGACGCCGCGACCATGGCGCCCGTGACCTCGGGCGGCATGAGGGAGCCGCCGAGGACCGTCACGGTGCCGACGGCGTTGATCACCGGCGCGATTCCCAGCCGCCGGTAGACCTCCTCCGGCGCTGCCGGGGCGTCGGGCTCGGACCCGGATCCGCAGGCCGCGGTTCCCAGCACGGCGGCGGACGCGCCGCCCTGCAGCACGCGCCGCCGGGTCATCTTCACAGGCATGTCTCCGTCCTCCTCTTACGAACGCTGGCGGTAGAGGATGCCGTCCCAGCGCGCGTCGCCCTGTTCTCCGTAGTCGTGCGGCAGTTCGCGCCAGTCCCGGCGGGTTCTCCCGTTTCGGTCCCATTCGAGCCGGCCGTCCTTGAAGGTCATTTCCGCCACCAGTCTTTCGGATCCGGCCTGGCGCGCGCCGAAGCTGTCCACATAACCGAAGTTGCCGGTCTCTTTGTGGAGCACCGCGATGTCCGCCGTCGCTCCGACCGACAGGTGTCCGATGTCTTCGCGTCCGACCGCGAGGGCCGGCTTCCAGGTGGATTGTGCGATCACATCGTCCAGGGTCTCCCCGAGCGCCAGAAACTTGCTCATGGTCGTGATCTGATCGTGCATGCCGGAGTTCATGGAGCCGATGTGGAGGTCGGTCGAAATCGCATCCGGCGGGAAACCGGCCTCGAGACAGCGCGCCGCCACGCTCCAGCGGAAGCTGCGGCCGCCGTGCCCCACATCGAAGAGCACGCCCCGTTCGCGGCCCGCGAAGAGGCCGGGATTCGGCATGCCGTCCGCGAGCAGCTCGCGCCGGTTCCCCGCGTAGCAGTGGGTGTAGATGTCTCCCCGACGGAGCTTCTCCCCGAGGAGGGCCTCGAGCGGGCGTTCCGGGTGATCGTCCCCGAAGTCCACCATCAGGGGAAGGCCCGCCGTCTCGCCGGCCCGAAGCGATTCGTCCACCGCAAACCAGTCCGGGGCCGCGTAGTGGGCGGTCTTGATCCCGACGATGACATCGGCGTGATCGCGCGCGAGAGCCGCGGTCGGCGCGGCCTCCATGTCACTCCGGTTCTGCTCGATCTCACCGCCGCGCATCCCGTGGCCGACGATGTTCACGAGCGCCAGTACGCGCGTCCGGGCGCGGCTGATGACGGTCTCCCGGAAGGTCTCGAAGTCCCGCCAGCCGGCGCAGCCGGCGTCCAGAACGGTCGTGACTCCCGAGCGGAAGGTGTGGCCGTCCGGATAGAGGCTGCTGTCGCCGACGAGCGATCCCGGTTCGTTGGTGCCCGCGAACGCGTGCACGTGCAGGTCGAAAAGCCCGGGCGTGACGTAGAGCCCTCCGCACTCCACGACCTTGAAGGCCCGTCCCGGATCGATGGCCTCCGCGACCGCGGCCACCCTGCCGTCGTGCACGGCGACATCGCGGACGGCGCTCAGCCCGTTCCGCGGGTCGATGAGGTGGCCGCCCTGCAGCAGCAGGTCGACTTCGGGCTCGCTGGCCGAGCGGGCCGAACACGCCAGCGCGAACGCGGCGGAGCCCGCCAGGAACTCCCGGCGTGAGAGACCCGCCTGCGGTCGGTTCATCGGACCCGGCTACTCCCGCCAGGGGTAGGGTGGCCGCCGCCGGTGCCAGTCGGTCTCGCGCTGGAATGCCATCCCGAAGTCCAGCACCGCCTGGTCGTCCATCGGCGAGCCGACGATCTGGAGCGACAGCGGCAACCCGTCCTCGTCGAACCCGCAGGGGATGGCGAGGCCGGGGTGGCCCACCAGGTTCGCGATGTAGTTGAGCCGCGGCGTCGCCCCGCTCACGTCGTCCGGGGGCTCCCACTCGTTTCGCGCCGGGATCGGCCACCCGTCCCGCACCACCCGGAGCGCCGCCCCGTTCGGCCAGGTCGGGGCGATGACCGCGTCGTAGCGGGAGACGATCTCGTCGGCCTCGCGCACGAGCTGGTTGCGGATCCGCTGCGCGGTCAGGTAGTCGGCGGCGGGGAGCATCCGGCCCGCCATCCAGCCGGCGCGCCGGTCCTCGTTGAAGGAGAACATCTCGGCAGCGCGTCCGTCGTCGAAGAGGGACCTGAAGTTGGTGCCGCTCTCCACGGTCACGATGGTGGTGAAGAGCGCGCCGGTGGGGAAGCGGGGCAGTTCGATGTCCTCGATCTCCACGCCCATCGCCGCGAAAACGTCGAGCGCTTCCTGAAAGACCCGCCGGGTCGTCTCCGACTGGGAGAGCAGGAACTCCGGGCGATGAACGCCGAGCCGCCGGCCGCGCATCGAACCCGGGTCGGCGCGGAAGACGAAGGGCCGATCCGCCGTCGAGGTGTCGCGCGCGTCCCGGCCGGCGATCACCTCGAGCACGTGCCCGCAGTCCTCCGCCGACCGGCCCACGGGGCCGATCTTGTCGAGGCTCCAGGAGAGCGCCATGCAGCCGAACCGGCTCACCCGCCCGAAGGTGGGACGGAGCCCCGAGGCGCCGACCGCCGAGGCGGGAAAGACGATGGAGCCGCCGGTCTCGGTGCCGATCCCGAAGCCGATCAGGCCCGCGACCGCGGCCGAAACGGTCCCGCTGGACGAACCGAAGCTGGTGCGGTCCAGCTTCCAGGGGTTCAGTGCGGAGCTGGTGTTGCCGCCGGCGAACTCGCCGAGCGAGTTCTTGGCCATCATCACCGCGCCGGCTTCTTCGAGCCGGTCGATCACGGCAGCGTTCCGGTCCGGCACGCGGTCCCGGAAGATGCCCGATCCCCAGGTGGTGCGGACGCCGCGGGTGTCGAGCAGGTCCTTCACTCCGTAGGGAAGCCCGTGCAGGATGCTGCGCGGGTTGCCGGCCGCCAGTTCCTGATCGGCTCGCTCGGCGGATTCGAGCGCGTGGTCGCGCGCGATCGTGACCATGGTGGCCAGCTTCCCCTGGTGGTCTTCGCGCGGCTCGCTCGGCAACTCGAATGGTGGGACGTCCAGTTCCTCGGCGCGATCGAGGTACGCCCGAGTCAGCTCGACCGAACTGAAGGATCCGTCCCGGAGGCCCGCTGCCAGTTCGGAGACCGTGAGGAAGAAGGTCGATTCCTGGACTGCCATGACTCAACCGCGGCGGAAGACGGTCAGCGGCGGCTCGTCGGGATCGAGGGGGAACTCCCGGAGCGTCCGCTGGACGCCGATCATGTTCTCGACCGCCCGGCGGAGCCGCTCAAGCTCCGTGGGGTCCTCGTAGATTCCCCGGGGCCCCTGGTGGTCGAGGAGCGTCCCCACCGTTTCGGCGGAGAGCCCGCCGGTGTCCTCGACTTCGGCGCACGCCTGCTGCCACAGCGCGCCGGCAGTGCTCGCGGCGGCGAGCGCCGCGAAGTCGCGTCGTCGCACCCGCTGCTAAAGGCTGTTCATCGCCTCCGCGATGTTGTCGAGCGCCACCTGGATCAACTGCCGCGAGGTGCCGAGGTTCATGCGAACCCAGCCCTCGCCGCCCGGCCCGTAGTTCGATCCCGGGTTGGTGTACACGCCGGCGTTCTCGACCAGCCAGCGGACCACGATGTCCTCCGGCGTCACCTCCTCCTCTTCGGTCTCGGTGGCCGCCGCGGCCTTCTCCGTTGCGCCGATCGCCTCGGCGACCTGCGACACATCCAGCCAGGCGAGGTAGGTGCCCTGCGCCTTGGTGTACTTGACCTGCGGGACCTTCTCGCGGAGGTACTGCTCGACGAGGTCGTGGTTGCCGTCGAGATAGACCAGCAACTGGTCCAGCCATTCCCCGCCGCCCCGGAGCGCCGCATGGTGCGCCACCACGCCGAGCGTGTTGGTCTGCGCCATGTGCTGGTCCTGGACCTTCTGGAAGTACTCGGGGTTGGTGGAATGGAACCAGGCGACCTTCATCGCGGCGAGGCTGAAGGTCTTGCTCCCCGACTGGAAGGTGACGCTGTTGTCCACCACCGCCTTGTCGGGCAGGGTGGCGAACGGCGTGTACTTCTGCCCCTTGGTGACGAAGTCGCAGTGGATCTCGTCCGCCAGCACCACCACCCGGCGCTCGAGGCACAGTTGCCCCAGCCGCATGAGGTCCTCCGGCGACCAGCAGTTCCCGGTGGGGTTCTGAGGGTTGCAGAGGATGAGCGCGTCGGTCTCCTGCGAGATCCGGGACTCGAGGTCGTCGAAGTCCAGCCGGTGGACCCCGTTGTCGATGATCAGCGGGCTCTCTTCCGCGAGCGTGTGAGACTCGCGCAGATCGGTGTAGAAGCCGCTGTAGGTCGAGGTCGTCAGCAGCACCCGGCTGCCGGGCCGCGCGAACGCCTTCAGCGCGGCGATCAGCGCCGGGTGGACGCCGTCGGAGAGGGCCATCAGATCGGGATTGATCTCCAGCCCGTGGCGCGTCCTGTTCCAGTCGAGGATTGCCGGGAAGAAGTCCTCCGGCATCTTGAGGTAGCCCCAGTTCTCGTGCTTCACCCGGTCGATCAGGGCCTCGGTGATCGCCGGGGCGCACTTGAAGTCCATGTCGGCGACGCCCATCGCCACCTGGATGTTCTCCGCGCCGTGTCGCTCGATGATGGTGTCCCACTTGGCGCAGTCGGTGCCGACCCGGTCGTAGGGGGTGTCGAAGTCGAACTGGCCGGACCCGTCCTGCACCGCGGCTCCCGCCGTCACCGGGTGGAGCAGCGAGGTTCCCGACGTCGCCGCGCCCGCGAGCGCGGTGGCGCCGGCGCCCTTCAGAAACGCCCTGCGGTTCAACCAGATTCCTTCTGACATGCGTCCACTCCTCGTAGGTCCCCGCGCCGTCGAACCGGGCCGGGGCGGACGGGCGACTATATTCGGTTTCTCGACGGGCCTGAACTGACGGAACCGGCGAATCCCACCCCTTCGCGGGACGAGACACCCCCCCTAGACTTCGAAACCCGATGCGCTGTCGACTGCCCGTCCTGGCCTGGAGTCTGGTTGGCCTGTGCGTCACCGTCGTTCCCGGGTTCGCGCAGGTTCCCTCCCCCGAAGACATCCTCGGTTACCCGATGGGAGGATCGGTCACCGACTACGGTGGCCTGTATCGCTATCTCGACGCCATCGAGGACTCACCGCGGCTCCGGATCTCCACTTTCGGCGAGACCTTTGAGCACCGCGAGCTGATCCTCCTGACCATCAGCTCGCCCGACAACCTCGCCCGGCTGGAGGCGATACAGCGCGACACCCGGCGGCTCGCCGACCCGCGCGGGCTCGCCGCGGACGAAGCCGAGGCGATCGTCGCGCGCACCCCCGCCGGGGTCTTCCTGAACTACGGGAACGACGGCAACGAGTCCGCCGCTTTCGAGGCGGCGCTCTGGATGGCCTGGGAACTGTTGTCCGGCCGGCACGACGCCTTGCTCGAGGATCTGATGGTGTACGTCGTCCCCGCCTCGAACCCGGACAGCCACGAGCGCTTTGCGGCCTGGTTCAAGGCCACCCACCGCTGGCCGGACGGTGACCCGGACCCGAACGCGGTCGAGCACCGCGCCCCGTGGGGCCTCTCGACGAACAACAACCACTACCAGATCAACCTGAACCGGGACTCGGTCTGGAGCACCCAGCCCGAGAACCGCGCCCTGGTCCGGCTCTACCTCGACACCCGGCCGATGGTCTTCGTGGACCACCACGGCGAGACGGACTCGTTCATCGGCCCCTGGATGGCCGAACCCCTCCACACCGTGCTCACCGGCAACCAGCGCGACTGGCTCGTGGAGTACGGCCGCGCCATGGCGTCCGACTTCGCGTCGGCGGGTTTCCCCTACGCGCCGTGGGAGTTCGGGCAGTTCGACCCTGGCTACTGGGACACCCTCCCGAACTTCACCGGGTCCATCGGTTTCACCCTGGAGACGACGGGCGGCGGCTGGCGGGGGTTGCGTCTCGCCCGGCCCGGCGGCGGCGAATACACGCTGCGCGACGGCATCGAACAGCACCTGATCGCGGGCCGGAGCGTGCTGGCGCTCACCGCGGGCCATCGGGAGCGGCGGCTCCGCGACTACCTGGCGTACCGGCGGGAAGCGCTGGACGAGGGTGAGCGTCCCGGTGGATGGCTGCTTTCGGGTGCCTCCGACCCGGCGCGGCTCGATGCCGTGCGCGGGGTTCTGCTCCGGAACGGCATCGAGGTGCGCGAGACGTCATCCGAGGTGACGGTGCGGGCTGCCCGACCCATGTTCCCGCGGAGTGGTCCGGCTGCCGACGTCACGTTGCCGGCGGGGAGTCTCGTGGTCGCGGGCAACCAGCCCGAAGGCCGGCTGCTTCAGGTGCTGCTCGAGCAGGACGCGCGCTACACGGAGGAGTTCCTCGACTACGTGGACGAACACCGCGAACGCCGCGGCGATCCCTCCTTCGGGCATCCCGATATCTGGACGAGCGCCGATGCGTTTTACGACATTACCGGCTGGTCGGTCCCGCTCACCTACCGGCTGGATGCGTGGACGGCCGGCGCGGCCGACCTGCCGCCGCCCGACGTGTCCGAGGCGTTGTCCCTGGAGGACGCGGTCGCCGAGCCGCCGCCCACGCCGGGAGAGTTCCGCAACCGGGACGCGCGGTACGCATTCCTCATCGCGGGAGACACCGATCATGCGGTCCGTGCCGCCGCCTGGCTCGTGGAGGCGGGGGTGCCCTTCCGGGTGGCCACCGCGGCTTTCGAGGTCGGCGCCGAGAGCTTCGGCCGCGGCGCCCTGCTGGTCTTCGCCGGCGAGGCTCCGGATCTTCCGGCGCTTCGTGCGGGGCTTGCCGAGCTGGCCGCGACCGGGGCCCATGTCCTCGGGGTGGACGATCCGCTGACCGCCTCCGGACCCCATCTCGGATCGGACCAGTTCATCCAGGTCGCCAGGGGGCGCGTCGCCATGGTGATGGGCGGCCCGGTGCGCCCGTCCGCCTACGGCAGCCCGTGGTATCTCTTCGAGCGCCGGTTCGGCCTTCCGTTCACCGCGCTCTCGTGGGACCGGCTCGCCGCGACGGATCTCCGCGGCTACCGGGTCCTCATCCTTCCGGACGGCGGGTATCCCCAGCCCGGGAGCGATCCGCTCGCGGCTCGCACGCTCGAACACCTGGAAGCCTGGACGCGGGCGGGCGGCGTGCTCATCACCATGCGCGGGGCGTCCGCGTGGCTCGCCGGAGAGGACGTCTCCTGGACCCGGACCCGGCTCAAGCCCGGGTTCGCCTCGAAATCGGCCTTCATGACCGACGGCGGACGGCCCGATGACCCATCACCCGAGGCGGAAGAAACCGGGCAGCCCGCCGAAGCGATCCCGGGCGCCATCCTCCGCGCCGTGCCGAACCCCGAGAGCTTCCTCAGCTTCGGTTACGAAGTGCCGTTCCCGGTGATGGTCTGGTCGAGCCTCGCCTTCGAGCCCGATCCGGCAGTGGCGGTTGCTGCCCGCTTCCCGGACGATCCGGACGAACTCCTCGGCAGCGGTTTCGCCTTCCCCGATTCCCTCGCCCGCATCGCCGGCACGCCCTACCTGGCGACCGAGCGCGTCGGCTCCGGACGGGTCGTTTTGTTCCTCGACGATCCCAACTTCCGCCTCTTCTGGGACGGCCTTACCCGCCTCTTCATGAACGCCGTCCTCTTCGCCCCGAGCTTCTAGCCTCGGAGCGCGGCCTCCGGCCGGCATCGCCAGCGCCGTTGACCACTCGGATGGCGCACCGGCTTGGCTGGCCGTCGAGCCCGGACGGTTCTCGCTGTCAGGGCTCGGCGAGTTCCGCAGCCGAGAGGCCGACCTGCACGATCCGGGGCTGATCTACCCCGGCGACGCCGACGTACTGGAAGACCGCGCCGTCGAGCACTCGGGGCGCGGCGCCCTGCACAACCACGGTCTCGTCCCCGGTCAGGAGCGCCGCGAACGGAGCCGCCTGCGAATCCGCCGCCGGATCGGTGGGGAACGTGAAGTCCACCCCGTCGATGTTGGTGAATGCGATCTGGCCGTTCTCGTCACTCACCCAGAACTCGGAAATGACGGTCTCGTCCGCGATCCGGCGCAACACGGCGTTGATCGTGTCGCGATCCATCCCTGCTTTCAGAGCGGCGTCCACGAAGTGGGCCGCGAGCGTGGCCTCGGCCACCATGTGTTTCGAGACGGCGTCGTCCGCCGCCGGCTGATGAGTTCCCATTGCTACACCTCCAAGAAGAACCAGAGCCGCCACCAGGGCGACCGGCCATCGCAACAGCTTCATTATCGATCCTCCGAGTCTTGGGAGTGTCGCCCGCCGGGCGGGCTGCACCGGGTCATCGGCGTTCCGGCGGAATCGCCACGATCCGCTCGACGAGAGCGGCGTCGTCCGGCAGCAGTCCGACCCCCGGCAGGCGGCGGACGAGTTCGCGCCAGTCGTTCTCGTCGCTGAACGCATAGGCGAAGAGTGGCGCCGCCTCTTCCACCCGCTCCATGTTCACGAGCGCCACCGCGTGCCAGAAGGTCATCTCGTGGTGGTCGGGGACCAAAGTCCGCGCCGCTCCGTACTCCCGAAGCGCCGCCTCGCGGTCTCCGACCTCGAGCGCCACATCTCCCGCGTTCATGTGGTGATACGCCCGCTGCAGGGTGACCAGCCGGCGCAACTCCCCGAGCGGGTCCTCGTGATCCTCCACCCGGAGGTCGAAGAGACGGTCTCGCCAGGCTTCGCCGCTCGGCTCGCCCCGGACCACCAGGATGGCCGCCGATTGCCGGCCCCGGATGTCCCCTCCTTCCGCTTCCGCGGCCTCCATCGCCCGCAGCAGCTTTTCCGCGAGGTCGCCGTCGCTGCTCTTGAACGCCTCCGCCATCGCCGGCCACACGGTCTCGCTTCCCATCAGGTTCGCCTGTACCGAGAAGTTCTCCCCGACGAGGTGACCGGCGGCGGGAATGCAATTCCCTCCGGTCCAGGCGTCCACCCGTCCCGCTGCGTCGATCATCGCCACCTGCCGAACCTCACGGCCTTCGTCAGCCGCGACCAACGCCGCTAGGACATCCGGAGCGGACTCCCCGGTGCGCATCCGCTCGAGCCCCTGCGGCCCGTAGGCCGGGTTCACGAACGACTGGGTGGCGACCGCGCCCACCCCCGATTCCGCCCAGGACACGATCGAACCGACCGAGAACCAGTGACTCTGAACCGCCACGCCGAACTGGCCGGTCGCGGGGTCCCGGGCCACGATGGAATAGGTGTGCACCGGGCGGCGCGGTACGGGCGATTCCGGGACTGCGGGGACCGCGAAGCCCAGTACGCCGAGCGCGATTCCCGCGCAACAGGTCTTCCGCATCCTTCGTTACCTCCCTGGAATCAGGGATGGAGCTGGCGTCCGGTGATCCCGAGTTCCTCGGCGTGGGGTTTCAGCGCGCTCACGATGAACTCGATGTGTTCGCCGAGATCCACGCCGAGGAGTTCGGCGCCGAAGCGGCACTCGTGCCGTTCCACCTTCGCCGCGAACCGCTTGTCCTTGAGCTTCTTCTTCACGCTGCGGGCGCCCAGGGTCGAGATCCCCTCGGGCCGCACCAGGCAGCACGCCACGATGAACCCGGTGAGCTCGTCGCAGGCGAGGAGCGCCCTGTCCATGGGCGACTTCCACGCGACGCCCCACTTCGTGTAGTGGCCGGAGATCGCGTAGGCGATTTCTTCCTCGCCGCACTCCCGGAGCCAGGCCACGATCCGGTTCGGATGGTCTTCCGGCCACTCCTCGTAGTCGGCGTCGTGGAGCATCCCGGCAATGCCCCACACCTCGGGGTCCGCGTCGGCGCCGCCGTAGCGGCCGGCCGCCGCGCGCATGACGATCTCCACCGAGCGCGCGTGATTCCGGAGCGAATCGGTCTCGCACCAGGTGGTCAGGTGCGCCCAGGCCTCGTCGCGGGTCATTCCGGCTTCTTCCCTCCCGGCGGGCAGCAGGACTCGATGCTCCACTTCCCGGATCCCGCGGCGGCGATGAAAAGGAACAGGAAAGCGAAGAGCGCCGCCAGTTCCCCGTCGTTCTGGATGGGAAGCAGGCCGTCGGGCTGGTGGCGGTAGAAGTAGGCGACCGCCATCTGCCCCGAGGCGAGGAACGCCGCGATCCGGGTCTGGTAGCCGACGAGGACCAGCGCGCCGGTCACGAACTCGACGATCCCGGCGGTGTTGTAGAGCCATGCCGGGGAATACGGGGTGCCCTCGCCGAACAGGAACCAGACCGCCACCACGCCGTGGCAGAAGAACAGGAAGCCGACCACCATGCGCAGTAGCGCGTAGGCCGTTTCCCGGTGTTGGGAAAGAACGGTCTTCATGGGGACCTCCCCTTCATTCCGCTTCCGGAAGCGCGAGCGCCACGAACTCGGCCGGATGGTCCGGCGCGCCGACCGCGACCACGATGAACTGCCGCCCGTCCACCAGGTAGCTCATCGGGGTCCCGGACTGGTTCGCCGGCAACTCGAACTCCCAGAGGATCTCCCCCGTGGCCTTGTCGTGGGCGCGGAACATCGGGCCCCCGCTGCCGAACGCGGCGAACATGCCGGACCCCTCCCCGGCGAAGAGGAGCGTCTTCGTCACCAGCAGCCCGCCGCGGTCGGACTGGCCGGTCCGCCCCAGTTCCACCCCTTCGAGCGCGGGATGCTCGCGGATCCACTCCGGCGTGTCGCTGTTGGGAATCTGCCAGAGGATCTCGCCGCGGTTCAGATCGAGCGCGGTGATGAGCCCCCACGGGGGCTTCAGCAGCGGCAGGCCCTGCGGACCGCCGCCCTCGGGCAGCCGGATCTCCCGGCGCGTCCCTTGAACGAAGTCCATCGTGGAGCGTTCCGGGTCGTTCTCGAGCCCGAGCACGTTCACGTCGAGGCCCGAGGACACGTACACGATCCCGGTCTCGGGGTCCGCCGCAACGCTCGGCCAGTTCGCCCCGCCGAGCGCGCCCGGCACGGTCAGCGTCCCGCGGTTCCCCCGCGGCACCATCACGGTCGGCGGGGTGAAGAGCGGGCCGAGGGTGTAGAACCGCGCGATCTGGAGCGCCTGTTCCTTGAGTTCCGGGGTGAGGTCGATCAGGTCGTCCTCGCTCACTCCCTGCCGCTGGAAGGGCGGCGGCTTCGTGGGGAAAGGCTGGGTGGGCGCCGTCCTTTCGCCCGGCACGGTGGACGCCGGCATGGGGCGTTCCTCGATCGGCCAGACGGGCTCGCCGGTGCGGCGGTCGAGCACGAAGGTGAACGCCTGCTTGGTGACCTGGGCGAGGGCCGGGATCTCCCGGCCGTCCACGGTCAGGTCGAGCAGGATCGGGGCGGTGGGAAGGTCGTAGTCCCAGATCGGGTGGTGGACCGTCTGGTAGTGCCAGCGCCGTTCCCCGGTCGCCACGTCCAGCGCCACCACGCTCTGGGAGAACAGGTTGTCCCCCGGACGGTGCCCCCCGTAGTAGTCCCCGGTCGGGGCTTCGGTCGGCAGATAGACCAGCCCGAGCTCGGGGTCGGCGCTCATCCAGGCCCAGACGCCGGTGTTCCCGGTGGTGCGCCAACTGTCGTTCTCCCACGTGTCGTTCCCGAACTCCCCCTCGCGGGGAATCGTGTGGAACGTCCAGAGGAGCTCCCCGGTCCGGGCGTCGTAACCGCGGACCGGCGACGGTGCGTTCTCCGGCGACGGCGGAGCACTGCCACTCACCAGCGCCGCCCCCACGACCACAACCTCTCCGACCACCGTGGGCGGCGAACCGGAGCCGATCGCCGCGGTCTCCAGGTCCACCTCCCGGCCCAGGTTGCGCCGCAGGTCCACCATCCCGTCGAGGCCGAAACCCGGGATGAGCCGGCCCGTCTCGGCGTCGAGCGCCACCAGCCGGTAGGCCGGGGTGACCAGGAACACCCGCGCCGTCTCGCCGTCGCTCCAGAACGCGACCCCCCGTCCGGACGTCTGCCGGGGCGCCGACTCGCCACGTTTCCCCTCGTCGAGGCGGTAGGTCCAAAGCGTCTCCCCCGTTGCGGCGTCGATCGCCACCGCGACCCGCCGGGCGCCAGCAGTGACGTAGACGACCCCGTCCAGCATCAGCGGGGTGGCCCGCAGGTTGAAGTCGGGGCGGGGCCCGAAGTTACGCGAAGTCCAGCGCCAGACGATCTCCAACTGGTCCACGTTGCCGGCGTGGATCTGCTCCAGCGGGGAGTAGCGGGTCGAAGACAGGTCCGCGGCGTAGTGCGGCCATTCCCCGGGATCGCGGTCCTGCGCGAACGCCGGGGCGGCGAGCGTCAGCGCCGCCCCGAGCCCGATCAGCCTCCGGAGTACCAAATCCGGTAGATCGCCCCGGCGCGGTCGTCGGAGACCAGGACGTCGCCACCGGGCAACTCCAGGACGTCGACGGGGCGGCCCCAGGCGCGCTCGTCGGGTTCGCCGATCCAGCCGGTGACGAAGTCCTCGTAGGCAGTCGCCACCCCATCCTCGTTCCGCACCAGGGTCAGGCGGTAGCCGATACGCTCGGTCCGGTTCCAGGAACCGTGCTCGGCGACGATGGCCTGGTTGCGGTACTCCTCGGGAAACTGGTCGCCCCGGTAGAACGCCATCCCGATCGCGGCGACGTGGGGGCCGAGCTTCTGGGTCGGCGGCTCGAACTCGTCGCAGGAACGGTCACGGCCGTACCAGGGATCACTCACGTCCCCCGCGTGACAATAGGGGTAGCCGAAGTGTTGCCCGGCTTCGGTGAGGATGTTCATCTCGCCGGGCGGGTTGTCGTCCCCGAGCCAGTCCGGGTTGTTGTCGGTGAACCACATCTGTCCAGTTTCGGGGTGCCAGTCGAACCCGACGGACATCCTCACCCCGCGCGCCGCGACCTCCAACCCGGAGCCGTCGGGCTGCATCCGGGCGATCGAGGCGAAGAGCGGGTTCTCCGACGCGCAGCGGTTGCAGGGCGCCCCCACCGGGACGTAGAGCATCCCGTCGGGCCCGAAATCGATGAACTTCCACCCGTGGTGGCGCATGTCGGGCAGGTCGTCGGTCACCACCACCGGCTCGCCGGGATCGGAGAGCCGCGACTCGATGCCGTCGAAGCGGAGGATCCGGTTCACCTCGGCCACGAAGAGGTCGCCGTCCCGCATCGCCACCCCGTTCGGCATGAAGAGGTCTTCGGCGAGGGTGTGGAGTTCATCGGCCTCCCCATCGCCGTCGTTGTCGCGAAGCGCGTACACCCCGCCGGACGCTTCGCGGGTTCCCACGAAGATCGTCCCGTTCTCCCCCCGGGTCAGCGAGCGGGCGCCGGGCAGCCGGCCCCAGACGGCGATCTCGAAACCGGGAGGCAGCGAGAGCCGTTCCAGCGGGAGCGCGGGCGGCCCGCCCTGGGCTTCGGCGACTCCCTCACCCGGCGTGTCGCTGTCCACTCCGGCGCAGCCGAAGCCGCCGAGCATGATCAGGGAGAGGCCGGCGGCCCCCAGCCCAGCGGGGTGTGTGCGCATGGGCGTCAGTTTGACGCGTCGGCCCGGGGAATCGCCTCGACCAGCATCCCCAGCGCGTTCTGGAGCGCCCGGTTGGCGCTCCCGTCGAGCGAGCCCTCGTAGAGCCCGAGCCGGGCGATCACCATCTCGTGCTCGGGGACGATGATCGTGCTCTGGCCGCCGGCGCCCGCGAAGCTGAAGGTGCTGTTGGGGAGCGCGGGGAAACGCTTCTCGCCGCCGCGCGGCGGGTTGTTGATCCAGATGAGCCCGCCGTAGATGGGCCGCCCGTCGGCCTCCCAGGAGGGCGCCACCGAGGTCGCGAACTCGACGAACTCCTCCGAGAGCACCCGCTCGCCGTTCGGGGCCATGCCGCCGTCGAGGTAGAGCTGGCCGAGCCGGGCCCAGGCCCGTCCGCTGCCGAAGCCGTAGCCGTTCAGCAGGAAGTTGCCGTGGGGATCGGCCTCCGCGACGAACCGGTTGGCGCCGATCGGGTCGAAGAGGTGCTTCTGCGGGAACTGGTGGTAGTTCTCACCGCGGCCCTCGACCCCGAGCCGCACGATGTGGTTCGTGAGGATCGGATCGCAGTTGCGGTACCGCCCGACCGTGTTGGGCGCCCACTGCGGCGCCCGCTGGGTCGCCCATTCGTGGGAATCCACGGTGCTGGTGTAGAGGTAGAGGTGGTCCGGATAGCCCATGGTCGCTTCGTCCCACTCGGGATCGCCGGCGTTGAGGCAGCGGAGTCCGCTGGACATCTGCAGGATGTCCTGGATCCGGATGGTGCCGCGCACGTCGTTCGGATCCTCGTGCCAGGCGTCGATCGGCGCGAGCTGGTCGAGGGTGTAATCGCCCTGGGTAATGAGGATCCCGAGCAGGGTCGCGGAAAGGCTCTTGTTCATGGACCAGCTCTCGAGCGGGGTGTCCTTGGTGATCCCGTCCTCCTCGCGGTAGCGCTCCGCCACCAGCCGGCCCCGGTGGAGCACCACGAAGGCGAGCGTCATGGCGCCGTCCTCGAAGGCCGCGTCCACGGCCGCCTCCAGCTTCTCGGCGTCCACGTCTTCCGGCAGCGGCTCGTCCGGGAGCACGTCCCCCATCGGCCAGGGGTCGTCCTGGTTCACGGTGGAGGTGACGGGCACGGTCTCGTAGAAGGGGCCGTCCTCGCCGATCGGCAGCGTGACGCAACCCTGGTCGCCGTGGTGGACCGCGGTCCTCGTCACGCCGGTGTCCGTCGTGATGTGGACCCGTCCGTTGTCCATGTCGATCTCCCGCCCCAGGAGCCGGTCGCGGTACCGGTAGCGGGAGGTGAAGCCGCCGATCTGATGCTGGGCGGCTTCGAAATCGAGCCCGGTCAGGAAGACCGCCGAGCAGAGCACCTTGGCGAAGCCGGACGCCTCGTGCTCGATGAACACGTCGGGATCCAGGAACCCGCGCGGCGGGTGCTCCCGCTCGGTGTCGAGTTCGAACTGGGCCGAGCGGAAGACGAGACATTCGTTGAGGCTCATCTCATCCGTGCAGGGCTGCTCCATGAACGGTTCGTCCCCGCCCCCCGCGCAGCCGAAGGCGACCGCGAGCAGGAGCGCGCCAATGAGCGGGAGCGCGGGATGCTGCCGCAGATTCGTCAAGTGGTGATTCATGGATCGTCTCCTCCCGGCTGCGGGATGGATGCCGAAGCCTCCCCTGGTTCCGCGATTCGCCGGACCCGCGATTGTATGGCCGATACTTTCGCCGCTGCGCCCTGACCATCATGCGTGAGAACACGGCCCACCGGCCCCACGTCGTCCTGGTGGGCGGTGGCCATTCCCACGTCCAGGTCCTGCGCCGGATGATGATGCGCCCGTGGCCCGAGGCCCGAGTGACGGTGGTGCTCGACACGCCGGTCGCCGTCTACTCCGGGATGGTGCCCGGGTTCGTCGCCGGTCAGTACCGGGCCTCGGAGCTGGAGATCGACGTGGTCCCGCTGGCCCGGCTGGCGGGCGCCGAAGTCGTCCTCACGCCCGCGGTGGGAGTGGATCCGCCCGACCGGCGCATCCGGCTCGCGGGGCGCGCCCCGCTCGCCTACGACTTCGTCTCCTTCGACATCGGTAGCACCGTCGCCGGACTCGACCTGCCCGGCGTCCGGGAGCGGGCCCGAGCCACCCGTCCGATCGCGCGCCTGGTGCGGGAGATCGGGACGCTCTCGTCGTCCTTTCTGGCGCATGCCGCGGACCGGCCGTTCGAGGTGGTGGTCGCCGGGGGAGGCACCGGCGGCATCGAGCTGGCGTTCACCGTCCGGGAACGGCTGCTGGCGGCGGCTCGCCGCGCCGGGATCGAGCGCGCGCTCCGGATCACGCTGCTCCAGGCGCTTCCCGAGGTGCTCACCGGGTTCCCGCCCTCGCTGGCGAGCCGGGCCCGCCGCAATGCCGCGGCCCGGGGAATCTCGATCCGCACGGGCGCCTGGGTCGCCGCGGCCGAGGACGGCGGCGTCCGGCTCGAGGGCGGTGAGGTCGTCCCCGCCGACTCCCTCATCTGGGCGGTGGGCGCCGGAAGCCTGGACGTCTTCCGCGATTCGGGGCTGCCCCTCGACGAGCACGGTTTTGTGCTCACCCGCCCGACGCTCCAGACCCTGGGCGACGACCGGATCTTCGCGGTGGGGGACTGCGCGACCCTCGAGGACTGGCCGGCGACCCCGAAGGCGGGGGTGTACGCGGTGCGGCAGGGGCCGTTCATCGCCGACAACCTGCGGCGGGTGGTTGCCGGAAGACCGCTCCGCGGTTACCGCCCACAGCCGGACTTTCTGACCCTGCTCAACCTGGGAGACGGCAGCGCGCTCGGGGCGAAGTGGGGAACGTCCTTCGAGGGCCGCTGGGTGATGAACCTCAAGGACCGGATCGACCGGAAGTTTATGCGGAAGTTCCAGGTGCTCGACGACGGCGGCGGGACCACCGGCGAGTTCTCCCGGATGGACCGGACCGCGATGGAGGCGATGGTGTGCGGCGGCTGCGCGGCGAAGGCCGGCCAGACCACCCTCGACCGGGCGCTCGGCCGCCTGCGCGACGAACTCGGCGCCGGAGCCGACGCAGGGAACGGGAGCGTTCGCCTCGGGCTCGACCAGTCCGACGACGCCGCCGCCTTCGCCACCCCGCGCGGCGACGTGGTGGTGTCGAGCGTGGACTGGTTCAAGGCGTTCAGCGGCGACCACTGGCTGAACGGCAAGGTCGCGGCGGCCAACGCGCTGTCCGATCTGTTCGCCACCGGCGCCGCCCCGCGGTACGCGATGGCGCTCGTCAACCTCCCCGAGGACGAGACCCCCGAAGCCGGCGCGGAGACGCTCTACCAACTCCTCGCGGGCGCCCGCTCGCTCCTGGACGAAATCGGGGTTGCCCTGCTGGGCGGCCACACCACGGTCGGTCCCGAGTTGACCGTCGGCTTCTCGGTGGAAGGGCACCCGATCGGGGACCGCCTGCTGACGCTCGACGGCCTCGAGGCCGGGGACGGGCTCTACCTGACCAAGCGGCTCGGCAGCGGGGTCGTGCTGCGGGGCGTCATGCTCGGCCAGGGAAGGGGCGCGTGGCTCCAGGCGGCCACCGCCCAGATGGTGTGTCCCAACGAGAAGGCGGCCCGGGCGGCGGTGGCGGCGGGCCTCCGCGCGGCGACCGACGTGACCGGCTTCGGACTCATGAACCATCTCGCCGAGATGCTGCGGGCCAGCGGCTTGTCGGCGGAACTGGACGTTTCAACGCTGCCCGCTTTGCCCGGCGCCGAGGAGCTCCTCGGTTCCGGCCTCCGCAGCACCGCGCACGAGGCGAACCGCAGGATCGCGAAGGCGATCCGGATCGAGGCCGAGGCCTCGCGGCATCCCCGTCTCGAGTTGCTGTTCGATCCGCAGACCGCGGGCGGTTTCCTCGCGGGGGTGCCCGAAGCCCGGTCCGAGGACTTCCTGGGCCGGCTCCAGGACGCGAACGTGGAGGCGGTCCGGATCGGAACCGTGTTTCCCCGCTCCGAGGATGGCGCGGTGGCTACGATTCGGAGCGCGTGAGCGCGTGAATGCCGGTTTCCAACCTCCGCTTTGTCAAGATGTCGGGGGCCGGCAACGACTTCGTCGTCGCGGACAACCGCGGCGGCGCCATTGAAGAGGCGGAGAAGCCCCCGCTCGCCCGGCGGGCATGCCGCCGCAAGCTCGGGATCGGGGCCGACGGCCTGATCCTGGTCGAGCGCGGCGGGCAGCGGCAGGATGCCGACTACGTGATGCGGTACTTCAACGCCGACGGCAGCGAGGGAGAACTCTGCGGCAACGGCACCCGCTGCGCCGCGGTCTTCGCCCGGGAGATCGGGGCGGGTGGGATCTCGCAGCGGATCGCGACGCCGGCGGGGGTGCTGCGAGCCGACATCCTGGCGAGCGCCGCCGGTGCGGCGACGGTGCGGGTGGCGATGACGAAGCCGAGTCCGATCCGCCGCCTCCGGCTGTCCGACCTCCCCGGCGGCGAGGCAGAGCTGTTCGCGCTGGAGGTGGGCGTTCCGCACGCCATCGAAGTCGTCCCGGATGTCGGTGCCGTGGACGTGGACCGCCGGGGCAGCGCGATCCGGCGGCACGAGGTTTTCCCAGCCGGCGCGAACGCCAACTTCATCGCGCTGGACGAAGGTTCGGGAGAGATCCGGCTCCGCACCTTCGAACGGGGCGTCGAGGCCGAGTGCCTCGCGTGCGGGACCGGGGCCACGGCGGCGGTCACGGTGGCGCATCGCTTCCTCGGCTGGCCGGCGGCCGTCCCCGTCCGGGTGGCGAGCGGTGACCTGATCCATATCGACTTCACCGGCGAGGCGCCGCTGATGGAGGGGCCGGTGACCCGGGTCTTCGAGGGCGCCTTCGGCCTTGTCTCCGGGTCCACGGTCCCTCGGTCGGAGCGACCCGAACGCCGATGACGCGGTCCGGCGCCCGCCGTCCGCTCCTGGCCGCCGCGTTCGTCTTCGGCGTCGCGGCTGGCGGGTGCGATGAAGGTTCGGACGGCCCATCGACTTCGCCGACGGCTCCCGACCCGGCTCCCGCGCCCACTGCGCCGCCGCCCGTCCGCTGCGCCGAGGAAGGGCGCGTCCTCGAGTTCGGCTTCTTCGCCTCCTACGAGCCGATCAGTTACCGCGGTGATCCCGACCCGGAATCGACGGCGTTCGACGAGCATCGCGGCTACGAGGCCGATCTCCTGAGCGCGCTCGAGGCGATGGACGGCGCCGGCCTCTCCTTCGACCGCCGCGGCATCGACGTCTGGCCGGGGATCTGGTTGCTTCCGGCCACCCCGGAGTTCGACCTCGTCGGAGGCGGCATCACGATCCTGGAGGAACGTACCCTGGACCCGTCCGGCGCCCCCGCGGTCGCGTTCACATCGGGGCACATCGAGTTCCGTCACTCGCTCCTCGTGCGCGGCGCCGACGCCGCGACGCTCCGCGAATACAGCCATCTGACGAGCGAGTTCCGCGTCGGCGTCTCGGTGGAGACGACCGGCGAGTCCCGCTTCCTGCAGATCGTCGGCCTCATCGATGACGGAGGCGTGCTGCTGGTGGGGACCAGCGTCACCACCCCCGAAGGGACCGTCGTCGCCGACGGCACCGAGGCCTTTCGCATCGCCGCGAGCGGATCGTCCGCGAACCTTTCCGGACGCAGCCACCTGGAGCCGCCGTCTCCCGGCTATCCGCAGGTCGTCTTCTTCGGCGCCGAGTTGCCCCGGTCCGAGCAACTGCTGGTGTTGGCCACCCGGGGAGTGGACGCGCTGGCGGGCGACGAGATCGCGAACCGGGTCGCGGAAGCAGCCTCCGACGGCTTCTTCGCGGTGACCGCCCTCGACACGGAGTTCGAACTCGGCGGATTCGCCCTCGACCAGGGCGAGGAAGTCCTACTCGCCTGTCTCGACGACAAGCTCGACTACCTCACCGACGAACGGAACATCGGTTACGCCGAGTGGCTGGACAACCCCTCGGTGTTCCTGGAACGCGCCGAGGCCTGGACCCCGTAGGGGCGCACATGGCTTGGAGCGCCGGCTTCAGCCGGCACGCGGGCCGCAGGCCCGCCAGCGCGTAGGGCTCCACCTCCAGACGGCACACCCGGCTTGGAACGCCGGTCTCCGGTCGGCACACGGGCCGCAGGCCCGCAACGGCGCAGCGCGGCGAGCCCAGGTGACGCACCCGGCTTGGAACGCCGACCTCCGGTGGGCACGCGGGCCGCAGGCCCGCAGGCGGCGCCGCGCTCTACCGCTCCGCCCGCGGCTCGAGCAGCGTTTCCAGCCGGGTGATCCGCTCCCCCAGGATGCTCATCTCCGTCCGGAGTTCATCCCGCAGGTCACCCATCTCCCTCTGCATGTCCGTCCTCAGGTCACCCATGTCCCGCTGGATGTCGGTCCGTAGATCGCCCATCTCCCGGTGGAAGTCCGTCCGCAGATCACCGATCTGCTGTTGCAGGCTGACCATCTGGAAGACGAGCACGGCGGCGATCCCCAGCACCGGCACCCAGGACCGTACCGCCTCCCTCCACCAGGGGACGGGAACCGGGCGGCCGATGTCCATGTCGCCAGTGTAGGGAGCCGCCCTCGGCGCGGCAACCGTTTCGGCAGGGGGGATGGTGGATTCGGACATGACAACTCCTTTCTTGTTTCTCGCCGGGGCCGGGCATGCACCCGGCCTTTCTGGTTCAGACGTAAAACGGGGCGCTTTTTTCCCGTTTGCGGGCCCAATGTGGAAAAGTCGAAGCGAAGCGACATCCCACCCGGCTCGGAACACCGGCCCGGTTATCGCTGGGTGCAGCCGCCAGCCGGCCCCGATGTCGCTGGATGCAGCCGCCCGCCGACCTCGCTATCGCTGGGTGCAGGCGCCCGCCGGCCCCGATATCGCTCGGTGCAGATGCCCGCCGGCCCGGTTATCGCCGGGTGCAGCGGGTACGCCGCGCGGCCGGCGGCGCCATAACGGCTGTTGGCCTACCTCCGGTCAGCCGCGCCGCGTCCCGATCCACCGCCGCACGGTGGCCCGGTACTCCCGGTAGGCGTCGCCGTGGTGGGAGAGCAGGTATTCCTCCTCCAGCCGAACCTGGATCTTGATCCCGGTCCAGGCGGCGACGAAGGCGCCGAAGCTGAGGGCGTTGGGCGCCACCAGAAAGAACCCGGCCACCCCCGTCAGGAGACCGAGGTAGATGGGGTTTCGCGACCACGAGAAGAACCCGTGACGGACGAGGGCCGTCTTCTCGGAAGCATCGATTCCCATGCGGAAGGAACCGGACATCTGGGCCTGCCCGATGCCGATCCACAGGATCGCGATCGTGGCGACGATGGCGCCGGTCCGGTGAACGGCCTCGGTCTCGAGGTACTGGATGGGGACCAGCCACGGCTTCAGTTCGGGGGCAAAGGCGTACACCAGACTGATGAGCAGCCAGGTCCCGATGCTCGCCTTCAGAACCCGGCCCGTCACTTCGTGAACCGAGTCGTCCGCCTTCAGCTTCACCGGGTTGATCCCCGTTCTCCGGCGAACGAGCACCGCCCGCACCACGGTCATCCCGTAGAACGCCAGCAGCAGGACGGGGAGCGTCATCGATCAGTTCAGGAGCACGCGCGTCGCAGCGCGTCCAGGCCGTCCGGCGCGGGATTCCCCTCCTCATCCACGGGCGGTGACACGATCAGGGTCGTGACCCCCGCTTCCCGGTACGCGGCCATCCGCTCGGCAATCCTCGCCTCCGGCCCGACGAGGCAGATCTCGTCCACCAGCCCGTCGGGGACCGCCGCCGCCGCGTCGTCCTTTTTCCCGTCCAAATAGAGGTCCTGGATCGTCTTCGCTGCGGCCTCGTAGCCGTAACGGCACGCGAGCTGGTTGTAGAAGTTGCGCCGGCGCGCCCCCATGCCGCCCACGTAGAGCGCGATCCCCGGCCGTAACTGGTCGCGGAGACGGAAGAGATCGCTGCCCAGGGCGCAATCGACCATCGGAGCGATGTCGAGTGGCGCCGGCAGCTTCCGGCTCGCGGCGCCGGCGGCGAGCGCGGGACCCCAGACGTCGGCGGCCTGGTCCGGCGAGTAGAGGAACGGGAGCCAGCCGTCCGCGGTCTCCGCGGTGAGCGCGGTGTTCTGGGGACCGATCGAGGCGAGGTAGATCGGAATCTCGGCACGATGCGGTCGGAGCATCAGCTTCAGCGGCTTTCCAAGCCCGGTGCCGTCCGGCATGGGGAGCCGGATGGACTCACCGTCGTACTCCAGCTTCCGCTCCCGGCGAAGGATGCCCCGGATGACTTCGACCGTCTCGCGGGTCCGGGTCACCGGCTTCGCGAACGGGACGCCGTGCCACCCCTCCATGACCTGCGGACCGGAGACGCCGAGGCCGAGGATCAGCCGTCCTCCGCTGAGCATGTCAAGCGTGGCCGCCGTCTGCGCCAGGAGCGCCGGGGTGCGCGAGCCGATAGGCAGGATGGCGGTGCCGAGCGCGACCCGTTCGGTCCGGGCGCCGATCCAGGCGAGCAGGCTGACCCCGTCGGAACCCCAGGCTTCCGAGACCCAGACCGAATCGAACCCGACGGCCTCCGCCCGTTCGGCGAGCGCCACCGGGTCGGGTGAACCCTTCGTCAGGTAGCCGAGTTCGAGGCCGAGGCGCATCAGGCTGGTTGCTGGCGCAGCCAGCGGGCGAGCGCCTTGTCCGGATCGGCGATCTCCTCGACGGACGAGTACCAGTTCGCCTCCCAGCCGATCTCCGGCAGGCCGGTGAAGAGCATCAGGTTCAGCGGGTACTCCTCGCTGTCCGTAGAGCGCCGGAAATCGTCGCGGAACAGGAACACCGGCTTCCGCCAGGCGACCGCCATCCCGAGTTCCACCATGACCCCCTCATCCGGGGGACAGCCGTTCACCACCGCGAAGAATCCGTCGGCGTCCCGCACGTCGCTGAGATCCGCCTGGCCGATCCGGTACGCCCAACCCGGGGCGGCCCGATCCACCTGGTTGTTGCGGGCGAAAGGCTCCCAGACCTCGACGCCCAGCGCCTCCAGCGCGCGGACGAGCTCCTTGAGCGGTCCCGCCCGCTGTCCTTCCGAGAAGCCGTACGGATTGGCCAGATAGAGGGTCTTGCGCGGATTCATGCGGAGGCCGGGCGCCCGGCGCGCCGCCGGCCGGGAGTCCGGACGCGCTCCGACGGCGGCGGTTCGACTCCGTTCCTGGGACACATGCTCTCCAGCGTGCATTCCCGGCATTTCGGGTTTCGGGCGTCGCAGATGGCCCGGCCGTGGAGGATCACCCGGTGGCTGAAGTTGGTCCATTCGCGGCGCGGGACGAGCGCCATCAGCCGTTGCTCCGTGTGGTTCGTCGTCTTCTTCGGCGCGAGGCCCAGGCGATGCGAGATGCGGAAGACGTGGGTGTCCACCACCACCCCTTCGTTCTTCCCGAACCAGGTGCCGAGGACGACGTTCGCGGTCTTCCGGGCGACGCCGGGCAGGGTCAGAAGGTCCTCCATGTTGTCCGGCACCTCGCCGGCGAAGTCGTCGCGGATCCGCTGGCAGGCGCCCATGATGGAACGGGTCTTGTTCCGGAAGAAACCCGTCGAATGGATCATCTCCTCCAACTCGTCGGGGTCGGCGTCGGCGAAGTCATCCGCCGTCGGGTAGCGGGCGAAGAGCGCCGGGGTGACCATGTTCACCCGGCGGTCGGTGCACTGCGCCGAGAGGATGGTGGCGACCAGCAACTGGAGGGCGGAGTCGTGCAGCAGCGCGCACTCGGCCGCCGAGTACTCCTTCGCGAGCGCCCGGACGATCCGTCCGGTACGCCGCCGGAGGGCCCGCTCCGCGGCCTGGCTGTCCGGAGTCTGCTCGTTCCGTGCGGCCCGGGCCTTCTTGCGGGAGGCGGTTGGCACTAGCTGTTAGGCGAGCGGCGCGTCCGCCGGGGGCGAGGACGCGGTGGCGTAGCGGCGGCGGGGCATCCGTCCCGCGAGCCAGGAGAGCCGCCCGGCCTCGACGGCGAGCTTCATCGCCTCGGCCATCTTCACCGGCTCCCGGGCGGCCGCGACCGCGGTGTTCAGGAGCACCCCGTCGGCGCCCAGCTCCATCGCCACCGTGACGTCGGACGCGGTTCCCACGCCGGCGTCCACGATGACCGGCACCGAGACTGCCTCGCGGATGAACGCGATGTTGTTGCGGTTCTGGATCCCGAGACCGGAGCCGATGGGGGCTCCCAGCGGCATCACCGCGGCGGCGCCGGCCTGCTCGAGCTTCTGGGCGACCACCACGTCGTCGCTCGTGTAAGGAAGCACCACGAATCCGTCGGCGACCAGTTCGCGGGTAGCGATCAGGAGTTCCTCGTTGTCCGGGTAGAGCGTCTTCCGGTCGCCGATGACCTCCAGCTTGATCCAGTTCGAGAGTCCGGCCTCCCGGGCGAGGTGCGACGTGCGGATCGCTTCACGGGCGGTGAAGCAGTCCGCGGTGTTGGGGAGCAGCGTGTAGCGGTCACGGGGGATGTAGTCGAGCAGGGTCTCTTCGGCATCGAGGTCCACCCGGCGGACCGCGACCGTCACCATCTCGCACCCGGAAGCGGCGTGACAGTCCCGCATCAGCGGAAGCGACGCGTACTTGCCGGTGCCCAGGATCAGGCGGGATTGGAAGGTGTGCCCGCCCAGCGCGAGCGGGGAGTCTTCGACCGCAGTCACCTCAGCCACCGCCCACGAAACTCACGATTTCCACGCGGTCCCCCGCTTTCAGCGCGGTCGTCTCCTGATCGGCGCGGCGCACCAGGCGCCCGTTGAGCTCGACCGCGACCGGGCGGCTCAGAAGCCCGAGCGCCTCGAGGGCGCCCCGCACCGACGCCGGCTGCGGCACCGCACGCTCTTTCCCGTTGATGAAGAGGATGCCGGCGGGGTTCGCGGGAGCGTCCTGGCCGGATCGTTCGTGGACGGGAATCATGCGGCGGTCCGGGAAGGGTACTTTGTGGATGGGCCGGATTCAGCCCGGGGAATCAGGCTCATCCACCAGCGACTGGAGGGCCGCCAGCAGCTCGTCGTTCTCTTCCGGCGGAACGGTGCGCAGGTCGAGGAGCACCCGGTCGTCCACGATGCGGGCGACCACCGGCGGGTCGCTCCGGAGCAGCTTCCGGCGAATCTCTTCGGCCTCGGTTCCGATGCGGGAGAGAGCCAGGCAGCGGGTCAGTAGACCCGCTCCCGGAGCCGCCCCGCCCCCGATTCGGGAAGTCTCCGCAACCACTTCCACATTCCAGCCTCCGGCAGGCCCGAGCGAGTCGCGCAGGCGTTCCGCGGCCGCCGCGATCTCCTCGAGCGGCCGCGCGATGGCGCGGATCACCGGAACCTCACGGCGGGCGCGTCCGGTCAGGTGGCTCCAGAGCGTTGCCTGGAGCCCGGCGATGGCCATCTTGTCGGGGCGCAGCGCCCGCGCGAGCGGATTCTTGCGACAGGCTCGGATGACCTCTGCGGTCCCCAGCAGGATTCCGGCCTGGGGTCCTCCGAACAGCTTGTCTCCCGAGAAGATGACGAGGTCGGCGCCCGACGCGACCCGATCCGCGAGGGTCGGTTCGTTCCCGGCGCCGTCCACTCCGAGCTCGGTCAGGGGCTGGAGGTTGCCGCTGCCGAAGTCCTCGATGACGGGGATCCCGAACTCCGCCCCCAGCGCAACGAGGTCGGCGGTCGACGCCGCCTCGGTGAAGCCGACGATCCGGAAGTTGGACTGATGCACCTTGAGCAGTGCGCCGACCTCTCCCTGGCTCCCGGTGATGGCGCGCCGGTAGTCGTCGAGGCGGGTCCGGTTGGTCGTTCCGACCTCGACGAGCCGCGCGCCGCTCTTCTTCAGGATGTCGGGGATCCGGAAGGAGTCTCCGATCTCGACCAGTTCCCCCCGGGACACCACCACGTCTTTCCCGGCGGCGAGGGTGTCGAGCGCCAGCAGGACTCCGCCGGCGGCATTCCCGGTAACGGCCGAGGCCTTTCCGGGAAACATGGCTTCGAAGAGACCGCCGAGGTGCTCCTGGCGGCTCCCCCGGGCGCCGGAGGCGAGATCGAACTCGAGGTCGGAGTAACCGCTCGCGGCGCGGAAGACGGCCTGCGCGGCGCGCTCGGACAGCGGCGCCCTCCCCAGGTTGGTGTGGACGACCACGCCGGTGGCGTTGATCACCCGCCGGAGGTCCGGCCCGGCGGCCCGCTCGAGCCGCGACTCGACGGCCGCGGCGAGCCAGGCTTCGGGATTGCGGGAGAAGCCCGCCGGAACGGCCGCCGCCCGCAGCGCCCGGCGAAGCTCCGAAATCTCGGTGCGGAGCGCGGCGGTGACGAGCGGTCTCCCGAAGGCGTCCGCGAGGCTCCGGAACCGCGCCGTCTCGAGAAGCCGGCCCACCGCGGGGAGCTGCGCGAGGGCGGCTGGCTGGCTTTCGGACACGGAATCGGGACGCCGCGATGGGGGAAGCCGGCGCCGGCTTCCAAGAGTACTCGGGAGGTCGCGGGCCCCTGCTAGCATCCGCCGCCGTCCGGCCCATGAGTGAATCGCAAGACCCCAACAACCGTCCGCGCCGAGCCCTGCTCAGCGTCAGCCGCAAGGAGGGGCTCGACGCCTTCGCCCGGGGGCTGGTCGAGCGCGGATTCGAGATCGTGGCCAGCGGCGGCACGGCGCGCTTTCTCCGAGACTCCGGCATCGCCGTGCTCGAGGTTTCCGAGGTGACCGGGCATCCCGAGATCCTCGACGGCCGCGTCAAGACCCTCCATCCGCGGATCCACGGGGGGATCCTCGCCCGGCGCTCCCGCCCGGACGATCTCGAGTCGCTCGAGTCGCTCGGCATCCGGCCCATCGACGTCGTCGCCGTCAACTTCTACCCCTTCGAGGAGACCCTCGCCCGGGGAGCTGGGGACGACGAGCTGAGGGAGAACATCGACATCGGCGGCCCCTGCCTGGTCCGCGCGGCGGCCAAGAACTGGCCCGACGTGACGGTGGTCGTGGATCCGGGCGAGTACCCGGCGGTGCTCGCCGCCCTCGACGATCCCGACCCCGGCGTCGGACACGCCCTTCGCCGCCGGCTGGCGGGGACGGCATTCGCCGCGACCGCGGCCTACGACCGGGCGGTCGCGGGTTCGTTCGCCGGGGACGGCGCCGGGGAGGACTTCCCCGAGCGGGTGTCCCTCGAGTTCGCGCGGGTGGCCGAGCTCCGCTACGGCGAGAACCCGCACCAGACGGCCGCGCTCTATCGCGATCCGGGATCCGGGCCCGCCGGGATCCCGGGCGCCCGGAAGCTCCACGGCAAGGAGCTCTCCTACAACAACATCCTGGATCTCGACGCCGCCGTGCGGCTGGTCGCCGACCTGGCGAACTCCCGTGAGGACAGCGAAGCCGCCGCGGCGATCATCAAGCATTCGAATCCGGCCGGCGCCGCGGTCGCGGGCACGCTGGTGGAGGCGTACCGGGCCGCCCGGGCCACCGATCCGGTGTCCGCCTTCGGCGGCATCGTGGCGCTGAGCCGCGAGGTCGATCTGGACACCGCCAAGGAAATGGCCTCGACCTTCCTGGAAGCCATCGCGGCCCCCTCGTTCCATCCCGACGCCTTCGCCCGGCTCCGGCGGAAGAAGAACCTGCGGCTGATCGAGATGAGGGACCTTCGGGGTTTCGCGCCCGGGGGGCGTTATTTCGCGCGGGTGGCGGGCGGACTGCTGGTCCAGGACTGGGACCGCGGCGACGAGGAATCCGCTTACCGGGTAGCCACCCGGCGGGAGCCCTCGGAGGCCGAATGGGAGGGCCTGCGGTTCGTCTGGCAGGCCGCGAAACACGTGAAGTCGAACGCCATCGTGGTGGGGCGTGGAAGCGCGCTGCTGGGGGTGGGCGCGGGCCAGATGAGCCGGCTCGACTCCTGCCGGCTCGCGATCGAAAAGGCCCAGTCCCCGGTCGAGGGCGCCGTCGCGGCGTCGGACGCGTTCTTCCCGTTCGCGGACGGGCTCGAGGTGCTGGCCGACGCCGGGATCACCGCGGTGATCCAGCCGGGCGGCTCCGTCAGGGACCAGGAGGTCATCGACGCCGCCGACGCGTGGGGTCTGGCGATGGTCTTGACTGGCGCGCGCCACTTCCGGCATTGAGGGGAACGCCGGTCTTCAGACCGGCACGCGCGGCGCTCCGCGCCGCGCACGGCGCGGACCTGCCGGAGGTTTCTCTCTTCCCGGTGCAACCGGGCAGACGGGCGTTCCCGGACCTGGGCCGGCAGCGATAAATTCCCCGGTCCATGTCCCGGATGGCCCTGTGGGCGCTGCTGGCGCTTCTCGTGGCGTTCCCCGTGAGAACCGACGGCGCCCAGGACCCGGTTCCCACGGAGGAGACGCCGCAGCAAGCCGAAGCCGAGGACACGGTTGACGTTCCGGTCGCGGTCGATCCGGTCGCCGAGGCTTACCGGGTGTTCGGCGAAGGCCGGTTCGCGCAGATGTCCGGTGAGCGTGACGAGGCGATTGCCGCCTACCGGCGGGCGGCCCAACTCGACCCGCAGGCGGTCGATCCGCTCATCGAGATCGCCAACCTCAGCCTCTCCACCCGCGATCTGGAGGCCGCCGAAGCGGCGGCCGCGGAGGCGGTCGAGCGGGACCCGGAGGCCGCCGCCGCCCACCGGGCGCTCGGCGCGGTGCACTTTCGCCGCCTCCGGTCCGGGGACGATCCCGAGGCCGCGGAGCGTGCGGTCGCTTCGCTGAGCGAGGCGGTCCGCCTCGACCCCGAGGACCTCCGGAGCCGCTCCCAGCTGGCTCGGCTGCTCGCCGCCCTGCAGCGCGGCGAGGAGGCGGCGACGCATCTTCGCGAGATCTTGCGCCGCGCTCCGGACGCTTTCAGCGAGTTGCTGCTGCTCGCGCAACTCCGCCTGTCCGCCGGAGACAGGGAGCAGGCGTTCGACTACCTGCTGCAATCGCTTCGCATCGAACCGCGCCAGCCGGAAGCGCGGGAGATGGTGGACGACCTCCTGCGCGACCGCGGGATCCCCGGCCGGTCGCCCGACGAAGCCCTGGCCGAGGTCGTCGCGCTCTACGAGAAGGGGTCCGCCGACCATCCCGACGATCAGGCGCTCCGCCTGTCCCTCGCGGACGGCCTGGCCCGCCTGGGCCGCCTGGAGGCCGCCGCCGAGGCCTTCGAACGGATCCTCGCGGCGGAGCCCCGCAGCGAAATAGCCCTCATGGGTCTGGCGATGGTGCGGAGGCAGCAGCGTCAGCTCGAGGATGCGGAAGCGGTCTTGCTGCGGCTGCTGGAGGAGAACAGCCGGAGCGTCCCGGCGCGAATGGCGCTCGGCGGCGTCTTCGCCACCCGCTGCGAGTACGCCAGGGCGGCCGAGGAATTCCAGGCGGTGGTAGCGCTCCCCCGGGACTCCTACGGCTCCCGCCATCGCCGGGAAACCCTCGCCCGACTCGCGCAGGCGCTGGAGCACCTCGGAGAGTACGAGGAGGCGTCCGACGCGCTCCAGGAAGCCTTCCGGCTCTCCGGGGACAGTGTCGAGGCCTTCCGGTATCGGGTGGCCCTCGTGCAGAACCGGGTGGCGGCCGGGCTGCCGGACGAAGCAGCCGTGCTGGTCGAAGCGCTGATTGCGGACCGGCCCGGGGAACCGGGCCTGCTCGCGCTCCAGGCCCGGGTGCTGAACGCGGGAGGCCGGAGCGACGCCGCGCTTGGAATCCTCCGGGCCCTGGTGGCCGAGTATCCCGAGACGGGGGGAGCGGTCCACGCGCTGGTCCGCCACCACGCCGAAAGGGGCGACCTGCCGGCGGCGGAGCGGATTACCCGCGGCTGGCTCGAAGAGCGGGCGGATGACCCGGACTTTCGATTCCAGCTCGGCGCCCTGCTCGAGCGGCAGGGAAAGCTCGAGGAAGCGGAGGCGGAGTTCCGCCGGGTGATCGCCGCGGAGCCCGACCACGACCTCGCGCTCAACTATCTCGGATACATGCTCGCCGACCGGAACGACCGGCTCGAGGAATCCGAGGAACTGATCCAGCGGGCGCTCGCGGAGGACCCGTACAACGGTTCCTACCTCGACAGTCTCGGCTGGGTGCAGTTCCGGCAGGGCGACCTGAACCTGGCGGAGCCGAACCTGCTTCGGGCCCAGCAGTGCATGCCGGAGAACAGCGTGGTTCTGGACCACCTCGGAGATCTGTACCGGGCGAAGGGAAACAGCGAGGAAGCGGTCCGCTTCTGGCGGAAGGCTCTCCAGCACGACGGCGACCAGGAACTCGAACGAGAGGCGATCGCCCGAAAAATCGAGGAAGCCGGGAACGATCGGGACTAGGTCGGCGGCGGACCCGGCCGCCCTGGAACGTCCGCGAAGCGGTCACCCCCATGGCCGGGGCGCGGCGCTGCGACTTGCGATTCTCTGGGGCCTCGCCGCTTCCCTGGGGTGCGCGGCCCGGGCGGTCCGGGTCCCGGCGGCGCCCCTCGACGAGACCGCTGCGTTTCGGCTGCTGGACGAGACGGCCAGGCTGGCCGCGGGCGTGCGGCGGTATCAGGCCGTCGTGAGCCTTCGCGGCGAAGGTGAGCGCGGCCGCTTCTCGGGACGCCTGCTGGTCGTGTTCGTCCGCCCGTCCGGCGGCGCGGACCCCGAGGCCGTCGAGGCGATGCGTCTGGAACTCTTCGCTCCCGTCGGCGGCTCCCGCTGGACGCTCGTGGCCAGCCCGGGCGAGGCGCGCCTCGTGGTGCCCGGGGAGCGGGCGTTCGCGGAAGGAGAGGAATTGGAGGAATTCACGGGACCGCTGCTCGGGGTTTCCGTGGGAAGCGAGGCGATTGCTGCGCTCCTGGTCGGGAGCGGCGCTCCGGTGGGAGGGCCGGAGAATCTCCGGTCGCTTCCGGCGAACGGGTCCGCCGTCCTCGGGAACGGGACCGCGGTGTGGTGGGACGATCCGGCGGACGGCGGCCAGGTGCGGCGCGTCGTGGCCCCGGGTTACGAGGCCCGCTATCCCGGCCGCTACCGGCAGCAGGGACGGCAGGTGCCGCGCCTGGTGGAGGTCGAGTCCGAGCGCACGCGCGCCACCCTGACGGTCGAGGAACTGGAGGTCAACACCTCCCTGCACCCCGATTCCTTCGAGGTGAGGACGCCGCCCGGCTACCGGCGGGCGGAGGTCCGCGAACTGAGCCGGGCCTCCCGGATCGAGGGACGCTGACCGGGCAGTTTCGCCATGGCCGGTCCGGATCCCGCAGCGCGCGAGTTGGAAATCAGAACTCCCGCCAAGATCAACCTGGGCCTGCGGGTCCTCGCGCGACGGCCCGACGGATACCACACTGTCCGCACCCTGCTGGCCGCGGTGGATCTCTGGGACACCCTCGTCTTCGAACCGGGCGGAGAGGGGCTGCGGCTGGAATGCGACAGTCCCTCCATCCCCACCGACCGGACGAACCTGGTTCTTCGTTCCGCATCTCGACTCGAGGACCTGCTGGGCCGGCGCCTCCCCGGCGCGCGCATCCGGCTCCGGAAGACGATCCCGGCCGGCCGCGGACTCGGTGGAGGAAGCTCGAACGCCGCGGCGGCGCTCGTTGGTCTGAACCGCCTGTTCGGACTCGGCCTGAGCCGCCGCGTACTGCACCGCGTGCTGGCCCAGGTCGGGATGGACGCTCCCTTCTTCCTTTACGGTGGGCTGGCGCTCGCCACCGGCCGTGGCGAGCACGTCTTTCCGCTGGCCGACGTGGCGGAACTGCCGCTCGTCCTGCTGATTCCGGGGTTCGGTATTTCGACCCCCGAGGGCTATCGCGGCCTGCCGAAGCCGCCGGCTGCCGCACACCGAGAGGATGGGTCCGAACCGGCCGATAGTCTGGTACGGTTTCTCGAGTCGGGTCCCTCGGGGCCCCAACTCAGCGGCAAGCTCCTCGCGGGGTGCTTTCCGAACGACCTGGAACGGTCCACCGTGCTGCAAACGACCCGGCCTCCCGACGCCATTTCGCGGATGCGGAGCGCCCTGAAGGCGGCCGGAGCCCTGGAGACGGCCATGTCGGGAAGCGGTTCGGCGGTGTTCGGCGTGTTCGCGGACCGGGAGCAGGCGGCACACGCGGTCTCCCGCTTTTCGGAGGCTAACCTTCGGGCCATCGCGACCCGCACGATCACCCGTAGCGAGCACCGGGCGGCCCTCCTGGGGAACTGGCCGGATGGGGCGTGGCCGAGGGGATAGGCGCCGGGTTTTGGTTCCGGTCTACGAGGGTTCGAATCCTTCCGCCCCAGCCCGCGGTACCGGTGATCGGTCCGTGATTTCCCGACGCGTGCGTTCCCCGTTGGACCGTCGGCCGGCGCCCCTTGCTCGATGGATATGACCGGAGCAGCCGGCGATCGCGAGTGCCGGAGCCGGACCCACGGTTTCGCGGGCGAACTGAAGGTGATCGGGGGCTCTTCCAATCCGGATCTGGCGGACGCGATCGCGCGGAACCTCGGCGTTCCCCTCTGCGAGGCGTCGCTGGGCCGCTTTCGCGACGGCGAGATTCGCTTCCAGATCAAGGACAACGTCCGGGGCGCGGACGCTTTCGTGATCCAGTCCACGTCGCCGCCGGTCAACGAAAACCTGATGGAACTGCTCATCATGGTGGACGCGCTGAAGCGGGCGTCGGCGGCCCGCATCAACGCGGTGATCCCCTACTACGGCTATGCGCGGCAGGACCGGAAGGACCGTCCCCGAGTCCCGATCTCCGCGAAGCTGGTTGCCGACCTGCTGACGGTGGCCGGGGTGCACCGGGTCATCTGCATGGATCTCCATGTCGGTCAGATCCAGGGATTCTTCGACATTCCGGTGGATCACCTTTACGCGACCCCGGTGGTGCTGGACCACGTGCCGAGCCTCGAGCTGGACGGGCCGGTCGTCGTTTCGCCGGACGCCGGGGGCGTGGAACGGGCCCGCGCCTACGGCAAGAAACTCGGAGTCGGCATCGCGGTCATGGACAAGCGCCGCGGCAACGACAACGAGGTCGAAACCATGCACGTGGTGGGAGACGTGCGGGGGCGTCCCGCGGTGATCGTGGACGACATCGTCGATTCCGCCGGAACCCTCGTGCGCGCCGCGGAAGCGCTCCGCCAGGACGGGGCTACGCGGGTGATTGCCGTCTGTACCCACGCGGTGCTTTCCGGACCCGCGGTCGAGCGGATCCGGAACGGCCCGCTCGAGCGCCTGATCGTCGGAGACACGATTCCCCTCGCGCCGGAAGCGCGCGCGCCGGGCAGCAAGATCGAGGTCCTCTCCGTGGCGTCACTCTTCGCCCGGGCGATCGAGAGCGTGCACGGGGAGGACTCGGTCAGCTCCCTGTTCGTCTGACCACGCGCTGGTCGGACGGCGGAGCCCGCATTCCCACGGGAACCGGCGCGCCACGAGGATTTGGCAGGCACGGGAGCGGTGAACTGGCTGCTAGCAGCCCGTGGACAGAGTGGCGTGAGCGCCGAAACCGGCGAGGCGCCCGGCTGACGAGGAGCGCGAGGGAGAAATACCGGGCGTACTTCGACCGATGCGCGACGACGAGCGACGCGAAGCGGAGCGGTTCAGCCGGGATGCAATCGCCGGTTGAACGCCGCGCGACTCTGTTTACGGGCTGCTAAACTTCCGCGCCCTGCATTGCCGCTGAGGAGTGGGTGGCGCCGCGGCGACATCCACCAGACTTCTTGGGCCGCACTCCGCTGGAGCCCACCGAGAAGGACCTTTGAGGAGGACGCTGCCCGCGTCCCCTCTTCCCGTTCCCGGGCCTCCGCGCCACCCTGTCCAACACGAACAACCCCACGCACACCCCATGGCTCAACTCTCGATCCCCGCGAGTTCCCGCACTGCCGTCGGCAAGGGGCCGAATCGCCGCCTGCGGGCGGCCGGGATGATTCCGGCCGTCGTCTACGGCGGCGCTGCCGGCTCGCGTTCGCTCACCGTTTCACCGCGCCACGTCACCGACATCGTTCGGTCTCCGCGCGGGGTGAACACCATCTTCGCGCTCGAGATCGACGGCGAGGAGAGCGTGGAGCAGGTGATGATTCACGACTATCAGCTGCACCCGCTCGACCATTCGGTCCTGCATGCCGATCTCATGCGGGTGGATCCGGAGAAAGCCTCGGACTGGCACGTTCCCGTCCATCTCGAAGGCGAGTCGGTGGGTGTCAAGCGCGGCGGTCATCTCGACTTCATCACCCGATCTCTCGCCGTCAGCTGCCTGCCGCACGACATTCCGGAGTTCCTTCCCCTGGCCATCGGCGAACTGGATTACGGCGACACCGTCCGCGCGGGGGACATCGACCTGCCGGAGGCGCTCACCCTCGCGACGGAGCGGGACGTGGTCATCGTGCATGTCTCTCCCCCGAAGGGAACGGACGAGCCCGAGCAGGAAGACGAGAGTGAAGAAACAGAAGAAGAGCCGGAAGAGTGACCGGCGGAACAACTTCTGATCCACCGTGTTGCCCAGTCCCTTTCCCCAGGCCGCCCGGTGGCCGGTGACCCCGGTGAGCGATCCTCCGGCGGGCGTACCCGGCGGCGCCACCAGCGAGGCGCGGCACGAGACTCCGGCGCGGGTCGAGGCTCCCGTGCAGATCGTGGTGGGGCTCGGCAATCCGGGGGTCCGGTATGAGGGGACACGGCACAACATCGGGTTTGAAGCCGTCGCCGCGCTCCTCGGCGACCGGTCCGTCGAGACCCGGCACTTCGACGGGGGCCTCCTCGTGGCGGCCGAGATCGCCGGCCGGGAGATCGGCCTGCTGCGTCCCATGGGTTACATGAATCGGAGCGGTGGCCCGGTGCGGCGGCTTCTTGAAAGCGAGGGCCGTTCGCCGGAGGAGACCCTCGTCGTGTGCGACGACTACGCACTGCCGCTCGGAACGATCAGGACCCGCCGCCGCGGCAGCGACGGGGGCCACAACGGCCTCGCGTCCATCCTCTCCGCGCTCGGAACGGACGAGATCCCCAGGATGCGCCTCGGGATCGGGAGTCCCCCGGCAGGGGAAGATCCGGCCGACTTCGTGCTTTCTCACTTTGCCCCTCAAGAGGCCGGTGCCGTGGAAGACCTGTTGGAGCGCGCGGTGAGGGCCATCGAAACCGCGATCGGGCAGGGGATCGAAACTGCCATGAACCGGTTCAACCGGGCGGCCGCATGATGCGGAATCGTCCGCAGATTCCCGCACGGTTCGTTGCGGGGTGCGTCACAGGTGACGCTGGAGACACTCTCGAATGAGCGAACAGTCGAGTCCCGGGACGGCGGCTCCGCCCCCAACGGATTCCCTCATGAACGGCTACGAGTTCATGTTCATTCTGGATCCGACCCTTGACGACGCGGCTTCCCTCGCCGTGGTCGAGCGCGTGGAGGGCATCGTGAAGGGGCAGGGAGGCGAGATCGTCAGCCTGAAACCCTGGGAGCGCCGGCGGCTGGCATACCCCATCGCCGGGCATCATGAAGGCCTCTACATCCTCTGTTACTTCGATGCGCCTCCGGCTTCCATCCGGGGCATCGAAAACCGCGTTCGCCTCGCCGAAGGGGTGCTGCGTTTCATCGTGCTGCGGACGGACAAGGAAACCCGCGAGCGGGACCAGGCCGCGGACCTGCGCCGGCGGGAGGAACGAGCCGCCCGGGCGGCCGCCGCCGCTGCCGAGGCTGCCGCCAGGGCGTCGGAAGAAGCGGCGGAGGAGCCTGGCGAGCCTGCCGCAAGGCCGTCCGGCGAAACGGCTGCGGAGTCTCGCGAGACTGCCGCCGAGCCGTCCGGAGAGGCGGCCGGGGAGTCTGCCGCCGAGTCGACCGGGACAGCGGCCGGGGAGTCTGGCGCCACGGAGGAAGCCGGCGCCACGGAGCCCGACGGAGCCGGAGAGGCGGCGCCGGCTGACGAGTCCACGCAGAACGAGGAGGAGACCTCATGAGCGACAGGCCCGCAACCCCTCGCCGCCGCCGGAGGCAGACCGTCCGGCGGGTGCGCGTCAATCCACTGCTGAACGGCGTGGACCGGGTGGACTGGAAGGACGTGGATTTCCTGCGCGAGTTCCTCGGTGATCGCGCCAAGATCGCCCCGCGGCGCGTATCGCGCGCCAGCGCCCGAGCCCAGCGCCAGATCCGGATCGCCATCAAGCGCGCCCGGCAGATGGCGCTCCTGCCCTACGAATAGCGGCCGGCGAGGGAAAGAGTCATGCGCCTCCTGTTGAAACAGCCCGTGGACGCCCTGGGAGAGCCGGGCGACGAAGTCAACGTCCGTCCGGGTTACGCCAGGAACTACCTGCTTCCCCGCCGGATTGCAGTTCCGATCACCGAAGAGAACCGCCGGGAAGTGGCCGAAGCGAGAAAGGTCTGGGCGGTAGAGCGGATCAAGGAACGGGATGCGGCCGAGGCCCTCGCCCGTGCCCTCGAGGGCCACACCCTCCGTTTCGAGCGTCGGGTCAAGACCGATTCCGATGAACTCTACGGCTCGGTGTCTGTTCAGGACATCGCCAGGCAACTCGCCGAGGGCGGGTTCGAGATCGCCCGCAACCGCATCATTCTGGGCGGGCCGATCAAGGTGGCGGGCCAGACGTCGGCCGTGGTTCGGCTCCACAGCGAAATCGAGGTGGACCTCCCGATCGAGGTTTCCCCGGTGGCTGCCGGGTCGCTCGGAGTGGAGCCGGTGCCGGACATCCCGACGGAGGTGTCGGCAAAACGGGCCGCCGACTCCGAATCCGATGACGATGAAGCCGTCCCTCAGGCCTCCTCCGAGGAAACGGACGAGTCGGAGGACTGACCCCGCCCGGAGCAGCCCGTGGAAGACGTCACGCGGCCCGGCCATGACGGACTCCGGCTGAGCCGCTCCACTTCCTCAGCGGAAAACCCTCAGCAGCCTGTGGCAAAACCCACGCGGCGTTCGAGCGGCGATGCATCCCGCCTGAACCGCGCCTCTGCGAGGCGCTCTGCGTTGCGTTTCGGTCGGAATACGCTCGGTATTCCTCCCTCACGCGCCTTGTCAGCCGGGCGCCTCGCCGCTCTCGGCGCTCACGTGGGTTTCACCACAGGCTGCTAGCGAGGCGTCTGTCCGTGCCGGACGAAGCCGTCCGCCTCCCGCACGACCTGGCAGCCGAGCGAGCGGTGCTCAGCGCCGTGCTCGTCGATCGGAGTCAGCTCGATTCCGTTCGGGAGGTCCTGAGGACCAGGGACTTCCTCGACGTCCGCCACCAGCGGATCTTCGAGGCCTTCTGCGAACTCGACGACGCTCCCGAGCTGCGGAAGATCGATCTGTTGACCGTTCGCGCGGAACTCGAGCGGACCGGAAAGCTGGACGCCGCCGGGGGCGCCGGCTATCTGAGCGAGCTGCTGGATGGGGTGGCCCGTTCGTCGAACGCCGCGGACTACGCCAGGCTCGTTCGCGAACGGGCGCTCAGCCGCGAACTCCACCACTTCGGCAGCCGCATCGCGAGCGATGCCATCCGGGACTCCCCGGGGGAGATCCTCTCCGCGGCCCAGGAGGACCTGTACGCCATTGCGGAGGGGACCTTCGCCTCCGGCCCGGTGCGGCTTACGGAAGAACTGGGCCACCTCGCCGAGGAGTCCACCCGCCAGCGGGAGGGATTCTCGGGAATCCGGACCGGTTTCCAGGATCTCGACAACCTGATGGGAGGCCTCCGGAAATCGGACCTGATCCTGGTGGGAGCCCGCCCCGGGGAGGGCAAGACCAGTCTGGCGCTCAACATTGCCCTGGCTGCCGGCCGCGCCGGCAAGCGGGTGTTGATCTTCAGCCTGGAGATGCCCCTGCGGCAGATCGCCACCCGGCTGCTCTTCTCCCAGGCCGAAGTCGATGCCCGGCAGCTCTCGCGCCCCGGACTGCTCAACGAGCGGGATCGCCGGCTCATCCAGAACACGCTTCCGGTCGTCGCAGCCATGCCGATCTACGTCGACGATTCGAACGTCACCCCCGTCGAACTGCGATCCAAGGCCCGCCAGGTGAGTCGCGAGCAGGGACTCGACCTGATCGTGATCGACTATCTGCAATTGATGCGGGCGTCGGAACCCGGATCCCGGCGCTTCGAAAACCGGAATCTTGAGATTGCCGAGATCAGCCGGTCGTTCAAACTGCTGGCCAAGGAACTCGACGTTCCGGTCCTGGCGCTTTCGCAGCTCAGCCGGGCGCCCGAACAACGGACCGGGGCGCTGGCGGAGCCGCGCCTCTCCGATCTGCGTGAGTCCGGTGCCCTCGAGCAGGACGCGGACATCGTGGTGTTCATTCACCGGGAGTGGAGGAAGAAACAGGATGGAACGGGAGGGATCGAAGCGCCGTCGCCTCCCGTTCGCCGGGTGATCGTCGCGAAGAACCGCAACGGCCCGACGGGAGACATCCGGCTGGCCTGGCTCGACCGGTACACGAAGTTCCAGAACCTGGGGGCCGAGGAGGCGGGCCAGGGCGCCGACTATCCCGGCCCGGACGAGGAAAACGGTTGGTGAGCCGGTGCCCAGGCAATCCAACCTTCGCTTCGCCTGCGTGGAGTGTGGGCAGGACTACTCCCGTTGGATGGGGTACTGCCCGTCCTGTTCCTCCCAGACCCCGCTCGTCGAACAGGAGGTGCCGCCCGGGGGTGCCGCCGGCGGACGCTGGCGCGGGTTCGCCGCGGCGGCGGGCGCCGGAGTCGCGGCGCCGGTTTCCTGGAACGAGGTAGACACCCGCACGGCGCCCCGCCGGCCGCTTGGCATCCCGGAACTCGACCGCGTCCTGGGTGGCGGGGTGGTCCCCGGCTCTGCCGTCCTGGTCGCGGGAGAGCCGGGCGCAGGCAAGAGCACCCTCCTCCTCCAGTTGGCCGCCGCGGCTGCCGGTTCCGGAGACCCCGTGCTCTACGTCAGTGGGGAGGAATCCGAGCACCAGCTCAAGCTGCGGGGCGAGCGGCTTGGACTTGAGGCCGGTTCGCTCCTCCTCTTCTTGGAGACGAGTATGCCCCGCATCCTCGATGCGGCCCAGTCCGCGGAACCGAGGCTCCTGGTGCTCGACTCCGTGCAGTGCGTCCACTCGCCCGAGATCAGCGGCGCTCCGGGAACCGTCACCCAGGTTCGGGAGTCGGCGGCCTCGCTCGTGCTCTTCGCCAAGTCGACCCGGGTTCCCGTCTTCATCATCGGCCACGTCAACAAGGACGGCGCCATCGCCGGTCCCCGCACCCTCGAACACATGGTGGACACCGTGCTGCACTTCGAAGGGGACCGGAGGCAGTCGCACCGGCTGCTCCGCGCCGTCAAGAACCGGTTCGGCGCAGCCGGGGAACTCGGCGTGTTCGACATGACCGGACGGGGACTCGTCCCGGTTCAGAATCCCTCCGAACTGTTCCTCACCGGGGGACCCCCGCAACCCGGGACGGCCGTCGTCTGTACCCTCGAGGGAACGAGGCCCCTCCTCGCCGAGATCCAGGTGCTGCTTGCCGAAAGCCCGCTCGCCTATCCCCGGCGGGTTCCGGTGGGGTTCGACAGCGGCCGGCTGGCGGTGCTGCTGGCGGTCCTCGAGACGGGGGGAGGGGGAGGGCTGCTTCGGAGCGATGTCTACGTGTCGGTGACGGGCGGCCTCACCGTGAACGAACCGGCCGCTGACCTGGGTCTCCTCGCGGCGGTGGTCTCCCGGCGACGGGGGGTTCCGGTGCCGTCGGGGACCGTCTTCATCGGTGAGGTCGGACTCTCCGGAGAGGTGCGGCCGGTCCACCAGGCGGGGGTGCGCCTGCGGGAAGCGGCGCGTCTGGGGTACCGCCGCGCGGTGATGAATCCGGGCAAGGCCCGCGCCGCCGAACGGCCGAAGGGCATCGATCTCGTCGCGGCCGAAACGCTGGACGAGGCGCTGGCCGTGATGGGTCAGTCCTAGCTGCCTGTGGACAAAGTCACGCGGCATTCCCGAGCCAAGAGGGATAGGGGCCGGGTGAACCCGTCCCCTGTCCCTCTCGCTCCGGGGTCTGCGCGGGGCTCACGCCCCGCTAGCGAAGCGAACGCCGATGCATCCCGCCTGAACCGCGCCTCTACGAGGCGCTCTGCGTTGCGTTTCGGTCGGAATACACTCGGTATTCCTCCCTCACGCGCCTTGTCAGCCGGGCGCCTCGGCGTTCTCGGTGCTCACGTCACTTCGTCCACAGGCTGCTAGTCTCGTTGCGGAGGAGCGGATCACCATGCGGGTCGGCGCGGTCGTCGTAGCCGCCGGTTCCGGCACCCGGTTCGGCGGCGGCGCCGCTCCCAAGCAGTTCCAACCGATCCTCGGTCTGCCGCTCGTCGTTCATTCCGTCCGGGCGGTACTCGCTTCGGAAAAGGTCGTGCGCCTCGTCGTCGTCCTGCCGGAGGGGGAATTCGAATCCTGGCGGGCGGACCTCAGACCTCATCTGGACCCGGAAGGAGGCCGGGTTTCCTACTGTCCCGGAGGTGCTTCCCGCCAGGAATCGACGGCGCGCGGACTCGAGGCGCTCGACGCGCGGTTCGAGGAAGAGGAAGGTGCGGTCGCGGATCTCGTCGCCGTCCACGATGGCGCGAGGCCGGCGCCGCCGCTGTCACTCGTTGAGGAAGTCATCGAGGCGGCTTGCCGCCACGGGGCGGCGATCCCGGGGTGCCGGCCGCCGGACACCCTCTGGCGGGTCGCCGGTGACGGCAACGTGGAGAGCCTGGTGGACCGGGACCACACCGTCGCCGTCCAGACACCGCAGTGTTTCCGGCGGAACCTGCTCAGGGAGTCGCTTGCTCGCGCGGAGGACGCCGGACTCAGCGGAACCGACGAGGCGTCGCTGGTGCGCGCCGCGGGGCATCCCGTCCGGGTGGTCGAGGGGAGTCCCCGGAACCTGAAGGTGACCCGTCCGGCCGACCTGGAGGTCGCGCGGACCCTGCTCGGCGGAGCCACCGGGATGCCGCGCCTCGGCTTCGGTTTCGACGCCCACCGCTTCGGGACGACCGGAACGCTCCGCCTGGGGGGAATTGCCTTTCCGGGGGTTCCCGCGCTGGAGGGACACTCCGATGGGGACGCGGTCCTGCACGCCCTCACCGACGCAATCCTCGGCGCGGTGGCCGGACCGGACATCGGGGCTCTCTTCCCGTCGTCCGATCCAGCGCTGCGGGGCGCGGCGAGCGAACGGTTCGTGCGGCGGGCGCTCGAGATCGCCATCCGCGCCGGCTATGGACCGGGCCAGGTGGACCTCACCATCATCGCCGAGCGTCCCCGGCTCGCTCCCCGGATCGAGGAGATGCGCGGGCGGGTCGGCGGCATGCTCGGCATCGCCCCGGACGCGGTGGGCCTCAAGGCCACGACCACCGACGGGATGGGCTTCACGGGAAGGGGTGAGGGGCTGGCGGCGAAAGCCCTCGTCCGCCTCGATCCACGGGTTCCGGGAACGGCGTCACCTCCGGGATGACCCGCCAGGAGAAACGCGGTCCGGAGAGGGCCGGGGCTCGCGCGGACAAAGCTCCCGAGGAACGGGGCGCGACGTGGGTCTTCGGTCCCGCCCGGGTCGAGGAAACGCTGCAGGGGATCCCGAACCAGGTCCGGCGCGTGCTGGTTCGGACGGGACGACTGGAGAGCCGCCATCAGGCCCTGCTCAAGATTGCGCGGGCCCGGGGCGCCCCGCTGCAGCGGGTTCCGAATCAGCACCTCGACCGGATCGCGGCGGGAGCGCGCCATCAGGGGGCGGCCTGCGAGGTGTCGCCAGTGCGGTGGCTGGCGCTCGGCGAGGTGCTGTCGATGGACCCGAAGCCGCGTCGTCTGCTGCTCCTCGATCGCATCGAGGATCCCCGCAACTTCGGCGCCCTGGTCCGCGCCGCGGACGGCGCCGGGGTGGACGCGGTGCTCGTACCGCGGCGCGGCGCGGCCCCTCCCTCGCCCGTCGCCATCGCGGCGTCGGCGGGGGCCATCGCGCGCGCCCGGCTGGTTCGGATCCCGGGCGCCGCGAGCGCCCTCCGCGCGCTCAAGGCTCGCGGGTACTGGACCGTCGGCCTTACGCCGCGGGCGAAGGCCCGCTGGTACGAGTTCGACTGGACGCAGCCCAGCGTGCTCGTCGTGGGGTCCGAGGGCCGGGGGCTCGCCGCCGGGGTGTCGAAGGAGTGCGAGGTCCTGGTCTCCCTGCCGCAGTTGGGTTCGGTCCGTTCCCTGAACGTCTCCGTGGCCACCGGGATCGTGCTCTACGAAACCCTGCGCCAGGAGGCGGTCCGGGCCTCCCAGCCGGGGGCGGCGACGTGAGTTCCGATTCGCAGTTGACACTCGTACGAGCGCCAACCTATACTCAACCGTTCGCCGGTGCACGCTGGCGTAGCTCAGGAGGCAGAGCAGCTGATTTGTAATCAGCCGGTCAAGGGTTCAAGTCCCTTCGCCAGCTCCGGATCGGGCCAGACCGCATCGGACCGGATCGCGCTGGGTCCGGGGGGACCGATCTGGACGACCCGATCCGGATCGGCCGGCTGATTATCAGGGAGGTTGCTCGCCCGTCTCGTGAGCGGCGGAGTTTCCCGGGCGGAGTGGTAGCGAAGCGGCCAAACGCAGCAGGCTGTAAACCTGCCGGCTTTACGCCTTCGGAGGTTCGAATCCTCCCCGCTCCACCACTCTTCCGGAGTTTCCTCAACCGAACCCACCCACTGCTTTGACCACCGACAACGGCTCGCTCCGGTTCGCGGCAACGCGTCCACCATCGGCGGTCCCTTCATTCCATAACGCGGGAGTAGCTCAGTTGGCAGAGCATCAGCCTTCCAAGCTGAGGGTCGCGGGTCCGAATCCCGTCTCCCGCTCCATGCCAGGGGTCCCCCGCCCTCGTCTCCGCCCACGTGGCTCAGTGGTAGAGCACTTCCTTGGTAAGGAAGGGGTCACCGGTTCAATCCCGGTCGTGGGCTCCACTCTCGCTCCCCGTCCCACTGGGGACGATCTGAATCTCAGGTCTCGCAGCTAACAAGGAGAAGACCAGATGGCCAAGGAGAAGTTCGAACGCACCAAACCTCACGTCAACGTGGGGACCATCGGTCACGTGGATCACGGGAAGACGACCCTGACCGCAGCGATCACGAAGGTCCTCGCCGCCGAAGAGGGCGGAAGTTTCCGGAGTTTCGATTCGATCGACAACGCCCCCGAGGAGCGGGAGCGGGGCATCACGATCGCGACCGCGCACGTGGAGTACGAAACCGCGGCGCGCCACTACGCGCACGTGGACTGTCCTGGCCACGCCGATTACATCAAGAACATGATCACGGGCGCCGCGCAGATGGACGGCGCGGTTCTCCTGATCTCCGCCCCGGACGGGCCGCAGGCCCAGACGCGCGAGCACATCCTGCTCGCCCGCCAGGTCGGGGTGCCCCGGATCGTCGTCTACCTCAACAAGGTGGACATGCTGGACGACGAGGAGCTGCTGGAGCTCGTGGAACTCGAAGTCCGGGAACTGCTTTCCTACTACGACTTCCCCGGCGATGACATTCCGGTCATCCGGGGCAGCGCGCTCAAGGCGCTCGAGTCGGACGATCCGGCGGATTGGGAATCGGTCCGCGAGCTCACCAAGGCTCTGGACGAGTACGTGCCCGTGCCGGAGCGCGCCATCGACAAGGACTACCTGATGCCGATCGAGGACGTCTTCTCGATCTCCGGCCGCGGCACCGTGGTGACCGGCCGGATCGAGCAGGGCAAGGTCTGCGTCCAGGACGAGGTCGAGATCGTCGGGATCCGGGAGACCCGGAAGCGGGTGGTGACCGGAGTCGAGATGTTCAAGAAGCTGCTCGACGAGGGCGAGGCCGGTGACAACGTCGGAATCCTGCTGCGGGGAACCGATCGCCGGGACGTGGAACGCGGGATGGTGCTCGCCAAGCCCGGTTCCATCACGCCTCACACCAAGTTCCGTTCCGAGGTCTATGTCCTGTCCAAGGAAGAGGGGGGACGTGAAAAGCCGTTCAAGAGCGGTTACCGCCCGCAGTTTTATTTCCGGACCACGGATGTGACCGGCACCGCCACCCTCCTGGGAGATCAGGTGGTGGCCATGCCGGGAGACAACATCCAGCTCGAGGTGGAGCTGATCACCCCGATCGCCATGGACCGCGGACTCCGCTTCGCGATCCGCGAAGGTGGCAGGACGGTCGCCTCCGGGATGACCACCGAGATCCTGGAGTAGACGGCGAGCGCGCGAAACCGTCCTCTCGCGGACGACCCGAGTCGCTCGCGGGAGGGCCATCCTCGAAACATCGGAGCGGAGTAGAACCGACGGGAAAACGGCATGGCTCGCGAAAAGAAGCGGCAGATCGTCACGCTGGCGTGCACGGACTGCAAGCGGCGGACGTATTCGACGACGAAGAACCGGGCAACCCATCCGGGCCGGATGGAGTTGCGCAAGTTCTGCCGTTTCTGCCGGACGCACATACTGCATCGGGAGACGCGTTGACTACTGTGAGGGGTGCGAAGGCCAGTAGCTCAATTGGCAGAGCACCGGTCTCCAAAACCGGGGGTTGGGGGTTCGATCCCCTCCTGGCCTGCCATCCCCTCGTTTCTTCGGGATACCGCCCGGCGAGGTTCTCCTCGTGAGCGTGCTCGAGAGAATCGGCTCGGCCCGCACTTTCCTCGGGGAAGTGAGGGGAGAACTGGACAAGGTCACCTGGCCGACACGGGACGAGGTCCGTGGCACCACCATCATCGTGCTCATCACGGTCTTCTTCTTCGGGTTCTATCTCTACGGCCTGGACGTGGTCATGTCGTACATCTCGGCCTTCATCACGAACCTGATCGGGTAGTTCCATGGCCAGAGAGTGGTTCATCGTCTCGACGCACTCGAAGTTCGAGGAGAGCGTGAAGGAAGCCCTGCGCCACCGGGCCAATGCGTACGGACTCGGGGAGCAGATCGGCGAGATCCTGATCCCCACCGAGAAGGTCGTGGAGATGCGCGGCGGACGCCGCGTGGTGACGACCAAGCAGGTCTACCCCGGCTACGTGCTCGTCAACATGGAGATGAACGCCGATACCTGGCAGGTCGTCAAGAACACCGACAAGGTCATGGGGTTCGTGCCGCCGCACAAGCCCCAGCCGATGCCGGACGACGAGGTCCTCCGGATTCGCGAACAGATGGACGACGCGAGTCAGGCGCCCAAGCTGCGGCACACCTTCCAGACGGGCGAATCGGTCCGCATCATCCACGGCCCCTTCAACGGCTTTCAGGGGGTCGTGGACGAAGTCCAGCCGGATCGCAACAAGGTGAAGGTCATGGTCACGATCTTCGGACGCTCGACTCCCGTGGAACTGGAGTTCCTCGAGGTGGAAAAGGTCTGACCGTCCGGGGTTCCGATCGGAGAAACATGCGATGAAGAAAGTGCTCGCGGTCGCGAAGATCCAGTTGCCCGCCGGCAAGGCGACCCCGGCGCCGCCGGTTGGACCCGCGCTCGGACAGCACGGCATCAACATCATGGACTTCTGCAAGTCCTTCAACGCCAAGACCCAGAACGACCCCGGCATGATCATTCCGTGCGTGGTCACGGTCTACCAGGACCGTTCGTTCAGCTTCATCACCAAGACCCCGCCGGCGGCCGTGCTGCTGAAGCGCGCGGCTGGCATCGCGAAGGGATCCGGTGAGCCGAACCGGATGCGCGTGGGCAAGGTGTCGGTCAGTCAGGTGGAGGAAATCGCCCAGATCAAGATGAAGGACCTCAATGCCGTCGACATCGCCGCCGCGCGGCGCATCGTCGAGGGAACGGCCCGCAGCATGGGCATCGAAGTGGCTTGACGGCTTAAGGAAAGAGACCAGGAACGCGAATCATGGGAAAGAATTACCAGGCGGCGAAGACGGCGCTCGCGGACTCTCAGCCGGAAACGCTGGGCGAGGTGTTCAAGACGCTCAAGGGCGCGAGCTTCGCCTCCTTTGACGAGACTGCCGAAATCGCCATGCGGCTCGGGGTGGACCCGCGGCACGCCGATCAGATGGTGCGCGGTTCGGTGGTCCTCCCGCACGGACTCGGCATCTCGCGCCGCGTCGTGGTGATCGCTTCGGGCGAAAAGGCCAAGGAGGCCGAGGAAGCGGGCGCTGACGAGGTGGGCGGAGACGACATGGTGGCCCGCATCCAGGGTGGCTTTCTGGACTTCGAGGCCGTGGTGGCGACGCCGGACATGATGCGTTCGGTCGGGAAGCTCGGACGGATCCTGGGACCCCGGGGCCTGATGCCCAATCCCAAGTCCGGAACCGTCACCTTCGATGTGGCGAAGGCCGTCCAGGAGATCAAGGCCGGCAAGGTCGACTATCGCGTGGACAAGACCTCGAACATTCACGCGCCCGTGGGGAAGCTCTCCTTCTCCGACGAACGGCTGGTGGAGAACACGCTGGCCTTCGTCTCCGCCGTCGTTCGATCGAAGCCGGCGGCAGCCAAGGGCCGCTACATCCGGAGCGTCGCCATCAGTTCGACGATGAGTCCCGGCCTCCGCATCAGTCCTTCGTTGGTCGGAGCCAAGTAGGCCGTCGCAACCGGAGATTCGAGAAAGGGTCGAAACGATGCAACGCATGGAGAAGCGGGAAGCGGCCACGTCGCTCGCCGCGCTGCTCAAATCGCAGACCGCGGTGTTCTCTTTCGACTACCGGGGTCTCTCGGTGGCCGACGTCACGGATCTGCGCCGCCGGGTCCGCGAGGCCGGCGGCAAATACCGCGTCGTGAAGAACAGCACGGCGAAATGGGCCTTTGACGAGGTCGGTATTTCCGGACTGGACGACCAGCTCGCCGGGATGACCGGTCTTGCCTGGAGTGAGGACGATCCCGTGGCCCTGGCCAAGGTTCTCCACGAGGGGACCAAGGACTTCGCGGCATTCCAGTACAAGGGCGGGGTCGTTTCCGACCAGCAGGTCGATCCGCGGCAGTTCGAGGCGCTGGCGAAGCTTCCGGGCCAGGAGGCCCTTCGCGGCCAGCTCGTCGGCGTCATCGCCGCGCCCATCCGCAACCTGATGAACGTCCTCGAAGGGGTTCCCCGGAAGCTCGTGCTCGTGCTCAAGGCAGCCGAAGAGAAGGCTGCCGGTGGAGAGAACGCCCAGTGACCCCCGGGACTCATCGTAGCCGGGCGCTCGTCCCGACGGTCTTTCGCAATTTGCCCACTTTCGATTCAAGGCATAAGGAGTAGATGCCCACCATGTCGACAATCAGCCAGCAGGACGTTGTCAACCACATCAAGCAGCTCACCGTGTTGGAGCTGTCCGAACTCGTCAAGGCGCTCGAGGATGAACTTGGCGTCTCCGCAGCGGCGGCAATGCCGGTGGCGGTGGCGGCCGGCGGCGGCGAGGCCGCGCCGGTCGAGGAACAGACGGAGTTCGACGCCGTGCTCACGGAGACCGGGCCCAACCGGGTCCAGGTGATCAAGGCTGTTCGGGAACTGACGAGTCTCGGCCTCCGGGAGGCGAAGACACTCGTGGAAGAGGCTCCGAAAGCGGTCAAGGAGGCCATCCCCATGGAGGAAGCCAAGGCGATCCAGGAGCGCTTCAAGGAGGTCGGCGCGACGATCGAAATCAAGTAGATCGGGTGCGTCTCCTTTGCCAATTCTTTCCCCCGGTTTCGCCGCGTCCCTCGCTGCGCTGATGGTGGAGGTCCGCCATCAGCCGGCGGCAGCGGCCGTCCGGGCTATCTCCCGACTCATCGGGGCGCCGCCTGGCGGCCCCGCGTCGGGTGTCTCGTAGCAACGCGAACAGGCCGTCCTCATGCTGACCGCTGAAATCACTCCGAAGAAAACGCGGCACGACTTCTCCCGCATCCGGGCGTCGATCCCCCTGCCCAAGCTCATCGAGGTCCAGCATCGGTCGTACGACCGATTCCTCCAGAAGGATCTGCAGCCCCAGGACCGCGAGGAGATCGGCCTCCAGGCCGTGTTCCGGTCCATCTTCCCCATCAAGGACTTTCGCGATAACTGCGAACTGGACTTTCTCGAGTACTCGGTAGGCCGCTGGGCGTGCAGTTGCGGTGAGCTCGAAGGCATCGAACACACCCGGAACGGTTCGGTCTGCAACTACTGCGGGGATCGGGTCCACCTGAAGGTCGAGCACGATGTGGAGCAGTGCCAGCAGCGCGGCAAGACGTACGCCGTACCCCTGAAGGTCAAGATCAGGCTGACCGTCTGGGACCGGGATCCGGAAACCAACCAGCGGTCGATCCACGACATCAAGGAAGAAGAGGTCTTCTTCGGCGACATCCCGCTGATGACCGAGAACGGAACGTTCATCATCAACGGGACCGAGCGTGTCGTGGTCTCCCAGCTGCATCGTTCGCCGGGAGTCTTCTTCCACGAGGCCGAGCGCGGCTGTTTTCTGGCTCAGGTAGTGCCCTATCGGGGCTCATGGCTCGAGTTCGAGACGGACGCGCGGGGGCTCCTGCAGGTCCGCATCGACCGCAAGAAGCGCTTTCCGGCGACGATCTTCCTGAGGGCGCTGGGGTTCGGGAAGACGGAATCGATCCTGGCGCGTTTCTTTCACGCGCACGACGCGACGCTCGCCGGAGACCGTGTCCGCCTGCCGCTGACCGAAACGCTGAAGGACATGCTCCTCGACGAGCGCATCGAACGGGACATCGAGGCGGACGGCGAAGTCGTCATCGAAGGCGGAAAGCGGATCAGCCGGGGTGACATCCGGAAGCTGACCCGGCAGGGCCGGGAGGCGCTGGATTTCCATCTCGAGGCCCTTGGCGGTTTCCGGCTGGCGGTCGCCGTGACGATTCCGGAGACCGGTGAGGAGGTTCCGGCCAACACGCGGTTGACCCCGGAACTCGTGGACGAACTCGGTGAGGTGGGGACGATCCGGGTCGTGCTGCCGGGCGCGGATCCGGTAGGCACCGTTCTGGCCGACACCCTGGACAAGGATCCGCTCACCCGGCAGCGGGGCACGGACGCACCGAACGCCGAGAGTGTCGACGGAGCGCTCGTCGAGCTCTATCGCCGGCAGCGTCCCGGCGACCAGCCCACCGTGGAGAGCTCCCGGACCCTGCTCCACAACCTGTTCTTCAATGAACAGAAGTACGACTTCTCCCGGGTCGGGCGCCGCAAGCTGGCGACCAAGCTCGAGCGCGAGATGGATCCCAACCGGACCATCCTCGCGGAGGAGGACTTCGTTCTCGTTCTGGACTACCTCCTGCGCCTCACCCGCGGCGAGAGCGGCTATCGGGCGGACGACATCGACCACCTTGGCAACCGCCGCGTCCGGTCGGTCGGCGAACTCCTCGAGAACCAGTTCCGCCTGGGCCTCGTCCGGATGGAGCGGGCGATTCGCGAAAAGATGAACGTCTATCAGGAAATGACGACCGCGATGCCGCGGGACCTGATCAACGCGAAGCCGGTGACCGCCGCCGTGCGCGAGTTCTTCGGCGCGTCCCAGCTCTCGCAGTTCATGGAACAGACGAATCCCCTCTCCGAGGTGACGCACAAGCGCCGTCTCTCGGCGCTGGGTCCGGGAGGACTCTCCCGTGACCGCGCCAAGTTCGACGTGCGGGATGTCCACGCGACGCACTACGGGCGCATCTGCCCGATCGAGACGCCGGAAGGCCCGAACATCGGGCTGATCAGTTCGCTCTCCTGCTACGCGACGATCGACAACTACGGCTTCATCCAGAGTCCCTACCGGAAGGTCGTCGACGGCCGGATCGTGGACTACGTCCGCGTTGAGGATTTCGGAGACACCAAGCTCGAGCCCGGCGCCATCGTCCCGAGGAAGGAGGCCGAGGCTGCCAACGACAAGATCGGGCGCCGCCGGAAAACCGCCGTTCTCATCCCGCACGCGTTCTACCTTTCGGCGCTCGAGGAAGAACGCCACACGATCGCGCAGGCGAACGCCCGGGTGGGAGAGCGCGGGGAGCTTCTGGACTCGCGGGTCAACTGCCGTCACGAGGGCGAGTTCGTGCCCGCGCCGAGGGAGAACGTCGATTTCATCGACGTGTCTCCGAAGCAGATCGTTTCGGTGGCGGCCTCGCTCGTGCCCTTCCTCGAGAACGACGATGCGAACCGGGCGCTGATGGGCTCGAACATGCAGCGTCAGGCGGTCCCGCTGATCACGGCCGAGGCGCCGCTCGTGGGCACGGGCATGGAATTCGTGACCGCCCGCGATTCCGGGTCGGTCATCGTCTGCCGGGAGAACGGCGTCGTGGACCGGGTCGATGGACGCCGGATCATCGTCCGCAAGGAGAGCGACGGGGCCGGAGAGACCGAGATCGGGGCCAGCATCTACCGGTTGAAGAAGTTCCGCCGCTCCAACCAGAACACCTCCATCAACCAGAAGCCGCTCGTGGAGGTGGGCGAACGCGTCGCGAGGGGTCAGATCATCGCGGACGGCCCGTGCACCGACGGCGGCGAACTGGCGCTTGGCCGCAACGTGCTCGTGGCCTTCATGCCGTGGCGCGGCTACAACTTCGAGGACGCGATCATCGTTTCGGAGCGGCTCGTCCAGGACGACAGCTACACCTCGATCCACATCGAGGAACACACCGTGCAGGCGCGGGACACCAAGCTGGGTCCGGAGTCCATCACCCGCGAGGTGCCCGGCGTCGCCGAGAGCTTCCTCCGGAACCTCGACGAATCGGGCATCGTCCGCATCGGCGCCCGGGTCAGTCCCGGCGACATCCTCGTCGGGCGGGTCACCCCGAAGGCCGAGGCTCAGCTGACTCCGGAGGAGAAGCTCCTCCGGGCCATCTTTGGAGACAAGGCGGGCGACGTCAAGAACTCGTCGCTCAAGTGCCCGTCGGGGGTCGAAGGAGTGGTCGTCGACGTGCGCGTCTTCCACCGGAAGGACGCGAACCGCGATGAGCGCGCGCTGTCGATCGAGGCGGACGACATCGAGGCCATCGACCGCGACTACCACGATGAGGAGCGGATTCTGCGCGAGGAGTGCGACAAGCGCATCGTGGACCGGATGGTGGGCGCCCGCCTGGTCGAGGACTGCATGAACCCGGCCACGGGCGAAGTCGAACTCAAGAAAGGCACGCGCCTGACCCGGAAGGAGCTGTTGAAGCGGCTGGACTTCGTTCCCCTGTTCGAGACGGACCTTCCCGACGACGTGCGGGACGAGCTCCAGGAGATTCAGGAGAAGACCGAGGAACAGCTGGACCTGCTCTCGGTTCGCCGCGACGAGCAGCAGGCCGTGGTGAGCCAGGGAGACGATCTTCCACCCGGCGTCATCAAGATGGTCAAGGTCTACGTGGCCATGAAGCGGAAGCTCAGCGTGGGCGACAAGATGGCCGGCCGGCACGGCAACAAGGGTGTCATCGCCAAGATCGTGCCCGTGGAGGACATGCCGTTCCTGCCGGACGGCACCCCGGTGGACATCATCCTGAATCCGCTGGGTGTTCCGTCGCGGATGAACATCGGCCAGGTCCTCGAGACCCACCTCGGCTGGGCGGCGCGCATGCTGGATCGCCACTTCGCCACGCCCGTTTTCGACGGCGCCCGGGAGACCGACATCCGCAAACTCCTCGACGAGGCCAATGACCGGGCCGAGGCGGAGGATGGACTGCGGGCGAACGTCCTGGAGGACGGCAAGACCGTTCTCTACGACGGCCGGACCGGAAGACCCTTCGATCAGCCCGTTACCTCCGGGTACATCTACATGCTCAAGCTCGGGCACCTGGTGGACGACAAGATGCACGCTCGCAGCATCGGGCCCTACAGCCTGATCACGCAGCAGCCGCTTGGCGGCAAGGCGCAGTTCGGCGGTCAGCGGTTCGGCGAGATGGAGGTGTGGGCGATCGAGGCCTACGGTGCGGCGCACACGCTCCAGGAGATCCTGACCGTGAAATCGGACGACGTCCGGGGCCGCGCGAAGGTCTACGAGTCCATCGTGAAGGGCGACACGAGCTATTCGCCCGAGGTGCCGGCGTCGTTCAAGGTGCTCATGGCGGAAATCCAGAGCCTTGGGCTCGATATCGAGCTGATACGCGCCAAGAACTGATCGGTAAACAAACAATCGAGAGGGACGAAATGCAGACAACCAGGGAAACCGCCGGAGTCTTCCCGGACCTCGAGGAAAGGGAAACTTTCAGCTCTGATTTCGACGCCATCAAGATCTCGATCGCGTCGCCCGAAAAGATCAGGGCGTGGTCCCACGGAGAGGTCACGAAGGCCGAGACCATCAACTACCGCACCCTGAAACCCGAACGGGGCGGACTCTTCTGCGCCCAGATCTTCGGTCCCATCAGCGACTGGGAGTGCTTGTGCGGCAAGTACAAGCGCATGAAGCATCGGGGCGTCGTCTGCGACAAGTGCGGCGTGGAGGTTACGCAGGCGTCGGTCCGCCGCAGCCGGCTGGGCCACATCGAGCTGGCTTGCCCCGTTTCCCACGTCTGGTTCTTCAAGGTCCCGCCAAGCCGCATCGGCCAGGTGCTGGATCTGACCCCGCGGGAACTCGAACGGATCCTCTACTACGAGTCGTACGTGGTCCTCGATCCCGGCGATGTCGACATCGCGCTCCTGAGAGAAAAGGAAGTCACGCTCACGCTCGAAGAGGTGCAACTGCTGCAGCAGCTCTTCGCGTTCTCCTTCGACGAGAGAGACGAGGGCTGCACGGTGGGCAACATCAGGCTCGGGAGCCTCCGCAAGGGTCAGGTGGTCACTGAAGACCAGGATCGCCTGCTCAAGCGCCTCTTCGGTCGCACCGACAACGAGTTTCGCGAGAAGCTGAAGCGCCCGGGAAGCACCTACCGGGCGGGAATGGGAGCCGGAGCCGCCAAGCAACTGCTGCACGAGGCGGATCTCGAGACCCTGGCGGTCGAGTTGCGTCACGCCATGCGGCACGAGCGGTCCATCCAGAAGCGGACGAAGGCGGCGAAGCGGCTGAAAGTGGTGGATGCGTTCCGGAAGTCAGGGAACCTCCCCGAGTGGATGATCATGGACGTCATCCCGGTGATCCCGCCGGACCTGCGTCCGCTGGTGCCCCTCGATGGTGGGCGATTCGCTACGAGCGATCTCAACGAGCTCTACCGGAAGGTCATCAACCGCAACAACCGGCTTCGGCGGCTGCTTGAACTGCGCGCGCCGGACGTCATCGTTCGGAACGAGCAGCGCATGCTGCAGGAAGCGGTGGACGCCCTCTTCGACAACGGCCGCCGGGGACGGGTCCTGAAGGGCACGAACAACCGCCCGCTCAAGTCCCTCTCCGACACCCTCAAGGGCAAGCAAGGCAGGTTCCGCCAGAACCTCCTCGGCAAGCGCGTGGACTATTCCGGCCGCTCCGTCATCGTGGTCGGCCCGGAGCTGAAGGTCCACCAGTGCGGGCTTCCCAAGAAGATGGCGCTCGAACTGTTCAAGCCCTTCCTGTTCAACAGGCTGGAGCACGAGGGGCTTGCCGCGACGATCAAGCAGGCCCGCGAACTCGTGGAGGAACAGCGTCCCGAAGTCTGGGACTACCTCGAGGAGGTCATCAGCGAGCATTCCGTGCTGCTGAACCGCGCCCCTACGCTGCACCGGCTCGGCATCCAGGCCTTTGAGCCGGTCCTGGTGGAGGGGAAGGCGATCCGGATCCATCCGCTGGTCTGCAGCGCGTTCAACGCCGATTTCGACGGCGACCAGATGGCGGTCCACGTTCCCCTGAGCCCCGAGGCGCAGGTGGAGGCGTCGCTTCTGATGCGTTCCTCGCGGAACATCCTCTCGCCCGCGCACGGCGGACCGCTCGCCGTCCCGACGCAGGACATGGTGCTGGGCATCTACTACCTGACCAAGCCGCAGGTGACTCCGCCGGAGGAAAAACAGGCCTTTTCCTCGATCGAGGAGGTACTGCTCGCCCACGAGAGCGGACAGATCGCCACCCTGACGCCGATTCAGCTGCGCTACTCGGGAGAGCTCCTCGAGACGCACGACAGCCAGGACCTGCTGCGGGTGAAGGTCTCGGACTCCGAGGGAAGGCGGATCGAGACCACCGTCGGGCGAGTGCTCCTGAACGACCGGCTGCCCGCGGACCTGCCGTTCGTGAACGGTGTGCTCAAGAAGAAGGGCATTCAGAGCCTCGTCCGTCTGGTCTATCTGCGTCACGGGCTCGAGAGCACCGCCGACGTCCTCGACGCGCTGAAGGACATCGGCTTCGAGTACGCGACCCGCAGTGGAACGTCCATCGGACTCGGCGACCTGGTGGTCCCGCCGAACAAGGCGCGCCTGGTCGAGGAGGCCAAGGAAGAGGTCGGCCGGGTCGACGAGCAGTACCAGCAGGGTGCCATCACCCACGGAGAGCGGTACAACAAGGTCATCGACGTCTGGTCGAACGCCACCAACAAGGTGGCGGAGGACATGCTGAAGACCATGCAGGTCCGGGAGCGGGAGACCGGGCGGTTCAGCCCCGTCTTCATGATGGTGGACTCCGGCGCCCGCGGCAGCGAGAAGCAGATTCGGCAGCTCGCCGGCATGCGGGGGCTGATGGCCAAGACCTCGGGAGAGATCATCGAGACCCCGATCACCAGCAACTTCCGCGAGGGACTCAGCGTCATCCAGTACTTCATTTCGACCAACGGGGCGCGCAAGGGCCTGGCGGACACCGCGCTCCGGACCGCGGACGCCGGCTACCTCACCCGCCGGCTCGCCGACGTGGCGCAGGACGTCATCGTCACCCATGTCGATTGCGGGACGCTTCGGGGCATCTACGCCGAGCCCATCATCGAAGCCGGGGAGGTCATCGAGCCGCTTCGGGACCGCATCGTGGGCAGGGTCAGCCTCGAGGCCGTCAAGGATTTCCGCGGGGACCTCATCGTTGACGCCGGCGAGGAGATCAGCGAGGAGATCGCCACCGCCATCGAGGGTTCGGGTGTGGCCCGGGTCAAGATCCGGTCGGTCCTCACCTGCGATGCCCGCCGGGGCGTCTGCGCGATGTGCTACGGCCGGAACCTGGCCACCGGGCGGCTCGTGGACCTGGGAGAGGCGGTGGGCATCATCGCCGCCCAGTCCATTGGCGAGCCCGGCACCCAGTTGACGATGCGGACGTTCCACATCGGCGGAACGGCCAGCGTTTTCGAGAACTCGGCCCTCGAGGCGCGCCACGACGGCGTGATGCAGTTCTCGGAGAACCTGCGCACGGTCGAGGATCGCCACGGCAACCTGGTGGTCATCAACCGCGCCGGCACCGTGGAGGTGGGAGACGGCGAGGGACGGGTCCTGGAGAGCCATCCCGTCGTCTACGGCGCCCGGATCAAGGCGGCCCCCGGCAGCGCCGTCAGCAGCAGCCAGGTGATCGTCGAATGGGATCCCTACAGCTTCTCGATTCTCGCCGAGGAGGAGGGGACGGTCCGGTTCCGGGACATCATCGCCGACGTGACGATGATCCAGGAGGTGGACAACGTCACCTTCCGGTCACAGGCGGTGATCATCGAGTCCCCGGACGACCGGTTCGAGCCGCGGATCGAAATTCAGGGCGCCCCGGGTGAAGATCCCCGAACCTACCTGATGCCCTCCCGCGCCCACCTCGAGGTCGAGGAGGATGACGCCGTCCGTCCGGGCGACGTGCTCGCCAAGATTCCGCGGGAGACCACCAAGACCAAGGACATCACCGGAGGCCTGCCGCGCGTCGTCGAGCTCTTCGAGGCGCGGCCGCCGAAGGCCCCGGCCCTGATCAGCGAAATCGACGGGCGGCTGCAGTACGGCGACGTCCGCAAGGGCAAGCGCGTCATCAGCGTGACCTCGCAGGTCACCGACGACGTCCGCGAATACGAGGTGCCGCGCGGAGTCCACATCAGTGTCCGGGAGAACGAGGAAGTCCGTGCGGGTGACCCGCTCATGGACGGTCCGCGCAATCCGCACGACATTCTCCGCGTCCTCGGCGAAGGCGAGCTGCAGCGGTATCTCGTCCACGAGATCCAGGAGGTGTACCGGCTCCAGGGGGTCGTGATCGACGACAAGCACATCGAGGTCATCATCAGCCGGATGATGCGCTGGGTGCGCGTCACCGACGTCGGCGACACCGACCTCATCGTGGACTCGACGGTGGACCGCCACGAGTTCGCACAGGCGAACCGCAAGGCCCAGGCAGAGGGCGGGCAGGCGGCCCAGGGGGAGCCGATGCTGCTCGGCCTCACCAAAGCGTCGCTCGCCACCGACAGCTTCATCTCCGCCGCGTCGTTCCAGGAAACCACCAAGGTCCTGACCGAAGCGTCGCTCACCGGCAAGGTGGACTACCTCCGCGGGCTCAAGGAAAACGTCATCATGGGCCGGCTGATTCCGGCGGGGACCGGGCTCCGCGAGCACCGGCGCTTCGTGTTGCCGGAGGAGATCGACGCGCACCGGCAGGCCATGCTCCAGGAAGACCCGAATCCGGAAACCGAACTGGCCGAAGAGATTCACTGAGCGGTCTCCCCGGAACCCCGGAAGTTGGCGTTCCGGCGGTGGCCTACGCCGCCCGTGCCCCCGCCGCGGATCGGCCCTTTTGGATTTGACAGATATGCGCGCCGGAGCGTAAAATCCTTCGTCCGCTACGCGCCCAAAACGCATTTTTCGAGCGTCGTGGACGTCATCGTTTCCCTCGGGAAACAGCCGCCGATCGCCTTCTTCGAGCCCTGACGGGTGGGCGGTGCACGTCCCAGTTTCCCTGCCCCCGCGGGGGCGCAGCATTTTCCTTCGGATCCGATTTCCCCATGCCCACCATTCATCAGCTTGTCCGCCGTGGACGGAAGCGGATGGCCCCGGCCACCGACTCTCCGGCGCTCCAGCGGTGTCCGCAGCGGAGGGGGGTGTGCGTGCGGGTCTTCACCATCAACCCCAAGAAGCCGAACTCGGCGCTCAGGAAGGTCGCCCGGGTGCGGCTCACCAACGGGATCGAGGTCACGACCTACATTCCCGGGGTGGGGCACTCCCTGCAGGAACACTCCATCGTGCTTCTGCGTGGCGGCCGGGTGAAGGATCTTCCGGGCGTGCGGTACCACGTGATCCGGGGGGCCCTTGACGCCACCGGGGTGGACGGACGAAAGAACGGCCGGTCCAAGTACGGGACGAAACGGCCGAAGAGCTGAACGGTAGAGCCGCCCCTTACGCAAGAGAGATTCGGAGATGTCCCGACGCCGTGACGTGCCGAAGCGGCAACCCGCTCCGGATGCCCGCTACCAGAGCGTGCTCGTCTCATCGTTCATCAACAAGGTGATGCTGGACGGGAAGAAGTCCACCGCCGAGTCGATCGTCTACGGCGCCTTCGACCGCATCAAGGACAAGACGGGCGGCGAGCCCCTCACGACCTTTCGCGAGGCCGTCCAGAACGTCAAGCCGACCCTCGAGGTGAAGAGCCGCCGGAAGGGCGGCGCCAACGTTCAGGTGCCGTACGAGGTCCGTCCCGAGCGGCGCACGTCGCTGTCCCTGCGCTGGATCGTGGGCTACGCCCGGAAACGGCCGGAGAAGACGATGGCGGAGAAGCTCGCGGGCGAACTGCTCGACGCTTCCCAGAACCGTGGCGGGGCCATCAAGAAACGGGAAGACACCCACAAGATGGCGGAGGCGAACAAGGCCTTCGCCCACCACCGCTGGTAGCCGTCCTTCCAGGCCAGACAGATATCCATCGGCAAAACAACAAATCGGAGGAACCGCCATTCAGGAAGCGAGCACGATTTCGCCAAATGAGATCGACTGCTGAGTCCAACCCGTTCGGGCCCGCGTGGCCCGGTGAGGCGGACTCGATCCGTTCGTCACGGCGCGCGAATCGAACCGCAGGCAATTCGGACCTTCTTCCCCAGTTCTCGTCTCCCGTCGGATCATCCTCGAAGCATCCATCGCCCACCACTTCCCATGCCCCGCAAAGTCGCCCTCGCCGACACCCGAAACATCGGGATCATGGCGCACATTGACGCCGGGAAGACGACCACCACCGAACGCATCCTCTACTACACCGGCGTCACCTACAAGCTCGGCGAGGTTCACGAGGGAACCGCGACGATGGACTGGATGGAGCAGGAGCAGGAGCGCGGGATCACGATCACCTCGGCCGCGACGACCTGCTTCTGGAAGGACCATCGGGTCAACATCATCGACACGCCGGGACACGTGGACTTCACCGCCGAGGTAGAACGGTCGCTCAGGGTTCTCGACGGCGCGGTGGCCGTGTTCTGCGCGGTCGCCGGCGTAGAGCCGCAGTCCGAAACGGTCTGGCGGCAGGCCGACAAGTACGGCGTGCCACGGATCGCCTTCGTGAACAAGATGGACCGGGCCGGCGCCGACTTCGGGCGGGTCGTGAAGATGATGGAGGATCGCCTCGGAGCCCGCGCGGCGGCGATTCAGCTCCCGATCGGGGCGGAGGACGCCTTCGAAGGGGTGGTGGATCTCGTTCGGATGAAGGAGATCCGCTATCACGGAGATGTTCTCGGCGCCCGCTACGACGAGACCGAGGTCGCTCCGGAGCGCCTTGAGGAAGCCCGCCTCGCCCGGGAGTCGCTGATCGAGAAGATCTGTGAGTGCGACCTGGAGGCGCTCGCGATCTGGGATGAGAGGGGGGACCTGACTCCCGAGGAGTGCGAGGCGGCGCTCAGGCGTTCGACGGTCGCGCTCCAACTGGTGCCGGTCCTCTGCGGGACCGCTTTCCGGAACAAGGGTGTGCAGCCCCTTCTGGACGCGGTTGTCGCCCTGCTGCCCGCGCCGACGGACGTGCCGTCGATCACGGGCACCGCGTCCATCAGCGACCCGACCCCCGCCGTCCGGGAAGCGCGGGACGACGCCCCCTTTGCCGCCCTGGTCTTCAAGGTGATGGCCGATCCCTTCGTCGGCCAGCTCTCCTTCTTCCGGGTCTACTCGGGCGTGCTCCGGACGGGTGACACGGTCTTCAACTCCACGCGCTCGGTCCGGTCGCGGGTCGGCCGTCTCCTCAAGATTCACGCCAACAAGCGCGAGGAGATCAAGGAGGTCTACGCCGGGGACATCGCGGCGGTGGTGGGTCTTCGGAACGCCAGAACCGGGGAAACGATCTGTTCGCCTGGCGCTCCCGTCGTTCTCGAGGCGATGGAGTTCCCCGAGCCGGTCATTTCCCGGGTCATCGAGCCGGCGACGAAGGCGGACCAGGAACGGCTGGCGGGTGCGCTCGGGAAACTGACCCACGAAGATCCGACCTTCCGGGTGACGACCGACGCGGAAACGGCGCAGACCATCATCAGCGGGATGGGCGAGCTGCACCTCGAGATCATCGTGGACCGGTTGCTCCGCGAGTTTCAGGTGGGTGCGGTCGTGGGTCAGCCGCGGGTGGCCTACCGCGAGACCATCCGCTCCTCCACGAAGACCGAAGGCCGTTACGTGCGGCAGACCGGTGGCCGGGGTCAGTACGGCCACGTCCGGATCGAGGTCTTCCCGAATTCGGTCGAGCCCTTCGAGTTCGTCAACGACATCGTGGGTGGGTCCGTGCCGCGCGAGTACATCCCGGCAGTCGAAGAGGGAGCCCGCGACGCGCTCGCCGCCGGGCCGCTCGCCGGCTACCCGGTGACCGGCGTCACGGTGCGTCTCTATGACGGCACCTTCCACACGGTGGACAGTTCCGAGCTCGCGTTCCGCATCGCGGGCTCCATGGCGGTCAAGGACGCGCTGCGCCGGTGCTCGCCGGTGATCCTCGAGCCGGTGATGAAGGTGGAGGTCGTGACTCCGGATGACTTCACCGGAGAGGTGATGGGTGACCTGAACGCCCGGCGCGCGCGGATCAGCGGCCTTTCGATGCGGGGAAACGCCCAGGTCGTGGAAGCGGCGGTGCCGCTGGCCGGGATGTTCGGTTACGCCACGGACATCCGGTCCGCCACGCAGGGCCGGGCGACCTACACGATGCACTTCGGGTCCTACGAGGAGGCCCCGGAGAGCGTCATGGCGGAGGTCATGGCGAGCGCCTGATCGCGCCTGATTGGGATGCCTGACGAGGATTTCAACCGATGAACGAAAAGATCCGCATCCGACTCAAGGCGTTCGATCACCGCCTGCTGGACCAGTCCACGAGTGAGATCGTGGAGACGGCGAAGCGGACCGGCGCCACGGTAGCCGGACCGATTCCGCTGCCGACGGTCAAGAACCGCTACACCGTGCTTCGCTCTCCGCATGTGGACAAGAAGTCCCGGGAGCAATTCGAACTCCGGACGCACAAGCGGCTCCTGGACATCCTGGGGTCCACTCCGACCACGGTCGATGCGTTGTCACGGCTCGATCTTCCGGCCGGCGTTCATGTCGAGATCAAGGCGATGGTCGCCGGCGAGCCACAGGCCAAGTAGGGAACGAACGGGAATCGCGGAGGAAGATCGATGAACGGACTGCTGGGCACGAAGCTGGGGATGGCCCAGCACTTCGGGGACGACGGCCGGGTGATTCCCGTCACCCTGATTCGGGTGGGCCCCTGCGTCGTGGTGCAGAAGAAGACGGCGGCGGCGGATGGCTACGAAGCCGTTCAGGTCGGCCTGGAGCGGTCCCGCGGCCCGGGAAGCCGCCCCACCCGCAACCGGGCGCTCGCCGCCCGGCTGGAGGCTGCCGCAGCCCCCTCCGCGTCGGTGCTGCGCGAGTTCGAGGCGGACCCGGGCGAGGACCTGGAGATCGGTGCGCGGCTCGGTGCCGAGGTGTTCTCTCCCGAAGATGTGGTCCGGATCACCGGAGTCAGCAAGGGCAAGGGCTTCGCCGGAGTGATGAAGCGGCACGGCTTCCATGGCGGGCCGAAGTCGCATGGCTCGAAGTTCCATCGCGCGCCGGGCGCCATCGGGATGTGCGCCACCCCCTCGCGGGTGCTCCCGGGTACGCGCCTTCCCGGCCAGCACGGCCGGGAACGCGTGACGGTGCGGAACCTCCGCGTCGTTCGGGTGGATGCGCAGGAAAACGTGGTGGCGGTGCGGGGCGCCGTCCCCGGCCCCCGCGGCGGCACCGTCGAGATCCGCAAGGCCTGACGAGGCAGACAACCGGCAGAAGAACCCGAACAGGAAGAACGAAAGTGACCGTGGCAGAGCAAGAGGCGCTTCCGACGGAAGGCGTACCCGAGGCGGAAAGCGCTCAGGGCGCCGGTCCCGTGGTCGCCCGGGATTCCGAAGGCGGCGAAGTGGAACTCGATCCGACGGTCTTCGCGGCGCCGGTGAAGCCGGGCCTTCACTACGACGCGGTTCGCCAGTACATGGCGGGCCGGCGCGCCGGGACCCACTCCACGAAGAACCGCGCGCTCGTTGCCGGTGGCGGCCGCAAGCCGTGGCGGCAGAAGGGCACCGGCAACGCGCGCGTCGGCAGCCGCCGCACCCCCTTGTGGCGGGGCGGCGGGACCGTGTTCGGACCGCAGCCTCGCGACTACAGCTATCGGCTGCCCGGCCGCATGCAGCGCGGCGCGCTCCGCTCCGCGCTTTCGCTGTGCGCGAACGAAGGACGGTTGCGCATTTTCGGGGACTTCGGTCTCGAGGGTCCCTCCACCCGGGCAGTGCTTCGCCGCCTGGACGAGTGGGGTTCGACTGAAGGACGCGTGCTGATCGTGGAGACGGCGCCCTCCGACGATCTCTACCTGTCGACGCAGAACCTGCCGTCGGTCGAGGTGGTCTCGGTGATGGCGCTTCACTGCTACGAGGTGCTCAAGGCGAAGACGGTGCTCATTCGGCGTTCCGCGCTCGCCGCGCTCTCCGAGAAGCTGTCCGAAGCAGGGAGCCGATGATGGAAGCCGACCGCGTCATCCTCGAACCGCTCACCACCGAGAAGGCGGAGCGCCTCCGGGAAACCCAGAACGTCGTCGCTTTCCGGGTGAGCCCGAAGGCCAACAAGATCCAGATCCGCCGCGCCGTGGAGACCCTGTTCGAGGTGGCGGTCAAGGACGTCCGCACTTCCAACTTCACGGGCAAGAACAAGCGGTGGGGCCGCTTCGTCGGACGGCGCCCCAACTGGAAGAAGGCGTACGTGACCCTCGAGGAGGGCCACGTCATCGAGATCTTCAAGGGCGTATAGCTGAGGACCGTAGAAATGGCAATCAAGAAGTCCCGGCCGACCTCCCCCGGACGCCGGTTCCACACCGTCCAGACGTTCGAGGAACTCACGACGACGACGCCGGAGAAGGGGCTGACCCGGGGGAAGAGCCAGCGCGGCGGGCGGAACCGCGCGGGGCGCATCACGGTCCGGTTCCGCGGGGGCGGCCACAAGCGGCGCCACCGGGAAATTGATTTCCGGCGGGCGAAGCCCGGGGTGCCCGGGCGGGTGGCATCCATCGAGTACGACCCCAACCGCTCGGCCCGCATCGCGCTTCTTCACTATCTCGACGGAGACAAGCGGTACATCCTCCACGCCGTCGGGATGAAGGTCGGCGATGTGGTGATGGCGAGCGACACCGCCGAGATCGCGCCCGGAAACATGCTGTGCATCGAACGCATTCCGCTGGGCGCCACGATTCACAACGTCGAGCTCCGGCCCGGGGGCGGCGGCAAGATGGCGCGCAGCGCCGGCGCGTTCGTGCAGTTGGTCGCCAAGGAGGGGCGTTACGCGCAGGTGCGCCTTCCCTCCGGCGAGGTCCGCAAGGTGCTGCGCGAATGTCACGCCACGATCGGCCAGGTCTCCAACGTGGACCACGAGAACGTGAAGCTCGGCAAGGCCGGCCGCAAGCGCTGGCTCGGCCGCCGGCCGCACAACCGGGGAGTCACCATGAACCCGGTGGACCACCCTCACGGCGGCGGCGAAGGCAAGAGTTCCGGAGGACGTCACCCGGTGAGCCCCTGGGGCGTGCCGACCAAGGGACACAAGACCCGCAACAACAAGCGGACCGACTCGATGATCGTCCGCTCCCGCCGGCGCCGCAGAAGGTAGAGCGAGGAATCCCCCCACCACCAGGATCGGAACAGGGATCAGAAAAGGACCAGAGAATGCCGCGTTCGATTCAAAAAGGCCCGTACATCGAGGAAAGCCTGATCCGGAAGGTCGAGGACGCACACACTGCGCGCCGCCAGACGATCATCAAGACCTGGTCACGGCGCTCCACGATCGTCCCGCAGATGGTGGGTCTGACCTTCGCCGTTCACAACGGCCGCAAGTTCATCCCGGTCTACGTGACCGACAACATGGTGGGTCACAAGCTCGGTGAGTTCTCGCCGACCCGGACCTTCAAGGGCCACAAGGTGAAGACCGAGAAGTCGAGGGCACGCCGATGAGGCTCCTCTCACGAACGGGGGTGACGGCGTGATCGAAGCGGTTGCCCGGGCGACGGCGGTTCCCGGTTCGGTTCAGAAGGCGCGGCTCGTTCTCGACCTCATCCGTGACAAGCCCGCGGCGGACGCCATCTCGGTGTTGCAGAACACGAATCGCGCTCCGGCGCCCATCATCGAGAAGGTGTTGCGGTCGGCCATCGCGAATGCCCAGACGAAGGCCCTCAGCGAAGCGAAACGGATCGATGAGGACAAGCTCGTGGTTTCCGAGGCGTTTGCCGACCAGGGACCGGCCCGGGCGATCGCCCGCAGCGGCCGGAGGGCCCGCATCCGCCGCATTCGGCGGCGAACCACCCACTACACGATCCGCGTGACTGCGGTGGAAGAGGAATAGGAATGGGTCAAAAAGTACACCCGCACGGCTTCAGGCTTGGCTACAGCAAGACCTGGCGCTCCCGCTGGTTTGCGGACAGCGCCTACCGGGATTCGCTGCACGAGGACCTGAAGCTGCGGCGTCTTCTCAAGCGCCGCCTCTACCACGCGGGTATTTCGCGGGTGGAAATCGAGCGTCCGGGCAACAAGCTCAACATCTACATCCACACCTCACGGCCGGGAATCATCATCGGGCGAAAGGGGACGGAGGTGGAGAAGCTGACGCGCGACCTCCGCAAGCGCACCGGCAAGGAAGTCCACATTCGGCCCCTCGAGGTGATCAAGCCCGAACTCGACCCGCAGTTGGTTGCCGAGTCCATCGCCCTCCAGCTCGAGAAGCGGATCGCGTTCCGGCGCGCGATGCGGAAGGCTGTCGAGAACACCATGCGGAACGGCGCCAAGGGGGTTCGCATCCGGTGCGCCGGGCGGCTCAACGGCGCCGACATCGCCCGGGCGGAGTGGTACCTGGAGGGACAGCTCCCGCTCCACACGCTGCGGGCCGACATCGAATACGGGCTCGCCGAGGCCTTCACGACCTACGGTCAGATCGGGGTCAAGTGCTGGGTCTATCGGGGCGTCAGCGACGTGGTGAGCCGGTCCGGGCGGCCGGAGATCCCCATGAAGCCGTCAGCCGCCGGCTCCGAAGAGGCAAGCGCCGGTTGAGCCCTGAAGGGGATCCGGGAGGAGAAACGCCATGCTGATGCCGAAGAAGACGCGGTACCGGAAACAGCAGCGCGGCCGCATGCGCGGCAAGTCCTGGACCGGGCAGACGGTGGCGTTCGGGGACTTCGGTCTCAAGACGCTGGAGCCGGGATGGATCACGAACCGCCAGATCGAGTCGGCGCGGGTGGCCATCACCCGTTTCATCAAGCGGACCGGGCGGGTCTGGATCCGGATCTTTCCGGACAAGCCGCTGACGAAGAAGCCCCAGGAAACGCGCATGGGCAAGGGAAAGGGCGGTCCTGAGGGTTGGGTCGCGGTGGTGCGCCCCGGACGGATCCTCTTCGAAATGGAAGGCGTCGGCCGCGAACAGGCCATCGAGGCGATGCGCCGGGCGAGCCACAAGCTTCCGGTGCGGACGCAGTTCGTCGGCCGCTTCGAGGAGGAATCGTCGTGAAGGCCGCCCGGGTCCGTGAGCTGACCCACGACGAACTCGTGAGGAAGCAGCAGGAGGTGACCAAGGAGCTGTTCGACGCCCGGCTCGAGGCAGCCACCGGTCAGCTCGGACACACGCACAAGGTCAAGATGCTGCGGCGCCAGGTGGCGCGCCTCCAGACCATCATGAGGGAGCGCGAACTCGAGATCGGGACCGATTCCCCGGGGAGCGGCGCCTCGGATTCCTGAGGCCGGTGAGGACGAGAAGTACGAGAAGAACCGTCATGCCAAGACTGATCAGGACCGGAACCGTGGTCGCCAGTGGCGCCGAAAAGACCATCACCGTGCTCGTGGAGCGTCTGGTGGAACACCGCCTGTACAAGCGCCGGTACCGCAAGTCCACCCGCTTCGCGGTCCACGACGAGAAGAACGAGGGCCAGGTCGGAGACCGGGTCCAGATCGAGGAATGCCGTCCGCTCTCCCGGACGAAGCGTTTCCGGCTGCTCAAGGTTGTGGAGCGCGCCACATGATCCAGATGCAGTCGGTGCTGCAGGTCGCCGACAACTCCGGCGCCCGCCGGGTCACCTGCATCCTTCCGCTGGGCGGCGGGGTGGGTCGTATCGCCCGGCTGGGGGACGTCATCACCGCTTCGGTCCGCGAGGCCGCGCCGGGGAGTGCGGTCAAGAAGGGGACGGTCGTCCAGGCGGTGATCGTGAGGACCCGCAAGGAACACCGCCGGGCGGACGGGTCCTACATCCGCTTCGGTGACAACGCCGCGGTGCTGATCAACGAGCAGCGCGAGCCCACCGGAACCCGGGTGTTCGGTCCGGTCGCCCGCGAACTGCGCGAGCGCCAGTTCATGAAGATCGTTTCGCTCGCTCCGGAGGTCCTCTGACGATGTCCCGGAAGAAGAGCGCGCCGCCGCCGCGGCGTCTGCACGTTCGCAAGAACGACCTCGTCCAGATCATGGCCGGGAGCGACCTCGGGAAGCGGGGACGGATTCTCCGCGTCTTTCCCGAAACCGGACGCGTGCTCGTCGAGGGCATCAACATGATCAAGCGGCACACGAAGGCGAACCCGCGGGCGAACATCAAGGGTGGCGTCGTCGAACGGGAAGCCTCGATCGCGATCAGCAACGTGGCGATCGTGGACCCGGAGACCAATCTCCCGACCCGGATCGGGAGGACCCGGCTGACCGATGGACGCAAGGTCCGGGTGAGCGTCCGTTCCCAGGGAGTGATCGACAAGTGAGCCGCCTTCGTTCCCGGTATCGGGAGACCATCGCTCCCGACCTGCGCACCCGACTGCAGATCGCCAGCGTGCACGCCGTCCCTCGGGTCACCAAGGTCGTCGTCAACATGGGCGTCGGTGAAGGGGCGCGGGAGCACAAGTTCATCGACGCCGCGGTCGCGGACCTGACGGCGATCGCCGGACAAAGGCCCGTGGTGACCAGGGCCCGGAAGTCCATCGCCAACTTCAAGATCCGCGACGGCATGCCGGTGGGCGTGCGGGTCACCCTGCGCGGAATCCGGATGTACGAATTCATGGACCGGCTGATCAACATCGCGTTGCCTCGGGTGCACGACTTTCGCGGTGTCTCGGACCGGGCCTTCGATGGCCGGGGCAACTACACCCTGGGCCTGACGGACCAGTCCGTGTTCCCCGAGATCGACTACTCGAAGATCGAGAAGACACGCGGGATGAACGTGACCATCTGCACGACCGCGACGAGCGACGGGGACGCGCGAGAGCTGCTCCGCGCCTTCGGGATGCCGTTCGCCCGCCGGGAAGCGTAGTACTCGCGAGCTGAAGAAGCAGAGGAAAGGGTTTTGGCGAAGAAATCACTCATAGCCAAGGCAAGGAAGCGGCCCAAGTTCGAGGTGCGGCGCTACAACCGCTGCCTGAGCTGCGGCCGCCCACGGGCCTATCTCCGGAAGTTCGGGCTCTGCCGCCTGTGCTTCCGGAAGCTGGCGCTGGCGGGGGAGATCCCCGGCGTCATCAAGGCGAGTTGGTAGGGAGGCGCGCTGATGTGGTCTGACCCGGTGGCCGACATGCTCACCCGGCTTCGTAACGCGATTCAGGCGCGGCACGACTTCGTCGAGATTCCCGCTTCGAAGCTGAAGGAGGAGATCGCCCGCATCCTCCACGAGGAGGGATACGTGGACGGGTGGGAGCGGCGCTCCTGCCCGCCGCAGGACGCGATCCGCATCAAGCTGCGGCGCCTTCCCGGTAACCGGGACGCGCTGACCGGGCTCAAGCGGATCTCGCGGCCCGGCACCCGCGTCTACGTCTCGCACCAGAAGATTCCCAAGGCGCAGGGAGGGCTCGGCGTCACCCTGCTCTCTACCTCCCGCGGGGTGATGACGGGCCGCCAGGCGCGCCATCTCGGCGTGGGCGGCGAAGTTCTTTGCCAGGTCTGGTAGCGCGAGGGTTGTCGTCATGTCCCGCATAGGCGCCAAGCCGATCCCCGTTCCGTCCGGGGTCTCGATCACCGTCCAGAGTTCCGAGGTCCGCGTGAAGGGCCCGAAGGGCGTCCTCACGAGTCCGGTCCTGCCGGGCATCGAGGTGAGGCTCGACGGCAGCGTGGCCGAGGTGTCCCTTCGGGAAACCTCGGGCAACCGCGCCTACTGGGGGCTCACCCGGGCGCTCCTCGCGAACGCGGTGACCGGTGTCTCCGGGGGCTTCAAGAAGGAACTGGACATCGTGGGAGTCGGGTACCGGGCGCAGGTGAAGGGACGGAACGTCTCGTTCGCGCTGGGGTATTCCCACCCCATCGAGTTGGCGTTGCCTGACGGGATCGACGTCCAGGTCGAGAAGAACACCCACGTCGTCGTGTCGGGCGCCGACAAGCAGGCCGTGGGGCAGGTGGCGGCGCGCATCCGCGCGCTCCGCAAGCCGGATCCCTACAAGCAGAAGGGAGTCCGCTACACCGGCGAACGTCTCATCAAGAAGGCCGGAAAGACCGGAGCCTAAGTACCAGAACAGTCATGCGAATCACGACCCGCCGCCAGCGAAGGCGGCGCATCCACGCCCGCATTCGCCAGAAGATCAGCGGCACCGCCGGGCGGCCGCGGCTTGCGGTCTATCGCTCGTTGAAGCACATCTACGCGCAGGTGATCGATGACGCCGCCGGCAGGACCCTCGTGGCCGCGGGCAGCCGTGAGACCGGGATCGAGGGTGGTGGAAACGCCCAGGGCGCCGCGCTGGTCGGCGAGAAGCTGGCGGAGCGGGCCCGTGCCGCCGGCATCGAGATCGTGGTCTTCGATCGCGGCGGGTCCCAGTACCACGGCCGGATCAAGGCCCTCGCCGACGCGGTGAGGAATGGAGGGGTTCAGTGCTGAACATGGACGCGGGCGGCCGATCGAGGCCTCGCAGCGGTTCGCGCAACACGCAGGTGGAGCGCACCGGTGATCCCGATCTCAAGGACAAGGTCGTCTCGATCAACCGGGTGACCAAGGTGGTCAAGGGCGGCAAGAACCTTTCCTTCTCCGCGCTGGTTGTCGTTGGAAACGAGGACGGCCGCGTGGGTTTCGGTCTCGGCAAGGCGCGCGAGGTGCCGGCGGCCATCAAGAAGGGGATCGAGATCGCCAAGAAGAATCTGACCACGGTTCCCCGCGAGGGAACGACCATCGCTCACGAGGTCGTGGGGGTGTTCGGCGCGGGCCGCGTCCTGCTGAAGCCGGCCTCGGAGGGAACCGGGGTGATCGCCGGTGGGCCGGTGCGCGCCGTCATCGAGCTCGCCGGAATCAAGGACATCCTGACCAAGTCGCTCGGAACCGCGAATCCGAAGAACGTGGTGGAAGCGACGATGGTCGCGCTCCTCTCCCTTCGCTCGAAGGCCGCCGTGGCCGAGCTTCGGGGGAAGGACGTGAGCCACATCGAGGCGGAGATCCGGGCCTAGAGCCATGACACAGCCAGAAGAGACCGCCGCAGGCCCCAGGATCGTCGTCCAGCTCGTGCGCGGACTGGCCGGCACCACCCGCTACCAGCGCGAAGTCGTGAAGGGCCTGGGGCTTCGCCGCCTGGGAGCGACCGCTTCCCGGCCGGACAACCCGATGATCCGCGGCATGGTGCGGCGGGTTCCGCACCTCGTCCGCATCGTCGAAGCGACGGGAATGCAGAAGACGGCCGGATCGGCCGATGGTGAGTGAGGACGAGCAAGTGAGCCTTCATGAACTGGCGCCGCCCGAGGGCGCCGTCCGACCCCGCAAGCGGGTGGGACGCGGCCCTGGATCGGGCACCGGCAAGACCGCCGGGCGCGGCCACAAGGGAGCCAAGTCGCGGTCCGGGTACTCCCTCCGCCGCGGCTTCGAGGGCGGTCAGATGCCGCTCGTGCGCCGGGTGCCGAAGCGTGGGTTCACGAACATCTTCAGGACCCGCCAGGAGGTCGTCAATCTGGGCGATCTCAACCGTTTCGAAGACGGTTCGACCGTCGGCGAGATCGAACTGGTGGCCGCCCGCCTGGTTCAGGGCGCGCGGATCTATCGGCCTGATCCGGAAAGACCTCCGGTGCTGATCCGCCCGCGGCCGTACCGCATCAAGGTCCTCGGCGGAGGTGAGCTGGAGAGGCGGCTCACCGTCCGCGCGCACGCCTTCAGCGCTTCCGCCCGCCGGAAGATCGAGGCTGCCGGAGGGACCGTGGACCTCATCGGCGCGGGCGCCGGCAACTCCGAAAGCCAGAAGTGATCAACGCCGTCCGCAGCATCGTCCGGATTCCGGATCTCCGTACCCGGATTCTGTTCACGCTCGGCATGCTCGCCGTCTACCGGCTCGGAAACCACGTTCCCACCCCGGGCGTCAATCCGACGGCCCTGACGGCCTTCTTCGAACAGAACCGCGCGACCTGGTTCGGTTTCGTGGACATGTTCTCCGGGGGAAACCTCTCGCAGGTCACGGTGTTCGCGCTCGGCATCATGCCCTACATCAGCGCGTCGATCATCCTGCAGCTCCTCACGCTGGTGTGGCCGTACCTCGAGAAGCTCAGCAAGGAGGGTGAACTCGGGCGCAAGAAGATCACCCAGTACACCCGCTACGGCACCGTGATCCTCGCGGTGATCCAATCCGCGAGCATCGCGGTCTTCCTGCAGAGCCAGGCCCTTCCCGACGGGATGAACCTGGTGAACGAGCCCGGGCTCCCGTTCACCCTGATGACCATCCTCACGATGACCGCCGGCACGGTGTTCATCATGTGGATCGGCGAGCAGATCACGGAGCGCGGAATCGGCAACGGGATGTCTCTGCTGATCTTCGCGGGGATCGTGGTGATGTTCCCGTCGGCCATCCTCACCACGGTCCAGAACATCCGCGTCGGACAGCAGACGGTCTTCGGCGTGGCCCTCCTCGTCGTCTTCATGATCGCGGTGCTCGCGTTCATCGTGTTCGTCGAGCGTGGCCAGCGGCGGGTTCCGGTCCAGTACGCGAAGCGGTTCGTCGGCCGGCGGATGTACCAGGGACAGTCCACGCACATCCCGCTGAAGATCAACACCGGGGGCGTGATTCCGGTGATCTTCGCCAGCTCGATCATCGCGCTGCCGCAGACGTTCGCCTCGCTGTTTACCGAGAGCCGCTGGATGGCCGCCATCGCGGAGCAGCTTCGCTGGGGCATGCCGCTCTACACCCTGCTCTACGTCGTCTCGATCCTGTTCTTCTGCTACTTCTACACCGCCATCGTCTTCAAGCCCGCCGACGTGGCGGACAACATGCGGAAGAGCGGCGGGTATGTCCCGGGCATTCGGCCGGGACGACCGACGGCCCGCTATCTGGACGCCGTACTCGGGAAGCTCACCTTCGTGGGCGCCATCTATCTGGCGGCGGTCGCGGTCCTTCCCGAGTTCCTGCTGAACGGGTTCACCGTCGCCCCGATCCCGGTGATCGGAGCCTGGCTCGATTCTGTCCTGCCGACCTTCATCACCGAGGGTATGGGCGTGACGTTCTACTTCGGCGGCACTTCCATCCTCATTGTGGTCGGCGTCGCCATGGACACCGCGCAACAGGTCGAAAGCCAGCTCATCATGCGCAACTACGAAGGCTTCCTGCAGCGGGGCCGCATCCGTGGACGTCGCGGCTGAGGCGCTCTGGAGCTGACATGAACGCCGTCATTCTTCTCGGCGCTCCCGGGTCCGGAAAGGGAACCCAGGCGGCGCGGCTCGCCGAGTCGCTGGGGTTGCCCCACATTTCGACCGGGGCCATTCTCCGGCAGGCGGCCGCGGACGGCACGGAACTCGGGATGGCGGCCCGCGACATCATGGCGGCCGGCCGCCTGGTGAGCGACGAGATCGTGCTCGGGATCGTCGAAGAGAGGATTTCCGCTCCCGATTGCAGCCGGGGCTTCATCCTCGACGGCTATCCGCGGAACCGGGCGCAGGCCCGGGCCCTTGGCGAGGTCCTTTCGAGGGTTGGAGCCACCGAGTGGATTGCGAACATCGCCGTTCCGGCGGAGGAACTGGCCGCCCGGGTGCGCGGCCGGCGCGGGACGGACGGCCGGCAGGACGACAGCGAAGAAGCCTTCCGCCGCCGCCTCGAGGTCTACGAGTCCGAGTCCCTCCCGCTCCTCGATTACTACGGGGACCGCGCCGCCGACGTTTCGGGCCTCGGGTCCCGCGACGAGGTCTTCAGCCGTCTGTCCGCTGCCCTGCCGTTCAGAGCGGCACCGTTGGTGACCCAGTGATTTCCCGATCGGACGTCGAGCTGGACAAGCTCCACCAGGCCAACGCGATCACCGTGGAGACGCTGAACCTGCTCGCCCGCACCGTGGAACCGGGAGTGACCACCGCTCACCTCGACCGCGTGGCCGCGGACAACCTGCGGCGCCACGGGGTGACTCCCGCCTTCAAGGGGTATCACGGGTTTCCCGCGACTCTGTGCGCTTCGATCAACGACGAGGTCGTCCACGGCATCCCCTCCCGTTGGCGGAAGCTGAAGGAGGGCGACATCGTGAGCCTCGACTTCGGCTGCATCGTGGACGGCTACTACGGCGACAACGCGACCACGGTCGCGGTCGGCCGGATCGACGAGGAGGTGGCGCGTCTGCTGGAGGTCACCGAGGGGGCTCTCCACGCCGGAATCCGTGCCGCCCGTCCCGGAAACAGCATTTCGGACATCGGACAGGCCGTGCAGACGCATGCCGAGAGCCACGGCTATTCCGTGGTGCGCGAGTACGGCGGGCACGGGATCGGAACCAGCCTGCACGCGGAGCCCTGGATCCCGAACTTCTATGATCCTCGCAAACGGACCCGCCTGATACCGGGCGCCGTGATCGCGATCGAACCGATGGTGAATCGCGGGAGCCCGGACGTGCGCGTGAAGCGGGATCGCTGGACGGTCGTCACCGTGGACGGCAGCGCCTCTGCGCATTTCGAACGATCCATCGCGGTCATGGAGGGCGGTCCCTGGATTCTGGCGGAGCCCAGACAGCAGAACCCCGGCAACCCGGGTTCAGAGGAAGATCATGCCTAAGGAAGACGCCATTTCCGTGGAGGCGACCGTCATGGAGCCTCTGCCAAACGCCATGTTCCGGGTCAAACTCGATACGGGCGACCACAAGGTGCTCGCCCACGTGTCGGGCAAGATGCGGAAAAGCTTCATCAAGGTACTGCCGGGGGACCGCGTGCTGGTGGAGCTTTCCCCCTACGATCTGAGCCGCGGCCGGATCGTCTACCGGTGCAAGTAGGAGCGGCAACATGAAGGTTCGCGCCTCCGTTCGGCGTATGTGCGCCAAATGCAAGATCGTCCGCCGCCGAGGGGTGGTGCGGGTGATCTGCGAAAACCCGAAGCACAAGCAGCGCCAAGGGTGATGGAAACAGGGAGAGACTGACCGATGGCCAGAATTGCCGGCGTTGACCTGCCGCGCGCCAAGCGCATCGATATCGGGCTGACGTACATCTACGGCGTGGGATCCCACCGCGCGGTGACCATCCTCGACCGGGTCGGGATCGAACGCCACCGCCGGGTCAGCGACCTGACCGAGGAAGAAGTCAGCCGGATCGGCCGGGCGATCGACGACGAGGGTGGCGTTGAAGGAGACCTGAGGAAACGGATCTCGATGGACCTGAAACGCCTGATGGACATCGGGTGCTATCGCGGGCTCCGTCATCGCCGGGGCCTCCCGGCACGGGGTCAGCGCACCAAGACCAACGCCCGGACTCGCCGCGGTCCCCGCCGGGTCGGAATGCGCCGGCGCTAGGAACACCACATGGCAAAGAAGAAGACAGCTCGCCGCCGGACCGGAAAGAAGCGCGAGAAGCGCACGCTGACCGCCGGCGTCGTGTCGATCCAGGCGACGTACCACAACACGATCATCACCTTCGCGGATCCGGCCGGAAACGTGGTCTGCTGGGCCAGCGCCGGTTCGCAGGGCTTCAAGGGCTCCCGGAAGCAGACCCCGTTCGCGGCGCAGCAGGCGGCGGGCGCGGCTTCACGGGAAGCTCGCGCCCTCGGCTGCACCCATGTGAACGTCAAGGTGAAGGGCCCCGGCGCCGGACGCGAGGCCGCGATCCGGGCCGTGGCGGCCGCCGGTATCGAGGTGAAGTCGATCAAGGACGTCACCCCGATTCCGCACAACGGGTGCCGGCCACCAAAAAAGCGCCGGAACTAACAGCCCGTGGAAAAAGCACCCCGCACCGTACTCACGACGTCACGGACGTCCAGCCTGGGGGCTGTCGTGCGTGCGGGGCGCTTTCCCCACGGGGTGATGGTGCGAATCGCTCCGCGATTCGCCCCTCACTTTTTCGTGGGGAGGGGAAACCCCTCCCCACACCCCACCCCCCCGCCGGGCGGGGCCGCGGGGGGGGGGGGGGGGGGGGG
>VXNL01000019.1 GCA_009840635.1 Acidobacteriota bacterium | reverse complement strand
CGTGCGCGGTGCGGAGCACCGCGCGTGCCGGTCTGGAGACCGGCGTTCCAAGCCGTCGCGTGATCCTGCGGGAGAGCGTTTCAGCCGGTGGTGTCATCCGGCGGGAAGGAGCTGAAGCCGCCGCCCGCCTGCGGCGGGCTGTCCCGGCTGAAGCCGGTGTTCCAAGCCGGGGGCGCCATCCTGCCCGGCGCTCCGAGCGCTACCCCCGTTGACAGTCTCGAAGGCTGTCCCGTAGGCTCGATTGCCCAACTCGAAGGATTGGAGGTAACCCATGGTCCTGAATCGCCGTTCGACCCGGATCCTGTTTGGCGCCGCACTCATGCTGCTGGCGGCCGGCGCCGCGTTCGCCCAGCCCTACACCTGCGAGGAGGTGATGGTGCCGATGCGCGACGGCACCATGCTCGCCACCGACGTCTACATGCCCAACAACCAGGGCGACGGTCCGTGGCCCGTCATCCTCGAGCGGACGCCGTACAACAAGCGCGACTGCGCGCACGGGTACGCGCCCTACTTCGCCCAGCGCGGCTACGTCGCGATCGTTCAGGACGAGCGGGGCCGCTACAACTCGGAGGGCACCTACCACTGGCTGCTCGACCAGGCGTGGCACGAGCGCCAGGACGGCTACGACACCATCGAGTGGGCGGGCACCCAGCCCTGGTCCACCGGGAAGGTGGGGACGCAGGGGCTCTCGTTCACCTGCTTCAACCAGTATCTGACCGCGCCGACCCGGCCGCCGCACCTGGCCGCCATGTTCTGCGCGCACTCGGCGTCGAACGCCTACAAGGACCTCTACTGGGCGGGCGGCGCGCTCCACATGATCATGCCCACCTGGCTGCTCTCACAGAACGAGATGGTCCAGCCAGTGCCGCTCGACGACCCCGGCCGGCGGACCGGTTACGTCGGCGCCGACCAGGCCTGGCTGCAATGGCACCAGCAGCGGCTCGAGACCGAGGCGCCGATGGGGCGGAGCATGCTTACCCGCATGATGACCGACATGATCGAGAACCCGTACTACAACGACTACTGGCGGCAGTACGCGGTCGACGAGCAGTGGGACCAGATCGACACGCCGATCATGCACTACGCGAGCTGGTACGACCGCTATCCGCACTCGCAGGTGGGGCACTTCAACGGCATCCAGGCCCAGGGCATGGCGAACGCCCGGGACACCCAGCGGCTGTTCATCGGCCCCTGGCTGCACGGGTCCGGCCTCATCAACGCCCGGGTGATCGGGGATCTCGACTTCGGGCCCGAGGCGGCCATCGACTACAACGCGCTGCGCCTGCGCTGGTTCGATTACCACCTGAAGGGGATCGACAACGGCATCATGGACGAGCCGAAGGTGAGCCTGTTCATCATGGGCGCCAACACCTGGCGGCGGGAGAACGAGTATCCGATTGCCCGCGAGGAGTTGACCGACTACTACTTCCGGGCCGAGAAGTCCGGTTCCGTCGACTCGCTCAACGACGGGACCCTGTCGACCGAAGCGCCCGGAGACGAGGCGCCCGACACCTACGAGTACGACCCGCGGAATCCGGTGCTGTCGATCGGCGGCGACCTGTTCATCCAGCCCATGGGCGCGCGCGACAACCGGCCCGCCGACGTCCGCAGCCTGACCTTCACGACGGCGGTGCTCGAGGAGGACACCGAGGTCACCGGAATGCCGACCGTGGAACTCTGGGCCTCATCCAGCGCGGTGGACACCGACTGGACGGTGACGATCACCGACGTGCACCCGGACGGCTACTCGCAGACCCTCCGCCAGAACATCCTGCGCGCGCGGTACCGCGAGGGCGACGAAGCGCCGGTCCTGATGAACCCGGGCGAGGTCTACAAGTTCACGATCCAGATGTATCCCATCTCGAACCTCTTCAAGGCGGGGCACCGCATCCGAATGACGGTCTCCAGCAGCTCCTTCCCGAAGTGGTTGCCGAACGGCAACACCGGCCGCGAGATGGACGAGGACATGCCGGTGATCATCGCGGAGAACACGATCTACCACGACGCCGAGCGGCCCTCGAAGGTCATCCTGCCGATCATCCCGGCGGGACCGGGGGCAGGTCCGGGACGGCACTGACGGTCGGAGCGCCAGCCTCCGGCTAGCATCGCTAGCCGGAGGGGGGCGAATCAGATCCCCGCGACGAGCGGGCTACTCGATCGGCGCGAGGAGTTGCGGCGCAGTCACGAGCTGCCGGACTCCGTGCGATTTCGTCTCGTCGAAGACGTTGCCCGACGCGGCCCAGCGGTGGAGGGAGCCGATGTCCAGCTTGGCGCACTGCGGCCGCACGTTCCAGGTGACCCGGATGGGTGAGCAGGTGCTCTGGTCGTAGGAGGGGCCGGTGGTCGAGCCGCGGAACAGCACCGGATCACCGGTGGTGGACGGGATCATCATCGCCTGGTGCCGGCCGCCGGCCATGTTGCCGCCGTAGACCATCGTCGTGAAGTCGAGCGCTTCCGGATCGTTGACGACGAGGAATACCTGCGCCTCCACGCGGAGGAGCGGGTTCTCGCAGCTTTCGGGGACGCACGAGCCGAGCCCGACGCCCGGAGTCGCGTCGCACGAGGTGTGGACCCAATGGACCTCGATCGTGTCTCCCGGGTTCACGCCGCCGTAGGCCCCCTCGGCGAGCTCCAGCTCGGCGGGGGTGAGATCCGCGGTCTCGTTGCAGGCGTAGCCGCCGTCCTCGGCGTCGCTCACGAAGACGCTGAATCCCGGGCCCTTGTGCTCCGCGTTGGTGTGCGTGTGGAGGTTGCAGAGATTCAGCTCGCTGGCCGAGGGCGCCAGCGGGAACATCTCCGTGTTCAGTCCCGCCGGATCGGCGATGTCCCGCGGTGTCTGTGGCCCCATGTCGAGGCACAGCGCCTCCTCCGCCGCTGGAGCTGCGTCCGCCGCGGCGGCGGGGTCCGAGCCGCCCGCTTCGGGCGCCGCGTCGCCGCCGCAGCCGGCGGCGAGCGGAGTGAGCAGGATGACGGGGAGGATGGCGCGTGGCATGGGGCCTATCGTATTCAAGTGGCGCCGGCGCCCGCCAACCGCCCGGGGGAGGCCCGTTGCAATCGGGCGTCCCGCTTGTAAAACGGACGTTCCTTCGTTACGACGCCGTTGCTGCGACCGGCCGCAAGACCCGGCGGCAGCGCTGCATCCAGAAGTCGTACCGCGCGATGCTCTCGTCGTCGACGACGGCTGCGTCCAACGAGCGGAAGCGACCTTCCTGAACCCACAGGGCCTGCCACGCGGGGAAGTGCTCATCGCAGGTATCGGTGAGCGATTCGGAATCGAGGCCCGCCAAGCCATTCCGGACGATCCCCAGTCCGTCGTCGGTGGTATCCCCATTCTCCATTGCCACGGATACGAACACGCTCATCACGTCCATGCAGTCCACGAACGCCGCCTCCGTGGCGCGCGGGCCGGTTTCCGGGCGGAGCTGGATGGGTAGACGGCCCACCGCTCCTCCCGACTGGTCGCGGCAGACTGCCCGTACCGGATCGGAGCGGCCCGGCAGGCGGTCCAGCTCGGCGATGGTGTGTTCGGCGCGCATCGCGACGGTCGCGCACCCGAACGCCGCGACCAATCCAAGCGGCAGCAGGGTTTTCATGGCGTTTCCCTCCGTGAGGTAGCCGGTCAGAAGTAGTACTTCATGACCAGCGCGACCTCGCGGTATCCGAGGCCGCCGAGGTCGATGTCCACGGAGAACGGGGTCACCCCGTCGGCCTGCACCGGCGCATGGCTGCGGATCAGCTCGTACTCCGTGGTGGTGGTCAGGTTCCGGAAGCGCCCCCAGCGGACCTTCACGCCCACGAGGAGTTCTCCCAGGTTCATGTCGAGCCCGGCGATGAACTGGAATCCCGGGACCCAGCCGTTCATCTCGGCATTCAACAGGTTGGCGGTCCCGGCGGCGGCGCGCTTCGCTTCCTCCGGCCAGTCGGGAACGAACTGGATCGCCAGGTACTCCCGCTCCGGTTTGCGGACGAAGCTCGCCGCATAGTGGGCCTCGATCTGGGCCAGCCCGACCCCGGCCCCCGCATAGGGCGTCCAGCGCGTGCGGTTCTCGTAGTCGTAGTAGAGGTTCAGGAAGCCCTCGTCCGCCCGGACATCGGAGAGCGTCTCCAACGGGGCCGTCGCCCACTCGGCCCTCTTCCCGCTCAGGGCCTCGTTGCCGTCAGCAACCTTGATGGGCCGGGTGTCCCGTCCGTGGCCCCGCATCCGGAAATCCAGTTCGACGCGCAGGGCGCCGAAGGAGAGGCCGACCGTCGAGCCGTAGCCGAACCCGGTACCGATGTCGAAGGAGTTCGTGATCGCCGTGGCTGCCTCGCGGGCGCCGCAGGCGGCGTCGTCCGGTGGCGTCAGCCCCTCGGGATAGAGGAGCCTGTCGCACCGCGCCGGGTGGTTCAGGAAGGTCTGGGAGGAGGTGGCCGTCCGCGCCCGGGGACCGCCCTCCTCGAACCCGACGTAGATCCGCTGCGCCACCGCGTCATCGGCGGCCGCAAGCAGCACCGCGCTGACGGCGAGCGCGGCGAGAACCCGCGTACCAGTGATCCCGAGCATTCGAAGTTGATCCGACCAGCCAGGCCGTGAGGCCGACCGCGCTGGTCTCTCTCCTTCTACGCGCGCCGTCCGGGAAAGTTACAGACGGACGAGTCCGTCGGTTGGTTCCTGCGAGCAGCCGCTGTGACGCCGGCTCAGGGGGGTGGCGTGACGGCGGTCGCCTGCGCGTCGCGGCAGGCGCTCGTCCGCTGGTGTCCGATCCACGCCGAGATCCCGAACGCCGCCGCCCCGAGCAGGCCGCTGAGCGTCTCGTCCCGCTGATCCTCCCCGTAGTTCGCCACCTTCACGAGCGTGGCGAGCAGCACCACCGCGTCGACGATCGGCCAGGTCCGGCTGCTCGTGCAAGGCACGCCGGTCTCGTAACGGCCCGTCGGGTCGTGGTCTGCTTCGCCCGCGCTCGGGGGACCGTGGACCAGCGCGATCGAGCAGCTTGCGGCGACCATCGCGAAGGCGAGGCCGGCCGCCGCCAGCGATCGGGCGGCGCCTCGTCGGCGGAACATCCCTGGAAGCCTACGGCCAGAGCCAGCCGAAGACGCCCCCGGTGAGCAGGCCGTAGATCACCCCGTCCACGATCGTGCGGAACGTGTAGCCCCAGCTCCGTCCCCACCAGATGGAGGCCTGGAGGATGGCGAGCGAGTAGCCCGCGAAGGCGACCGCGGCGACCACCCGGAACACCTCGCCGTACTCCGCTCCGATGCTCAGCGTCGAGCCCGCCACGTAGGCGGCAACCGCCCCGACCACCAGCGAGTAGCCGAACCACAGCGCGAGGCTCTTGCCCATACCCGCGGGTTCGTTCGGCCTGATCGTGATGATCGCCACCGGCCCGTCCTTCATCTTCCGGATGAATTCCGGCGTGTGCATTTCCCTGGCATGGCCGTGGGGCATCGCGTAGTCACCGGGCGGGATCGCGAAGGGGCGCAGCGCGTCGGCGACCTTGCGCTCGTCGGGAATCGCCCCAACGTCGTTCTTGTGGAAACCCAGCATCATGTGGATCACCGAACTGGCGAGGAACACGGCGACGGCGGCGAGGAGGATCGGCAGCCAGAGGGAGAGGACGGTCATCATGGGTGGTCTCCTGGCGGGTTACGGCGACCCGGGTCGGGGGTTCCGGATGATGTCACCGGAGGCGGGCAACCCCGTCGTTTCGACTCCACCCAGCGACGACACGATGCGGTCCACGACCGCCTGCATATCGAGGCGCCCGTCCCGATTCGTCTGCACCGCGACCGTGACGCCGGAGTCGGCGTAGTGCCGGACGTGGGTGCGGTAGCCCGGCCACATGCCGCCGTGGCCGAACGACGCCCCGCCGTCGTACACGAAGAGCCCGAAGCCGTAGTGCCAGTCCGGCCTCGCCGGATCGCGCCAGCCGCCGGCGAGCATTTCGTCGAGGGACCTCGGTTGCACGATCCGCCCTTCCGCCAGCGCCCCGTAGAACGTGACGAGCATCGTCGGGTTCGTGGTGAGTCCGCCGCCGGTCCACTCGGAGGAGGGATCGAACTTCATGGTGCCGTCGTCCCGCAGGTTGCGGGCGCCCATCGTGTAGCCCGGCGTGATGTCCGGCAGCACCGACCGGTCCTGGAGCCCGATCTCGTCGAGGCCGTGGGGCTCGAGGATGCGTTCGCGGAGCAGGTCGTAGTAGGGACGCCCCGCCGCCGCCTCGATCACCTTTCCCAGCACCAGATAGCCGGCATCGGTGTAGGCGTAGCCGCTGCCCACCGGATAGAGCGGTTTCCGGCCGATGAAGCCGATCAGTTCCTTGGGCTCGAAGCGGCCGCCGCGGCGGATCGCCCGCCAGACCATCCGGACCTGGAATCGCATCGTGCCCGGGTAGTCGCCGAGCCCGGCGGAGTGCGAAAGCAGGTGACGGACGCGGATCTCATCCGCATTCGGTAGCCGCCGGTACCACTCCCGGTCACCGAGCCACGTCGATGCGGGGTCGTCGAGGGAGAGGACGCCCTCCTCCACGAGCAGCATCGTCAGCGCCGCCACAAACGTCTTGCCCGTGCTGCCGCCGGGCATGCGCACGCGGTCGTCGAGCGGGAGGTCCGCCTCGCGGTCCGCGAGTCCCACCGCCGCACGCACGATGCGCCCGTCCGGGAAGCGCACCGCCGCCCGCAGGCCGGGCATCTTCAGCTCGGTTCGGGTCTCGTCGAGGATCGCCGCGAGCGCGGCCTGGTCCTCCGCCGAGGCGACGGACGAGGTGGCGATCAGGAATGCCGCGACGCCGAATCGGGGCCACCGGCATCGGGTCATCACCTGCCACAACGAACCCCGCCGGCGGTTCGTTCCGCCGCCGGCGGCCGGCTACTTCGCCCGCTCCGTGCGGCGGCGCGCGACCACCAGGGGCCGCGCGATCTCGTTGAACGCGAGGAGCAGTGCGTCGAACTGCATCCGCTTGTTGCCGTAGGAGCGGTACATGTCGCGGTCGGCCTGCTCGACGAGCAGCATCGCCTCGGCGAAGGCGCTTTCCGGGGCAAGCTCGGCGATCCCCTGGAGGCGTTCCCGGTCGCCCGAGAGCGCCGCGCCGCCCGATCGCAACGCCGCGAGGTCCCGGAGTGTGGCGCGGAGCAACACCAGCACCGTCTGCAGCTCGTCGAGCTGGGCCGACTTGCGGCCGCGGGGAGCGCCCCGGGTGAACCGTTCGGTGAGCTTCGTCCGCGCCTGCGGGGGGATGCCTTTCCCCACCACGGCCGCGATTCGCTCGGCCTCTTCCGCCAGCGGCAGGAGCCGGTCGCGCGGCAGCGCGAGCGCTCGCTGGAGGTCCCCACGGGCGGCGGCCGCGGCCACCGCCGCTTCCTCGGACGGGTAGTCGTGCTCGTCCCGAAGGCGGGCGGCCACCTCCGGGGTCGTCGGCGCGGCGAAGCGCCACCGCTGGCAGCGCGAGACGATGGTCGGCAGGAGCGCCGCCTCGGACCGGGCACAGAGGATGAGCCCCAGCCAGGGGTGGGGTTCTTCGAGCGTCTTGAGCAGCGCGTTGGCCGCCGGCGCGTTCATGGTGTCCGCGGCCTCGATCACCAGCACGCGGCGGCGCCCCTCGAACGGATGCGTGCGCGTTCCGGCGATGGCTTCGCGGATCTCGTCCACCCGGATCGGCTTGCCGCTCTCGGGCCGCAGGACCCGTACGTCGGGGTAGGGGCCGGCCGCCGGGCCCGTCCAACCGCCCGCGTCCCCGCGCGCCTGCGCCGCGGCATCGGTGTGGAGGATGCGCTCATGGAGCACCCGGGTGGCCTCGGACTCCGGGTCCCGATCGGCGCTGTTCACGATGGCCGAGAGCGCGATGGCCGCTTCCACCGTGGGCGCCCCGGACGGCCCGGTCAGGAGCAGGCTCTGCGGCAGCCGGCCGCCCGCCGCCCGGGCGGCGCGCCGCGGGAACGGCGGGCCGATGCCGAAGGCGGACATCAGCGAAGCCGGGCGGAGACCGCCGCCCAGGCCGCCTCGAACACCGCGTCCGGCGTCTGGTCGGCGGTAATCACCACGACCCGCTCGGGTTCCTCGCGCGCGATCCGGAGGAAACCCTCCCGGACGCGCCGATGGAACCGTGCCGCCTCCTGTTCGATGCGGTCGGTCCCCTTGAGGCGCGAAAAACCGGTGGCGACCGGCAGGTCCAAGACGAGGGTCAGGTGCGGGCGGAAGCCTCCGGTGACCGCCTGGTCCACCGCCAGGATCCGTTCGAGCGGGAGCCCCCGGCCCCCTCCCTGATACGCGATCGTCGAATCGGTGAAGCGGTCGGTGATCACCACCTCGCCCCGGAGGAGCGCCGGGCGGATCACCTCGGCGAGGTTCTGCGCCCGCGCCGCGAAGAAGAGGGCGAGTTCGGTCTCGGGGAGGAGCGGCGCGTTGCCGTGCAGCAGCAGTTGCCGGATCACCTTGCCGGCGGCGGTGCCGCCGGGCTCGCGGGTGAGCGTCACCTGGCGTCCCTGGCGGCGCAGCTGCGCGCCGAGGCGCTGGGCCAGGGTGGACTTGCCGCCGCCCTCGACTCCCTCGACGCTCAGGAAGAGCGCCGACGCCGGGAGTTCGGGCTTCGTCTTCCCGGGCAAGCTCGAAACGGAGTTGAGAGCGCCGCTAGCGGAACGTCGGGTTGAAGATCGGGACGTTCGAGCCGCACATCCGCTCGCGCGCCGACCGCTCCCAGACGTCGCGCGGCACGGACGGCCCCTCGGCCTCGCAGTGGGCGTCGAACGCCGCCGCCAGGTTGCCGGCGACCATGTCGGGCGACATCCGCTCGATGTGCCGCCGCTCGAGCATGTGGATCAACTGGCCGTCCTTGAAGAGCGCGATGGACGGCGACGACGGGGGCACGTCGGTCATATAGCCGCGGGCGCGGTCGGTGGCGTCGCGGTCCACGCCCGCGAAGACCGTCCCCAGGTGGTCCGGGATCTTCGTGTGCTGGAGCGCCATGGTGACGCCCGGGCGCGCCGAGCCGGCGGCGCAGCCGCAGACCGAGTTGACCACCACGAGGGCGGTTCCCGGCTTCGCCAGCATGTCGTCCACGTCGTCCGGATGGTGGAGCGGGTCCACCCGGCAGTCAGACAATTCCTCCCACATGGGCCGGACGGCGTCGGGGTCGTAGAGCGGGGGAAGGGGCATGTGGAATCCTCCTGGGTGAACTGCCGGCAGGGGCGCGAGCCGTCAGTGTACGCGGCCCGGCGTCCCGGCGGCTCAGGTCTCGATCGTCGGAACGCGCTCGGCGCTGGCCGCCTGGAGAAGCGCCCGATCAAGCGTGGCGAGGGTCGCGCCGGCGTGCTTCGCCAGCTCAAGATAGATCGCGTCGTAAAAGGTCAGTCGGCGGCGCCGCGCCAACCCGAGCACGGCGTCGAAGCGCGAGGTCGGGACGGTCGTCAGCGGCAGGGACCTCCAGGCGGAAAGGCTCCGGTCGGTGTCGGCGGGTTGCAGGCGGCCGCGGCGCTCGGCGACGAGCAGCGTGTTGTGAACCTCGAGGTGGCAGATCTCGGGAACGACTCCTCCGGTGGCCCGGAGTCGGGCGAGCGCCTGGTCCGCGCGCAGGTCCCGTTCGTCGTCCAGCAGCCAGGCGCCCGCGACGGAGGCGTCCACGACCAGCACCTCAGGTCAGTCCTTCGCGGCGGGCCGCCAGGATCTCCTCGAGCGGCATCCCGTTGCGGGGCCATCTCGCCCGTTCCGCGATGAAACCATCCACCGCGGCTTCCCGTGCCGCCCGCTCCGCCTGGGGCTCGGGCGTGATCCGGACCACCGGACGCCGGCGGCGGATGACCGCCACCCGGACTCCCGATTCGACGGCGCGCAGCGCTTCCGCGGCATGGGCGTGGAGTTCCGTGGACTTCAGTTCTTTCACGCCTTCCTCTCCTCCCGCGCCCCGGCATCCAGGAACGGCCAGGCCCGCGACGCGCCGGCCCGGCGCGCGGCTTCGAGCTGCCGGCGGTCGTCCTCGGCGAACGGCTCGATGCGGGCAATGGGGACTCCGCCGCGCGTGATCCGATAGACGACCCCGCGCTCCGCTTCGTTGAGGATCCGGCTGAGATCGGCTCGGAACTCGGTGATGGAAACCGTGCGCATGGGTTGGTGTACGGTGCCAGTATAACCGGTGACATCGACCGGTGAGAACGCTTCGCGGAACGATTCGAGCGGGCTCCCGACGCCCTGCCGTGGCGACCGCTTACGGCGTTCCGGAGCCTTCGTTCGCGAGCGAGAACGCCACCAGTTTGTTGCCGGTGCCCCGTCCCACCGCGATCACCACGAACTGGGTTCCCTCCGGCGATTCGTAGGTCATCGGGTTCGCGTAGGAACTCGCCCCGAGCGGGTGGGCCCAGAGTTCCTCGCCGGTGGTCTTGTCGATGGCGAAGAGGTGGTCGGCGCCTTCGCTGAAGAAGACGAGCCCGCCGGCGGTGACCATCGGCCCGGGCGCGCCCACGACCCCGAGCCGCGCGTCCCCGAGGTCCACGCCCTCGAGCGCCCGGTGGTCCCGGACCAGCGGGTTGTTGCCCGCCGGGACCTGGAAGAGGTGCTCGCCGGTGTTCAGGTCGATCGCGGTGAGGGTGCCGTAGGGCGGTTTGTTGATGGGCAGCCCGTTCGGCAGGTTCAGCGAACGCCGGTCCCGGTCGAGCCAGTAGCGGCCCTCGGTCTCGTCGGGGTCGGCCTCGGTGATCGCGAGGAGCGACGGGAACTCGTTGGCCTTGATGTAGATGACCCCGGTCTCGGGATCGGCCGCCGCGCCACCCCAGTTGGCGCCGCCGAGGATCCCGGGGTTGGCGATCGTGCCGCCGAGCGACGGCGGGGTGTAGAGCCCTCCCATCCGGTACTTGCGGACGATCTCGAGCGCCTCTTCCCGCAGCTCGGGGGTGAAGTCGATGACGTCCTCCTCGGTGAAGGCCTGCTTGGCGAAGGCCGCCGGCTTCGTGGGGAAAGGCTGGGTCTCGGCGGCCCGTTCGCCGGGGACGTCGCTCGCCGGGACCGCGCGGTCCTCGATGGGCCAGACCGGCTCGCCGGTCACCCGGTCGAAGACGTAGACGAAGCCGGTCTTCGCGGGAGCGGCGACCGCGTCGATCTCCCGGCCGTCCACGTTGATGGTGAGCAGGGTGGGCGCCGCCGGCAGGTCGTAGTCCCAGAGGCCGTGCTTCACCGTCTGGAAGTGCCAGACCCGCTCACCGGTGCGCGCGTCGAGGCAGACGATGGCCTCCGCGAAGAGGTTGTCGCCGAGCCGGTGGCCGCCGTAGTAGTCGTTGCTCGGCGTTCCGACGGGGAGGTAGACGAGCCCCCGTTCGGCGTCGAGGGACATCGGCGCCCAGACGTTCGTGTGGCCCACTCGGTCCCAGGCGCCGTCCTCCCAGGTGTCGTTGCCGAACTCGCCGGGCTGCGGGATCAGGTTGAAGGACCAGACCAGTTCGCCGGTTTTGGTGCTGAACGCCTGCACGTTCCCCGGCGGGTCGCGCTCGTAGACGAACCGGTCCCAGACGCCGTTCCCCATGATCACGAGGTCCTCGAAGACGACCGGCGGCGAGGTCTGCGTGTAGTGGAGGCGGTTGATGGGCCAGAGGAGCTGGGCGGTGAGGTCGATCTCGCCGCCGTCCCCGAAGGAGGGGTCGGGTTCGCCGGTGACGGTGTCGATCGAGATCAGGCGCCAGCGGCTGTTCAGGAAGACCCGCCGGTCACCGGTCTCGTTCTCCCAGAGCGCGACCCCGCGGTGGACGAACCCCGTGCCGTTCGGGACCTGTCCCCACTCGGTGATCCGCGGGTCGTAGGTCCACAGCACTTCGCCGGTGTCGGGGTTCAGGGCGACGACCTTGTTGTAGGAGGTGCTCACGTACATCACCCCGTCGTAGACCAGCGGGGTGTTCTCGAAGCTGCCCGGCCGCACCGGGTTGTCGGGCACCGGAAGCCGCGGACCGCGGAGCGGCCCCTCGCCGGTGTCCCACTCCCAGGCCAGCTCCAGGCCGGCGACGTTCTCCCGGTTCACCTGGGTGAGCGGGGAGTAGTGCATCGACCCCGGATCGCCGCCCCAGGTCGGCCATTCGACGCGCGGGGTGGCGGCGTCTTCCGGCTGGGCGGAAGCTTCGGCCGCAAACGCGGCGAGGAGGATCAGGACGGCGAGTCGGGTCATGGCGGGGATTATCGGGGAGCGGGAGGGCGCGCCGGCTTGGAACGCCGGCTTCAGCCGGCACGCGCTGGCTGCCGGCCAGCGCACGGCGCACCCCATCCACGCCCACCGTGGCGCCACCGGCCTGGAACGCCGGTCTCCAGACCGGCACGCGCGGTGCTCCGCTCCGCCATCATAATCGTGTAACTCGATGATGGCAGGCAGTGT
>VXNL01000062.1 GCA_009840635.1 Acidobacteriota bacterium | reverse complement strand
CCCCCCCCCCCCCCCCCCCCCACGGCGCAATTCCACTCCGCGTCGCCGCATCGCCGGCTTGGGCTCCCCCTACGCGTCCACCTCGAACTCCACCCCGAACCGCTCACCGTAGTCCACGAACTGCGTCGGGTTCGGATCCACGTTCAGGATCACGAAGCTGGCCCCCGGCGGCCCGAGCAGGTAGCGGTCGAGGGAGTGCCAGGTCCCGGTCCTGTAGGCGTAGCCCTTGCCCGGATCGATCAGGAAGGCGCGCACCTCCTCGGGCTTCGGAACGGCCTCGGCGTCGTCGAGATCCGTGGGTGGGGCCACTGCCACCACCGCGGGCGCACCCTCCAGCGGAATGAACGCCTGGGTGACCGCAAAGTGGCGCTCCAGCATCCGGAACCGCTTTCCCCCGACCGGTTGCCAGATGACGTCCATCGTGGTCCGGCCGTGGATCCGGAAGTCGACCGGAAAGAACCGGCGGCCGTCGGCCGGCCGTTCCCGCGCCTCGATGACCTCGCCGTAGGGGGCGAAGGACTCGGCGGTCATGGGCTCGATGGAGAGTTTGACGATTCGCAAGGTGACCTCAGAACGGGCCGAGCTGGATGTGCTGGGCGACCACCAGGCCGCTCGTCGCGACCAGGAGAATGATTCCGAAGAGCGGCAGGTAGTACCGGATCCACTGCAGGAGGCCGACGCGCGCCATCACGAGCGTCGCCATGAAGTACCCGGACGTCGGGAAGATCACGTTGGTGATCCCGTCGCCCCACTGCGTGGCGAGGACCACCACCTGCCGGGTGACCCCCGCGAGGTCGGCCACCGGCACCAGGATCGGCAGGGTGATGAGCGCCTGCCCGCTCCCGGAGGGGACAAGGAAGTTGAAGATCGTCTGCCCGAACAGCACCCCGACGGCAGTGAGCGCCGGCGGGAGCGAAGAGACGAGCAGAGCCGCACCGTAGACCACGGTGTCCATGACCATCCCCTCGGTCATCACCACCGAGACGCCGCGGGCCACCCCGCACACCAGGGCGCCCACCAGGATCTCGCGGAACGCGTCGTTGAAGTCCGTGCAGATCTGGTTCAAGCCCCGCCCCGCCACCAGCGAAACGACGACCGCCATCGCCACGAAGGCGCCGCCGATCTCCTCGAACCCGAGCCCCAGCGTCAGGACCGAAACCACGAAGACGGCGAACAGCCCGAGCGCGACCAGGCCGGCCGCCTTCTGGCGCCCGCGGAAGGCGGCCGGCGCGGTTTCGTCCGACGAGGCCGCGATGGTCTCCCGGGGGTCGCGGGGCTCGTGGCGCCGGGCGATCTCCCGACGCGCCCGCCGCACCACGAAGCTGGCCGCCGCGGCCTGGACGATCAGGAAGAAGACGAACCGGTAAGAGGCGCCCGAAAACATCGGCAGCCCCGCCAGCATGTGCCCGATGCCCACCGTCGCCGGCACCGTCACGCCGAACGCCGCACCGAGCGTCGTGGGGAGCAGGGCGACCGCGGTCGCCGTCGTGCGGCCGCAGCCCAGCCGTCCGAGCATCGGCGTCACGATCGGCAGATAGGCGATGGAGAGCTCCGGCATCCCCACCGCGCCCGAGACCGCCGCGAAGCCGAACATGAGCGCCGGGATCAGGAGTTCGACCCGCCGCCCGGTGGCGGCGGCCAGCCGGTTCACCCCGAGATCGAGGATTCCCGCCCGGCGCATCACCCCCACCGAGCCCGCGCACAGGAACACGAGGAAGACCACGCTCGCCGCGTCGGTCAGCCCGTCCGGGATCGCGGTCACCACGTCCCAGAACCCCGCTGGCGACCGCTCGATGACCTGGTACGACCCCGGGACCACCGCCTCGCGGCCATCGGGAAGGACCGTCCGCTCGTAGCGGCCCGCCGGGATGATCCAGGTGAGGAGCGCCGCGACCGCGATCAGCCCGGACAGGACGATGTAGATGTCGAGCCCGCGCTGGCCGGCGTCCGGCCGCCCCGGTTCGGAGCGTTCCATGCCAAGAGAGTACGGCTGCACCCCCCGTGTTCGCACCGGAGCGTGTTCAGGGTGCGGCGAACGCGCGGGATCGCCGGACTTCCTACTCGACCCGTAGAACCTCGACGGGGCTGGCCCGCGCCGCGCGCAATGCCGGAACCAGCACCGCCGCCGCACCGGCGGCGGCGAGCGTCAACCCCGCGAGTCCGAACACCCGAAGGTCGAGCGGGGCGACTTCGAAAAGCAGCCCTTCAACGAGCCCGGCGGCGGGCACCGCCGTCGCGACCCCGATGAGAATGCCGGCGCCTGCAAGCGCGAGGCCCCTCCGTAGCACGAGCGTCAGCAACTCCGCGCGCTCCGCGCCCAGGGCGCGCCGAATTCCGTATTCCTTCGCGCGCCCCGCGGTGACGAAAGCCATGAGCCCGAAGATGCCGGCGGACGCGAGCGAAAGGGCAAGGGCCGCAAATCCCCCGAGGAGGACGAGTACGAAGCGGCGCTCGCGGACCGAAGCCGCCACCAGCGCCTCCATCGTGGTCTCGCCGTGAATCGGGATCGAAGCATGGACCTCGGCAATGGCGCGCCGGACCTGGGACAGCACCACGTCGGCGCTCCCCACACCCCGCGCAATGAACGCGTTCGCCCCGGTCGGGACCTGCGGATGGACGAGATACACGGCGGGGGCCGGCGCCTCGTGGAGCGCGACGTTCCGGACGTCGCCCACGACGCCGACGATCTCGGGGTTCAGCGGCTCGCCGTTCGTGGCGAGCGACCCGCCCAGCGAAATCCGTCTCCCGACCGGCTCCCGATCCGGGAGATAGCGGTCCACGAAGCGCTCGTTCACCAGCGTGACCGGCAACGAATCCGCCCGGTCGCGCGAATCGAAGGGGCGGCCCGAACGCAACGGGATCCCCAGGGTGTCGAGGAGGCCCGGACTCACCACCGTGAACCGCACGAGCGGCGGGTTCTGGTCGGCCCGAAGCGGCGCTCCGGGGAGCGTCAGCGGCGCGAAGTCCGCCCCAATGGCTTCCATGAGCGGGATCCCGGAGGCGACCCCGGCGGCGGTGATCCCGGGCATCCCGGAGAGGCGCTCTACGACGTCGCGCGCGAAACCCGCCCGCGCCGGCCCGCCGTCGAGGTAGCTCCAGGTGTGCACCGTCACCGCCGCCACCCCGTCCGACCGGAACCCCGTGGGTTGCGAAACCACCGCGACGAAGCTGCGCAACAGGAGGCCGCTGCCGACCAGGAGCACGAAGGTGAGGCTGACCTGCACTACGACGAGCGCGGCGAGCGCCCGGCGCAGCAGCGGGCTCGCCGTCTGGCCGCGGCCGCCGGGTCCCAGCGCACGCTGGAGGCCGGGATTCGCGGCGAGCAGCACCGGCGCGAGGCCGGTGGCAAGCACTGCCAGCAGGCTGACCGCGGCTGCGAACCCGAGCACGTCGCCGTCGGCGCGGATCTCCGCGATCCGGGGCAGGTCCGCCGGGGCGAGCGCCCGGATGCCGTCCAGCATCACCCGCGCTGCAAGGAACGAGACCACCGCTCCGGCGGCGCCCAGGAGCAGGTTCTCGACGGCCAGGTGCCGGGCGATGCGGCCCGGACCCGCGCCCAGCGCCGTGCGCAGCGTGAACTCGGGGGTCCTCCCCACGGCGCGCGCCAGCTGCAGGCTGGCCACGCTCGCCACGACCACCACCAGCACCAGGATCACCGCGCCGAGGAGGAGCCAGAGCGCAGAGCGGATCCCACCCACGATCTGGTCGTGAAGCGGGATGAGGGCGGCGCCGATCGAGGCGTTCGCCGTCGGGTACGCGACCGCCAGCGCCGCCGCGACCCCGTCCAGATCGGCCGCCGCCTGACCGAGTCCGACGCCCGGGGCGAGCCGGCCGAACACGGCGTAGAAGTTCGACGTCCGCGACCGCTCCTCCCAGCCCTGGAGCACCTTCGGCGCCCATACCACCTCGTTGCTCGGGACCGCGAAGTCCTCACGCATGACCCCGACGATGGTGTACGGCTCGCCGTCAAAGGTGACCACGCGCCCGACAATGTCGGGGTCGCCGCCGAAACGCGACCGCCAGAGGCCGTAACCCAGGATCGCCACATTGCCGCGGCCCGGCTGGTTCTCCTCCGGGAGGAAGGTCCGGCCGAAGAGCGGCGGAGCGCGGAACACGTCGAAGAAGCCCTCGTAAACGAGCCCCGTCTCGAGGGCGATCGGGCCGTCCTCCGGGCTCAGCCAGTCGAAGCCGTACGGCTCGACGGCGGTCAGGGCCTCGAACGCGGTGGCGCGTTCGCGCCAGTCGAGGAAGTTGGCCGGGGACACCTCCTGGCGCTCGCCGGACGCGTGGTCCAACTGCCACGCGGCGACCAGCCGGTCGGGCTCCGCGTAGGGCAGCGGACTCAGGAGGATCCCTTCGGTCGCGCCGTAGATGGCCGCCGCGCCTCCCACACCGACCCCGAGCGTGAGGAGCGCGACCGCCGGGAACCCCGGCCGCCGCACCAGGACGCGGACGCCGAAGAGGAGGTCCCGCGTCAGTTCGCGGGTCCGCACCAGTCCCCGGGCCTCCCGCGCGTCGGCGCGCAGCGGCTCCTGCGATCCGAACTCCATCCGCGCCCGCCGCCGCGCCTCACGCGGGTCGAGCCCCTGTTCGCGGTACTGCGTTTCGAGGAGTTCGAGGTGTTCCCGCATCTCGGCGTCGAGTTCACGCTCCGCCCGGCGCCCCCCGAAGAGCAGCCGGAACTGGCGGAGCAGCGGGGGCACGGACACCGGCTCAGGCCCCGTCGAGCACCCGCTGGACCGCGGCTGCGAAGTCGGCCCAATCCGCGCGCTCCGCCTCGAGCCGCCGCCGGCCGGGCTTCGTAAGCGAGTAGAAGCGCGCGCGGCGCCCGGCCTCCGACACCGCCACCCGGGCGCGGATCCACCCGGCGGCCTCGAGCCGGCGAAGCGCCGGATAGATGGAACCCTGCCCCACCTCGAACACGCTGGCGGACAGCACGCGCAGCCGCTGTGCGATCGCCCAGCCGTGCATCGGACCTCCGGCGAGCGAGGAGAGGATCAGGAGGTCCAGGTGGCCGTGAAGCCGGTCGGGCGCGGGAGTCATTCCGGGCTTGTTTATGATAACCGTCAACAACGTGGGTGGAACCGAACGCCCGACTGCTCCTGAAAGTTGGGAGGCTCCCGGCGGATCAGGCCAGGCGCCGTGCGGCCGGAGCCGTCCTCAGTCCTGCAGGGGCTCCGTCATCCAGTCCAGGAACGCGCGAATCTGCGTCTCGAAGTCGTCGAGGGTTTCCGGCAGGCGCGCTTCCAGAAGGGAAACTCGCTCGATATCGAGTTCATCACCGTAGATGGTCCGGAAGAGGTGTCGGAAACCCAGGAAGTCGCAGAGTCTCCCCCCCAGGTCGGGGGTGACGACCCGTGGTCGAACGCCGCTGATCTCGAGGGTCATCGAGCGGAGGAGTTGCGAATGCCACGCGTCGCCGCGCGGGAGCCCGCCGTCCAGTTCTTCGGCCATCCGCGTGAAGACGTGTTCTACGCCCGTGTAAAGGTCATGCAGGATGGAGCCGCGGGCTCGAACGGAATACGAATCGATGGTGCGCGGCGCGCCGGCCGCGTCGACGCGAAGTTGCGCCAGCCGTCCCAACTCGTTCTCGATCTCGGCGCGCAGGCGGCGCAGCACGGCCTCTTCCGGGCTCACAGGGGGACGCCTTCCTCTTGGACAGACTCACGCAGGTAGTCGAGCGCCGATTCGAGCGGGAAGATGTCCAAGCGAAAGCGGGTCATCTCCTGGGCAACGGCCAGCGCGCTGAAGTAGCGCGACGCGGGCAACCCCTCGACCGCCAGATCGATGTCGGAAGTCGGCTTGAACCGTCGGTCCGGCGCGAACGCCGAGCCGAATCCGATCACGCGGCGCGCTCCCTCGTTGCGGAGGAGCGCGGCGATCCGGCGAGCGTCGGACTGTGCGCGCTCCTGTCCCGCTGACGAGAATCGAGTGCGGCGCAGGTGTTCCAGCGAGACCTGACGATCCATGCTCCGCAGCCTATCGGGCCGGGTCAGGCTGCATTCGAAGGGAAGATCCGAAAGAGCCGGGCGTTAGCGGCGACCGCCTGCCCGCGCTCGACAGCCACGTTTTCGAGCGCTCCGGCCACCGGCGCGCGGATCTCCCAGTGCATCTTCATGGACTCGATCACGGCTACCACGTCCCCTTTCTCGACTCTGGTACCGGCATCGAGGATTCGGATTACCTGGCCGGCCAGCGGAGCCCGGATCTCTCCCGAGTCGTCCCGGATTGTGGCCTTCTCACCTTCTGCGGAAAGCGGCAGAGTCAGCGTCTCGCCGGCCACCGTCACCGCCAGCTCGCGCCCGCCCGCGAGCGGGGTCGCGGTGACGGTGAGCGCCTCGACGGCACCCGCGTCACCGACCGGGGAATCCGAGAGCGCCACCTCCCCCTTCCGCCGTCCCGGCTCCACCCGCGGAAACTCCTCCGCCCGACCGAGCGACCGGAAGACCTCCGCCCCCGCGGTCGTCCGGCGCCGTGCGGCGGCGGCCGCCACCGCGTCGGCCATCCCTTCGCGCTCCAGCAGCGCCATGACGTCCGATGGAAGGCGGGAAGCCGCGAGTTCCCCGATGCGCCCCTCCAGCCAACCGGCGTGAATGCGCTCGCCTAGCAGGTCCGGGTGCCGAAGCACGGAGATCATGAGCGAGGCGTTCGTCTCCACCCCGTGGATCACGGTGCCCTCGAGCGCGGACGCGAGCCGCGTCACGGCGACGCCATGCGACTCGCCGGAGGCGATGACCTTCGCCAGCAGGGAGTCGAAGCCGGGAGGCACCGGACTGCCCTCGACGACCCCGGAATCGACCCGCACGCCGTCCGCCTCGGGCTCGCGGTAGCGGCGAATGCGTCCGGGGCTGGGAGCGAAGCCGTTCCGCGGCGATTCGGCGACGATCCGGGCTTCGAAGGCGGCACCGAAGGGCGAAAGCGGCTCGAACGACTCCGCCCGGGACACCGGCCTCGGCAGCGCTGCGGGCCAAACGCCGGTGGCGATCTCCAGTTGCGCGTCCACGAGATCCACTCCGTAGATCTCCTCGGTGACCGGGTGTTCCACCTGGAGCCGGGTGTTCACCTCCAGAAAGTGGAAGGTCCGGTCCTCTTCCAGCAGGAACTCGACGGTTCCGGCGCCCCGGTAGCGGCTCGCGATCACCAGCCGCAGCGCGGCTTCCCCCATCCGGGCCCGCAGGTCCGCCGAGATGCCGAACCCCGGCGCCCATTCGAGGAGCTTCTGCCGCCGGCGCTGGACCGAGCACTCGCGCTCACCGAGATGGATTCCGGCTCCACGCCCGTCGCCCAGAACCTGGATCTCCACGTGACGCGGGCGGTCGAGCCATCGCTCGACATAGACGCGGTCGTCTCCGAACGCCCCTCGGGCCTCGGAGGCGGCGACCGAGAGCGCCTCGGCGAGCGCTTCCGGACGCCGGACCACCCGAATGCCGATGCCGCCGCCCCCGGCCACCGCCTTCACCACGCACGGGAACCCCACCCCGGCCCGTTCCACCGCCGCCGCCGGGTCCGGCTCGGAAGCGAGTTCGTCCACCCCGAGCGAAGGCAGTACCGGAACTCCGGCCGCCACGGCGGTCCGGCGGGCCGCCTCCTTGTCGCCGAGGCGGCGCATGCTCTCCGCGGTAGGGCCCACGAACGCGATCCCGGCCGCCTCGACCGCCGCGGCGAACGACGCGCTTTCAGACAGGAACCCGTATCCGGGATGGAGCAGTCCGGCGTCCCAGCCGGCGGCCGCCGCGACGATGGCGTCGCCGTCCAGGAAACCCGGAACCTCGAAGACTCGATCGGCCTCGCCCCGCACCGGGGCCCCGCGATCCGCGGCGGTCGAGACGACAGCCACCAGGCAGCCGCGCGCACGGGCGGAACGGAGGACCCGCCGGGCGATCTCGCCCCGGTTCGCGATCAGCAGCCGCGGGGCGGGCGACACAGGCGTAGTTACTGCGGTCCCTCGGGCGCCCAGGGCGGCGGAACCTTCGCGAAGAACGCCGCCGTTCCTGCCTGCCCTTCCTCGGAGGCCCGCGCCCCGGCGATGGTGCGGATGGTCAACTCCTCGATGTCTCGTGGCGGGAGCGGCGCCTCCCGCAACATGAGCGCCTTGGCCTGACGCACGGCGCGGGGGGCGCTGCCGAGGAAGCGCTCCACCGTCTGCGCAAGCACATCCTCCAGACCTCCCACCGGGGTCAGCTCGTGCGCGATTCCGGCGGCGAGGGCCGGAAGTCCCCGGGCCACGGCGCCTCCCAGCAGGAACGGGCCGGCGCGGCCCGGCCCCAGCCGCCGCACCACGTAGGGAGAGATGACCGCCGGGACGAGCCCGAGCCGCGCCTCGGGGGTGCCGAAGCGGGCGGTGTCCTCCGCGATGACGTGGTCGGCGCACACGGCGAGCCCGAAGCCCCCCCCGAGCGCCGCCCCCTGGACCGCCGCGATCACCGGGGCCGGAAAGGCGGCGACCGACCGGAAGAGGGTCGCGAAGCGGCGGGCGTCTGCGCGGTTCTCCGCCTCGCTCGCCCGCCCCGATTCGCGCATCGCCTTCAGGTCCGCGCCGGCGCAGAAGACCTTCCCTTCCCCCCGGAGCACCACCACCCGGCACCCTTCCGGCGGCAGTTCCGAGAGCTCTTCCAGAAGCTCGGGGATTCCCGCAACCATTTCCGGGGTCAGGGCATTGCGCGCGTCCGGACGCCGGAGGCTCAGCCGGACGACACCGTCCGCGGCGAAATCGAGTCGAAGATGTGGAGAACTCATGAGGCGGAGAAAGGAGCTGCGAACCCGGGAGACAGCGGACGGTCTTCGGGAGGGATCGAGGCCAGGAGAGCCGCCGGGATCCGGACCCGCTGGCGGAGGATCCCCTGCGCGAGCGTCTTGCCCTGCGGATCGAGCAACAGGCTGCGGGTGCCGCCGCCGCCGAGCGCCCGTTCCAGCATGAAATTGAGCGCCCACAGCCCGGGCACCTCGTAGCGGACGATCGGACCCGTGGCGACGTCGCGCACCCACTCGCCGACGAGTTCCGTGGTCAACTGCTCACGGAGCCACTCGTAGCAGGCGCCGCTCCTGCCGACGATCCCGATGTTGGCCGCGTCCCCCTTGTCACCACTCCGGGCGTGCGCCACCGCGCCGAGGGGCGCCTCGATGACGGTCCCGGTCCCTGGAGAGTCGGGTACGGGCGCTGGTGCGGCGCGGGACTGCCGGGCCGGTTCGCCGGTCGGTCCTGCGAAACGCACCTCCTCCTCGGCCACCACCGTTTCGATCCCGCCCCCGGAGACGCGGAGCACCCGGATGGACGCCGGGACCCGGTCCCGCGGAACGAGCGCCGGCCAGTAGCCGACCACTTCCGAGATCGCCGGGGCTCCTCCGGTGACCGCGAGTCCGGCGGGACCGCTGAGGATGAAACTGGGAAGCAGCTTGCGGAAGACCTGCAGCGGCTCCCGGCTCGGGCTCCAGGCGGCGAAGCGGACGAGCCCCTCGGACGGATCGAGGCGCGCAGCGTCGGCCAGCCCCCGCTGCGCGGCATCCGCCCCAACCAGGTCCACCCGGAACTCGGCGGGGAAGGGAGCCCCCGCTGCGTCGCAGTCAGCCCGCAGACGATCCCGGAACGCGGTTTCGAGCGCGGCCGTCTTTGCCCGGACATCCGGACCGCCGACCACCAGGCTGCCGCGGGCGCTGAAGCCGCCCCGGACCGACGCGCTCACCTTGAGGTCGCCCGGAGGCGGTCCTCCCCGCGCGCCCCGGACGCGCACCCGATCCTCCCCGGCTGCCTCCACCGTGAGACCGGAGAAGTCCACGGTCGCATCCGGGCAGAGGTAGCGCTCCGGATCGCCCATCTCGTAGAGCAGTTGTTCGCGGACGACTGCGGGGGAGACCAGACCGCCCGTGCCGGGCTGCTTCGTGAGCTCGAAGGCGCCGTCTTCCTCGACCTCGACGACCGGGAAGCCCTCGTTGCCGAGTCCCGGAACCCGCTCCCAGTCGGTGAAGTTCCCGCCGGTGGCCTGCACCCCGCACTCGATGAGGTGCCCGGCCACGATGCCGCCCGCGATCCGCTGCCAGTCGTGCGGGTCCCAGCCGAAGGCGTGCCGGATAGGGGCGAGGGTGATTCCGGTGTCCGTCACGCGCCCGGTGATCACGACGTCCGGGCGGTGCGCGAGCGCCCGCACGATCGGTTCGGCACCGAAGTAGGCGTTCGCCGACAGGACGTCGGCGCGCCGGGGCGCAAACGGATCGCCGGTCTCCAGGTTGTCGAAACCGACCCCGTCGTTCAGAAGGGCGTCGAGCCGGCCCAGCAGGTCATCGCCGTCCACCACCGCCACCGTCAACTCGATGCCGGCTTCCGTCGCCGCGCGAAGCACTGCGCGGGCACAGCCCGCGGGATTCACGCCGCCCGCGTTCGTGATCACGGTGATGCCGCGTTCCCGGACGGCGCCAAGGAGCGGCGCGATCTGGCTCACGAAGTCACGGGCGTAGCCGGCCGCGGGATCGCGGGCGCGCTGCTTCTGCAGGATGCTCATCGTGATCTCGGCCAGGAAATCCGCGGTCACGAACTCGGGAGGTTCCGGCCCCAGCAACTGGGACTCGAGCGCCCGCGGGTCGTCGCCCCAGTAGCCGCCCGCGTTTCCGACCCGGACGGTTCGCTTCACGCTGGCGCCTTCGTTTCCGGGTCCCTACATCCGGAAGATGCCGTGCCCGGAGTCCCGAACGGGAGCGTTCGCGGCGGCCGCCAGGCTCAGGGCGAGCGTCCGGCGCGTGTTCCGCATGTCCACGATGCCGTCGTCCCAGAGGCGTGCGGTCGCGTAGTAGGGGCTTCCCTCGCGCTCGTACTTCTCCCGAACGGGCGTGGCGATCTCCTCGGCCTCCGCGCCGCTCAGCTCCTCGCCGGCGCGCTCGCGCTGATCGCGCTTGACCTGGACCAGCACGGAGGCGGCCTGTTGGCCGCCCATCACGGAGATGCGGCTCGCCGGCCAGGACCAGACGAAGGCCGGATCGTAGGCCCGCCCGCACATGGCGTAGTTACCGGCGCCGAAGCTGCCGCCCGCGATCAGGGTGATCTTGGGCACTTCCGCGGTGGCGACCGCGTTCACCATCTTGGCCCCGTCCTTGGCGATCCCGCCCTGCTCATAACGCGCCCCGACCATGAACCCGGTGATGTCCTGGACGAAGAGCAGCGGCAGACCCTCGCGGGCGCAGAGCTGGACGAAGTGGGCGCCCTTCAGGCCGCTCTCGCTGAAGAGGACGCCGTTGCTGGCCACGATCCCCACCGTGATCCCCTCGATGCGGCCGAAGCCGGTCACCAGCGTCGTCCCGTAACGCGCCTTGAACTCGTCGAGCCGGCTTCCGTCGAGAAGCCGGGCGAGCGTCTCGCGGATGTCCACCCGGACCCGGCGGTCGCGCGGCCAGATGCCCAGGATTTCGTCCTCCGAATAATCGGGCGGCTCGGGGTCGGCGTCGCGGATGGGGCTTCGGTTGCCGGCGGGTAGCCGGCCGACGGCTTCCCGGAGGATCCGGATGGCCGCGGCGTCGTCCTCGGCAAGGTGGTCCGCCACCCCGGACCGTTCGGTGTGGACCCGGGCCCCGCCGAGTTCCTCGGGACTCACCTCCTCGCCAGTGGCGGCCTTCACCAGGGGTGGCCCTCCGAGGTAGATGGTGCCGGTGCCCTCGACGATGACGGCCTCGTCGCTCATGGCCGGGACGTAGGCGCCGCCCGCCGTGCACATTCCCATGACCGCCGCCAACTGCGGGATGCCCCGGGCGCTCATGACCGCCTGGTTGCGGAAGATCCGGCCGAAGTGGTCGCGGTCGGGGAAGACCTCGGCCTGGAGCGGCAGAAACGCGCCCCCGCTGTCCACGAGGTACACGCAGGGCAGCTCGCAGCGGGCCGCGATCTCCTGGGCGCGGAGGTGTTTCTTGACGGTCAGCGGGTAGTACGTCCCGCCCTTCACGGTGGCGTCGTTCGCGACCACCATGACCAGGCGGCCGGAGACCGAGGCCACGCCGGTGACCAGTCCGGCGGCCGGCGTGGGGGCGTCGTAGCAGTCGTGGGCGGCGAGAGGTCCGATCTCCAGAAACGGCGAACCCGGATCGGCGAGCCGTTCGATCCGCTCCCGCACGAAGAGCTTCCCCTGCTCGGCGTGGCGGGTCCTCGCCCGGCCGCCGCCCCCCTCGCGGACCTCGGCGAGGCGCTCCTGCAGCGTCTCGCAGAGTTCGCGGTTATGCGCCTCGTTGGCCCGGAACTCGTCGGAGTCCGTCGAGATGTGGGACTTGAGCCGGGCCAAACAGTGCTTCCTGGAACGGCCGAATTCTAGTGAGCAATCCGGGACCGCCGGTCTTCAGACCGGCACCCGCTGCGCGCAGCGCAGCGGAAACCACGTACCGTCCCCCCTCCGCGCGGCGCACCGGCTGGGACCGCCGGTCTTCAGACCGGCACGCGCGGCGCGCCGCGCCGCGCCCCGCGCC
>VXNL01000047.1 GCA_009840635.1 Acidobacteriota bacterium | reverse complement strand
ACGAGGCACTCGATGGAACCCCTTGGAACCGGTAAAGCGCGGTGCTCCGCGCCGCACAAGTCGCAACCTCACCCACCCGCGAAGGGCTCCTACCGCGCCCCCACGCCCCGCAGATCGGCCGTGGACGGCGACCGCGTCTCCCGGAGTTCCGCCGCCACCCGCTCGACCTCCCGTAGCGCCCGCAGCACGTTGCCGGCGGCGATCTGCCGGAGGTCCTCCTCGGACCAGCCCCGGCGCAGGAGCTCCGCGAAGAGCACCGGGAACCGGTCCACGTGCTCGAGTCCCTCGACCATCGAGGGACCGCCCGGGTCGTAGTAGTCGGACCCGATCCCGATGTGCGCGAGGCCGGCGACGTCGCGGATGTGCTCGATGTGCGCCGCGACGTCCGAGACCGTGCCGCGCGGCATCGGGTTGTCCGCCTCCCACCGGGCGAGACGCCGGGCCACCTCTGCCTCGTCCTCCAGCTCGGCGCGGAGTCGCTCGCGTTCGCGGTTCCGGAGCGCTCCCCAGACCGGCTCCGCGGCGCCCATCCCCATGGCCGCCAGGTCCTCTTCGGCTGCGATGCCGTCGCGCGCGAGCCACTCGCGCGGGGTGGGGACCACATAGCCGGGAATGAAGTCCATCATCACCACCCCGCCGTTCGCGGGGAGCAGTCGCAGCACGTCGTCGGGCACGTTGCGCGGGTGGGCGTTCACCGCACGGGCTCCCGAATGCGAAAAGAGCACGGGCGCCTCGCTGACCCGGATGGCGTCGCGCATCGTCTCGGCGCTCACGTGCGACAGGTCCGCGAACATCCCCAGGCGGTTCATCTCGCGGATCACTTCCTCGCCGAAGGGCGACAGGCCCCGGTGCAAGGGAATGTCGGTTGCCGCGTCCGCCCAGTCGTGGGTCCGGAAGTGGGTCAGCGTCACGTAGCGGACACCCAGTTCGTAGAACATCCGGAGCGCCGCGGTGGAGCCCTCGATCGCGTGACCGCCCTCGAGGCCGATCATCGAGGCAATGCGTCCGGCGGCGTACGCCCGCTCGATGTCGGCGGCGGTGAGGGCGAACTCGAAGTCCTCGTACCGGTCCACGAACCGGTGGATGACGTCGATCTGGCGGATCGCCTGCCGGAGCGAGTCCCCGGTGGCGATGAAATCCGGATCCACGAAGGCCGACCAGAACTGCGTTCCGACCCCACCCTCGCGGAGCCGCGGGATGTCGGCGGGCAGTTCCATCTGCACCTGGCTCAGATCCGCGCCGGGAGCGTCGAGATCGCCCCGGGCCACGTCGAGCAGCGAACTCGGCAGGTCGTTGTGCCCATCGGCGAAGGGAACGCTCCGGAGCAACTCGCGGGCCCGGTCCACGAGTTCGGGAGTGATCCCGGGGGGAAGCGATTGCGCGGAAGCTGACACGGCGAACAGCAGGGTGGCGGGCAGGTAGCGTAGGCGAATCGTCATGGCGGTCCTTTCCCAAGCGGGAGCGAGGCGCTAATGTACATCTTGATGATCATGAAGGCTCAAGACACGCATCGCCGCTCGGTTGCCGAGGCTCGCCGGAACCTGCCGAGGCTGATCCGCGCTGCGGAAGATGGGCGCACGGTGGAAATCACCCGCCGAGGAGAGCCCGTCGCAGTGTTGGTCAGCAGTCAGCGCTTCGCCCAGCTCGGGCCGAAGCGGCCAGGCTTCATGGAGGCGTACCGGGCCTTCCTTCGGAATACGGACCTCACGGCGCTCGACCTGGACCCCGACAAGATCTTCGCCGGTGTGCGCGATCGCTCGCCGGGACGAGACTTTCGGTGGTGACGTCCCGGTACCTCCTCGACTCCGACGTGGTTTCGGAGCCGACCCGGCCGGCGCCGTCAGCCAAGGTGCTCGATTGGCTGGCACGACACGAGGGCGAATCGGCGATCGCGGCACCGGTCTGGCACGAACTGCGCTTCGGGTGCGAGCGGCTTCCCCCCTCCCGGCGGCGCGATTCGATCGAGTCCTATCTCGCCGAAGTCGTGCTTCCGAGCCTGCCGATCTTCGACTACGACCAGAGAGCCGCGGAATGGCATGCCCGGGAACGGGCAAGGCTCGCGAAGGTCGGCCAGACTCCCCCCTTCGTCGACGGCCAGATAGCTGCAATCGCCCGAGTCAACGACCTCACTCTCGTCACGCGCAACCAGCGCGACTTTCGCTGGTTCGAAGGCCTCCGGATGGAGCGCTGGGGATAGACGCTCAGGCGAACCGGATCAGCCGCCGCTGACCGGGGGGAGGAAGGCCAGTTCGTCGCCGGCGGCGAGCACCGTGTCCCTCGGGACGAAGCGGTGGTTCACCGCGACGCTGACCGAGCCGGCCAGCGGCGCGAGCGCGGGGCGCTCGCTCTCCAGGGTCTTCCAGACCTCGGCAGCAGTGAGTCCCTCCCGGTGGGGCACCTCCAGGCGTCCCCGTCCCGCGGCCTCGCGCGCCGCCGCGAAGAGCAGCACCGTCACTGCGGCAGACCCGGTCATTCGGTCACCGGCTCCTTCGGCCCTTCCACCCAGACGTCCCCGCCCTCGAAGAACTCCCGCTTCCAGATCGGCACGATGCGCTTGATCTCGTTCATGGTGTGACGGGCCGCCTCGAAGGCGGTGCCGCGGTGCGGCGAGGCCGCCGCGACCAGGACGCTGGACTCGCCGATGTCCACCCGCCCGATCCGGTGGTGGATCCGCAGGCGCTCGACCCCGAAGCGCCGGCTCACGCCCTCCGCCACCCGCTCGAACACCGGGTAGACCATCGCCTCGTACGCCTCGTACTCGAGATGAAGCACTTTCCGCCCTTTGTTCCGGGCGCGCACGATCCCCGAGAAGACGACGACCGCGCCATCCTCGGAGGTGGAGAGCCCTTCAGCCACCGCCTGCTCGTCGAGCGGGTCCGAGGTGATGCGGAAACGCTCTGTCATGACAACTCCGGGAGGTGTCCGAGCGGGCCATGCCCCTCGCCGAGAGGAGCGGCCCGCAGCATGGCGGTTCGCAGGTACTGGCGCGCCCGCTTCACCGCTTCGGCCAGGGTGCGTCCGAGCGCGAGGTTCGCCGCCACGGCGGCCGACAGGGTGCAGCCGGTCCCGTGGGTCGCCCGGGTGTGGATCCGGTGACTCCGCAGACGGACGACGCGGCTCCCGTCGAGGAAGAGGTCCACCACCGCGTCGCCGTTCAGGTGACCTCCCTTCATGAGCACCGCCCGGGCGCCCATCCCGAGAAGTTTCTCGCCGGCGGCCCGCATGTCGTCTTCGTCCCCTACCGGGAGCCCGGTCAGGTCGGAGGCCTCCGGGACGTTCGGAGTCAGAAGCGTTGCCCGCGGCAGGAGATCGTCCCGGAGCGCCTCCACCGCATCCGGCCGCAGCAGCCGGTGCCCGCTCTTCGCGACCATCACCGGATCCACGACGACCCGCAACTCGTGGTCGTCCACCGCCTTCGCCACCGCCCGGATGATGGCCGCGGAGGACAGCATGCCGGTCTTCGCCGCCCCCACCGGAAAGTCGGAGACCACCGCGGCGATCTGAGAGCACACCAGTTCCGGCTCGATCTCCTGGACGCCGGTCACCGCCACGGTGTTCTGCGCGGTGACCGCGGTGATCGCGGACAGGCCGTACACCCCGTGCGCCGCGAAGGTCTTGAGGTCGGCCTGGATGCCGGCCCCGCCCCCGGAGTCGGACCCCGCGATGGTGAGGGCGACCGGCGGGGCGTCAGCGCGGAAGACGCCGCTCACCGGGAGGCGGTGCGGAAGGAGAGCACCCAGACCGCATCGTCATCCCATTCGGCCGCCAGCGGCTGTGGCTCGAGGTGCTGGCCGTGCTCGTCTTCGATCTCCCGGTAGAGGATGAGATGGACCTCGCGTTCCGGCTCGAGCAATCCGTTCGGAATGACGACCAGACTCCGGCTGCCGTCGTCATAGGCGACCTCCAGGTCCGGGAACGGGTTGTCCACGTAGGGCTCGTCGGCGTAGAGGAGGTCCACCGCGGCGTGGAAGCTCTCCGCCGCCATCCGGTTCGAGAACTGCACCCGGAACTCGCTGTCGAGCGGAATCTCCCGTTCCCCGTCGAGCGGCAGCGAGAAGACCACGCGGAGCGCACTGACATCCGCCTCGCGCGCCTCCTTCTCGGCGACCCGGATGTCCACCGGCTCCAGAGAGTCATCGTCGGGACGATCAGCCAGTTCGAGGCGCTCGGCGCGAAGATAGACCATTCCGTCCGAGGTCCACGGCCTTCCGTACACCCGCAGCCACTTGCCGGTGTCGCGGCGGCGGGTGGGATCGAACCGGAAGCCGTTCCCCGCGGGACGCATTCCCGTGACCCAGATCGCGTCGTCAGCGGTCTTGATCACGAAGTCGCGCGGCGTCTTCTTGTCCCTGATGGAGAGATCGCCGAACAGGTTGTTGCCCCGGAACTTGCCGATCACCTCGACCCGCTGACTCAGCCACGGCTCCGGATCGGCGATCAACTCGTCCAGCGTGAGTGCGGCGGCGCTGCCGGCCTCGATCTTGATCGCGTCGCCGGCCGCCATTTCGGCTGCCGCCTCGCGCTCGCGTTCGGAGACCACGCTCTCGGTGTCGCCGATCGGGGTCACCGCCACGATCGCGAGGAAACCCTCTCTGCGCATGTCCATGGAATCGCCCCACGAAGGGTCGTACGGATAGTTCCGGAGGATCGGGTGCGAGCGCAGGGTGAACTCATCGACCATGCGGGTGGCGAAGAACCATCCCTCGACCTCCACTTCTCCGGCGCCCATGAACGCAAGGTCGTTGCTGCTCATGTAGGACTGGGCCATCAGGATCTCATCGATGGACTCCGGATCCTCGAGCGCCATCACCCGCTGGTTCAACCCCATGCCGACGGAGAATCCCAGCCTGCCACGGGTGAGCACCGCCTTCTCGTGGTAGAAGGAGGGACGCCGCGCGAGATCCGCCACTTCGACTGCTTCAGGCTGATCCGGGAAGTAGCCGTACTGGGCGGCCGCGGGAACGGCAAACGGTCCTGCAGTAGCGGCCGCGAACGTCAGCGCGGCGAGGCTCAGGGTGCGGCGGAACACGGCGAAACGGGGCTACGCATCGTAGCAGCGGCGGGCCGGTCGCATGGCGCAACGGCTTGGAGCGCGGGCCTCCGGCCGGCACCGGGCGTCGACGCGCTGTCAAGCGACATCTACAACTGGGCCGCTGGCGACAGACAAGACTGGGCCACCCCCGTGGGTCGGGGCTCGCGGCTGCACCCAGCGATACCCGGGCCGGCGGGCAGCTGCACCCAGCGATATCGGGGCTGTCGGGGAGTTGCACCCAGCGATAACGGAGCCGGTGGGCAGTTGCACCCATCGATAGCGGAGCCGGCGGGCAGCTGCACCCATCGATAGCGGGGGCCGGCGGGGAGCTGCACCCATCGATAACCGGGTCGGCGAGGAGCTGCACCCATCGATAGCCGAGTCGGCGGGCGGCTGCACCCAGCGATACCGGAGTCGGCGTGCCGGCTGAAGGCCGCTACCGCGAGAACCGGCCGGCGGTCCCGGCCATGCGTCAGAGGACCGGCATGTGGGTTTCGCCCGCTGCGCGGGCGCTGCCAGCCGGAGGCTGGCGCTCCGAGACCGATTCGCGGGGCGGCGGCGCGATGTGGTACACCCGGACGTTCGGCGGGAGTTCCCGCGGGAGGGCGGTCATGCGCAACCTTCTCTTCGTAGCCCTGCTACTCGTCGCGCTGCCGGCCGGGGCCGGCCAGCTCGCCAGCATTCCGGAGGACCTCGACTTCGACTTCGAGCGCTGGCCCTACCCCCTGCACCAGGAGGTGACGGACCGGCTGCACGAACTGGCCGAGATCTACCCGAACCTCGCCCGCTCCCACGTCATCGGGAAGAGCCGGCAGGGGCGGGACCTCGTGGTCCTCGAGATCACGAACTTCGAGACCGGCCCGGGCGAAGAGAAGCCCGCGCTCTGGTTCGACGGGAACATCCACGCCTACGAGGTCACCGGCCGCCAGATGATGTGGTACTTCGCGGAGGCCGCTCTCGCGAGCCACGGGAAGGACCCGGTCGCGACCCGCATGCTGGACACCCGCACCTTCTACGTGATGCCCATCTTCGACGCCGACGGCGGAGAGACGGCCCTCACCCGGCACCCGGCCTGGCCGGAGCACAAGCCCGAGGAACACGACGGGAAAGACCTCGACGGCGACGGCTATATCACCCAGATGCGGGTCCGGGATCCCGAGGGGAACTACTACCCGAGCTGGATCGACGAGCGCCTGATGCTCCAGACCCGAACCCGCGACGGCGGCCGCTGGAACTTCGTCCCCACCACCCTCGAGGAGCCCGAAGACTTCGAGAAGCTCGCTGCCCCCGAAAACCGCTACCGCGTCTACCGGGAGGGCCAGAACCTCACCCCCGAGGTGACCGACGAACGCGAAGAGACCAACTTCAACCGGAACTGGTCGGCCGAGTGGCAGCGGCACGAGCCCGGCGCCGGCCCCTATCCGTTCTCGCTACCCGAAGTGCACGCGGTCGCGGAGTTCACCGTCACCCACCCGAACATCTTCTTCACCTACACGATCCACTCCGGCGGCGGCGCCCGGAACTACATCGTGCGCCCGCCGATGAGCCATCCTTTCGAGTACATGCCCCCGGAGGACAACGACTTCTACACCCGCCTGGGGGCCATCTGGTCCTGGCTCTCGAAGGGCGGGGTGATGAACAACAACTGGTACGCCCAGGAGGTGAAGGCCGGCCGCTACGGCGAGACCATGCACGGCTTCTCGAACGACTGGGCGTACATGCACGTCGGTATCCACAGCCTGCTGCCCGAGATCTCGGGCGCGGGCCGGGACTACGACCAGGACGGCTACACCACCCAGTACGAGATCCTGCGCTGGGTGGACGAGGAAAAGGACGGGATCTATTTCGCCCCCTGGACCTCATACCAGCATCCCGAACTCGGCGAGGTCGAGATCGGCGGCTACCGGGGGGTCCCCCAGGGAGTCGATGACCGCCTCGAGTTCGAGTGCGAGATCCACTACCAGTACCTGATGGAGATCGCCGGCCGGTCACCGCTGCTCCGCATCATCGAACTGGACGCGGAAGAAGTATCCCCGGGCGAACACCGGGTGACCGCCGTCCTGCAGAACAACGGGTACCTCTCGACCTACGTGACCCGGAAGGCGCTCGAAATCGATCTCGACTACCCGATACTCGCCGAGATCCGCGTCGAGGGCGGCGAGGTGAGCGGCCCGGCGAAGGTGGACGCCGGACACATCCTGGGCAAGCTGGCCTACATCCGCCGCTGGGGATCGGGCGCCGATGAATCGAGGAAGACGCTCTCCTGGACCGTCCGGGGGGACGGGCCCATGGAAATCACGGTGGACGCCTGGGCGAAACGCGCCGGCCGGCATCAGCGGAGCATGACCGTCGGTTCCACGGACGGAGGCGCGCCGCGCTGAAAGCCGGGTTTGCGGCCGGCGCGCTGATCGTCGCGGCCGGCTCGTGGGCGGTCGCGCAGCCGGAGCCGTCCGTCCCGATCCCGGATCCCGATACCTCGGAAATGGAACTGCAGGTGCGGGAGAAGATCGCCCGGCAGCGGGACCTGGTGGCGGCAGACTCCGGTTCGGCCGAGGCGTGGGGAGCCCTGGGAAGGACCTTTCAGGCGCACGGTCTGGAACCCGAAGCGGACGCGGCTTACGGCCAGGCGGAGGAACTCGACCCCGCGGACTTCCGCTGGCCCTACCTGCGCGCCACCGCCCTCAGGAACCTCCGCCCGGAGGACGCGCTCACCGCAGCCGGCCGCGCCGCGGGGTTGAACTCCGGCTACGCGCCCGTCCACCTGCTGGCCGCGGAGTTGCTGGAGGGTGCCGGAAACGCGGAACAGGCGATGGTTCGCTACCGACAGGCGCTCGAGACCGCTCCGGACTCGCCCCTCGCCGAACTCGGGATCGGGCGCCTGCTCCTGCGGCAGGGTGAGCTGGAGGCGGCGCACGAACGTTTGGAACGAGCCGCCGCCCTCGCCCCGCGGGCGGGGCCGGTCCGCGCCGCACTCGCCCGGCTCTACAGCCGACGGGGTGACACGGAAGCGGCCCGCCGGGCGGCCCGCGCGGCCCGGAACCTTCCGGACCTGGTGCCGGCGGACGACCCGCTGCTCACCGAGGTCTGGGACGCGGCAGTGTCCGCGAGCGGCTATCAGCAGCGGGCGCTGCGCGCCGAAGCGGCCGGGGACTTCGCGGTGGCCGAGGCCCTCTACGACCAGCTGCTGGGCCTTCAACCGGGCGATCCGGACATCCTCTACAACTTCGGCAACCTCTACGTGCGCACCCGCCGCTTCGGGGAAGCCGCAGAGCGTTACCAGGGGGCGCTGGCAGCGCGCCCGGCCCACGTCGCGGCGCGGGTGAACCTGGGCAGTGCGCTCCTCATGCTCGGCCGGCGGGACGAAGCGATGGATCACCTCCGCCGTGCGCTGGAACACGATCCGGCGGACCCGGACGCGAACCGCACCTTGGCCGGGCTGTTCGCCTATCGGGGAGAGAACGAAGCCGCCATCCGGCACTACCGCACGGTGCTGGAACACGATCCGCAGGACGGTCCCGCGCACCGCGACCTCGCGATCGTGCTGGCGGCGGAGGGCGAGTTCGCCGCCGCCTGGGAGCACGTCGGAGCGGCCGAGAGGCTCGGTTCACCGCCGAACGCGGACTTCCTCCTGCGGCTCCAGGCAGCAATGCCGCGACCCGGGTAGCGGTTCGACAGCGGCCTGATTCGCACCCCGGAAACCCGGACCGCAGCGGCGCCGGATCACGGCGGATCCGGGGATCGCAATCGGAAACTCAGGAGGCGGGTTCCCAAAGCTCGATCGCGTTTCCCTCGGGGTCGTGGATGCGGGCGAAGCGGCCGATGCCCTCCATCTCGCTTTCGTGACTGACCTCGATATCCGCGGACTTCAGCTTGGCAATCATCGCGTCCAGATCGGCCACCCGGAAGTTCAGCATGAACGTCTTGTCCGCCGGGAAGTAGTCCGTATCAGCGTCGAAGGGTGAGAACACCGTGACCCCGGATTCGGTTACCCAGGGCGCCATCTCCATGTTCGTCGGAGCGCGGTTGATTCCCAGGTGGTCCTGATACCAACTCGCGAGTCCTTCCGGGTTCTTCGCCCGAAAGAAGAACCCGCCGAATCCCTGAACCTTCTGCACGCCGCGCCCCTCTTTGCGGCGCCCAGACTAGCAGCGTCGCCCGGTATCGGTCCGGAGCCGTTTCTACCGTGAAGGAGAGGAGCCCGGTGCGGTTTCGACCGCCTCTCGGCGGTCGATGCCGGCCGGAGGCCGGCGCTCCGAGAGCGGTCCCCGCAGTTTGCGCATTTGAAGCCCGTCCCGCCCATCTGATATATCCGACCGGGGGAGTCGGATTTCCTGACGCCCGTGATTCAGAACCTTGCGGGAGGTTCCCATGCGACGTTTCCTTCTCTTGTTCGGAGCCTTGCTCCTTTCCTCCACGCTCGCCGCCCAGGAGATTACGGGCGCCCTGCAGGGCCGGGTCACGGACGCTTCGGCCGGTGTCCTTCCCGGCGCCACGGTGACGATCTCCGGAGAGAACATCCTCGGCGGATCCAGGAGCGCGGTGACCGCCGGAAACGGGAATTACCGGCTCGCGAACATTCCGCCCGGCGTGTACCAGGTTTCCTTCATGCTGAGCGGGTTCGGCGAGCAGGTCTACGAGGGCGTCCGCATCTCCACGGACACCACCTTCACCCTGAATGCCGAACTGAGCGTCGCGGCCCTCCAGGAGACGGTCACCGTCACCGGCGAGGCGCCCGTGATCGAGACGCAGGCCACCGACGTGGCGTTCAACTTCACCGAGGAAGTGATGGAGAACGTCCCGAACGCGCGGGACCCGTGGGCCATGGTCTCCCAGGTGCCCGGCGTGACCACGAACCGGATCAACGTCGGGGGCACGGAAACCGGGAACCAGCTCGCCTTCCGGGGCCACGGCGTCTTCCCGGGCCAGAACATCTACGTCCTGAACGGCGCCAACGTCACCGACAACCAGTCGAACGGCGGTTCGCAGTTCTACTTCGATGTGGACTCCTTCGAGGAGATGCAGATCGAGGTCAGCTCCCACAGCGCCGAGGTGCAGACCCCCGGCATGGTGATGAACATCGTGCCGAAGTCCGGCTCGAACAACTTCAGCGGCACCACCAGCCTCTACTTCGGGAACGAGGGCATGCAGTCCGACAACGTGGACAGCCACCTCATGGGCCTCGGGGTGGACCGGGCGAGCAACCTGAACCAGTATCTCGATCTGGGCTTCGAAGTCGGCGGCCCGCTGATCGAAGACAAGCTCTGGTGGTGGGCCGGCCATCGCCACCAGGTCGTCCAGAAGTTCGTGACCGGCACCCAGAATCCGGACGGCAGCTTCCCGATCGACGAGACGGTGCTCTGGTACCCCTCGGCCAAGGTCAACTGGGCGATCAACCAGAACCACAACTTCTCCATGTATTTCAACATGGCCCAGAAGAAGCGGTTCAACCGCTCGCTCAGTTCGCTGCGGCCGCTGCCGACCACCTGGAACCAGCAGGGAGCGCCCATCGCCCGGCTCTTCACCTTCCGCGACGATTGGACGCCGACGCCAAACGTGCTGGTCGCCTTCAAGGCGAACGTCATGGACCAGGGCTTCGAACTGAGGGCCCAGCCCGAGGTGGACGTCGCGAACACCCCGGCGCGGCTCGACCTGGCCACCGGCCAGTGGTCGGACGCCCCGCCACTGGAACTCGGGGTCCACAAGAACCTCCGGAACGTGGCCACCACCGTGTCTTGGTACCGCACCGACTGGGGCGGGGACCACGACTTCAAGGCCGGCTTCGAGATCGGCCAGATCCGCGCCTTCGGCAACCAGGGCGGCGGGGTGGCCCGGAACACCTACCCGGCCGACCATCGCCTCCATTTCTTCGAGGGCGAGCCGTCGGAGGTCATCCTCTGGGCGTCCGGAGCGGTCGCGGCGACCGGGCCGCAGCGGTCCGCCTTCCTCCAGGACTCCTGGGCGGTGAACAACCAGTTGCGCCTGAACCTCGGCGCCCGCTGGGACTGGCAGGCCAACTCCCTCGACCAGGTTACCGCGCCCGCCAGCGCCTACCTGGATCCCGTATCGCAGGAGGGCACCGGGAACCTCATCGTCTGGAACACGATTTCGCCCCGCCTCGGGATGGTCTTCGACCTGACCGGTGACGCCCGGACGCTCTTCAAGGCGAGCTACGGGCGCTACTACTGGGTGCTCTGGCTCGACCGGGTGCAGTTGGCCAGCGTGGCCGGTGACCGCAACCGGAAGCACGTCTGGAACGACCTGAACGGCGACCGCAACTTCACGATCGACGAGGCCGGCCCGGTGCTCAGCGTGTTCGACGCCGGCGCGAACCCGGTGACGATCGACGGGAACCTCGATCCGACCTACACGGACGAGTTCACGGTGGGACTGACCCGCGAGGTGGCGGCGAACGTCTCGGCGAGCGCCACCATCATGTGGCGGCGGGACCGGGACATCACCCAGATCACGAACACCGGTATCTCGAACGCCGACTACACCGCGGTGACCGGGACCGATCCGGGACCCGACGGAGCGCTCGGGACCGGCGACGACGGCGGAGCGATCACGTTCTACGAACTCGACGCCTCGAAGACCGGCCTCTCGCCCAACTTCCTCACCACCCGCGCCGGGTTCGAACACGAGTACCGCGGCTTCGAGTTCAACCTGCACCGGCGTCTCGCCTCCAACTGGCAGTTCATGGGCTCGATCACCATCGGCGAGCAGTCGGAGAACTACGGTCCCGGCTCCTATGACAACGTGGACCGCGCGGTGCCCGACGACCGGGGGCGCCTGGGCGGCCAGCCGCAGTTCCCGCTGAACAATCCGGAACTCGTGGATGGCACCCGGGTCGCCAACTCGACGCCGGTCCTGATGAAGGTGCTGGGGACTTACCAGGCCGACTTCGGGCTGACGCTGAGCGGGTTCTACCAGTACATCAGCGGCAACAACTTCACCCGGACGGTGAACGCACAGGCCGCGCTCGGCCGCCGGCTCAACCAGGGCAACGTGCGGGCCTTCGCCGGCGAGCGGAACGGTGAGAACTGGGACGCCGCCAACGTGCTGGACCTCCGGGCCGCCTACGACCTGGGGCTGGGCGACATGGGCACCCTGTCCCTCCAGTTCGACGTGTTCAACGCGCTGAACATCAACACGATCACGAACACCCAGAGCCTTTCGGGAGGCGCCTTCGGACGGGTGCTGGCGTTCGTGCCACCACGGATCTTCCGGATCGGCGCGAAGCTCCGGTTCTGATCGTCTGAGACCATTGGCCGGGGCGGACCTCCACGGCGCCGCCCCGACCGCTCTCCCCATGAGGTGAATTCCGTGCGCGTGACTGCTGTCCTGTTCATCGGCCTGCTGGCCGCCAGTTGCACCCCGCCGCCATCCCCGGCGCCCGATGCCCCGGCCGGGTTCGGCTACGGCGTACCCGGAGCCCTCGAACGGGCCCGGATCAAGACCGCGATCGTCGAGGAGAAACTGCGCACCGCGCTGCTCCCGGCGATGCGGACCCACGGCATCGACATGTGGATCGTGCTGGACCGCGAGAACCATCCGGACCCGCTCCACGAGGAGATCGGCGGCGGCTTCGCGGGCGTGCGCTCCGCCTACATCTTCTTCGACGCGGGCGGCACGGAGCCCGAGAAGATCTATCTCGGCTCCCACGTCCAGCCCAAAGACTCGGTCATCGAGCAGGTCTACAACGAGAAGGTCTACTACGGCTACAGCGAGGAGGGGATCACGCCTCACCTCCGCGAGGCCGTCCACAGCCGGGACCCGCAACGCATCGGGATCAACACCTCGAGGACGCTTCCCGAAGCGGACGGCCTCACGGTCGCTTTCCGGGACGTGCTGGTGGAGGCGATCGGCAGCCCGTATTCCGACCGCCTCGTGTCCGCAGAACTGCTGATCCGGGACTTCCGGAACCTGCGGACGCCGCTCGAGCGGGACCTCTACCGGCAGCTCACCGAATGGACCGCCCGCTGGGAGACGGAGGGGTTGACCGGACCCCACGTCATCCCCGGCGAGACCACCGCCCTCGAGATAGCCGGGTGGTTCGAGGACAAGGCCCTGGAGCTGGGCATGGGCAGCTTCCAGACCGTGCGGGTGGTCCGGGAGGGCGACCTGCTGCCGCGCCACGCCCCGGACATCCCCATCCAGCCCGGCGACATCGTGGCGGTGGACGCGGGGCTCTTCTACCTCCAGTTCGAGAGCGACATGAAGCGGACCGCCTACGTGCTGGGGCCCGGGGAGAGCGAGCCGCCGGAGAGCATCCGGAACGCCTGGGCCGAGGCGGTCCAGACTTCGCGTCTCTACGCGAGCAAGATGGTCCCGGGCGCCATCGGGCACGAGATCTACGAGGCCATCATGGCGGAGGCGGAGCGCGACGGTTACGTCCGGGACACCCGGACCGACCCCAGCGTCGGGAACTTCGGCCCGGAACACGAGATCGCGCTCTACGGACACTCGCTCGGGAACGACCTGCACGACATCGGCGCGCGGGTCGCCCCCGACCTGCCGTTCGCCTACGGGGACCGGGTGCGCTTTCCGCTGGTGGAGGGCGAGTTCGTCGCCATGGAGTTCCACGTCGGCGTGCCCATCCCCGAGTGGAACGGCAAGAAGTGGTCGGCCCGTTACGAGGAGATCGCGGTGGTGGGAAGCGAGGGACTCGAGGGGTTCATTCCGTTCCAGACCAAACTGCTCCTGATCCACTCCCGATAGCACGGACGGCGGAGCGCCGGCCTCTGGCCGGCGGCCAGTTCTTCCGGTGGGGGCCGCGCGGGAGCGCGAAACCGGCGCTCGTGGCGCTACGCCACGCCGACGGCCGGACCCCCTACGCGCCGAGCTGGGCGGCCAGATCCAGAAAGTCCCTCGCGTTGATGTCGAAGGCGTCCTCGTACGAAAGATCGATCCGGCGATGGGGCCATTCCATCGGCCGGGCAACGAACGCCGTCCGCAAGCCCACTTCGGCCGCCGCCCGGAGGTCGTACTTGTGCGCCGCGACCATCATCACCTCGCCCGGCGCCTGCCCGAGGAGTTCGGCCGCCTTCAGGTAGACCTCCGGGTCCGGCTTGTAGTGTCCGATCAGCTCCGAGGAGAGCACGAGGTCCCAGGGAAGCCCGGCGCGTTTGGCCATGTTCACGAGCAGCCCCACGTTGCCGTTCGACAGCGTCGTCAGCGTGAACTTCGCCTTCAGCCTCCGGAGGCCCGGAACCGAATCGGACCACGGATCCAGACGGTGCCAGACACGGTTGAAGTCCTGCTTTTCGGATTCGCCGAGGCCCTCGACCCCGAACCGCTCCAGCAGGGCGTCCAGATTCATCCGGTTCAGCTCGTCGATGCTCTTCCAGGGAAGCTCTCCTTGACGCACGCGGTCCATGGCGGGGTGGTAGCCGTCCCGCCACGCCTCCGCGAAGGCGGCCCAATCGACTTGCAGACCCTTGGCGCGGCCCAGAGCCTCGCCTTCCCGGATCACCGTGGAACGCCAGTCCACCACGGTGCCGAAGACGTCGAAAGCCAGCGCGCGGATGCCCACGGGCTCGACCTTATTCGTTTCCTCCGCCTACCAGTCCACCTTCCGGGGCCACCAGCAGCAACCGTTCCTGGCGCGGGATGAGGTAGTTCACGCCGACTGCCGCCTGCTGGGTGTTCTCCTCGAAGCGCGAGTACCAGGTGGTGCCGCCCCATTCCGGGATCGGGGTGCTCAGGTGGAACTCGACGGACACCCACTCGCCCTCGACCAGCGGGAAGCGCACCCGCTGCCCGTAGGCGAGCGGGAAGTCCTGGGCGACCCGGGCCCCGATGTCGTGGGAGTTGTTCCCCACCGAGTGCCCGTAGATGCCAATCTCCGGCCGGGTGTCGGTGGCAGCGACCCCGCCGGCATCCGGCCCCACGACCTGGTAGCCACGGTCCTGGACGCGCTCCACGATGGCGGACCAGACCTCGGTCCCGGTGCGGCCGGGGATCATCTCCTCGACGTAGATGTCGGCCACCCCGAGCGTCTCCTGCCAGGCGTCGCGGATGCTCTGCGGCGGCTCGGTCTCCCCTTCGCGCAGGACGTAGATGGTGCGTTTCATGTCGGTCTCGAAGCCGAGATAGCGGAGTCCGCTGTCGATGCCGACGATGTCGCCCGGCTCGATCGGGTGAGCGCTGGCAAGCGGGAGCTGCTCACCCTCGCGGACAATCCGGGCCACGTTGGACCCGCTCTCGCCGGTCTCGAGTCCCACGTCGCGGGCCCGCTGCTCCATCAGCCAGTAGAGATCGGCCGCGGTGGTCTCGCCGGGAACCACGGCATCGAATCCCTCCTTCATCCACCGATCGGACCACTCGAGGAGCTGGGTGAAGACCTCGGTCTCCTCCGGGACTTTGTGCAGGCGGAAGTCCCGCACCAACAGTTCGGCCGAGACGATCCGCGACGAGTAGTCGGGCCCGATGGCGTTCTCGATGTACTCGAGGAGCCCCAGGGTAAGCCCGTCGGCTTCCGGCAGCGTGTAGGACCGGTTGATGCCGATCCGCTGGGGGTCCCGCTCGGCCACCGCGTCACGAAGGAGCGGCGCCACTCCCTCCGGGTGGTAGCCGTAGTAGGTCGTGGCGTCGAACAGGTGAGGAACGATGGCGGTGTTCGGCTGCTCATGGGAGCCGAAGAAGAGCTTCTCGACGCCTTCCTCCCCTCCCCGGTCGAAGAAGAGGTACACCCCGCGGACCCCGGGGTATCCACCGCCCACCTCGTCGTGGAGCGGCTCCTTGTTGTTCTCCCGGTCCATGACGATCCACATGTCGATGCCGTGATTCCTCATGGCCGGCGGCAGCGCCTGGTCGAGCTTCTTCTCCACGATGGTGCGTTTCAGCTCCCACTGCTCCCGCTCCGAGGGAACCCCGTACGGGTTGCCGGGAGCCGCCACCGGGGGCGCGGGCGGGGCGCAGCCCGCGAGCGCGAGCACGACAGTCCCGACGACGGCCGGGACGGGGATCAGTTCGCCGGCTCGATCAGGAACAACTCCTTCTGGGTGGGAATCAGCCATTTCACTCCCTCCTCGGTGATCTGGGCGGTCTCCTCGAAACGCGCGTACCACGTCTTGCCGTCCCATTCCGGCACCGGGATGCTCACGTGGAACTCGATCGAGACCCACTCGCTCGCCTGGAGCGCGAACCCCACCCGGTCTCCGTAGGCGAACGGGATGTCGTCCGCGATGCGGGCCCCGATGTCGTGCGCCACGTTGCCCACCGAGTGGCCGTAGATCCCGACCTCCGGCTCGGTGGTGGTGACCGCGTCGCCGCCGGCGTCGGGTCCAACGGCCCGGTAGCCTCGGCTCGCCATCTCGGCGCCTATGGCGGACCAGGTCTCGGAACCGACGGCGCCCGGCACCATCCGGCTCGCGTAGAAGTCGCCAATCTCGTGGGTGGTGCGCCAGACCTCCTGGAGGTTCTCGGGCAATTCCGTCTCGCCGGGCTTCAGGATGTAGGCCGTGCGCTTGATGTCGGTCGCGTACTGGAGGTAGCGCAAACCGCCGTCGATCCCGACGATGTCGCCGCGCTCGATCGGGATGTCGGGATCGTGGATCGGAAGCAGATCCCCCTCCCGGACGATCCGCACGGTGCCCCCGCCGGTAAGCCCCAGCTCGAGCGCCCGGTCGCGCAGCCACCAGTTGACGTCCTCCGCGGTGGTGACCCCGATGGTGATGTTCTCCGCAGCGAGCGCCTCCTCCATCCAGCGGGCGGTCCACGCGAGGAGCCCGGTGTAAATCGCCGTCTCCGTTGGCGTCCGCTGCAGCCGGAAATCACGGACCAGCAACTCGGCGGAGACGAGGCGGCTCGCGTATTCGGGGCCGATGGTGTCCACCAGGTAGTTCCGGAGCCCCACCGTCAGCCCGTCTGCCTCGGGGAGCGTGTGCGAGGTGTTGACCCCGATCCGCTGCGGGTCCCGGTCCTCGACGGCCTTGCGGAGGTGCGGCGTCAGCCCCTCCGGGTAATAGCCGTAGTAGATGGTCTCGTCGTAGATCTGGCTGATGACCGAGTTGGCGGGCTGTTCGTGCGAGCTGTAGTAGAGCTTCTCCACGGTGTCCGAGCCGTTGTCGTGGAAGATGAACGCGCCGCGCACCCCCGCGAACCCGCCCCCGAGTTCGACGTGGAGCGGCTCCTCGTTGTTCTCCCGGTCCATGACGATCCACATGTCGATCCCGTGGTTGCGCATCGCGGGGAGCAGCGCGGTCTGGAGCTTCTCCGCGATGGCGTTCCGCTGGGTCTCGAACCGCTCCTTCGAGTCCGGGATGCCGTAGTCGGCGCCGCGCAACCCGAGTGAATCCGGATCGCCGGCCTGCATCGTGCAGCCGGCGAGCGCAAACAGGAGAAGGACGGCGCACCCGGCGCCGAAGAACCCCTCGTTCCTCCACTTCCTCATGGCGATACCCTCCCTCGAACCGAGCCGGACGCCTTTTCGGAGTCTATGCGTGCCTGACCCATCGAGAAAACGCAAGCCGCCTCACCTCGAGTTCCCCGAGGCGGAGGGCGCAACGGAGCGCGACCGGGCCGAGTTCGCCGAGGCGGTGGCAGAAACACCGCCGGAGCTCGTGGCCGCCGTCCGGGACGTTCCCGTGGACCTCGCGCTCCCGTCGCCACACACGCTGCTCCGCGACCTCCAGAGCGGCAGACGCCGGGTGCGGGAGGATTGCGCCCTCTCGCTGCGCCAGAAGACCCGGGACGAGGCGCGCCGCCTGCTCGAGAACTTCCTCCGCGCCCGGCAGATCCGGGGAGACCGCTTCGTGAGCGTGATCCACGGGAAGGGCTACAGCTCCGAAGGCGGCCAGCCGGTGCTGGCGCGGCGCGTGCCCGAGTGGCTCGCGGACTGGAAGCCGGAACTGGTGGCCACGTGGGGTGAGGCGCGCCGGGAGGACGGCGGCGGCGGCGCACTCTACGTGGTGCTCGCTGCCCCGTGAGCATTCGGCGGCCCGATTTCCGTGCCCGACGTGTTCAGAATTGGCAGGTTTCTATACACGTGCGATGGAATGTGTAAAGATAACACCGATTCTTGAACATGTTCTGCGCCGAATGCACACGAAGCCGCGTGCGACGGCGGAACCCTTCACCCATTTGACCGCGCCTTGACGCCTACGCCACCGCTCCTTCCGCTTCCACCACCCGTGGACCTGGAGACCGTTCCGGTCCTGAAGGCGCTTGCGGCCGCCAACCGCGGACTGGCCGAACTCAAGGGGCGGGCCGCCACGATCCCCAACCCGCGCATCCTCATCGAGACGCTCACGCTCCAGGAGGCACGCGCAAGTTCCGCGATTGAGAACATCGTGACCACGCAGGACGAGTTGTTCCGTGCCGGCTGGGCGACCGAGAGCGGCGCATCTGCGGAGGCGAAAGAGGTGGCCCGCTACCGCGAGGTTCTGATTGTGGGATTCGAGCGGCTGCGCGCGCGTCAGGGAGTCCTCTCGAACGGCAGTCTGATCGAGATGTTCCAGCGGCTGAAACAGAGCGACGCCGGGTTCCGCCAGATTCCCGGCACGGTCTTGAAGAACGAGGCCACCGGAGAGGTCGTCCACACCCCGCCCCAGGACGCGCAGGAGATCCGGGATCACATGACCGCACTGGAGCGCTTCATCAATGACGACGCACTGTGCCCTCTCGACCCCCTCATCAAGATGACGCTGATCCATCACCAGTTCGAGACCATCCATCCGTTTTACGACGGCAACGGGCGGATCGGGAGAATCCTGAATGTGCTGTACCTCACGCGCACCGAACTGCTCGACCTGCCAATCCTCTACCTGAGCCGTACCATCAACCGGACCAAGGACGACTACTACCGGCTGCTCCGGGCTGTGAGACGTGAGGGCGCGTGGGAGGCGTGGGTCCTCTATCTGCTGGGGGCGGTCGCCGAGACCGCGCAGGTCACCCTCGGTCTGGTGGAGGGCCTCCGGCAGCAGATGGCGGATGTCAAGCAGCGGTTGCGCGCGGAACTTCCCCGCATCTATTCGCAGGACCTGCTGAACAACCTCTTCCGGCATCCCTATACCCGGGCGGCGTTCCTGGCAAGCGATCTGGGCGCCAGTCGCATCACGGCAGCGCGCTACCTGGATCGGCTCGCGGAGCACGGCTTCGTGGAAAAGCTGCGGGCAGGCAGGAACACCTACTACATCCACACCCGCCTCGTGCGGCACTTCATGGATGCATCGTGAGAATGAGGTGCAGGGTGGCGCCCTACCTGATGCTGGCCGCACGCTGACCAAGGGGCGGCCTCTTTCCCGGGCTCGACGTGTTCAGGAATGCCAAGTTTCTAACGACGTCCCGCGCGACGTGTAAAGGAGACACGGATTTCTGAACACGTTCGGGGTTGCGAGCTCGTCCGGACGGTCCGCGGGCGGGTAGCGGGCCGGGCAGTATCCTCGGGCGATGGATGAGGCGCGCGCGGACGGACACACCCATCACGCCGACGCCGACTGGAACCCGGCCCAGTACGACAGGTTTCGCGACTTTCGCCTCCGGCCGGCGCTCGAACTCCTGAACCGGGTTTCCATCACCCGGGCGTCGCTCGTCTACGACCTCGGCTGCGGGTCGGGGACGATCACCCGGATCGTCGAAGAGCGGTTCCCCGGCGCGAGCGTGATCGGACTCGACAGTTCTCCCGAGATGCTGGCGAGGGCCCGCGCGGAACCGGGCCCGATCGAGTGGGTCCACGGGGACATCGCGGACTGGGAACCGGAACGGGCGCCGGACCTCATCTTCTCCAACGCCGCTCTCCATTGGCTCGACGATCACCAGGCGCTGTTTCCACGGCTGCTGGGCTATCTCGCTCCGGGTGGCTGCCTCGCGGTGCAGATGCCCCTCAGTCACGCCCAGCCGTCCCACGTGCTCATGTGCGAGACCCTGGCGAACGGTGGGGCCGGCGGCTCGCCGCTCGGGGACGAAAGGGTGGCGGCCGCCGCGGCGCGCGACTGGGTACTCGACTCCGGCGCCTACTACGACCTGCTCGCTCCGCGGGCGGCGGGGCTGGACATCTGGGAGACCGAATACCTCCACCGGCTCGCAGGCGAGGACGCCGTCCTCGAATGGGTCCGGGCAACCGGGCTGCGGCCCGTCCTGAACGGACTGGCCGGCGCCGACCTCGAACGCTTCCTGGAGGTGTACCGGGCACGGCTGCGGCAGGCGTATCCGCGCCGTGCGGACGGCTCCACCGTGTATCCGTTCCCACGCCTGTTTCTGGTGGCTACGCGCCAGGGACGTGACGGCACGGCCGGCTTGGAACGCCGGCTTTAGCCGGCACGCGCTGCGCGAGAGCGCAGCGCACGGCGCGACTTTGACCTGCGGGGCGGTTGTTTCCTGCGCCGACCTGGACCGACCGGACGTTCCGGTAGTGGCATGCCACAAGGCCGAACGGCGACACGACGCCCGCGGGCCTGCGGCCCGCTGTGCCGGCTGAAGCCGGCGTTCCAAGCCGTACCCGCCACCGGGCGAAGGGGCGATCCGAGCCTGGACGTCAGCGGCGCGCGCCGAAGAGCACGAGCACCCCAACCAGGCGCACCAGGTCGTCCAGGTCCACCCACTCGTCGGGGCCGTAGAAGTTCCCGCCCTGCGACCCGATCCCCAGCGACGCCGCTCCCTGGAGCCGGATCGGGAAGCGGATGTCGCTCGCCAGGTGATCGGCGTAGGGGACCGGTTCGCGGCCGATGATTCCGGCGACCGCGGACCGCAGCTCGGCCGCGAGGGGATCGCTCCAGGCGGTCTCGGCGGGATTCGCGCGGAGTTCGGGGGCGGTCGCCTCGTACCCGAACCTCCCGCCGGATCCCCGTGCCGGCTGATCTTCCGCGGCGCGGCGGAACGCCTCCAGCACCCCGCGCACCGTCCTCTTCCCGCGAAAGAGGACCCGGACCTCGGCTTCGCACCGAACCGGTGTCAGCCCCGCGGCCTCGCCAGCGACCAGTCGTCCGAGGTTCACCTCGCAGTCGGAGAGCTCACCCTGGCGGAGGCGCTCGACCCAGCGGAGGCACGCTTCGAGCGCGTCGCCACCCTCCGCGAACGGTGCGCTCCCCGGAGTCCCGATTTCCCGGGGCCGGCCGGACCAGCCGGTGACCCGGAGATGCACGTCCACGACCCCCCGGCTCGCGCTCTTGAGTACGCCGAGCCCCGCCCCGTTCTCGGGCGGGTGCACGTAGACGGAGTCTCCCGCCTCCATCCGGGCGAAGACGGGGAGCGTCCCCCTCGCTCCGCCGCCCTTGCCGTGGACGCTCGCCACCCGGGGCGCTGTCCCTGAGTCCCGCGCGAGTAGGGCCGCCGCCACTGCCATCGCGGCCAGCCCTCCCTTGTCGTCCGCCGCTCCCAGACCGTAGACGCGTCCGTCTCGCACCGTGGCTACCGCGGGTGGCGAACTCCAGCCGGCCGACGGCGTCTCGGTGTCCACGTGTGCGAAGAACGTGAGGGGTGGACCGTCGGGAGGCGTCGCGACCAGGTTCACGGGAGTTTCGATCTCCGGCGGCGGCGGACTGAACTCGGGATGATCGCGAAACGGTTCCCACGGGTCCTCGCCGGTCTCGACCACGAAACCGTTCCGCTCCAGGTACTCCCCAAGCCGTTCCTGGGCCTCCCAGCCGGACGCGCCGTACGGACTCGGCACCTCGATCAGTGCTTCGAGGAGCGCGAGCAGTTCCGCCCGGGACCCCTCCGCCAGTTCCAGCGCGCGGCGGGGGTCCATGGGCTAGCGCGCTTCGATATCGTGACCGGTGATGGCCTCGACGAGCGTCAGGTCGACGTTGTCTCCCGCGTTCCGCCACACCTCGCGCGCCAACTCCAGGAGAACGCCGGTGTCCGGATGGGCGAACCGCACCCCCGCGGCTTCGAGGGTGGAGAGCGCCTCCGCGTCCTGCCGCTGGTACTCCTCGCGCTCGGCGTCCACCGCCTTCCGGGCCGCGGCGCGGACCGCTGCCTGATCCTCCGGGGACAGCGAGGAGAAGAACCGCTCGCTCATCACCAGCGGCTGCACCAGGTACATCCAGCCGATCTCGGACCAGTTGGGGGCCACCTCGAAGAAGCGCTTCGAAAGGTAGTTCGAGCGCGCGGCCTCGGCGCCGTCGATCACCCCCTGTTCGAGCGCCGTATAGACCTCCCCGTAGGCCATCGGCAGCGGGTTCGCGCCGAACGCCTCGAAAGCCCGCAGGTGGAGCGGGTTCTCCATGGTGCGGATCTTGAGTCCGGCCAGGTCCTCCGTCCTCTCGACCGGCCGGTCGCGGGTCATCACGTGGCGGAGACCCGCCTCGAAATAGCCGAGCAGGACGAGCCCGCGCTCGGCGAGTGGCGCCTCGAACCGCCGTCCGATGGGGCCGTCGAGCACGTCGTACATGTGCGGGCGGTCACGGAACAGGTAGGGCAGGTCGAACACGAGCAGCTCGGGCACGAACGTCGCGAGCGGGGCGTTCGAGGGCGTGGTGAGCTCGACCGCTCCGATGATCGTGAGCTCGATGACGTCCCGCTCGTTCCCGAGCGCGTTGTTCGGGTAAATCTCGACCACGATGCGGCCGTCGGTGGCGGCGGCGACCTCCTCCGCGAACACCTCGAGCCCTCTCACCGCCGGTTCGTTCGCGGCGGTGCTGGTGCTGGCCTTGATGGTGATCCGGCGCTCTTCCGGCGGCGCGCAGCCGGCGAACAGCGCCACAGCCGCCACGATGGAAAGGAGCGGGCGCACCATCACAGCATCCCCAGCCAGCGCGGCAGGATCGTCACCGCGTCCGGGAAGACGGTCATCAGCACCAGCACCGCAACCATGGCGAGCACCGGACGCACGGTCCATCCCGCGATGTCGCTGATGCTCCGCTTCGCGATGGTGCAGGCGACGAACAGGGTCGCGCCGTAGGGCGGCGTCACCATGCCGATGCAGAGGTTCACCGAAGCCAGCACCCCGAAGTGGATCGGATCGATCCCGAGCTGGAGCGCCAGCGGAAACAGGATGGGCATGATCACGATGATGGCCGAGATGCTCTCCATGAACATGCCCACGACGATGAGGATGATGTTGCAGACGATCAGGAAGGAGAGCTGGCCGCCGGCCAGGGCTTCCACCTGTCCTCCCACCTGATCGGGCACCCGGCCCACCGCGATGATCCAGGCGAGCAGGAAGGCGCTGGTGGCCACGAAGAGCACGACGCAGGAACGGAGCGCCGCGCTCACCAGCAGCGGGCGCAGGTCCCGGAGACGGAGTTCGCGGTAGATGAAGAACCCCACCGCCAGGCCGTAGGCGACCGCCACCCCGGCGGCTTCGGTGGCGGTGAAGATCCCGGCCAGGATGCCGCCAAGCACCACCACCGGCATCCCGAGCGCCGGGACCGCCCCCAGGATCGCCCGGCCGAGGGAGCCGTCCGGGGCGGGGGGCGCGTTTCCGGACGCCGCGAACGCCGCCTCGTAGCGGCGCGACCGCCGGATGTTGATGCCGATCAGCGCGGCCGCCATGAGGAACCCGGGCACGATGCCCCCCACGAAGAGCGCCGCGATGGAGGTCTCCGTCACGTAGCCCATGACGATCATGATGATGCTCGGCGGGATGATCGGCCCGATGGCGCCGCCCGCCGCCTGGAGCGCGGTGGCGAAACCGGTGGGATAGCCGCGTTCCCGCATCGCCGGGATCATCATGGAGCCCACCGCCGCGGTGCTGGCGCTGGAACTGCCCGAGATGCTCGCGAAGAACATGGACGAAACCACCGAGACGATGGGGAGCCCGCCCCGCAGCCGTCCCACCACCTCGACCGTCCGCCGGGAGATCCCGCAGGCGTTCATGAGTTCCCCGGCGAAGATGAAGAGCGGCACCGCCATGAGCGCCCAGGAGTTCAGCGCCGCGAAAGCGCGCTGCGGGATGATCTCGAAGGGGATCTGGCCGTCGGCGACGAGCGCCGCCACACCGCTCAGGCCGATCGCGAAGGCGACCGGCACCCCGAGCAGGAGCAGGAGGGCGAGGGTGATGAGGAGCGCCGGGATCACGGCTCGTCGTCCTCGGTCCGCCGGCGGAGCCCGGCAACGATGAGGACCCCTGCCGCCACCGCCATGAGGACTCCGCTGACCGGCACCGCGAGGTAGGGCCAGATCATCGAGATCCCGAGGGCCGGCGAGGTCTGGAAGCCCGCGACCGCCAGCAGCCGGGCGCCGTAGAAGGCGAGGCCGAGGCAGAAGAGCGCGGAGATCAGCAACACCCCGGTCCGGAGGGCCAGCGCCGCCCCCGCCGGCAGACGCGGCGTCACGTAGTCCACCGCGAGGTGCATCCCGCGCCGCACGCAGATCGGGGACGCCAGCAGCACCAGCCAGACCTGCAGGAAGCGGGCGAGTTCCTCGGTCCAGCTCGGCGGGCTGCCGAACAGGTAGCGGGCCCCCACCTGGTAGATCACGAGCGCCGCCATCAGTCCGAGGGAGATCGCCGCCCCGGTCTCGAGCGCACGCCAGAGGCGGTTCATCAGGCCCTGCATTGGCTTCCGGCCGCTGGCCACTCTACCGGAGCAACCGCTCGGAGCGCCGGCCGCCTCTCCCCCCGCGTCCTACAATCGCCGCCATGACGGACACCCGCGAGTTCCTGGACCGTTTCTGGGAGGACGAGATCCTCCCCTCCCTCACCGAGTACGTCGCCGTCCCCAACGTCTCGGTGCTGTTCGACCCGGACTGGGAGGCGAACGGCCACATGGAGGACGCGCTCCAGATGGGCAAGGCGTTCATGGAGAAGCACGCTCCGGACGACGCGACCCTCCACGTGGGACGGATTCCGGGAAGGACGCCCCTGCTGCTGCTCGACTGCCCGGGTGAGGCGGACGGCACGATCCTGATGTACGGCCACCTCGACAAGCAGCCCGAGATGGTCGGCTGGCGGGAGGGGCTCGGGCCCTGGAGCCCGGTCCGCGAGGGCGACAAGCTCTACGGGCGGGGCGGGGCGGACGACGGGTACGCCCTCTACTGCGCGCTCGCGGCGCTCGAGGTGGTGCGCCGCGAGGGGAAGAAGCGGGCGCGCGTAGTCCTGCTCGTCGAGTTCTCCGAGGAGAGCGGCTCCCCGGACCTGCCCGCCTACATGGAGTCCTTCGCCGACGTCATCGGCAGCCCCGACCTGGTGATCTGCCTCGACTCGGGCGCCGGCAACTACGACCAGCTCTGGTCCACGACCTCACTCCGCGGGATGGTGGGCGGCACCCTGCAGGCGGAGGTGCTCACCGAGGGCGTCCACTCCGGCGACGCCGGCGGGGTCGTCCCCCCGCCCTTCCTCATCCTGCGCAAGCTGCTCGATCGGCTCGAGGACCCGGTGACGGACCGCATCATTCCCGAGGCGCTCCACGCCGAGATCCCCGCGGAACGGATCGCGCAGGCGGAGGCGGCGGCCGAGACCCTGGGCGCGGACACCTTCACGCGCTTTCCCTGGGCGGGAAGCACCGGGCGACCGGGAGTCCCCACCAGCGAACTCATCCTGAACCGCACCTGGCGCCCGAACCTGGCGGTGACCGGACAGGGCGGGTTGCCGTCGCTCGAAAAGGCCGGCAACGTCCTGCTGCCCCAGGTGACGCTGAACCTCTCCATCCGGCTTCCCCCGACGGTGGACCCCCGCGCGGCGCAGGAGGCGATCCGGGAAGTCGTCGAACCGGATCCGCCCTACGGCGCGAAGGTCACCGTGCACTTCCACGAGCCCGCGCAGGGCTGGTCCGCCCCGGCGCTCGCGCCCTGGCTCGGCGACGCCCTCCACGACGCCTCCATGGGCGCCTACGGCAAACCAGCCATGTACATGGGCGAGGGCGGGTCGATCCCCTTCATGGGCATGCTCGGCGAGCAGTTCCCCGAGGCGCAGTTCGTGATCACCGGCGTGCTCGGCCCGAACTCGAACGCCCACGGACCGAACGAGTTCCTGGAGATCGCCTACGCCAAGCGCCTCACGGAAGCCGTCGCTACCGTCGTCGCCCGCCACGCCACGCGTTAGCGAATCCCCCGCGGAAGGAACCCGCCTGATCGGGTCCTCCTGCACACCCATCGCGCCATCAAGGGGCGGAAACGGCTTGGAGCCCCCACCGGGAGAACTGGGCCGGCTTCAGCCGGCACAGCAGCGCGCAGCGCCGCGGGCGGCGCGCCGCCGCGCGCCCTCGTGCGCCCTCGCGGAAGATCGGCCGAGGGTTGACGCCCCCTAAACGCCCGGCACCGCGATCTCGGAAAGAAGCGTTCTGAGCTCCTCGCGCTCGGACTCGTCGAGGCGGCGGGTGGGAAGCCGGCTCGGGCCGCCTTTACGCCCGGTCAGCTCGAGCGCCGCGTTGACGACGGGGCTCTCCGCCCCGGTGCGGCGCCACATCCGCACCCGGAAGTCGTACCACGGCCAGTTGACCGTGCTCAACAGCTCCTGCGCCCGGGCGTACTCGCCCGCTTCCATCAACCGAAAGACCTCGAGGTCATGCTCGGGCCAGACGGTACACAGGTGGGTGATGTATCCCCGCCCGCCGAGCATGTGGGTCAGGCCCTGGAGACCGTGGTTGTCGATGACGGCCAAGCGGTCCCGGAAGCGCACGACCCCGCGCTGGTAGTCCAGGGTGCCGCGCGCGGTCGACCATTTGAGGGCAAGGCAGCGCGGTAGCTCGGCGAGCCGCTCGACGTCGTCGAGCGACATGTCGTAGGCCTCCCAGTGCGTGTTGTAGACCATGATCCCCAGCGTGCTGGTGGCTTCGTGCACCGTCTCGAACAGCCGGTAGCAGTCTTCGGGAGACGACTCGTAGTAGTAGCCCGGCGCAAGCTGGATGCCCCAGGCGCCGATGTCCTCGGCGAAGCGCGCGAGCTCGACGGACACCGCGGGGTTCGTGTCCTGGGCCCCGACGAGCACGGGCGTCCGGCCGTCCGCGGCCCGCACGATGGTCTCGCTCACCGCCTTTCGCTCGTCGAGCGTCAGCATCGGAAAGTCACCCCCGGCGCCGGCGGCCAGGAGCACCCCGCTCCCCGTGCGGACACCCCGGTCCACGACATAGTTGACGTTCTCCCGGATAGCGTCGTGATCGACGCTGAGGTCGTCCGCGTAGTTGGTGATGACCGGAATCAGCGGTCCACAGATGGTGCGCTTGGCGTCCGCCGGAGTCATGGGTGGAGTCTCCTTTCCGTTGGGCGGCTGTGTTATACCCGAGGACTTCCATGAATCAAGGCCTGGCCGCCGTCGACTGGCTCGTGCTCGCCGCCTATGCGGGCCTCACCCTCTGGCTCGGCTGGCACTACGGCCGGCGCCAGTCCTCGACGAAGGAGTACTTCATCGGCGGCGGCCGGCTCCACCCCGTGGCCGTCGGCGTCTCGCTGTTCGCGACGCTCGTGAGCACGGTGTCCTACCTGTCCGTGCCGGGAGAGACGCTCGGGCGCGGGCCGGTGCTGCTCGTCCAGCTCCTGGGGCTTCCCCTCGTCTATGTCGTCGTCGCCTACGGGCTGCTTCCGGTCTACATGAAGCACCGGGTGACGAGCGCCTACGAACTCCTCGAAGTGCGCCTCGGGACCGGGGCGCGGCTCCTGGGCGCTTCGATGTTCATCGTCCTGCGGCTCGCCTGGATGTCGCTCGTGGTCTACGCGGCGGCGGTGGCGCTGACGGTCATGATCGGCGCCGGCCCCTCCGCGGTACCGCTCGTCGTCCTGTTCACGGCGACGGTGGCCGTCATCTACACGTCCCTGGGAGGCCTCCGGGCCGTCGTCGTCACCGACTGCATCCAGTCCCTGCTGCTCTTCGGAGGGGCGCTGCTCGTGCTCGGCATCGTGACCGTGGAACTCGGCGGTTTCGGCTGGTTTCCGACGACCTGGCAGGCCAACTGGGACACGCAGCCCATCTTCAGCTTCGACCCGGCCGTGCGGGTGACCGCGTTCGGGACGGTGGTCTCCACGATGGTCTGGTACGCGGCCACCGCGGGCGGCGACCAGGTCTCGGTGCAGCGATTCATGGCGACGACCGATCTGCGGGCGGCCCGGCGGGCCTACGGGACCCAGCTCCTGGCCATCGCCGTCGTCACGATCGTGCTGGCGCTGGTCGGGGTAGCGCTCCTCGGCTACTTCGAGGCCTTTCCGGGACAGCTCGGGGCGGGCATGTCGCTGCGGGCCGACGCGGACCACGTGTTCCCGTTCTTCATCGCCAACCGGCTCCCGGCGGGCATTGCGGGACTCGTCGTCGCCGCCATGTTCGCGGCGGCCATGTCCAGCGTGGACTCGGGGGTCAACTCGATCTCGGCGGTGGTGTTGACCGACTTCGTGGGCCGCTTCCGGAAGCGCCCGCGCGACGACGCGCGGGACCTCCGGCAGGCCCGCTGGCTCGCCGCGGCGGCCGGGGGGCTCATCGTGCTCGGCAGCTTCCTCATGGACCTCGTCCCCGGCAACATCACCGAGGTGACGTCCAAGACGTCGAACCTCCTGACCGGACCCATCTTCGGCCTCTTCCTTTTCGCGCTGTTCATCCCCCGGGTGCGGGCCGTCGGAGCGACCGTCGGCACCGTGGCGGGCATCATCGCGGCGGCGCTCGTCGCCTTCTCCGGACCCATCTTCGGTTTCGATCCCGAGACCGGAGGCGACCCGGTGAGCTTCCAGTGGGTCGCCTCGGCGTCGCTCCTGGTCCAGGTCGCCGTCGGCTGGACGGTGAGCGCGGTATGGGAGAACCCGAAGCCTCGGCGGGGTACGCTCGGCCCGTGACCCGCACGCTCGCCGCGATCGCGCTGCTCGCCTTCCAGGTGGTCATGATCGGCTATGCGCGCTTCGTCCCGTCCCGCTACTTCTGCTGGGCGCCGATGGACTCCCAGAACCTGTACTCGATCGCGGTGGTCATCGACGGGCGCGAACTCGGGCCCGGAGAGATCGAGGCGCGCTACCGGCAGCCGGCGCAGGGGGGCAACTGGCAGGCCATCCAGCACGCGCTCGACAAGGTCCGGCAGTACGAGGAGACCTACGGCCGGGACGACGACGCCGAGGTCGTCGTGACCTACACCGTCAACGGGCGCCCGGAGGAGACCTGGACCTGGCCGCCCCGCTGAGAACGCCATGACACCGTCGTGGAACCCGCTGCGGCTGACGGGTACGGCGCTCCCCGTGCCGCTCCTGCTGTCGGCGAAGCTCATCGTGGTCACGATGCTGGCGACGGGGCACGTGACGACGCTGCCGGATCCGTTCCTTCCCTTTCTGTCCGTGTTCGACGGGATCGGCGATCCCGAGCGCTTCCGGACCGCGCTGCAGGTCCTGTTCCTCGCCGGCTCCGCCGCGCTGCTCTTCAACCGCGGGGTGCGGGCGGCTTCCTTCGTGGTCGGCATGACGATCCTCGTCGGGATCGCCTCGTCGAGGATCTACTGGGCCAACAACACCTTCTTCATGGGAGCGGTCCTCACCCTGATCGGCCTCTACGCGTCCGAGCGGTCGATCTGGCTCCTGCGGATCCAGGTGGCGATGATCTATTTCGGCGCCGGACTCAACAAGGCCCTCGACCCGGACTGGCTCTCCGGCCAATTCTTCGAGCACTGGACCGTCAACCTCGAGCACGACCTGTACCTGCGCGCCGCGGCGCTGCTGCCGCCGATGGCGCTGTCCAAATTCATGTGCTGGGCCACGATCGCGACCGAGTGGAGCATCTTCGTGGGCTTCGCGTGGCCACGGCTGTGGCCAGTCGCGATCTGGCTCGGGATCCTGTTCCACGCGGCGATGACGCTCTTCACCGGGATCACGTTCGTCCTGTTTCTCTACGTCGCGCCCGCCGCCTACTTCGCGTTCGCCCGCTGGCCCCGGACGACGACGGAGGTCATCTACGACGGCGACTGCGGCATCTGCGCGAAGACGAAGCGGTGGTTCGAGACCCTCGACTTCGAAGGTGCCTTCCGGTGGACGACGTTCCAGAGCGGCGCCGGTGACCGCTTCGGCATCTCCCGGGACGCCCTCGCGAAGCGTCTGCACATCGTCGTGGACGGCGAGCGTGTCGCGGAGGGCTTCCAGGCGTTCAAGCTGATGCTGCTCTACAACCCCGTCACCTACTTCGTCATGCTCGGGGTCCTCCTGAGCCTGCACTGGGGTCCGGCGTGGGCCCGGAGCCTCGCGATCGCCGGCATGATCGCGTTCTTCTTTCCGGCTTTCGACCGCGTCGGCCAGGCGGCGTACGACCTCGTCGCCCGCAACCGGAGCCGGATCGGATCCGAGCCAATCTGCGCCGTCGAGTGAGGCGGCGGCCCTGACGTTCCGGGGGACCGGAGCTTGCGCTCAAGCCCTTATCGGACTAGTCTTCTGTCTAGTCCGATACGCACGGAGGATTCGATGAGCAATCGGTGGCAGGTCCAGACGGCCAAGGCGCGGTTCAGCGAACTGCTCGAAAAAGCCGTGGCGGAGGGCCCCCAGGTCGTGACTCGAAGAGGCGTTGAGACAGCGGTGGTTGTGCCGATGGAGCAGTGGGAAGGCCTGCAGCGAACGACGAAGCCGAACTTGAAGGAGCTGCTCCTCGCGCCGGCGCCCCGCATCGAGTCCCTCGCGCCGGAACGCAGGCCACTCGCCCGCCGTCCGCCGCCCCGGTTCGAGTAACCCGGTGTATCTGCTGGACACGAACGTCGTTTCGGAGTTACGGCGCCCACGGCCTCACCCGGCGGTCCTGGGCTGGATTCAGGACGTTTCACCGGAGAGGCTCCACCTGTCCGGCGTCACGATCGGTGAGATTCAGGCCGGCATCGAGATCACGCGAGAACAGGACCCCGCCAAGGCGGGGGACCTGGAGGCTTGGCTCGACGGCGTGCTCGCCACGTACCAGGTTCTGGCCCAGGACGGTCCGGTGTTCCGGGAATGGGCGCGCCTCATGCATCGCAAGTCCGACACGCTCATCACCGACGCGCTGATTGCCGCCACGGCAAACGTGCACCGCCTGACGGTCGTGACCCGGAACGTCCGGGACTTCGAGCCGTTCGGCGTCCCGACGCTCGATCCCTTCCGCCAGTAGTCCGCTCGGCCGGGGTACGCGCCGTGGGCCCGGCGCATCCAGCAGCCAACCCGGCCGCGCCGCAGCCATAGCCAAGTCCCGCAGATGACGGGAGAGCGGACGGCGTTGGATTCGGGTTCTCCTTCCTATACGGATAAATGACGCCATCATCTGTCCGCGAACAAGGGAGAAGCATGGTTCCCGCCAGCTGTCACGACGACTGCGCGAAGCCCTTGATCGAGAGCGTTGTTGCGTCACCGGGCATCCCTGCCGATCCGCGTGGAACCGGCGCGGCGCAGTTCCGGTCGCGCCGCTCTCTCCCCGTCGCCCCTCGCCGACCCGAAACGAGCTCCCGGCCTCGTCAAGGACAGCGCGGTGCCGCGCGCTTCGCCAGCCTTAGGCTTGGCGATGCCGGTCTGAAGGCCCCCACCGGGAGGACTGGCCGGCGGTCCCTGGCCCGTCCGTAGCGTCCGATCAACCCTGCCCCTTCGCGTGGCGGAGCGGGATCCGGATCAGGAACCAGCCGAGCACGACGAAGACCAGGAATCCCGGGATGCCGGAGGGCGCGGACACGAGTATCGGCAACTGGAACTCCGCGACCGCGAACCCGGAGAGCCCGACGCCCATGAGCGCCTCGCCCGCGATGAGCCCGGACGCGATGAGCGTCCCGGCGCTTTCCCCGAGCGTCCGGCGTTCGGCCGGCAGCCTGGCCATCTGGCGGTCGCTCAGCCAGCGGAAGAAACCGCCGACGAAGATCGCGAAGGTCGTCTGGAGCGGCAGGTACATCCCCACCGCGATCAGCATTGGGGAGGGCGCTTGGATCAGGATCAGGAAGAGGCAGAGCGCGATCCCGAACACCACGAGCGGCCAGCGCATGTCGCCGCCCACGATGCCCTGGGAAAGCAGCGCCATGAGCCCCGCCTGCGGAGCCGGAAGCTCTTCGCCGCCGATCCCGATGCCGCCCGCCGCGATGTCTCCCTGGTGGAGCAGCATCATCGGCAGCACCAGGAACAGCGACGCGAAGACCACGCCGATGATCTCGGCCCATTCCATGCGGAACGGGGTGCCGCCGAGAATCTGACCCACCTTCAGGTCCTGCAGCATGTCCCCGGCAACCGCGCAGGCGCAGCAGACGACGGCCGCCACCCCCAGCACCGCGGTCACGCCCTCCGTTCCGGTGACTCCTAGGAAGGTCATCAGCAGCGCCGCCAGCAGCAATGTCGAGATCGTGAGTCCGGAGACCGGGTTCGAGGAGCTCCCGACCACGCCGACGAGGTAGCCGGCCACCGCCGAGAAGAAGAACCCGGCCACGATCATCACGATCGCCGAACCGAGCGCCCCGAGCGGCTGCCCGGTGTAGTAGTTGTAGAGGAAGAAGGTCGGGATGATGAGTGCCACGACTCCCGCCGTCGTCCAGCTGAAGGGGATGTCGCGGTCCTTCTCGTCGCCCGATCCGGCCGGGTGCCCGGTCTTCAACTCCCCGATGGACCGCTTCAGACCTTCGCCGAGCGACTTCCGCATCCGGAGCAGCGTCCAGATGGCGCCGGCGATCATCGCTCCCACCGCGATCGGCCGCACGAGTTCAGCCCAGACCACGCTGCTGACCGCCGTCCAGTCGGCGCCCGCCGCCGCCAGCCTTCCCGCGTCGGCGAACTCCGGATTGAAGAAGAGGACCGCCGGGATCATGAACCACCAGGCGAAGACCCCGCCGGAGAAGACGAGCGCCGAGAGCCGGAACCCGATGATGTAGCCCACCCCGAGGTAGGCGGGCGAAGCCGCGGGTGTCGAGAACGGCAGCACCCCGGGCTGGGCCGCCGCCCCGAAGGACTGGCCCCCGACGGCGACCGATCCCTGGAAGGACCCGTACCCCAGGGCCCCCGAAATGCGGTCGGTGAAGAGCTGGATCCCCTTCGAGTTCTTGAGGACCTCGGTCAGCGCGCCGACCCCCATCATCTGGAAGAGCAGCCGGCCCCCGCTCGCACCCTTTCCGGCACGGTGGATCTCGGCCGCGGCGACCGACTCGGGGAACGGGAGTTCGGGGTCGGTCACCATGCTCCGCCGCAGGATGACGACGAACAGGATGCCGAGCAGACCGCCGATGAGCATCAGCAGGGTGCTCTCCCAGTAGTTGAACTCCTCCCAGGCGCCCGCCATCAGGAACGCCGGCAACGTGAAGATCGCCCCGGCGGCCAGCGCCTCTCCCACCGAGGCCGTGGTGCGGGCGATGTTCTCTTCGAGCAGGCTGCCCTTGAAGAGACCCCGGATGACGACCATGGAGACGACCGCCGCCGGGAAGGTGGCCGCGACCGTCTGGCCAGCGCGGATGCCGAGATAGGCGTTCGCCGCTCCCAGCACGACGGCCATGAACAGGCCGAGGAGAAGTGCCCGGAGCGTGAACTCGCGGGTGCTGCCGGATCCGTTCGCCATGACGCCTCCTTGGGTGGGGGGTTGGGCGGTTCGGCGTTATATCACCGAGTAGGGGCGAACAAGGCGTGTCCCGGACGGATACGCTTGGTGCATGCAACTCGACCACCTCGTGGCGGAGGCCCTCAAGCTCAGCCCGAGGTCACGCGCACAATTGGCCGGAAAGCTCCTCCGGAGTCTGGACGAACTCACGGTCGAGCAGAACGAGCAAATCTGGGCGGAACAGGCCGCCAGACGCGACTTGGAACCGGAAACGACGGACCGCTCGGCAGAGCAGGTCTTCAAAGAGTTACGGCAACAACTCGCCTAGTTGCGAGAACTCTCGTTTCACCGTCTGGCCGAGCTCGAACTCGCGGAGGCGGCGCACTAGTACGAGACCCGAAGTGCCGGGTTGGGATCGCTGTTCCTGGCCGCGGTCGAGACGTGCGCGGAGTCCGTTCGCGCGTTTCCGGACGCGGGCCGAGTCGTACGAGAAGAGATCCGTCGGCAACTCGCCGGGGGTTTTCCGTATGCCGTCCTCTACAGGGTGACCGGCGACCACCTTCGGGTCCTCGCCACCATGCACACGAAACGAAGACCCACCTACTGGGCTGGCCGGCAGTAGCCTCGACCGCCTCGGCACGGGGTGGGTGGCGTGCCGGCCGCTAGCCGTGGAGCCGGTCTGAGGGTCCGGCACTCAGGCATGGGGAGGTGTTCAGGGCGGTGTCGCCTTCCATTGACTTCGCTTGCGGCTCACTTGGCCGTCAACTTTCAGTCTGCCGACCGTAACTTTTTCATTCAGCCGCACCCGACACTTGCAATCTGCCGACGTCCAGGACGGCGTGGTGGTGGATCTCGTTGTGGAGCGCGCAGACGGGATGGTCCTTTAGGCCGGGGAGACGACCGCCCCGGTTTGGTGAGCGTCTGTACGCAGAGCCGATCCGCCGGCTCTGGGAGCCTCCGGGCGCGGACCGCTCCTGAAGTTTGCGCCGACCGGGCGGGCTCGCCGGCCGATCCGTACACTGCGCCCGCCGATGCGCCAGAGGGACGGCAAACTCTTCTTCGCTCCCACCGATCTCAGCCGGTTCCTCGCCTGCCGCCACCTGACGAGCCTCGACCGCGGGGTCAAGCTCGGCGAGAGGTCCCCACCACTCATCTTCGAAGACCCCCGCCGCGACGCGCTGGCCGAGGCCGGGCGGGAGCACGAGGCCCGAATGCTCGAGCGATACCGGATGGAGGGGTTCACGGTCGAGGAGATCGGCGCGTCCGAGGGTTTCGCGGAACGAAACGAGCGGACCCTCGACGCTATGCGGCGCGGCGTGGAGGTGATCCACCAGGGGCGGCTCGGCCGTGGGAAGTGGGGCGGCTACCCCGATTTCCTGGTTCGGGCCCCGCGCCCGAGCGCGCTCGGTGACTGGTCCTACGAGGTGGTGGACGCCAAGCTCGCCACGGTCGCGAAGGCGGACGCCGTCCTCCAGATCGCGGTGTATTCGTGGCTGCTGGAGCGTGTGCAGGGAACGGCGCCAGTCGAAATGCACCTCGCGCTCGGCGGCGCCGGCGAGCTCGAGCCTTTTCGCGTTGCGGACTTCGCGGCGTTCGAGCGCGCGCTGAGGCGCCAGTTCGAGGGCCATTGCGCCGACCCGGGGCCGACCTATCCGGAGCCCGTGGACCTGTGTCCCCGCTGCGACTGGAACCAGGTGTGCCGCGATCGGCGACGGACGGATGACCATCTCTCGCTCGTTGCCGGAGCCTCCCGGCACCAGCGCCAGCGCCTGGAGGACCGCGGCATCACGACCCTGGCGGCTCTGGCCGGGGTCGCCCTGCCCCTCGACCCGCCGCTCGACGGCGTCCAACCAGCTTCACTGAAGCGCATCCATCGCCAAGCGAAGGCGCAGCTCACCGAGCGCGCGTCGGGCCGGCCCTTTCGGGATCTGACCGCACCGCCGGAGGAGGACCGCGGTCTGCTGGCGCTCCCCGAACCCTCCGAAGGTGATCTCTTCTTCGACATCGAGAGTTCCCGGCCGACCACGGACGGCGGGCTCGAGTACCTGTTCGGCTTCGTGGATCGGGACGGTGACTATGACGACCGCTGGGCTTTCGACCGCGGCGGAGAGCGCGAGGTCTTCGAGTCCTTCATGGACCTGGTGGCCGAACGCCGGGAACAGTTCGGAGGTCTCCACATCTACCACTACGGGGGCTACGAGACAGGGGCGCTGAAGCGCCTCATGAGCCGCTACGCGAGCCGCGAGGACGCGATGGACGTGCTCCTTCGCCACCAGGTGTTCGTGGACCTCCTCCAGGTGGTCCGGCAGGGGCTGGTTGCGTCGGTGGAGAGCTACTCCATCAAGGAGATGGAACGGTTTTACGGGTTCACCCGGAAACAGGACCTCGTCGAGTCCATCCGGGCGCGTGCCCGGACGGATGCCGCACTGGACTCGGGCGGCCGGGCGGAACCGGGCGACCTCGAGGTCGTCCGGCGTTACAACCGCGAGGATTGCCTTTCCACGCTGGCGCTCCACGGCTGGCTCGAGGACCTCCGCCGGGAACTCACCAGCGAGATCGGCCCGCGGCGGCGCCGAACCGTCGAGATCGCGCCGGAAAAGGAACACGAGCAGGGCGAGGCCGCGGCGCGGGTCGAACACCTTGGAACGCGCCTGGTGTCCGACTGTCCACCGGACGAATCCGAGGCTCGGCAACTCCTGAGATACCTCCTCGACTACCACCGGCGGGAGGACAAGTCGGCATGGTGGGAGTTCTTCCACCTCTGCGGGCTGGATGCCGAGCAACTCTTCGAGGAACGGACGACGCTGGGTGGTCTGACGTTCGAGGCGGAGATCGGTCCCGAGAAGCAGTCCGTACTCCACCGCTACCGGTTTCCGCCCCAGGACCATGGAATCGACGTCGGCACGAGCGTCCGCGACCCCGCGACGGGGGCGTCGCCGGGCGAGGTCTTCGGGATGACCGAGGACGCGCTGATCCTGAAGCGCAGCCGCCAGAAGGTGCAGCAGCCCCATCCAGGGGCGCTTGTCCCCGTGGACGTTCTGCCCACCCGCACGATGCGCGATTCCCTGTTCCGTCTCGGCGAGCTGGTTGCCGAGGGTGGATTCCCGGACGGCCACCCGCGGCGCGCCGCGTTCGATCTGCTCCGGCGGGTTCCGCCGCGAAACGGCGGCAACGGCACACCCCTGCTACAGCCCGGGGAAGACCTGGTTCACGCGGCCAGGCGCCTCGCGCTCGATCTCGACCGGGAGGTGCTGCCGGTGCAGGGGCCGCCGGGAAGCGGCAAGACCTACCTCGGCGCCCGCGTCATCACCGCGCTCCTGGCGGCCGACCGGCGGGTGGGGGTGACGGCGCAGAGCCACCAGGTCATCACCAACCTGCTCGACCAGGTCTGCGCCGCCGCCGATGAGGAGGGCGTCACGTTCCAGGGAGTTCAGATCGTCTCGCACGCGGGCTGCGCCGATCCCCGCATCGAACGGAAGGCGGGTTCCGGAAAGGCGGTCGACGCCGTCAGAGACCCCGATGTGCGGCTGATCGCGGGCACGACCTGGGTCTGGGCGCGGGAGGACATGCAGGACGCGGTGGACGTACTGGTGGTGGACGAGGCCGGACAGTTCTCCCTCGCGGGCGCGCTCACCTCCGCGCCGGCCGCCGAGAGCCTCGTGTTGCTGGGCGATCCGCGCCAACTCGATCAGGTCACCCAGGGGATCCATCCGGAGGGATCGTCCGCCTCGGCGCTCGGGCACCTGCTCGGTGAGGAGAAGACGATTCCACCGGAACGCGGCCTCTTCCTCGACCACACCTGGCGGATGCACCCCGAGATCGGCCGGTTCACCTCGGAACTCTTCTACGACGGCCGACTCGGGGCGCGGCCCGGACTGGAGCGGCAGGCGATCACCGAAGGTCCGCTCCCTGGCGCCGGACTCCGTTTCGTCCCCGTCGAGCACGACGGCAACCAGCGCGAGTCGCCGGAAGAGGCCGAACGCATCGCGTCGCTGGTCGCCGGGCTGCTCGATGCCGCTTCCTGGACGGACGCCGGCGGAGTGGCCCGGCGGATCACCCCGGAGGACATCCTGATCGTCGCCCCCTACAACGCCCAGGTGGACCGCCTCGCCGGGATCCTCGACGGACGGGCTCGGGTGGGAACCGTGGACAAGTTCCAGGGACAGGAAGCCCCGGTGGTCTTCTACTCGCTCGCCACCTCGACGCCGGACGCCGCCCCGCGAGGGATGGACTTCCTCTACTCGCTGAACCGCCTCAACGTGGCCACCTCGCGCGCCCGCTGCCTCGCAGTGGTGGTCGCGAGCCCGGAACTCTTTTTTCCCGACTGCAAGACGCCGCACCAGATGCGGCTGGCCAATGCCTTCTGCCGGTTCCGGGAGCTTGCCGAGGAAATCAGCCCCACCGGAAGGTAACGCCGCGCCGAGCGCGAGAAACCGGGACGCTCGGACGGAGCCCCCGGGTGATACGCTGAAAATCTTGAGCGGGAATCCCCTGGGCGTCTCGTCCCCACTGGACGACGGTACCGCCCCGCGACCGGAACGCGACTGGCAGGGTCCGCAGGTCGACGCCCTGGCGCATGAGATGTGCGGCGTGACACGGAAGCTGGCCGCGGCCCGACTCGTTGTCGCCCGCGAAGGCAATGCGAGCGTCCGGATCGGAGGCGACGAACTCCTCTGTACCCCGAGCGGCTTCCGGAAGGGCGAACTGACGCCAGACGACCTCGTCCGCTGCGACCTCGCGGGACGCCAGATTGGCGGCCGTCACCGGATGAGCAGCGAGATCAAGGTGCACCTCGCCATCTATGACGTCCGGCAGGACATCCAGGCGATCGTCCACGCCCATCCGGTGTGTGCCACCGGCTTTGCCGCCGCCGGCGTGGATCTCTGCCGCCATTCCCTCGCCGAGGTGCTGGTGGACCTCGGTCACATCGTCACTGTCGGATACCACGCGCCGTCGTCGTCCGATCTGGCGGCCGCCGTCGGCGAGGCCGCGGCCGACTCGAACGCCATCCTGCTCGCCAACCACGGCGCCCTCACCATGGGCCGCGACCTGCAGAACGCTTTCGACCGGATGGAGACCCTGGAACGCTCCGCCGAAATTGCGGTCGTCACCCAGGTGCTGGGAAGCGAAAAGCAACTCTCTCCCGAACAGGTTCAACATCTACTCAGCCGGCGCTAGCGGCTCGCGGTCGTGTCCGGCCGCCCGTAGCCGGTCACGAGCCGGGCCGGCGGCGACCCCGTCGGGACTGATCCGGTTTCCCCGAGTCCGGGACCCGTCCGGCGCTCCCTCCCTTACTCGGCCCGCAACGGGCGGTCGCGGTCGTGGTCCACCACGCAGAAGAAGCCGAACGGCTCGTCGGACTCGTTCCGCAACTGGTGGGCCTCCAGCGGACCCACGCAGGCGACGTCGAGGTGACGGAGTGGCATCCGCCGGTCTGCGAGCAGCAGGACGCCCTCCCCGCGGGCGCCGATCACGACGTGGGTGTGGAGGTGTTTTTCGAAGCTCGTGTGACCGCCGGGTTCCACTTCGAAGTAGCGCAGGTCGCAGCGGGTGCGCTCCCCGAACTTCCCGACGAGCTCCACCCGGCGCACGCCCCGGAAGGTGAGGTCCCCGGCGTCCTTGTATGGGGAACTGTCCCGGCCCTCCCAGTTCCAGTCCCGGCGGAAGGCGAGCCGCCGCGGTTCGGGGAGCGAAAGCCGCGGCGGCTCCGACGGCTCTATCGAAACCTCCGGGTGGACCGAGCGAATCCGGTCGAGGATCTCGCGGGTTCCCGCCTCGATTCCGTCCGGATGGCCGAGCAGGGCACCGCCGATCAGTAACACGGTGTCGGGACCGTAGATACCGCAGACCCGCGCGACATCCGCGGGTCCGATCCCGCCGGTTGGGGCCGGCCACGCCGGACGGAGCGCGCCGAGCGGCTCGCGGAGCCGCTCGGTGATCGCTTCGCACTGAGCCTTGGCGAACTGGAACCGGCCGCGGGCGTCCGGAAACACCGAGATGTCGGCGCCAGCCAGCCGGAACAGGGTCCCGAAGAGGACGCCGTGGGCCACCCCGTTCTGAGGGGCGTGGGTATAGACCCCGGTCAGGGACGGATGGGCCATGAAGATGAGCGGATAGCGCTCTGCCAGGGCGCGCATCGTGTCGAGTCCGGTGATCATCGGACAGATCAGCACTCCGGGAAGCCCGATCTCGGCGACGAACTCGACGTACCGTTCGAGCTCATCGGCGCGGGCGCCGGCGTGCGGGACGTAGAGGCACCGGCGGCCGGTGGTCTGGTTGCCGCGTTCCACGGCCTCCGCGCAGGCCGTGACCCGGTCTCGAAAACCCTCGAAGTCATCGGTGATGTTGTTGTCGTCCTTGACCAGGTCGCCGCCGCCGCGGGCGAACGCCTCCCCCATGGAAGCCAGCTCGGACACGGTCGAGCCCTGCGGTTTGAGCGCGGTGGCCAGCAGCGGCCGTCCCAGGACGCCGCACATCCGCCGCACACCCTCGACGCCGTGATTGGGGCCGGGGAGAGACTCGAGTAGCGCCCGCGGCGGCTCGAGTCCCACGAGCCGCACCCCGCCGTACATCGGCGCGTTGCCGATCGCGACCGCCAGTAAATCGAAGAGGTTCGCGGCAAGTTCCGCCCCGTAGCTGATCGTGACGCGGCTCGCTCCCGGGACCTCGGGGTCGGGCGTTACGGATTCGACCCGCCCGACGATCTCCTTCTCGATGTGCGGCGGTATGAGTGCTTCCGGGACCTCGACGGTCTGCTCGACCGCGATCATGCGGGCCCGATCCTCGGGCGTGGCGGAGCCCGGCTGGACACGGTAGACGGCAGTGACCCGGCCGGGGTCGGGCCGCGCCTCGGACATTCCGGAGTTCAGCGGTGACGCCGGGACCGGCGCGGTCCGGTCTCGCCCAGCCGCAGTTCGGTGTCCGCCGTCAGGTCCGGACCCGCCACTTCGCCGCGGAGAAGCGCCAGGTGGCCGGCCGCCGCGATCATGGCGGCGTTGTCGGTGGAGAGGGCGACGCTGGGATAGAAGACGGGCAGGCCGCGTTTCTCGCCGAGAGCCTGGAAGTTGGCCCGCAGAGCCGAGTTGGCGGCGACCCCGCCCGTCAACAGCACGGCGCTGGCTTCCAACATGCGAAGCGCCCGGTCCACCGAGCGGCGCAGGGCGCGGACGACCGCCGACTGGAAGCTGGCGGCCAGATCGCGGAGGTCTTCGCGGGCGAAAGGATCGTCGCCGTCGGCCAGCGGCTCGATGCTCTCGTGCTCGATGAGCCGGAGGACCTGGGTCTTGAGGCCCGAGAAACTGAAGTCCAGCTTGGCTCCGTCCGAAAAGTGCGGGAGCGAGAAGAGGTGGCGGTTCGCATCGCCCCGCTGCGCCAACCGGTCGAGGATCGGACCGCCCGGATACCCGAGACCGAGTCGCTTGGCGAGCTTGTCGTAGGCCTCGCCCGCGGCGTCATCGCGGGTCTTGCCGAGCAGCCGGTAGGAACTCTCGCCTTCGAGCAGGAAGAGGTTCGTGTGCCCCCCGGAGACCACGAGCGCGAGCGCCGGGTGGGGAACCTCGCCGCCTTCGAGGTAGCACGCGCGGATATGCCCTTCGATGTGATCCACCCCCACCAGCGGAATCCCGCGCGCGAACGCGAACGCCTTGGCGAAGGAGACACCCGCCAGCAGGGCCCCGATGAGGCCGGGGCCGTTCGTGACCGCGACCGCCTCGATGTCATCGAGGCCGACCTCGGCCTCAGTGAGCGCCTGCCGCACCACCGGCGACAGGTTGAGGAGGTGCTGCCGGGACGCGATCTCGGGCACCACCCCTCCGAACTGCGCGTGCTGGGCGACCTGGGACGAGACGACGTTCGAGAGGATGCGCCGGCCGTCTTCGACCACCGCCGCGGAGGTCTCGTCGCAGGAGGTCTCGATCCCCAGGATCAGCATGCCGTTAGGTTATTCCCGGGTCCTGCCCAGACGCGCCAGCGAAGCCGCAAAAGGCGGGTGCGCAATCCCACGCTCGGTCACGATTGCAGTGATGTAGCCGGCCGGAGTCACGTCGAAGGCCGGATTCCAGACGGACACGCCCTCCGGCGCGATGCGCCTTCCGACGATCTCGACGATCTCCTCGGGGCGGCGCTCCTCGATGGGGATCTCCGCACCGGTCGGCGTCTCGAGATCCACGCTCGAGAAGGGCGCGGCCACCAGGAACGGCACACCGTGCTCCTTCGCGAGGACCGCGGCCTGGTAAGTGCCGATCTTGTTGGCCGAATCCCCGTTCGCCGCGATCCGGTCGGCCCCCACGACCACCGCATCCATGTCTCCGCCAGCGAGCAGGGAACCGACCATTCCGTCGGTGACGAGGGTGACCGGGATTCCGTCCGCCATCAGTTCCCACGCGGTGAGCCGGGCGCCCTGCAGATACGGGCGGGTTTCGGGAGCGAACACCTCGACCTCGCGGCCCGACTCGGCCAGCGCCCGGACGATCCCGAGAGCGGTCCCGTATCCGGAGGTGGCGAGGCTCCCCGCGTTGCAGTGGGTGAGGACGCGGGCCCTCTTCCCCGCCGGCCGCAGCAGGCTGGCCCCGAGCGTGCCCAGGCGGCGGTTGGCTTCGAGGTCCTCGGCGGCGATGCGGTCCGCCTCCGCCTCCAGGCCGCGAACCCGTCCCGCTGCCGAAGCGGCGGATAGCGTTTCCAACCGGGTGCGCATGCGCACGATGGCGGCGCGCAGGTTGACGGCGGTTGGCCGGGTATTCAGCAGTGCAGCGGCCAGGTCCTCGAACCGAGCCGCAGGCGAGTCTCCGGCGTCACGGGCGAACCCCAGCACCACCGCGTAGGCGGCGACGATCCCGATGGCCGGTGCCCCGCGGACCACCATGTCCCGAATGGCGTCCGCGACCTCATGCGCTTCGGCGCGCTCGATCCACACCTCCTCGGCCGGGAGCCGGCGCTGGTCCAGGAGGTGGAGGACCTTGCGCTCGGGGTCCCAGCGGAAGGGGCGGACCATGGGTTCACCCTACCAGCGGGGTGGGGAGTGGTGCGCGCCTTGAGGATGATTGGGGTTGCGACGCGGCGCGAAGCGCCGCGCGTGCCGGTCTAGAGACCGGCGTTCCAAGCCGTAGTCGCGGTGAAGGCGATCGAGGGGGTGCGAATTCGCCGACGCGCCGGTCGCCATGGATCTGGGCTACCGCCAGATCCATGGCGGCCGGACGCGAACGGCTCTGCCGGTCTGGAGACCGGCGTTCCCCCAGAGTCGGAATGGTGTGAAACGGGCTGCTCGCCCGTTTCACACCAGTTCCGACTCAGCCGTTCCAGAGAACGAAGAAGATGATGAGCGCGGTGACGAAGGCGTAGATGACGAGGGACTCGATCAGCACCAGACCGAGAAGCAGCGAGAAGCGGATCTGCGGCGCGGCGCCGGGGTTCCGGGCGAGGCTCTCGCAGGCGCCGACCACCGCGCGTCCCTGCGCGGTGGCGCCGAAGGCGGCGGCGATGGCGATCGCGCCACCTGCCGAGATCAGCGCCCACTGACTGACTACCGGGTCCCAGGCCCCTTGGGCGAAGGCCGGGGACGCGGCGAGCACGCCGAGGCCAGCCAGCAGGGTCGTCCGAAACTTCTTGGACACGATTCTTTTCTCCTTGAACTGATTACGCGGCCGAATCAATGTTCCTCGGCCGCGACCGCGCCGCCGAGATAGATGACAGTGAGCATGGTGAAAACGAATGCCTGCAGCGTGCTGCCGAAGACGCCGAAGGCCATCATCGGGAGCGGCACCACGAACGGGATCAGGAACGCCAGCACGATGACGACCAGCTCTTCGCCGAAAATGTTTCCGAAGAGCCGGACCGAAAGCGAGAGGATGCGGCTGACATGGCTGATGATCTCGACCGGCAGCATCACGATCGCCAGCCAGGGGCTCGGCCCGAGGAAGTGGGCGAAGTACTTCTTCGCTCCGTGGGCCCGGATCCCCTGGTAGTTGTAGTAGAGGAACGCGACGATGGCGCATCCCACGGGCATGTTGATGCTCACCGTGGGGGATGAGAGATAGGGCACCAGCCCGCACAGATTGCTGATCCAGATGAAGAGGGCGAGCGTGCCCACCAGGCCCAGGAACCGCCGGCCCCTCGGACCCACGTTCTCACGCAGGAGCGAGAGCAAGCCCCCGACGAGCGCCTCGAGGATCAGTTGGAGCCGGCCGGGATTCTCCACCGAAATCCGGCGGCGGAAAAAGATCGCGAACCCGGACAGGAGAAGCGCCACGAAGACCGCCATCACGACGTGGTCCGGCGGATGGACGTGGAACCACTCCTCGATCCAGAGGGTGAAGGCTGAGTAGTGGTGGATTTCCATGGTCGGGCCGGGAGTACGTGCGGTCAGACGCCTGGCGGGGGGTTCTCCCTGTCCTCCGGATCATCCGGGGGAGGAGAGGCCTGCGGTGTACGAAGGCCCCGGAGGCCCCCGTTTCGCAGTTCCAGCAGGACGGCCAGGTTCGGCGCGCCCAACCCGCACACGACGCCGATCACGTCGGCGTTCCAGACGGCAATTATCGCAACCAGCGCGCCCCCGAGCAAGAGATAACGAACCCCGGTGAGCGCGGCCAGCACGATGGCCGACCGGGCGGAGTGGTCGGCGGTCAGACCGGCGGCCACCCGGCGGAGCGCGACGATGTTGAGGACGGAGATGGTGGCCCCGCCCAGCACCGAGAGCCCGATCCGGGGGCCGAAGGCAAGTGCGATCAGCGCGGCGGCCGCTCCGAGGGCTAGCGCGCGCCGGGTGAGCCGCTCTTCGCGGCTCGCTTCCGCCGGCCTCCCCGAATCCGTCATGACCCCTCTCCCCCAGAATCCTCAGGCGGCGCGTCGCTGTCCGCCACCGCGGAGGCGGCCCGAACCACGTTCCTGAGCCCGGCCACGATTCCGAAGGCCAGGAAGACCAGGAAGAGCCAGGGCTCCGTTCCGAGCCAGCGGTCGAGCAGCCAGCCGGACCCGCCGCCGATCACGATCGCCATGGGCACCGAAAAGCCGAGGCTCAGCAGGGTCAGCAGCCGGGCACGCGGCGCCACCGGAGGCTCCGGGGTCATCGGCGGCATTCTCCCGCCGAGGCAAGTGGAACAGCCGCGGGATCAGTCGTCGCTCGGAACGGGAGCGGCGCCCCGAAGCTCTTCCTCCACCTCGGCCGGCATCGGCGGCGCCTCGGCGGTCTGCGCGCTCTCGGGAGAGACGCGCTCGACGATGGCCGCCACCGGAACGGCGAGCTTCTCGAGGAACGGCTTGGGATAGACGCCGATGAAGATGCAGAGCGCGACGATCGGGACCAGGGTGGCGTTCTCGCGGCTGGTCACATCGGCGAGCGTCTTGTTCTCTTCCTTGTCCAGCTTGCCGAACATGACCCGCTGGTAGAGCCACAGCAGATAGGCGGCGCCGAGCACGATGCCCGAGACGGCGAACGCGGCATACACCCAGTCCACCTGGAAGACGCCCTGCAGGATCAGGAACTCGCCGATGAAGCCGTTGAGCATCGGAAGACCCATGGAGGCGAGCGCGATGATCAGGAAGAGCGCGGCGTACTTCGGCACCACCTTGGCGATCCCGCCGTAGGCCGCGATGTCCCGCGTGTGGCGCTGCTCGTACATGATGCCGACGAGCAGGAAGAGTCCTCCCGTGGAGAGACCGTGGTTGATCATCTGGAGGATGCCACCCTCGAGACCCAGGGTGTTCAGCGCGAAGACGCCGAGCATCACGAAGCCGAGGTGGCTCACCGAGCTGTAGGCGACGAGGCTCTTCCAGTCCTTCTGGACCAGAGCGACGAGGGCTCCGTAGATGATCCCGATGATCGCGAGGGTGGCGACCCACCACACCGCTTCGCGGCTCGCCTCGGGCAGGAGCGGAATCGAGAACCGCACGAAACCGTAGGTCCCCATCTTCAGCAGCACCCCGGCCAGGATGACCGAACCCGCGGTGGGCGCCTCGACGTGGGCGTCGGGAAGCCAAGTGTGGAACGGGAACATCGGGACCTTGATCGCGAACCCGATGAAGAAGGCGAGGAACACCCAGAACTGGAGACCCGACGCGTAGGAGGTCTCCATGAGGCGGAGCAGGTCGAAGGTGTATTCGCCGGTCGCCCCATGGTGGGCGAAGTAGAGCGCCAGGATGCCGAGCAGCATCAGGACGCTTCCCACCAGCGTGTAGAGGAAGAACTTGATGGCCGCGTAAAGCTTCCTCGGGCCGCCCCAGACCCCGATAAGGAAGTACATCGGGACCAGCATCACTTCCCAGAACACGTAGAACAGGAAGAAGTCGAGCGCCACGAAGACGCCGAGCATTCCCGTCTGGAGCAACAGCAGGAAGACGTAGTACTGCTTGACGCGCTCGGTGACCGCCTTCCACGACGACAGGATGGCGATGAAGCCGAGCAGCGTGGTCATGAGGACCAGCAGCAGGCTGATTCCGTCGAGGCCGAGGTTGTATTCGACGCCGATGCTCGGGATCCACTCGTAGCGCTCTCCGAACTGGAACTGCGGCCCGGCCGCGTCGAACGCGAACCACAGCGGCAGGGAGATCAGGAATCCGATGAGCGCCGCGCCGTTCGCGAGCCAGCGGACCCGGTCCTCATCGGTCTTCTTGACGAAGAACAGGATGAAGAGCGCCGCGATCGCCGGGAAGAAGACCACCAGCGACAGGATCGGGAAGTTGAAGGGGTTGTTCTCGAACATTCGGCTTATCCGGAGCTGGCAGCGCTAGTCGCGGTGTTCATGCGGGCTGGCTAGCTCCAAAGGGTGAGGGCCCCGGCCAGCAGGACCACGGCGAACAACATGAGGAGGGCGTAGTTCTGGAACAGCCCGGTCTGGAGCCGCCGGAACCGCGTGGACGCGGCGGCCAGGATTTCGGCGACCAGGTTGACGGCCCGGTCCACGAGGTTCTGATCGCTCAGATCGGAAAGGTCCCCGGTGAGCCGGGTGAGCGACGCGGAGCCGTTCACGGCGCCGTCCACCACCTTCTGGTCGAACCGGAAGAGGCCCTCGCCGCCGCGCACCGTGCCCCGGACGGCGGTCGCGTCGTAGATCTCGTCCACGTAGTACTTGTTGAGGAGCGTGCGGTAGGCGCGGCTCCCGGCGAGCGCCGAGTCCCGCGTCGGCCCGGTCCAATAGCGGCGGTAGGCGAAGAGGATCCCGGCAGCCGCCAGCGCCACCGAGAGCGCCATCAGGGCGTACTCGACAGCATAGGAGGCGTGGGGGATCGGGGCCGGGCCGTGACCGCCGGCGTAGATGGCGGGCTCGAGGAAGTGCTCGATGCGGTTCGCCCCGCCGAGCGCCGCGGGGACGCCGACGAAGCCGGCGACCACCGAGCCGGCCGCGAGGATGATCAGCGGGACGGTCATCGAGGGCGCCGACTCGTGGAGATGCTTCTCCATCGCCGCGCCGCCCCGGAAGTCGCCCCAGAAGGTCATGATCACCTGTCGGCTCATGTAGAACGCGGTCATCGCGGCGGCCGCCGCGGCGAGCGCCCAGAGGGCGAAGTGGCCGCCCTCGAAGGTCTTCCAGAGGATCTCGTCCTTGCTGAAGAACCCGGCGAGCGGCGGGATGCCGGCGATCGCGACGGTCGCGATCATGAAGGTGTACGCGGTCCGGGGCATGTAGCGGGCGAGGCCGCCCATGTTCCGCATGTCCTGCATCTCGGTGTAGTGGCGATGCCCGCCGGAGGCGTGCTCGGCGTGCTCCATGGTGTGGATCACGCTGCCGGAACCGAGGAAGAGGCAGGCCTTGAAGAAGGCGTGGGTCATCAGGTGGAAGATCGCCGCCGCGAAGGCCCCGACGCCGGCGCCCAGGAACATGTACCCGAGCTGCGAGACGGTCGAGTAGGCGAGGACCTTCTTGATGTCGTTCTGGAAGAGCGCGATGGACGCCGCGAAGATCGCGGTCAGGGCCCCGATCGTGGCGACCAGCGCCATCGCCGCCGGAGCGTGCGAGAAGAGGACGCCGCTGCGGGCCACCATGTAGACGCCCGCGGTCACCATCGTCGCGGCGTGGATCAGCGCGGAGACCGGGGTCGGGCCCTCCATGGCGTCCGGCAGCCAGACGTAGAGGGGAATCTGCGCGGACTTCCCGGCGGCACCGACGAAGAGCAGCACCCCGATCGCGGTCAGCACTCCGCCGTGCATCTCCGAAGCGGAGATCTGCCCCATCACGCCGTAGAAGTCGAGCGTCCCGAAGGTGACGAAAGTGAGGAACACCGCCATGATGAAGCCGGCGTCCCCGATCCGGTTCACGATGAACGCCTTCTTCCCCGCGGCAGCCGCCGCCGGCCGCTCGAACCAGAACCCGATCAGCAGGTAAGAGCAGAGCCCCACCCCCTCCCAGCCGATGAACAGGAGCAGCATGTTCGCGCCCAGAACCAGGTTCAACATGAAGAAGGTGAACAGGTTCAGGTAGCTGAAGAACCGGCTGAAGCCCCCGTCGTGGCTCATGTAGCCGAGCGAGTAGATGTGGATCAGCAGGCCGATTCCCGTAACCACCAGGGTCATCACCATCGAGAGCGAATCGAGGCGATAGGCCCAGTCCACCCCCATGCTCGGGATCCAGGAAAAGAGGGACTGCTCGACCCTGGCCGACGCCCCGCCCTCGGCGAGGAAGACCGTGAAGAAAAACCCCAGGGCGATCAGGAAGGAGGCGGCGACCGACCCGCAGGCGAGCAGGCCGCTGAGCCGCTTGCCGAGGCGCTTACCGAAGAGACCGTTGATCGCGGCACCCACCCCGGGAAGTACCGGGATGAGCCAAAGCAGGGAGTTCAAAACGGGCTACTGAGCACTCCTGAAATACGGGGTTGGACGGCGCGCGGAAGGTACCGGATCGGGGCGTTTAGGTCAACGTAGGGAAGCCATTTCGGAGACCCGCGCGGCGCCGCCGCAAAGGGACGCGTCACTTGACCCAGCACGGTGGTCCGCCGGCTTGGAACGCCGGCTTCAGCCGGCACAGCCCGCCCAAGGCGGGCGGCGAGACGGACCTCATTCGCCGGGATGGCGCGGCTGTGCACCCGGGGTAGCGACGAACCCGCCCGCGGCCCTGCGGGCCGCTGTGCCGGCTGAAGCCGGCGTTCCAAGCCGGCGGCGCCATCACGGCAACAAAACCCGCGGCTCCGCGACCCTCCCGCCCACGCCATGGAGTCCGAGCCCACCTGCGCCCGGGCAATCAGGTGACGCTCTTGATGTGGCCGCCGTCCACCGCGAGCACCGTCCCCGTGATGTAACTGGCGCGCTCGGAGACGAGGAAGGCGGCCGCGGCGGCGAACTCCTCGGGTTCCCCGACCCGTCCGAGCGGGATGTCCGCGGACCATTCGGCGTACACCTGGTCCACGGAACAACCGCGCCTCGCCGCTATGTGGTCGGCAAGTTCGACGAGCCGGGCGGTCCGCGTGTAGCCGGGACAGAGCACGTTGGCGAGCACTCCATGGGGCGCCGCCTCGTTGGCCAGCGACTTCATGAACCCGGCGATCCCGGATCGCGCGGTGTTGGACAGGATGATGTCCGGCACCGGCTGTTTCACCGAGACCGAGGCGATGGCGAGGATCCGCCCCCAGCGGCGGGCGATCATGCCCGGGAGGGCGGCGCGTACCAGGTTCACGCAGGAGAGCAGGTTCGCCTCGAGCGCGTCCCGCCACTGCTGGGGCGTCGTGTCCTTGAGCCGGGTCGGCGGGGGCCCTCCGGCGTTCGTCACCAGGATGTCCACCTGCCCGAAGCGCTCCTCCGCGGCCCGGACGAACCCGAAGGCGGCATCCGGATCGCCGACGTCCACCGGGTGGGCGAGGACCTCCACCCCGTGGCGTTCCCGGATCCCCGCGGCGGCGCGGTCGAGGGCGTCCCGGCCCCGCGCTCCGATGGCGACCCGGGCCCCCTCCGCGGCCAGCGCTTCGGCGACCGCGCGGCCGAGCCCCTGGCTTCCCGCGGCGACGACGGCGGCGCGGCCGGTAATACCGAGGTCCATCCGTGGGTCAGCCCCTGTTCGCTTGGCTTGGGGTTGTGGGGGCTCGTTTCGCGCTACCGCGCGATGCCGGCCGGAGGCCGGCGCTCCGAACCGCCGCGTTCAGGAGTACTGCCGTTCCTTGCAGGGGACGCAGACGCGAGTCCAGGGAACCGCCTCCAGCCGGAGGCGCGGGATCTCCTCGTCGCAGTCGGAACAGATACCGAACTCGCCGGCCTTGATCCGGGCGAGCGCCTTGTCGATGGCGCGGAGCAGCTTCGCGTCGTTCTGCTGAAGCTGGATCACGATCTCGTCGTCGTTCGCCACCATGGAGCGGTCCCCGTCATCTCCGTGCGGCGGCGTCCGCGAGAAGGCGCGCGTGTGCACGAGCTTCTCGATGGCGGCCTTCTTGGCAAGAAGGTTCGCTTCGTGCAGTTGCAGTTCCTCGGGTGTCATTTTCGGAGTCCGCGCGCCGCCTCAAACCGGGTGCGGCGCGGTGGAATTCGCCAAGTATATCAACCGTTACGAGGGTTTACGGAACGGGAATGCGCGGTGTCTCCGGCAAGGAGTTGCAGGGCGTGAGGGATCGTCGGAGCCAGCGTCCGCAGCCCGCTTTCGACGGCCCGCGGGCTCCCCGGAAGGACGATCACCAGGGTGGCGCCGATGCTTCCCGCGAGGCTCCGGGACAGGACCGCCATGGGTGTATCCCGGAGGCCCTCCGACCGCAGCAATTCGCCGTAGCCGGGAAGTTCACGGTCGAGCAAGGGCGCGACCGCCTCCGGCGTGCGGTCCCGGGGCCCGAGCCCGGTGCCGCCGGTCGTCAGGACCAGTTGAATGCCGGACGCGGCCCAGGCGCCCACTCTTTCCCGGATGGCGTCCACTTCGTCGGGCACGATCGCCGCATCGGCAATGCGAAACCCAAGTTCGAGGAGGATCCGGCGGGCGACGGCCCCGGAACGGTCGGGAACCACTCCGGCGGCGCACCCGTCGCTCGCGGTCAGGATCGCGGCGGTCGGGCCGGAAGCCGCCGCGCCGGCGGCCGGTCGGGAGGTGCTCGACACCGTGACTCAGCGCCGGCCTTCCGGCAAGCTTGAAGAAGGGTCGAAGAACACGAGGGAGGGCGCGGGAATTGCGTCAGAATAGCGGGTTGCTCATGGACATCCGCGCGTGCCGCCGGTTCCTTCGGGGATGGCGAGGGGTCGTTGCCGCCGGCAGCCTGACCCTCGTCCTTGGCGGCCTGACCGCGGCGGCCGGTCCCCTTGTCCAGCAGGCCTACCAGTTCCGGGTGACGGTGGACCTGATCTCGCTCAACGTCACCGTCACCGACGCACGCGAGCGGTTCATCACCGATCTGATCGAAGAGGACTTCTCGGTCTACGAGGACGGCATCCTGCAGGAAATCGAGGCCTTCTCCCGCGAGGACCTGCCGATCCGCATGGTCCTGCTGCTCGACACCTCGGCGAGCATGGTGGACAAGATGAACTTCGCCCAGGAGGCAGCAGTCCGGTTCACCCAGACCCTGCGCCTGGAGGACGTGGCGCAGGTGGTCGAGTTCGGCAGCAACGCCAACATCCTGCAGAAGTTCACGAACGACCACGGCGAACTCGAGCACGCCATCCGGATGACCCAGGCGGGCGGCACCACCAAACTGCACAACGCCATGTACATCTCGCTCCGCTCGCTCGAACGCCAGCGGATGGAAGCCCGCCGGCAGGCCATCATCCTGCTGTCCGACGGCCGGGACACGAGTTCGCTCGTCACCTTCGAACAGGTGCTGGACCTGACCAAGGACACCGACGTCGTCATCTACTCCATCTCGCTGCAGAACACCGCGCGACGGCGCGGAAGGCGCTTTTCCGAAGCCGAGCACGTCCTCAAGAACCTGGCCGAAGAGACCGGCGGCCAGTGGTTCTTCCCCGCCGAGCTGGCCGAACTGGACTCGGTGTACGCCCGGATCGCCGAGGAACTCAAGAGCCAGTACAACGTCGGCTACATCTCCAACAACCCCCGGCAGGACGGCGCCTGGAGGCGCATCGTGGTGCAGACCAACCGTCCGGATCTCAGGGTACGGACCAAGCTCGGCTACTACGCGCCGGGTTAGCGGCGCTCGAAGGCGTGGAGGTAGGTCTCAGGCCCGCCGCCTGCCGCAGCGACCTGACGGCAGGACGCCGCTGGCCGGAAGAGACCGACCCTTTCCGGACGCCGTACCAGCGCGACCGCGACCGGATCATCCATTCGAGCGCCTTCCGCCGGCTCCAGTACAAGACCCAGGTCTTCATCAACCACGAGGGCGACCACTACCGCACCCGCCTCACGCACACCCTCGAGGTCGCCCAGATCGCGCGGACGATCGCCCGGACGCTCCGCCTCAACGAGGACCTCACCGAGGCGGTCGCGCTGGCCCACGACCTCGGCCACACCCCCTTCGGCCACGCGGGAGAGGAGGTGCTGGACCACCTGATGCGAGACCACGGCGGGTTCGAGCACAACATCCAGTCCTTCCGCATCGTGGACGCACTCGAACGCGCCTATCCGGATTTTCCGGGCCTCAACCTGACCCGCGAATCGCGGCACGGGATCTTCGCCCACTCGAGCCGGGCGGGATTCGTTCCGGACGATCTCCGGGGCCTCGGGCCGCCGCCCCTCGAGGCGCAGGTCGCGGACCTCGCCGACGAGATCGCATACAGCGCCCACGACATGGAAGACGGCCTCTCCTCGGGGCTGATCGGCGTTTCGGACCTGGAGGAAGCGGCGCTCTTCCGGAGGCACTGGCCGGGGTCCTTCGAGAAGGGACAGCACTACGGGCGCGTCAAGGTCCGCACCCTGCTCCGCGCGGTCATCGCGGACCTCGTGATCGCGCTCGTCGGCGAGACGGAAAGGCGCATCCGCGAAGCCGGGATCGAGGCCCCTGGAGGAAGCGGTCCGGCAGCACCCGCATCCGCGGCACGACTCGTCGAGCTTCCCGCGGGCCATGCTGGGGAGTTGCGGGAACTCAAGGCGATCCTCCACCAGCGCCTCTACCGCCACCCGCGCGTAGCCGGCACCACCGAGGCCGAAACGCGGCGGTTGCCAGGCCTCTTCCGCCATTACCTGGAAACGCCGGAGGACCTGCCGGCCCACTTCCGGCAGCGGATCGGGGAATCGTCCCGGGAGCGGGTGGTCTGCGACTACATCGCCGGCATGACCGACCGCTTCGCCACCTGGGACCACCAGCGGCGCTTCGGCGGATCAGGCGCCCGCTGACGCCGGCGCGCTCAGCGCGCTTCCGAGGGGTTTTCCGCCGAGGGCTCCGGTTCGGGCTCCGGCACGTCGTCCGGCCCCGGAGCGATGCCGTAGATCGGCTCGTCGTCGATGGGTTCGAGGTACTTCTCGACGCCCGGCGGGCCGAGCCGGCGAAGCGCCATGGTCTTCCCCTGCGAAATCCACGAGGAGGCGCCCACCCGAACGAACATCTCGACCTCTACGTCTTCCCAGAGTTCGTTTTCGAACATCCGCTCCGGCGCGCCCTGCGAGAGGTAGTTGGAATCCGCGCGCAGGGTGTGTTCCCCGCTCGCTTCGCCGGGGGCGAGCGCCTCTTCGGCGACCGAGTGGACGTAGCCGGTCCCCCAGGCCTCGTCCGGCATCGATTCGCGACGGAACACCGACATCACCTGGACGTACTCGACCGGTTCCGGGTTCGTGTTGGTGACCCGGAAACGGACCGCCGGCCGGATGTAGTTGTTTCCCTCGGAATCCCGGCCGCGCACCGCCCAGTAGGCGACGAGCTCGGTCAGCCTCATCCGCGAGGCGGTCGCGTTGTCCTCCTGGTTGACGCAGCCGGGAGCCGTGATCGCGAGCGGGAGCAAGCCGGCGAGCAGCACGGCAAGGCCAACACCGGACGGGAGAAGAAGGCGGCGAAAATGCATGGCAGTCTCGGGCGGGAACCGCCCCGCCGCCAGTATAGACTGCCGGGCCGGCCACCTCCCGCCTACCCGGCGACCCGAGTCAGCGAGTACCGAACGCCATCGAGAACCCACTCCTCGAAACAGCCGTGGAACCCCTCGTATTGGTGGAGAGTGTCTCCAAGCGCTACGGGAGGACGCTCGCAGTAGCGGACCTCAGCTTCGGCGTCGCGAAGGGCGAGGTCCTCGGCTTCCTGGGGCCGAACGGCGCCGGGAAGACGACCACCATGCGGGTCATCACCGGCTTCATGCCGCCGAGCGAAGGACGGGTGCTGGTCGGCGGTCTGGACATCGCGGAGTCCCCGCTCGAGGTGAGGCGGCGGATCGGATACCTGCCGGAGAACCCGCCGCTCTATCCGGAAATGGAGGTCGCCGCCTTCCTCGAGTTCGCGGCGCGGCTCCGGGGCGTCCCGAAGACCGGGATTCGGCCGGCCGTCGAGCGTGCGATCGAGCGCTGCGCCCTCGGGGAGGCCCGGGAGCACATCATCGGGAAGCTGAGCCGCGGCTTCCGCCAACGGGTGGGCCTCGCGCAGGCGCTCGTCCACGAACCCGAGCTGCTCGTCCTCGACGAGCCGACCGCCGGGCTCGATCCCAAGCAGATCCACGAGACGCGCAAGCTGATCCGGACCCTGGCGGGCGAACGGACGGTCGTGCTCTCCACACACATCCTTCCCGAGGTCGCCGTCACCTGCGACCGGGTGGTCATCATCGCCGGCGGCCGGCTGCGCGCCGAAGACACTCCCGAGAGGCTGGTGGCGCGGCTGGGCGCCGCCGAGCGCGGCTCCGGAACCTGGGAGATCGAAACGGCGCCGCCGGCGGACGCGGCGGAGGCCGCGCTGCGGGCCATCCCCGGCGTCGCGCGGGTGGAGGCGGGCCCCGAGACGGCGGAGCGGACGCTGGTGCTCCAGGTCGAGGCGGCCGGAGACCGGACGATCGCCACCGCCCTGGCCCGGGCGCTTCTCGAGGCCGGATGTCCGCTCTACGGCCTGCGCCGGGGCGGCGCGAGCCTCGAGGACGTCTTCCTCGCGCTCACCACCGAGGAGACTGAGGCGAACGGGACCGGCGACGTCACGGACGCGTCCGGGGTTCCGGAAGAAGACGCATGAGGAACGCGCTGACGATCGCCCGGCGCGAGATCGGCGCCGCGCTGGCCTCGCCGGTGGCCTACGTCCTCTTCGGCGCGTTCGCTTTCCTCTACGGATACTTCTTCGCCGACTACCTCCAGAGCTTCGTGGAAGCCGGGATGCGGATGAGCCAGATGGGCGGCTTCAGCGGCGGAACGCTGAACGTGAACACCGACCTGCTCCGCTGGCTGATGGCGAGCACCGCGATTCTGGCGCTCTTCCTGCTGCCCCTGCTCTCCATGCGCACGGTGTCCGAGGAGATCCGTTCGGGCACCATGGAGCTGCTGCTCACGGCGCCGATCACCGACGGCCAGATCGTGATCGGCAAGTTCCTGGCCGCGTTCGCCCTCTACGCCGGGATGCTGGCGCTGACCGGACTCCACGTGGGCGTCCTGTTCTGGTTTTCCCGGCCCGAGATCGCGCCCGTCCTCGCCGCCTATCTGGGTCTGCTGCTGCTCGGGGCCGGCCTGCTGGCGCTCGGCCTCTTCTTCTCGAGCCTCACCCGCAACCAGATCGTGGCCGGGTTGCTGACCTTCGGTGCGCTGCTCGTGCTCTGGCTGGTGGAGTTCGCCGGGGCCCGCGGCGGCGAGCCGGGGCGCCTGCTCGCCTATCTCTCGGTGACCGGACACATGGAGGGGTTCGCGCGCGGGGTGATCACGACGCGCGACCTCGTGTTCTACCTGTCGTTTGCCGCCTTCTGGCTCTACCTCGCCCGGGAGTCCGTGCGCTCCCGCCGGTGGCGCGGATGAGCGGCCCGCTCGACCGGTTGCGCACCGCTTTCGGCAGGCGGAGCGCGCGTGAAGGGGCGAATCTCGGGGTGACGGCGCTCCTGCTCCTCGGCGTCCTGGTGGGCGTCAACTACGTGGCGAACCGGCGAAACGTCTCCTGGGACCTCACCGCCGGCGGCCAGTTCAGCCTCTCCCCGCAGACGATCAGGATCCTGGAAGAACTCGACCGCGACATCCGCCTCGTGGTGCTCGACCAGCCGCGCGCCGCCGGACGCACCGTCGAACTCTTCGAGCGCTACGCCGACCGGAGCGACCGGGTCGCCTGGGAGGTCATCGACCAGGAGGCGGAACCCGCCCGGGCGCGGGCCTACCAGGCGACCGCCGAAGCCGGGATTCCCTTCGGCACCATCGTCGTGGAAAGCGGCGAACGGCAGGAACGCGTCACCGCGCCCCAGGAGCAGGACATCACGAACGCCATCGTGAAGATCCTGAAGGGCGAGACCAGGAAGGTCTACTTCACGACCGGGCACCAGGAGCGGTCCCTCGAAGAGACGGGCGCCGGCGGACTCTCCGCCATCGGGTCGCGGCTCGAGGAGTCCAACTACGAGGTTGCCGCGCTGGCGCTGCTCGAACACGTCGAGGACGGCGAGGTCCGGATTCCCGAGGATGCGGCCGCCGTGATCGTCGCCGGTCCCCGGCTCGATCTCCTGGAGGCGGAGGCCGCGGCCCTCGCCGCCCACGTCCGGGCGGGCGGGAAGGCCATGCTGCTCCTCGATCCACCGGATCCGCCGGGAACCCCCGATGAAAGGGAGGAGCTCACCGGGTTGGCCGGAACGTTCGGGGCGACGCCGGCCGGGGACGTGGTGATCGACGCCAGCGGAGTCGGTCAGCTCTTCGGCTTCGGGGTGGAGGTTCCGCTCGCCGCCTCCTACGGGTTCCATCCGATCACCCGGGGGTTCGTGAACGCGGCCACCGTCTTTCCACTCGCGCAGAGCCTCATCGCCACCCCGCCCGACGAGCTTCCCCGGGGGATGCGTCTCTCGGAACTCGTCCTCAGCTCCGACGTCGCCTGGGGGGAGGTCGATCCCGAGGAGCTGGAGACCGGTGAAGTGAACGCCGGAGAGGACGAGCGGACCGGACCGCTGAGGCTCGCCTACGCGGTCCACGTTCCGACCGGCGATCAGGACGATCCGGCGGCGGAAGTGGACCCTGCGGCACCGCATCCTCCGGAAACCGCCGCGGAGCCCGAGGTCGATCCTGAGGAAGAGTCCTCCGACGAGGGATCTGCCGAAGCCCCGGAGGGCCGCCTGGTCATCGTCGGGGACTCCGATTTCATCGGGAACAACCTGGCTCTCGCGCCGCTCGGCAACGCCGATCTGTTCCTCAACATGGTGAACTGGCTCACCGAGGACGAGGACCTCATCGCGATCCGTCCGCGCGCGGCCGAGGACCGGCGGATCACGATGACTTCCGCGCAGGTACGGAACGTGGTGCTGCTGAGCCTGGTGTTCCTGCCCGGGTTCTTCCTGATCTGGGGCGTCACCGTCTGGTGGTCGCGAAGGTGAAGTGACGTGCGGAGGACGACGCTCCTCGCGCTACTGGCCGCGCTGGCGGTCGCCGGCTGGATCGCGCTGTTCGAGCGCGAAGGAGGCGCCGGCGACGAGGGACACCCGGTCTTCGGCCTTGACGAGCCCGAGATCCGGGCCATCGAGATCGAGCGCCCCGGCGAATCGGCCGTCCGCCTGGCCCGGGACGGCGAAGGGTTCGTCGTCGCGGAAGGCGATGGCCCGGCGTCGGCCGCCGACGCCGGGGAGGCGGACCTCTTCCTCCAGAACGTCGTCTCGCTGCGTTTCGAGCGGGAGATCGAAAACGTGACGGGAGAGGACCTCCCCGGTTTCGGGCTCGATCCACCCGGATTGCTGTTGCGGGTGTTCCCGGAGTCGGACGACCATCCCCTCACCGCCCGATTCGGGGACGAGACCCCGGCGGCGGGAAACCGCTACCTGCAGCTGGGAGAACGGGTGCTGGTGACGTCCGCCTTCGCCCGGGACAACCTCGACCGAAGCGCCTGGGACCTTCGGGACAAACGGGTATTCCGGCTGGACATGGCGGCGGCGCGGCGCCTCCGGGTCAGCACCGGGGAAGGAACCACGGTGGAGGTCGCCCGGGAAGAGGGCGTGTGGAACATCCTGCGCCCCTACCGCTTCGCCGCGGACCCCTATGAGGCGTCGCAGTTCGCCTCGGCACTCCTGGATGCGGAGATGGCCGGCGTGGCGCCGCCACCGGACGAAGGGGGAGAGGATCCCTTCGGTCTGGCTTCGCCCCGGCTCACGGCGGCACTGGACCTCGTCGCCGGGCCGCGGGAAGAGGCCGTCTCCCGGACCGTCCATTTCGGCAGCGAGAGCCGCACGCCGCCGGGCGTCTTCGCCCGGCTGGGAACGGATCCGCTGATCTTCGTGGTCCGGAAACCGCTCTTCGATGCGCTTCGCGAAGTGGCCGACAACGAAATGGCCAACCTTCGTTCCCTGGATCTCTTCCGGTTCGCGGCCTTCCGGACCGTCGCGCTGCGGTTCGCGACCCCTGACGGCGAATCGACGTTCCACCGCCGGGAGGGAGGGGAAGGCCGGGAATGGACGATGGAGAGCGGCCGCGCCGCGCCGGTGGTCGTGGACACCGTGGCGGTCGAGGACCTGCTCTACGAGCTGAACTCCACCGAGGCCGAGGCCGTGGGGGAAGCGAGCCTTCCCGGAGACGGCGCCGCCTGGGCCATCGCGGTCACGGAAGAAGTCGAGGAGGGCGGTGAAACGAGGGAGACCGCGCCGGAAACGGTCCGCCTGACCGTCTCAGCGAGCGGCGAGGTGCGCGCGCTCCGGGCCGGTGACGACCGCACGCTGGTGGTGAGCGCGGACGCCTGGAAGGCGATCGCCGACCTGTTCGTCTCCGCCGGTGTGCCGCCCGAAGGCTCCTAGTCGGCGTCCGAGAGCGCCGCCCGAGAAAGGAGTTCCCGGAGAGTCGCGTCGTCGGGAGCGTGTTCCAGAGCGGCCCGAACCACCGCGGCCGCCTCCCCGTTCCGTCCGGTCCGTAACAGGAGTTCGGCGAGGCTCAGCGATGCCGCCATGTGGGCCGGATCAGCCTGAAGCGACTGACGGTAGCGGGTTTCCGCTTCTGACGGGCGGCCGAGCATCTCGAGCACCAGGCCGCTATCCGCCAGCGGTCCGGCCCGGGCCGGACCGGCGGTGCGGTCGAGTACCTGACCAAAGAGCGTCAGCGCCCGGGCGGGATTGCCGCTCATCGCGAAGGCGGTGGCGGCAGCGGCGCGAATCACCGGCGAGATTCCCTCGCCGCCCGACTCCAGAACGCGGTCGAAGAGCACCGATGCAGCGGCTGGATTTCCTTCACGCAGCTTCACGTCGGCCAGCCAGCGTGCGGCGCTCAGCGAGGCGCCATCGAGCGGTTCGCCAATCGGCGGGACGAACGCAGTGAGGATTTCGGCCGCCGCGCCGAGATGACCCAATTGGAGATGCGCCCGAGCCCGGGCGATATCGAATGCCGGATCCCCGGGGTACCGGGCCGACGCCGCCTGCGCGACGCGTGCCGCTTCCACGGGATCGCCCCGGTCCAGCAACAACCCCAACAGTTCGACCCAGCCGTCCCGGCTTGAGGTCACGAGCCCCGGGGTCCGATCGATCACGGATCCGCGCACGACGCTGTGCTCGTTGAGCCGGGTGAGCAGCAGGTCCCGCCGTCGCGCCCGCAGGCGACTCTCCTCATGACCGGAAAGCAGGCGCCGGCCCTCGGCAACCAGGTCGGGATCGGAATCCTGGACGAGCAACTGGCCCAGCCGGAAACGGGCCAGGGAATCGTCAACGGGTTCGAGAATGGCTTTCCGGAGCCAGGGGATGGCCTCCTCACGCCGTCCGAGGAGTGCAAGGCAGCGGCCGAACTCGTAGGCGGCTCCCGCCGGCGGCTCTTCGGCGGAGGCGGCTGACGCCAGCAGAGGCAGGGCGCCCTCGTAGTCGTCCTCGGCGAGCCGGAGCCTGCCGTGTTCGAGCGTCAGGGCGGGCGAATCCGCAGCGGTCGGGGCTCCCACCAAACGGCGAGACTCGGAGACCAGACCCGACTCGCGCAACTGCATCGCCAGTTCCAATCGGGGAAGGTCGGGAAGGCGCCGTTCAAGGGCCAACAGCTCGGCCAGGACCTCGCGGGCCTCGTCGTCCCGGCTCAGCATGGCGAGCAGGCGGATGCGAAGCGCCAGGCTCTCGGGTTCGGGGGGAGCGTCCTCGAGCACAGCGACCGCTGCCGGATAGTCGAGCAGTCCGACGTACGCCTCGGCCCAGTACCGAAGGAACTCCGGTTGTGCGCCCTTCGGGCCGGCAGCATCCAGAACCTCCAGCGCGGAGGCATAGTCCTGCTGCCGAAGCAGGCGGCGAGCCTCGGCCAGCAGTGCTGCATCCGGCTGGATGACCCCGGGGGCCGCTACGAACAGAACGGAGAGGACGAGGGCAGTCATGGTTGCCGATGCACTGTCTCTGCCGACTATTGTGTCAAGGCGTCACGGTCAGGGACACCGCCTCGTCCTCGCCGAGGAACTCCTCGTTCGAGTGGAAGAACCAGCTCCGTTTCGCCGGGAGCCGCAGTCCGCCGCTGACGATCTCCCCGTCCAGGTGGATGTACTCCCCGTCGTTCGCCGACTCGTCGTGGTAGAAGCGGTAGCCGATCATCCGGGCCGTTTCCGGGTGGAAGTAGAAGTACCAGGTATCGCCGCCGACCTCCGGGTCGTAGGTGACCCGGACCTTGAGCGCTTCCTGGCCGTCGTAGGAGTCCATCATCGGCTCCGGGTCCACGATGGTCCCCGGATCGCGCAGCTTCATCGGCAGTCCCCAGACGAACAGGTAATAGTTCCGGAGCCACATCACGCGTTCGGCGGCGAGGCCGTGTTCACCGAGCGCCGCCTCGTCGAGTTCCTCGTCGCCGTCCACGGCGCGCCGAAGGATTTCCTCACCGCTGACCGCGAACGACACCACCGCGGCGCCGGTCTCGCGACGCACTTCCATCGCGCCGCTTCCGGGCGCCATGCCCACTTCGACCGTTCGGGTAACCCCGTTCGGCCGCGACTCCATGAGCCGGAGCGCGATCTCGCCGCTGTCCCAGAGTCCGTCCGGATCGTGGTAGGCGATGGACCTGGCGATCAACTCCTCCGCGGCGGAAACATCGGGCGCCGGCGGCGCGGGCTCGGGAGCCGCCGGCTCACCGGCGCATCCCAGGAGAGCTCCCATCAAGAGAGCAGTCAGGCAGGTTCTCGGCATCACGCGCCTCCTTCACCTGCCGAGGGACCGAACTCGATCCCCTGGGCAAGCGGCAGGTCCTTCGACCAGTTGATGGTGTTCGTCTGGCGGCGCATGTAGGCCTTCCAGGCGTCCGAGCCGGATTCGCGGCCGCCGCCGGTGTCCTTCTCGCCGCCGAAAGCGCCGCCGATCTCGGCCCCCGAGGTGCCGATGTTCACGTTGGCGATCCCGCAGTCCGAACCCCGCGCCGAGAGGAACGTCTCGGCCTCGCGGAGGCTGTCGGTGAAGATCGCCGAGGAGAGGCCCTGCGGGACGTCGTTGTGGAGGGCGATCGCCTGGTCGAGGGACTCGGTCTCCAGGACGTAGAGGATGGGAGCGAAGGTCTCCTCGGCCACCAGCGGCGTCTGGGCGGACATTCTCACGATCGCCGGATCGACGTGGTTCGGGCCGATCTCGGGACGCCGCCCCCCGCCGCAGACCACGGTTCCGCCGTCGGCAACCACGCGCTCGAGCGCGCCCTGCATCGCTGCGACGGCGTCGGCCGAGATCAGCGGCCCCATGAGGGTCGCCGGATCGAGCGGGTCCCCGATGGGAACCTGCCGGTAGGCGTCGGCGAGCCGCTCCACGAGGGGTCCCGCGATCTCCCGGTCGGCCAGCACCCGGCGGGTGGTCGTGCAGCGCTGACCGGTGGTGCCCACCGACCCGAAGACGATGGCCCGGACCGCGAGGTCCAGATCGGCGTTCCGGCTGACCACCACCGCGTTGTTGCCGCCGAGCTCCAGCAGGCAGCGGCCCAGCCGGCCGGCAACCTCGGTGGCGACCTTCCGGCCGACCCGGGTGGAACCGGTGAAGGAGATCAGCGGCAGCCTCCGGTCGGCGGCGAGCCCGGCGCCGAGCTCCCCGCCGCCCACCAGCAGGTTGAAGACCCCGGAGACGCCGTGGTCGTCCATCACCCGGTTCGCAATGTTCTGCACGGCGACGGAGCAGAGCGGAGTGTGTTCCGACGGCTTCCAGATCACCGGATCGCCGCAGACCGTGGCAACCGCCGCGTTCCAGGACCAAACCGCCATGGGGAAGTTGAAGGCGGTGATGACGCCGATGGGACCGAGCGGATGCCACTGCTCGAACATCCGGTGGCCCGGCCGCTCCGAGGCCATGGTGAGCCCGTAGAGCTGGCGGGAAAGGCCCACCGCGAAGTCGCAGATGTCGATCATCTCCTGAACTTCGCCATGGCCCTCCGCCTGGATCTTTCCGGCTTCGAGCGCGATCAGGTCCCCGAGCGGCTCCTTGTCGTCGCGGAGCGCGCTTCCCAGGTCGCGCACCAGGTCGCCGCGCTTCGGCGCCGGCAGTTCGCGGAACGAACCGAAGGTCTCCGCCGCTTCCGTCACGACCCGCTCGGCCGCCCGGGCGTCCGCCGGAATGACCGAGGCGATGGGCTCGCCCGTCGAGGGGTTCAGGGAGACGAGCGGCGGCTCGCCGGTGAGGATCCAGCCCTCCGGGCCGGTGCAGACGCCGGGAGCGCCCTCCCCGAGTCCCAGCCGATCGAGAACGGTTTGCATGCCGGCTCGTATCGTAAGGGGGCGGCCGGGCCGACTGCGGATGCGAATGGCGGAAACGGCTGTGAACTCGGAGCGCCGGCCTCCGGCCGGCATCGCGGCCGTCGGCCGCGAAACGCACGCCTCGACCGGTTCCGAAAGCGTGACCCCAACTCGGACCGGCGCAACGGCGCCCGGAAGAAGCCGAACATCGGCCCCACGTTCACGGGGAGGAGCGCCAGCAGGTGCGGGTTTCGCGCTCCCGCGCGATGCCAGCCGGAGGCTGGCGCTCCGAGGCCGACCGGCTACTCCAGAACCTGATACCCCGGTTGGTCCTCGACCACCAGGATCCGCTGGTTGGCGGGGACGCTCCGCAGCACGCGATGACCGCCGCCCGGCCACCGGATCGTGACCTCCGCCACCGTCTGGTGCTGCCCGAGGCCGAACTCCAGGATCGGACTCGGCGTCACCCCAAAGCCCCCGCCGACCGCGACCTCCTGGAGTTGCACCGGCGCCTGCGGAGCGTCGGTGACCCGGACCGCGACTTGGGCGCCCACGGCGTCGGGATGGAGACTCGTGGCCCGGAGCAGGATGTGTAGCCAGCCGTTCGGATGCGGGAGCTGCGCCGCGGGGTTCCGGTAGAAGCGGCTTCGCTGGCGATCGCCCGGAAACGCGCCCCCGATGGGCACGAAGAGGTCCAGGTCGCCGTCGTGATCGGGGTCGGCGAAGGTCGCGCCGTGCCCCTTCCCCAGGTCGTCCACGCCGGCCGCGGCGCTGACGTCGGCGAACGTTCCGTCACCAAGGTTGCGGAACAGCCGGTTCGCCTCGAACCGCTCCATGGGCGGCGCGCCGACGCCGATGAAGATGTCCAGCCAGCCGTCGTTATCGTAGTCGCCGAAGGTGGCCGCCATGGCGCCCAGGTTCCAGGAGAGCCCGGCTTCGGTCGTGACGTCGGTGAAGGTGCCGTCGCGGTCGTTGCGGTAGAGCGCCAGCCGGCTCCCTTCGTGGACCGCCCTGCCTTCGATCCGGCTCTGGAGGGCGACCTCCATGTCGGACGCGAATCCCACGACGAAGACATCCAGCCAGCCGTCGTTGTCGTAGTCGAAGAAGAACCCGACGAACCCCTCGTGCGGAGCGGCGATGCCGGCTCGCGCCGAGACGTCCTCGAAACCGCCGCCCTCCAGGTTCCGGTAGAGCACGGGGCCGTCGAAGAAGTTGACGACCAGCAGGTCGGGCCAGCCGTCACCGTCGTAGTCCCCGAAGGCGGATCCGACGGAGCGGCCGTGGTCCGCCACCCCCATCGCCTCCCCGCGCTCGACGAAACGGCCGTCCGGCGCGCCCAGAAAGAGTTCGTTGGGGGCGCCTCCCCGGGTCGCCACCCCGTTGGCGACGTAGAGGTCGAGCAGACCGTCCCGGTTCACGTCGGCGACCGTTGCCGTAAACCCGTCCGCCGAGCTCGCGACCCCGGCGGCAGCCGCCACGTCCACGAAGCGGCCGCCATCGTTTCGATAGAGGCTGTTCGCGTCCTCACCGTCCCAGCCGTCCCGCGTGACATGGAGATCGGGATCGCCGTCCCGGTCGTAGTCGAAGAAGAGCGCCGACCAGCCGCCGCGCGGATCGAAGAGCGCCGCGTCGAGCGAGGCTGCCTCGAAGGTGGCGTCGCCGTCCTCCACGAGCCGGTTGCGGTAGAGCGCGTGCGGGTCCCGGATACCGAGGGCAACCAGATCGAGGTCCCCGTCACCGTCGAAGTCGTCCCACCCGCTGCCCCGGGCGCGCGACCAGCGTTCGATCCCGATCTCGGCCGAGACTTCCTCGAAGCGGAACGGAGACTCTCGGCCACGATCCGGGATGTCGAGCCGGTAGCGCTCCGGAAGCGCGTCCGGATCGTCGCCGGCGCGCTCCGCCGCCACCATCAGGTTCCAGCGCGTCTCGAGCAACTCGGGCTCGAGGTCGACCGCCTGGCGTAGTGCGGCGCCAGCCGGGCCGGGAGCGCCCATCCGGAGCAGCGCGGCCCCGAGCGCCCGCAGGGTGGTGGCGCTGTCCGGGGTCTCGCGCAGCACCACCTCGAAGTCCGCGGTGGCCGCCGGGTAGTCCCCGAGCCGCAATCGGGCGATGCCCCGCCAGTGGTACTGCCTGGGGTTCGAGCCGTCAATCGCGATGGCGCGCGAGAGGTGGTGGTCGGCGCGCCGCAGGCTGGTGTAACCGCGCTGGATGTAGGCGAGGCCCACGTAAAAGTGGGCGCCCGCATGGTCCGGATCCAGCGCGATCGCGTACTGGAAGAGCTCGATGGCCCGGTCGTTGTTCCGGAGGCCGACCATGCGCAGGCCGTGCTGGAAGTGCGCCTCGGCTTCCTGCTTGCGGATATCCGACCCGTCCTGCGCGGGCGCCGCAGTGAATGACAGCGCCGCAAACGCCAGCGCGAGCGCGAGGCGCTTCGGGAACGGGCCTTTCACGCCGGAGAACATACGAGAAAGGGGCGGAGGCCCGAAGGCCCCCGCCCCGAAATGGGCTTACCCGTACGGTCAGTAGGTGATCTTGACGCCGATCATGAGCCGCCGGGGATCCACCCAGCGCTCGCCGATGCCGAACACGCTGGAGTCCCAGGTCTGGGACGCTACGTCCTCGGTTGACGTCGAGTTCATCAGGTTCAGCGCGTCCACGAACACCTCGAACCGGGTCGTGTCGGCGAGGAACACCGATGTCGAAATCCGGAAGTCCAGCAGGTTCTGGTCTTCAAGTCGCTGTGAGCCCGGGCTCTCGAGATAGATGCTGCGGCCACCCTGTGGCAGGACATCACGCTCAACCCGGTCGCGCGTCGCCCAGGGCTTGCCGTTGAAGTAGGCGTAGTTCCACCCGAAGAGGATGTCGTAGGGCAGCATCAGCGTCCCCGTGACCCGGAACGTGTGGGTCCGGTCGTTCAACAGATGGCCCTCGGCGTTGATGAACTGGTTCGGGTCCCGGGCCAGCGAACTGCCGTATACGCGGGTGGTCTGGCTCGACGCCGCCCCGAACCCGCTCGAGGGCAGGAGACCGTAGGCCTTCGACCAGACGTAGGAGACCTGCGCCTGCCAGTTGTTGGACATCCGCTTCTCGAGGCCGAACACGAGGCCGTTGTAGTCCATGTACATCGGATCGCAGCGATAAGACACGCCCTGGCAGTCCACGTTGCTGAGACGGTAGAACCGGGCGTTCGGGTCCGACGTGATGGGATAGACGTCGAGCGTCTGTCCGTTCCCGAAGGTGTGCGGAACCGTCGTGTAGGTGGCGTTGTCCACATTCCAGCCCAAGAGGTCGTTCTGGTCCTTCCGGACGTAGGTGAAGTTGAAGGCGAGACTGGTTCCGAGTTCCCGATCGAAACCGATGGACATCTGGTCCGTCACCGGCGATCGGGAGTTCGAGTCGTACCCGAAGTCGGTACTCGCCGTGTACTTCGGCCCCTCGATGTCGTAGAGCCCGGTCTCCTCGTTCCAATAGAACTCCTGCTGGCTTCCCTGCCCGGGATGGATGCCGCTCAGCTCGCCGGTAATTGCGGTCCGGTAGAAGCGGCCCCAGTTGCCGCGGAGGACGGTCTTTCCGTCGTCGTCGAGCCGCATGTTGAAGCCGAACCGCGGCCCGACGTTGGTCCAACTGAACTGCTCTCCGGCGCCGGGAACGGTCCCCTGCTCGTCGAAGGTCAGCGCAACCAGGTCATTCACCAGCAGGTCGGGCACGTCCTGACTGAGGCCCTGCACCGCCTCCACGCGCACTCCCGCGGACACGGTGATGCGGTTCCCGACGTTGATGACGTCCTCGACGTAGGCCGACGTCTCCTTGAACTGGCCCCCGATGTTGTAGGTCGTGCCGGTGATGATCCCGTAGGGACTGCCGTCGCCGTTGATGTAGTAGCGGACGCCGCCCGGGTAGTTCGGGCCGGGGACGTAGCCGCCGTGCACGCTGTGGGAGCCGTCCGTGTACACGACGCCGAACTTGAAGTCGTGGTCCGCCCCCATCCAGTCGCTCGCGAAGTGACTGACCTTCGCCTTCACGTCCGTGCGCGCCTGCTTGAAGATGTCGTACCAGGCGTAACCGCCGTAGTGGAATCCGTTGTCGATGTCGTAGGTATTGGGGACTCCGGGGTTGTTCGATTCGCTGAGATCGCGGGGAGAGTAGAAACCCGATACCCCAACCTCATAGAAGGTCTCGGAGCTGAGCACGTGCGTGATGCGCCCGAAGGTCACCGAGGGGTTCTTCCCGCTGAAGGTCGCGATCGTGGAGAAGGGGCGTGTCACCGACGGCGTGGAGGGGATGACCCAGATGTCGTCGTGGTAGGTGTGCATGAACTTGACGTTCGGGGTGAGGTCCGCCGTCAGTTTCCAGAACATGCGATGGGCGCCGAACTTCCGGGGGAACTGCGGGTCCGCCCCGGGCTGGGTGTCCCAGTCCTGCAGGTACTGGTAGTTCCCGTAGAGCCAAGCCCGGTCGCGGATGATGGGTCCCCCGCCATGGATCGTGTAGTCGTCGTAGCGGTCGCGGTTGTATCCCCAGCCGCTCGGGTCCTCGTCGCCGTCGGCGTTGAGCTTGATGGGCTGGGTGGTCAGCGAGGCGTGCTGCTTGTAACCGGCCGCGGTGAAGGTGAAGTCGTTCGTCCCCTGCTTCGTCACCACGTTGAAGACGGCCCCCGCTGCGCTTCCGTGTTCCGCCGAGGCGCCGAGGGAAACGATCTCCATTTCCTCGATCAGGTCGGTGGCCGGCCAGGGCCAGGCGGCGCCGGACACTGGGGCGGTGAAGTCCACCCCGTCCATCAAGTACTTGTTCTCGTCGACCCCGGAGCCGAAGGCGGAAACCCGGCTGCTCGTGCCGCTCGTCGGGTTCGTGGCCGACATGCCGGGGGCCGACTTGGTGAAGTCGAAGAAGCTGAACCGGCGGAGCGGCGTGTTCTCCATGTATTCGCTCGAGTAGTTCGTGGAAACTCCGGACTTCCGGGTGTCGACCACGGGGGTCTCGCCGGTGACCGTCACGGTTTCCGCCACTGTGGCAAGGCCGAGGGAGACGAGCCTTTCCACGGTGCCGCCGACCAGGACCTGCATGCCCTCCTCGATGTAGGTGCCGAAGCCGGGGAGTTCCACCGTGAGGGTGTAATCGCCGGGAGGCAGGTTGGGGAAGCGGTACTGCCCGGAGGCGTTCGTTACCGCCATCCGCGGACCACCGGGAAGCTGCTCCGAGGCGACGCTCACGGTCGCCCCGGGTAGAACGAGCCCCTGGTCATCCGAGACGGTGCCCAGGATCGTGCCGGTGATCTGACCGAACGCCGGGCCGGCGGCAAGGATGAGTCCGAGCGCCAGCAGGCCTCCAATTGCTCTTCGAGATCGAGTCATCAAAACCCCCTGAAGATGGAAGTCGCGGACCCCGAAGACGACCGAAACCGCCTCCGGTCCAATCCCGAACCGTATGGACTCGGGAAGGGCGTGTCAACCGGCCCAAACCTATGAAAGCCCCGTGGAAACCACGAAGGCTCCGGCAACCGGGAAGGACGGACTTCAACGGGCAGACGGGAAGTTCCCCTACCTGCGTCGCCCAAGGCGGACGACGGCACGTCGTCCGCGGGCCTGCGGCCCGCTGTGCCGGCTGAAGCCGGCCTTCCAGACCGGCGCTGCCATCGTGGACGTGACGGAGCGCTGCTAGTGAATCCGGGCGCGCCGATCAGCGCCAGCGCCAGGCTCGGGCGATAATCGCCGCGTGACCGAATCCCGCCTCCGCCGGTGGTTTTCCGCGGCCGGAGCGGCCGCCGCCGCGCTCCTCGCGGGGGCGTGTTCCGGGCTTCCCGGCGGAACCGACGCGATCCGGCCGCTCAACGTCGTCGTGGTCACCCTCGACACCCTGTCGGCGCGTCACCTGACCCAGTACGGCAACGACCGGATCCAGACGACCGCCTTCGGCCGGATAGCGGCCGAGGGCGTCCTCTTCGAGCAGGCGACCGCCACCGTGCCGCTCACCCTGCCCTCCCACACCTCCATGTTCACCGGGACCTACCCGATGTTCAACGGGGTGCGGGACAACGGCGGCTACTACGTCCGGGAGGACTCCGAGACCCTCGCCGAAGCGCTGAACGCGGCGGGGTACCGGACCGGCGCGTTCGTCGCCGCTTTCGTCGTCGATTCCCGCTGGGGACTCGACCAGGGATTCGACCGCTACTTCGACGACTTCAACTTCCGCGAGTTCGAGCGGATCAGCCTCGACAGCGTGCAGCGCCCGGGCGACGAGGTTCTCGAGGCGGCGCTCGACTGGATGGACGGGGTGAAGGAGGACCGGTTCTTCTCCTGGATCCACCTGTACGACCCGCACTGGCCCTACGAGGCCCCGGAGCCGTGGGCCTCCCGGGTCAGCGGCTACTCCGAAGCCTCCTATGACGCGGAGGTGCTGTTCACCGATTCCCTGGTCGGGCAGTTGCTGGACTGGCTGGACGAGAACGAACTCGCGGAGGACACGCTGCTCGTCCTGATGGGGGACCACGGCGAGAGCCTCGGCCGGCACCGCGAGGGGGCGCACGGGTTCTTCATCTACGACGCCGCGATGCAGGTGCCCTTCCTGCTCCGGGCGCCCTACCGCCAGATCGGCCGCGGACTGCGCGTCCCCGCCCAGGTGCGTGGGATCGACCTGATGCCCACCGTCCTCGACCTGGTGGGGGTGGAGGTCCCCGGCGACGTGCAGGGCGCGAGCCTCGTGCCGCTCGCCGACGGCACCGAGACCGACCTGGGACTCTGGGCGTACTCGGAGAGCTTCTATCCCCGGAACCACTACGGCTGGTCTCCGCTCCGCGCCCTCCGGAACGGCCTGCTCCACTTCATATCAGCGCCGCGCCCGGAACTCTTCGAGGTGCTCGAGGACCCGGGCCAGACGCGGAATCTCGCCGCCGAACGACCGGGCCAGGTCCGGCAGCTCCAGGCGCGGCTCGACCAAGTGGTGGCCGAGCACGAGAGGGAAGGAGCCGACGAAGAGGCCCCCGAGACCCTGGACGAGGAGACGCGGGCCCAGCTCGCCGCGCTCGGCTACCTGGGCGGCGCTTCGCGCGTCCGGGTGGAAGAAGGTGAGGAACTCGCCGACCCCAAGGACAAGATCGTCCTCTACAACCTGCTGAAGGAAGCCGGCACCGACTCCACCGAAGACCGGATCGAGGACGCGATGGCCAAGGTGCAGCGCGTTCTCGCCGACGATCCCGGCATCCTGGAAGCGCACCTGATCCTCGGTAACCTCCACGTCAAGCGGGAAGACTGGGACGGGGCGATCGGCGCCTACCGGGAGGCGTTGGTCCTCGATCCCGAGTACAAGTCCGCGATCCTGGGGCTGGCGGACGCCTACCGGCTGGCGGAGCGGTATGACGAAGCCGCCGCCGGCTACCGGCGCCTGCTGGAACTGGACCCCAACGACAACAAGGCCCACTACCACCTGGCCGAGATCCACGCGGCAGAAGGAGAGTACGAAGCGGCGCTCGAAGTGCTCGCGGGGCTCGAGGCCACCGGCGAGGAGCGGGCCCCGGCCCGCAACCTGAAGGGCGAGTGCCTGCTGAGCCTCGGCCGCCTCGACGAAGCCGAGGCCGAACTGCGCCTCGCGCTGGAGATGGACGACCAGCTCTCGGACGCCTGGTACAACCTGGCGCTGCTCTTCGAGGAACGCGGCGACGGCTCGCGCGCCATCGAGGCCTACGAAACGCGCCTCGAAATGGCGCCGAGAGACTTCCGGTCCCACTTCAACGTCGCGAGGCTCTACGGGGCGATGGGCGACCCTGAGCGAATGGAGGCCTCCTTCCGGGCCGCAATCGAGCACAACGCCGAATTCGGGGTGGGGTATCTCTATCTGGCCAAGGCACTGCTGGACCGGGGCGAACTGGGGGAAGCGGAGGAAACCGCGCTTCGAGGCCTCTCCCTCGAACCGGAGCCGGACATGGCGCCCCTCGGCCACTTCGTCCTCGCCGACGTCTACAACCGGCAGGGCCGGCTCGCGGAAGCGGAACGCGAAGTGCGTCGCGCCCACTCCTACCGGCGGTAGCGGCGGCCGGCCGCGACAGAATTGCGGCCTGCGGAAGCTCGGCGAGACCCGATTCGCCGGCGCCGCCGACGGGAGTTCCCATCATGAACCATCGCTTTGTTGCGGCCGCCGCGGCGGCCCTGTGGTTGGCGGCAGGTTGCACGCCGCCGGAGGACGACGTGGCTGACAACCCGTTCTTCACCGAGAGCACGCTGCCCTACGGACTGCCCCATTTCGACCTCATCGAGGACGGCCACTACCGGGCGGCGTTCGACCGCGGCATGGCCGAGCACCTCGAGGAGATCGAGGCCATCGCGTCGTCCCCGGAACCGGCCACCTTCGACAACACCCTGGTGCCGATCGAACGGTCGGGCCGGCTGCTCGACCGGGTGGCGCGGGTCTTCTTCAGCCTGTCTTCCGCGGACACGAACGACGAGATCAACGCCATTCGCGCCGAGATGGCTCCGAAGCTCGCCGCCCACTCCGACCAGATCCTGCTGAACGCCGATCTCTTCGGCCGGGTGGAGTCGCTCTACGAATCCCGGAACGACCTCGGACTTTCACCCGAGGAGGTACGCCTCGTGGAGCAGTACCGGCGGGACTTCACCCGCGCCGGCGCCCTGCTCGCCGAGTCCGAAAAGGACCGGATGCGGGAGATCAACGCCGAACTCGCCTCCCTTTCAGCGGCCTTCAGCGAGAACACCCTCGACGAGGTGAACGCATCGGCGGTCGTGGTGGATTCGGCCGAGGAACTCGCCGGACTCTCCGAGGGAGAGATCGCCGCGGCGGCCGAAGCCGCGAAGGCCCGCGACCTCGATGGCAAGTACGTCATCGCGCTCCTCAACACCAGCGGACAACCGGCGCTCTCGTCGCTCGAGGACCGCGCGCTCCGCGAGCGGATCATGAAGACCTCGCTGGCGCGGGGGAGCCGCGGCGGGGAGCATGACAACCGCGAGGCGGTGGTGCAGATCGCCGCCCTCCGCGCCGAGCGCGCCGCACTGCTCGGCTACCCGCACCACGCCGCCTACATCCTCGAGGAACAGACGGCGCAGACCATCGAGGCGGTCGACGGACGGCTTTCCGGTCTCACCCCGAGGGCCGTAGCCAATGCGCGCCGGGAAGCCGAGGACCTGGCGGAACTGGCCCGCTCCGAGGGCGCCGACATCGAGATCGCGGCCTGGGACTGGTCCTACTACTCCGAGAAGCTGCGAGCCGAGCGGTTCTCCTTCGACGCCTCCGAGCTCCGGCCCTACTTCGAGATGGACGGGGTGCTGGTGAACGGGGTCTTCTTCGCCGCCAACCAGCTCTTCGGGCTGACCTTCGAAGAACGGCCCGAACTGCCCGTCTATCACCCGGACGTCCGCATCTGGGAAGTGTTCGAGGAGGACGGCACCCCGCTCGGGCTCTTCATCGGCGACTTCTACGCCCGGCCGTCTAAGCGGGGCGGGGCCTGGATGAACGCCTACGTCTCCCAGTCCGGCCTGCTCGGGACGCAGCCGGTGGTCGCCAACCACCTGAACGTCCCCAAGCCCCCCGAAGGCGAACCCACGCTGCTGACCTTCGACGAGGTCATCACCCTGTTCCACGAGTTCGGGCACGCGCTGCACGGTCTCTTCTCGAACGTCCGCTACCCCTATTTCGCCGGGACCTCGGTTCCGCGCGACTTCGTGGAATACCCCTCGCAGGTGAACGAGATGTGGGCGACCTGGCCGGAGGTGCTCCGGAACTACGCCGTCCACCACGAGACCGGCGAACCGATCCCGGGCGACCTCCTCGACCGGGTGCTCTCGGCGCGCACTTTCAACCAGGGCTTCGCGACCACCGAGTACCTCGCCGCCACGCTGCTCGACCTCGCCTGGCACCAGCTCGGCGTCGGTGAGACGCCCGATGCGGATGGGGTGCTCGCGTTCGAGGAAGCGGCGCTCGAGGAGGCGGGAATCGCCTTCGCACCGGTGCCGCCGCGCTACCGCACCACCTACTTCTCCCACATCTGGAGCAGCGGCTACTCGGCCGGCTACTACTCCTACATCTGGAGCGAGGTCCTCGACGCCGACTCCGTGGAGTGGTTCCGGGAGAACGACGGACTGCTGCGGGAAAACGGCGACCACTTCCGCGAGACCCTGCTCTCGAAGGGGGGCAGCATCGAGGCCATGGACCTCTTCCGCACCTTCCGCGGGCGGGACCCGGAGGTCGAGCCCCTGCTCCGGCGGCGCGGCCTGAACTGACCTACTGCTCCCGGAGGGCGCCCACGACGCTGCGGCGGGCGGCGCCTACCGCCGGGAGGAAGCCGCCGATCGCCCCGATGACGAGGGCCAGGGTGGTCCCCTGGACGAGCAGCTCCGGCGTCACCTGGAAGGCGAAGGCCACCTGGCTGAAGGAGGCCCAGTTGATCGTTGCCGCGCGGAACCCGTCGAAGAGGAGCCAGGAGGCAGCCCCTCCGAAGCCGGCGCCGATCAGCCCGAAGACGAGCGACTCGATCATCACCGAGACGACCACCGGCAGGCGGGAAAACCCGAGGGCGCGCAGGGTCGCGATCTCGCGCGAGCGGGAGGACACCGCGGCGTACATGGTGTTCAGCGCCGCGAACACCGCGCCCGCCGACATCATGACCACGATGATCCAGCCGACCACGGAAATGAAGACCTCGATCGGCGCCGACTGGGCCGCCATGTGGGTCGTCTGCCGCTCGGCGCCGAGGCTGACCCGCGGATCGTCGGTGAGCGTCTGCTCGAAACCTTCGAACGCCTCGGCGTCCCTCAACCGCACCAGGGCGATGTTCCACGAATTGCCGCGCTGATACATCTGCTGGAGGATGCGGTTGTCGGTCCAGATCTCGGATTCGGCGACCCCGCCGCCGGTGGTGAACCGGCCGACGACGTCCCACGAGGCGCGGCCCACGTCGATCCGGTCGCCGACTCGCAGGCCCTCGAAGGCGCCCGCCGCCCCGTCGCCGACGATCACCTCGTTCCGGCCGGGCTCGAAGTTCCGGCCCTCGACGATCTCGAACTGCTCCCGCAGCGCGAAACCGGCCGCTTCGACGCCCCGTAGCGGGACGTTGGCGTCGGTGCCGGCGCCGATCTTCTTGCGGTCGATGATCACGAACAGCTCCGGCGAGACGAGCGGGCCGTCCGGGCCGCGCGCCACTCCCGGCGCCTCCCAGAGGACCTGGATGTCCTGGTGGTTCAGGATGCTGTCCGATGCGCCGGTGGCGCCGCTCCGCAGCACCACCGCCACGTCGTCCCGCGCCTGCCCGGTCACTACCGCACGGAAACCGGCGGCCATCGACAGGACGGCCACCATGACGCCGACCACCCCGGCGATGCCGAAGATCGCGACCACCGAAACGGCGCGCCGCTCCCAGATCGTCTCCAGGTTGTAGCGGGTCACCGCCTGACACTGGCGGATGAAGGATCCAAGACGCATGACTCCCCCTACAGGCGCCGGAGGGCGAGCGCCGTCTCGAGGCGCATGGCCCGCCGCGCCGGGAAGATCCCCACCACCAGGCCCGTGACCACCGCGAGTCCCAGCCCGAGGAGCAGGTCCTGGGGCCGTAGGAACAGGCCCGGGAAATAGGCGGCCAGCGCGGGCCGGAGAACGCGCTCCAACCCGACCGCCAGCACCATCCCCAGGAATCCGGCGGTGGTCACCATAGTCACCGACTCCATGAGGACGAGGCGCTGCACCCGGGCGCCGGTGAAGCCCAGCGCCTTGAGCAGGCCGATCTCACCGATGCGTTCGCGCACCGACTGCGCCATCGTGTTCCCCGCCACGAGCAGGATCGTGAAGAAGACCGCGGCGAGGATGGAGGTGACGATCAGTCCCAGGTTCCCGACCTGGTTGGCGAACCCGGCGGCGAAGGCCCCCTCGGATTCGCTCTTCGTCTCGGCGGCGGAGTTTTGGAAGGTGGCATCGATGGCGGCGGCGATCTCCGGCGCCCGGTCGGGATCCGCGATCCGCACCATGAACCAGCCGACCTGTCCACGGCCGAAGGAACGGGCTTCGTCGAAGAAGTCGTAGCGGAAGAGGAACTGGGTCTGATCGAAGCCCTCGACGTCGCTGTCATAGATGCCCACCAGTTCGAACTCCCAGGCGTCGTCTCCGCGTCCCTGCTGCCGCCAGATCGTCGGCTGAATCGGGATGCGGTCCCCGACTTCCCATCCGAGCCGCTCGACGAGCGCCCGGCCGACGATCGCCCCGTTCCGGGTCTCGATCCAGCGAAGTTTCGCCTCGTCGGGGATCAAGATCTCCGGGTACATGTCGAGGTACTCCGCGGGCTCCACCGGGGACTGCATGAAGAAGTTGGACGGATCCTGGTAGACCCCGCCGAACCAGGTCATGTGCATGGCGTCCACGACGCCCGGGATCTCCTCCATGTCGGCCTCGTAGGACTGCGGCAGGAGCTGGAAGAGCGAAACCCGGTGGCGCACCACCAGCCGGTCCTCGTTGGCGATCTCGGCTCCCATGGAGAACGCGGTCTGGAGCATCGAGAGGACCCCGAAGATCAGGAACGCGAAGACCACGGACGAAAAAGTCAGGAAGGTCCGCGTCTTCTTGCGCCGAAGCGCCGCGCTGATCAGGGTGAACGAACTCACACCGCCGCTCCCGCCGGTTCGTGCGTCGGCATCACGATGGTTCCGTCGTGCCCGCATTCCGCGAGCCGGCCGTCCTCGAGATGCAGGGTTCGTGACGCCCGCTCGGCCGCCACCGGGTCGTGGGTAACCATCAGGATGGTCTTTCCGTGGTCCCGGTTGAGGGCCGCCAGCAGATCCAGGATTTCCCCGCTCGTGGTCCGGTCGAGGTCCCCGGTCGGCTCGTCGCAGACGAGGAGCATCGGATCGTTCACCAGCGCGCGGGCGATCCCGACACGCTGTTGCTCACCCCCCGAGAGCTCCCGGGGACGGTGCTTGCCGCGCTCCGAAAGCCCGACGATTTCGAGCGCGATGTCGACCCGCCGGCGCCGCTCCCGGGCCGAGAACGAGGTCAGCAGCAGCGGCACCGCCACGTTCCGCTCGGCGCTCAAGGCTCCCAGCAGGTTCGAGAACTGGAAGACGAAGCCGATGTTGCGCGCCCGCCAGCCGGCGAGCTTCCGCTCGGAAAGACGGTGGATCTCCGAACCGCCCACGATCACCTCGCCGCCGGTCGGCCGGTCGAGCCCGGCGATGAGGTTGAGCAGCGTCGACTTCCCGGAACCGGAGGGGCCCATCAGCGCCAGGAACTCCCCCTTCTCCATCCGCAGGCTGAGGTCCTTCAACACCGGAACCGGGGTGCGGCCCCGGTGGAACGTCCGGCTCACGCTTCGCACGTCCACCATGGCTTCTGCGGCGGCTCCGTTACCCGCCGCCGTGTCGGAAAAACTGGTCTCGCTCATTCCACTCTCCACGTGAATCTGTTCACCCGCCGCTAGGGCGCCGCGGCTGCTTCCTCGACTTCGGCGCCGTCCTCGAGGCCCTCGAGACCCTCCACGACGACCCGGTCACCCTCCACGAGCCCGGAGAGCACGAACACATCGGACCCGCGCCGGTCCCCGAGCCGCACGGCGCGGCGCTGGACGCGCCCGTCGCGCACCAGGTAGACGAGATCCCGGCCGGTGTCCGGGAATACCGCCGCCATGTCCACCAGCAGACCCTCGGGAGCCTCTTCCGGTTCCGCTTCGGCGGACCGGAAACTCACCTTGACGCCCATGTCCGGCAGGATTCGGGGGTCGAGCTCCTCGAAGCCGATCCGCACCCGCACCGTGGCCCGGTCCCGGTCGGCGGTCGGGATGATGGCGATCACCCGCGCCGGGATCGTCCAGTCGTCGTAGGAGTCGAGGACGGCGTCCACCGGCTGTTCCGGCGAGACCCGGTTGATGTAGGCCTCGTTGACGTCCACCTCGATCTCGAGCGAGGCCATGTCCACGATGGTCCCGATCCCGGTGCGGGTGAACCCGGCGCCGCCCGCGATGGGAGACATCATCTCGCCGGGCTGGGCGTTCTTCGCGGTGATCACGCCATCGAACGGCGCCCGGATGACCATGTCCTCGATCTGCTGGCGGATGACCTCCACCTGCCGCTCCGAAACGCGAATGTCCTCGCGCTGGCGGTCGATGCGCGCCTCGAGGGTGGCGACTTCGCCGTTCACCTGGTCGAGGTCCGCCTGTCCGGCGACCTGCTGCTCCACGAGGCGCCGGGTCCGCTCCTGACGGAGGCGCGCTTCGCCGAGCTGGGCCTCCACCTCGAGGACCGCCTTGCCGGCCGCCGCGGTCTGCGCCTCCGCGAGCCGGAGGGTCCGCTCCAGGTTCGATGAATCGAGCCGCGCCAACACCTGGCCGGCCGTCACTTCCATGCCCTCCTCGATGGCGATTTCGGTGATCTGTCCCGCGGTCTTGGACGAGACGGTGGCCTGGCGGCGCGCCGTGACGTAGCCGCTCGCGTTCAACACCGTGATCCCGGCGTCCACCGAGATCGAGCGGACCCGCGCCGTGCGGACCGCGAGCACCTCGGGCTCCGAACCCAGCAGAAAGACGGCCGATACTCCGCCCCCGATCACCAGCAGCCCGCCGATGATCGCGGTCACCAGCGCGAACGGGCGCGAACCGCGCTGTTCTTCGCCGATCTTGAGTTCGGCGAGCCGGTCAGCCGGTTTCGGGGGATTCATGTTCTTGGATCAGGGAGCCTACGCCGCTCGCCAGGGAAAGGTTCCCGGCACGATGCCCGGGCCCGGGACTCCACGCGGAACGCTGGAAAGGGACGTGTCTTCGCTACGTTCGCCGCGCGCGAATCTTACAGACGGCACGGCGCCGCATCACCGCTCCGGAGCGACCAGCGCCTGCAGGTGCTCGACGTGTTGCAGCAGGGCGGTGCGCCCGGCTTCCGTCAGCCGATAGCGGGTCTGCGGGCGGCGGCGCACGAAGCGTTTGCGCTCGACGACGTACCCGCCCGCGATCAGCTTGCCGAGGTGCGCGCTCAGGTTCCCGTTCGTCGCCTTGACCGACTTCTGGAGGTCGGTGAAGGTGGCCCACTCCACCGCGACCAGCTCCGCGATGACCGCCAGACGGACCCGGGACAGCAGGAGCTCATCCACGACCGCGCCGCACCCAGAGCACGATGGCGGGAACCACGAGCCCCGCCACCCAACCGAGGACAAGCGTGCCGTGGAACCCGGCCGGAACGAAACTGGCGAGCGCTGCGGCGGCGAGTAGCGCGATACCGCCCCACAGCAGCGGTCGGCTCGCCTGCAGACCGACGACCAGCAGCGCGATGCTCATTCCCCCGGCCCAGACCAGCGACATCGCGTCCGCGGGAATCACCCGGTGCTGGGCAGTGAGATTCAACAGCAACAACACTCCGAACGCGACACTGAACGTGATTCCCGCCTGGCTGTCGATCTGCGTTTCGCGTCCGGTGTCATGACGGCGCGCGGCCCACACGCTGATGCCGATCGCGAGCAGCATCAGCGGAATCTGGAAGGAGCCGTCCGACGGTACGGGAAGGCCGACGGCCCGAGCCTGCTGCACTCCGTTGACGATCGCGGCGAACAGCCCCCAGGCGAGCAGGATGAGCGGCGGCATGTTCAAGGTGCGGTCGACGTCGTGAAGGATCCGGTCGACCAGAGCGAGGTCGCTCCGCGCGGTGGATGTGTCCATATCGGATGTCTCCTGTCAGAGTAGTCTGTTTTATGGATTACTCTGATCACGATGTCAAACAGGATGTAGACGGGGAGGGGAAACTCGGAGGAATCGCTACCCGGACAAGACCTGCCGGTGCGCGGGAAGGGTCAGCAGCACGCCGTAGCCGCCGCAACGCGGATCCTGGACGTAGCCGGGGATCAGGCCGCCGGGGCGGAATCCGATCCGCATCTGCGCGGAGACGGTCGGATCCCTGATCTCCCCCGCCACCAGCCGCCCGTAGTAGTCCTCGGCGCTCATCCGGCCGGCGACCGCCCCGTAGCCGTTCAGCATGCCGACGGTGAGCTGGCCGCGCAGGCCGAGCCGCCGGGCAACGGCCTGCCGGGCCGCGTAGAGCGCCCGGGCAATTCCCTGCCGCCTCCAGTCCGGGTGGACTCCGAGATCGGCGCCGTAGAGCCACTCGCCCCCGGGGTCGTGCGCGGCGAGGTACAGCCCTCCCAGGAACTCGGGGAAGCGGTGCTGCGGACGGCTGAGATCGAGGTTCAGCCGCAGGGTGGTGGTCGACGCGACCGGCCTGTCCTCGCCCGTCAGCACGACGAACTGGCCCTCGGGGAAGATCTCGACGTGCTTCCGGTAATGGTCCGCTGCGAAGCACTCCGAAGGATCGAGCGTGGGGAAGACGATCCGCGTGAGTTCGGCGAGCGCCTCCGCGTGGCGGGGCGCGGTCGGCGCGACCCGCCAGGGCGGCGCGGACGTCATGGGGCCGCCAGGACTAGGCGGACGCCGGCGGGCGGAGTCCCAGGGTCCCGAGCCGGCCCTTCGCCTCGATCGGCGCTCCCGAGGGGTCGGTGAGCGCCCGCGGAGGGTGGCTCTTCGCGGTCAGCAGGGAGACGGCGACCGTCACCAGCAGGGACACCGGGGTGGCGATGAGCGCGTTCGGCAGTTCCCGGACCTCGTCGGGGGAGGCCGCGCCGGAGACGAGTTCCAACCCGACGAGCCCCAGCCACACGACCAGCCCGGCCAGGATGCCGCTCACGCAGCCCGGCGTGTTCGTCCGCTTCCAGTACATCCCCAGGGTGAGCGGACCGAAGAGACCGACCATCATCACGGTCCACGATTCGACCATGAGCGTGTAGACGCTCTGGAACCAGAGCGCCACCGCGAGCGCGAGTCCGCAGAAGATGACGACTCCCACCCGGACGGCGGCCAGGACCTCCTTCGGCTTCAGGTCGGGCGCCAGATTGCGCACGATGTTCTGCCCGAAGACGCTCGCCGGCGCGAGCAGACCGCTGTCGGCCGAGCTCATGAGCGCCGAGAAGAGCGCGCCCAGGAAGAGGGCGAGTCCGGCGGGCGGCAGGTACTCCATGGCGAGACGCGGCACGATCTCTTCCGGGTTCTGCAGGCCCGGCATAAGCACCGAGCCGATCATTCCGAGCGCCACCGGAATCAGGCCGACCACCAGGTAGAGCGAGCCGCCGAAGTAGGCGGACCACTGCGCGACGCGCTCGCTCTTCGAGCTGAGGGCCCGCTGCATGAGGTCCTGGCCGGGCAGGTTCCCGAGGCCGATCAGCAGCCAGGCCTGCACGAAGAAGAGCCATTCAAGCAGGCCGCCGGTCGGCAGGAATCGGGTCCGGCCCTCCGGCAGGGCGTCGAGCACCGAGGAGATTCCCCCGGCCGCCCCGAGGACGATCGGCAGCAGCACGCAGATCGCCGCAATCAGGACCACCGCCTGGAAGAAATCGGTGAGGGTCACGCCCCACATGCCGCCGAGCACCGTGTAGACGAGGACGATCGCGGCAGCGATCAGGATGCTGGCGACAAACGGGAGACCCGCCATCGCGGAGAGCACCGTCCCCACCGCCAGCAACTGCGATCCCACCCAGCCGATATAGGCGGGAAGGATCGAAAGCGCGGACAGGATTTCGGCCGATCTTCCGAAACGGCGCCGGAAGAAATCGGGGACCGTCAGGAGCCGCAGGCGACGGAGCAGCCGCACGTAGAACGCGCCGGCCAGTAGCAGGCAGAGCGCGGCGCCGAAGGGATCGGCCACCACCGCATTCAGGCCGCCGGCGTAGGAGGCTCCGGCCGCCCCGATCAGCGTGCCTCCCCCGAACCAGGTAGCAAACAGCGTGAACGTGCAGAGCCCCAGGCCGAGCCGGCGGCCCGCGACCACGAAGTCGGTGGCGTTCCGGATCCTCGTGGAGGCGACGGCCCCCAGGAAGAGGAGCCCCGCCAGATAGACGCAGACGGCGACGATGACGAAGGTCTGGCTCATCGCGGCCTGACGGCCGGAGCCGCGCCGATCGATCCCGGATGCCGGGCGTCAATCGGGTTCACACACTCGCCTACCGGGATGTTCGCCGCCGGTACGCCTCCGTGTCGTAAACCTCCGGGTTCACGCAGTTCGGCGCGCGCTGCCGGTTCAGGTGGGCCACCGCGTTCTCGGCGCACATGGTGGCCATGCGGTCCCGCGTCGCCACGCTGCCGCTCGCGATGTGGGGCAGCATCACCACGTTGTCGCACTCGGCGAGTCCCGGATGGAACGCCGGCTCGTGCTCGAAGACGTCGAGCCCCGCCCCCCCGATCTCGCCGGACTTGAGGGCATCGACGAGGGCCGCTTCGTCGACCACGGGACCCCGTGCGCTATTGATGAGGATCGCGCTCTTCTTCATCCGGGCGAAGGCCGCCGCGTCGAAGAGGTGGTGCGTCGAGGGATTGAGGTCGGTGTGGATCGTCACGAAATCGCTGCGCGCGAGCAGGTCGTCGAACTCGGCGTATTCCACGTCCGGGCGGGCCTCGATGATCGCCTTCATCGGCGGATCGAAGGCCAGCACGTCCATGTCGAACCCCTGCGCCCGCCGGTGCATCGCCTGTCCGATCCGCCCGAAGCCGACGACCCCGAGCACCTTCCGGCGCTCGTTGCCGCCGGGGCTGATGTCGGCGCCCAGCATCAGCGACGGCCCCCAGATCCGGTACCGGCCGCCCCGCATGTAGGCGTCCGCCGGAACCACCCGGCGCGCGACTGACATCAGCAGCGTCCACGCCAGATCCGCGGTCGTGTCGGTGAGGACGCCGGGGGTGTTGGTGATGGGCAGACCGAGTTCGGTCGCCGCGGCCACATCCACGTTGTTGAAGCCGACGGCGTAGTTGGCCACCCCGAGCAGCCGCGGGGCGGACTCCATGAGTTCCCGGTCCACAGCCTCGGTCAACAGGGAGACGTGGACGTCGGCGCTCCGGGCGCCGGCGAGCACCTGGTCCCGGGGAGTCGAATCGCCGTCGGCGGTGGGCGCCACTTCCACCTCGGCCGCGGCGCGCAGGATGGCGAGGCCGGCTTCGGGGATGGGGCGGGTAACGAAGATGCGGCTCATGCGGCAAGTCCCAGGGCGGTTTGATCGTTGAGGAAGCGGGCGAACCCGTCGTGGTCGGCGACCCCGGCGGCGATCCGCCGGATGCCTTCGCGGATCGAGTCCATGTCCGCCGCGTAGGAGAGCCGCAGGAAGTTCTGTCCCTCGCTGCCGATCACGCCGAAGCTGCGGCGGTCGACCAGGGCGACCCCGTGGTAGTAGAGGAGGAACCGGGAAATCAGGGTCGCCGGGCTGGTGCTCGCCTTCAGGGAATCGGGCAGCGACTCGAAGTGCGCGTTGGCGCCGAGGGACTCGCAGACGCCCGTGATGTTCGGAAAGACGTAGAAGGCCCCGAGGGGATTCGCGCAGGTGATCCCGGGGATGGCGTTCAGCGCCGGCACGACGTAGTCGCGCCGCCGCTTGAACTCGGCGACCATCGAGCCCACCACCTCCCAGGTCTTCGGGTTCTCGAGCGCCTCGCGGGCGGCCTGCTGGATGAAGGGAGGGACGCAGCTCACCGTGTTGATGTTGATCTGCTTGAACCGGAGGGCTTCTTCCGCGGTGGGAAGTACGCACCAGCCGAGCCTCCAGCCGGTCATCGCGTAACCCTTGGAGTGCCCGCTCGCGATGATCGTGTGCCGGTCCATGCCCGGCAGGGAAGCCATCGAGGTGTGCTCGAAGCCGTCGAAGGTGATGTGCTCGTAGATCTCGTCCGAGTAGATGCGGATGTCCGGACGGCCCCGCTCCTTGACCAAAGCGGCGACCTCCTCGAGCAGGCTCCTTGGAAGCACGCCGCCCGTGGGATTCGAAGGCGAGCACAGCATCAGGACCTTCGTCCTCTCGGTGAGCAGACGGTCCAGGTCGTCCACGGTGAAGGAGAAGCCCCGCTCCTCCCGGAGGACGAGCGGTTTCGGCACCCCCCCGAGGTAGGTGACCCACGACTCGTAGATCGGGAACCCGGGACTTGGATAGATCACCTCGTCGCCGGGGTCCACGTAGGCCATCATCGTGTAGCCGATCGCGGGTTTCGCCCCCGGGAGGATGATGATCCGGTCCGCCGTGACCTCGATTCCGCGCGTCCGGGATACGTAGGCGGCGAGCGCTTCCCGGAGCGGCGCGATCCCGGCGGGATCGGTGTAGTGGGTGTCTCCGGCCCGGATCGCCGCGATCCCCGCTTCGTTGATGTGCGGGGCGCTGTCGAAGTCGGGCTCGCCGATGGTGAACGGAATGACATCCACGCCGCGCGCCCGGGCGCGGGCCATGTCTTCCCCGATCTTGAAGGCGTTTTCGGTGCCCATGTGGCCGAAACGGCGAGCGAATAGAGGCATGTTCTTTCTGGAAGGCGCCGGGAAAACGGAGCCCCGGTGAGTGGGGCGGAGCGCCGGGGGGCGGATGATATATTGGCTGATCGGCTCGGTTTCCCCTTGATGTCAGTGCGTTTTGTGGTTCTCGCCGCGTTGTTCGGCGCGTCGGCGGGTCTGGCCCAGCGGGCGGAATCGCAGCCCGCGAGGCAGGACGAGGAGGTGGGCCAGGCGAAGACCGGGAAGGACAAGCCGGGGCTCGCCGACCCTGCGGCCTATCCCTTCGAGATCGTCGACGACGTAACCCAGGGGACGGAACCGGCGAGCGCCGACGTGACCGGCCAGCTCGGGGTCGCCGACGAGGACTACATCCCCGAGGTCTTTCAGTACCGCCGGCGCGGCACCCAACCGGCCCAGCGGGAGTTGAGCGGTGAGCACCGTTCGACCGCGCTGACCGAGTTCCGCGTCATCGACCTGGAGGTGGATCCCGGGGACACGGTGCGGGCGATCGCCAGGGTGGAGCCGGCCTTCGAAAAGGGGCGGCGGTTCGTTGCGGAGTTCTGGAGCCAGGAGTACGGCCGGGCCTCGGTCATCTACATGAACTTCAAGCCCCACGAGAAGGACAAAAACCTCTATCTCGGGCGCGGCAGGGTGGACCGCCACCACCCGGGCGGCCGCTACAACGTCGGCTCCACCATGATCACCGACGAGCACGGGCACAAGAAGGCGTATTCCACCGAGTTCAACCCGGTGATGCGGGCGCCGGACGGCAGCCCGGCCTACTTCGTGGTCGCGCAGAACCCGGCGGCGGACCTGACCCCGCCCACGCTCCGCTCCCTCGAAATCCTGACCCCGGAAGCGAGCGTCGGCGACACCATCCGGGTGGAGGCCTTCGCCGAGGACAACCTCGCGGGTCCGACCCAGGCGCGGGCCGTGTTCGTCAGCCCCTCGGGAAGGCGGTCCGTCCGGGCGGACCTGATCGGTGACGCCCGGAACCCGGGCCGCTTTCTCGGGGCCTTCTCCATTCCCGAGTGGTACGAGGGCGGCCGCTGGACGGTCCAGAAGGTCGAGCTCTATGACGCGGCGCGGAACAGCGCCCTGATCTTCGCCGCGACTTCGCCGGTGCTCGCCGACGTGGGTGTGCTGGTGGGCGAGAAACCCGAGAAGCGCGACGACGACCCGCCGGTACTGCTCGCCGTGGAACTGCCGCAGCGCGAAGCGCTCGCCAGCGACTCCATCCCGGTGGCCGCCCTGGTGGAAGACAACCTGAGCGGGGTGGACAAGGTCTACGTGTCCTTCCAGAGCGCGAGCGGCGCCGACCTGGTCCGGGTGGAGCTCGAGAGCAGGAACCCGCCGCTGAACCGGCCCTCCCTGGTGCCGCAACCGAACGTCTTCCGTGGGGCCCTCAAGATCGCGGAGTGGCAGGAGCGCGGCACCTACACCGTGTCCCGGGTCAATGTCTCCGACCGGGCGCAGAACTACCTGAACCTGAATCCGGTCCGCGACGAAGAGGTCCGCGGCCTGGAAGTGGTGTTCCTGCCCGACGAAACGAAAAGACCCAGGGCCACGGAGCCGTCGCCGCAATGAGCATGAACCGCCGACGTTTTCTGGGCGCCGCCGGCGTGGCGGCACTCGGTCTCGGCGGAAGCGCCAACCGGCTGCTCGCCGCCACGCCCGACCGGACCGCCGTCGTCCCCGACGCGAGCCTGAAGACGAAGCACCTCGTCGTCATCCTCTACGGCAACGGCTGCCGGAAGAAGGACACCGTCGAGGACCGGGCGCACGCGCCGCACATGGCCCGGATGATGGACGCCGGCAGCGTCTTCACCGAGGACTTCGGCGAGACCGCGAACCTCCACGGCTACATGTACACCGAGATGCTGACCGGCCGGGAGACGGTCTCGGAGCATCCGCTCTATCCGACCTGGACCGAGACGGTGCGGAAGGAACTCGGCGGTTCGGTGAACGACTACTGGATGCTCCAGGGAGTCAGCTACTACCGGTCGTGGGTCTTCGACCGGAAGCACTGGAGCGCCCACCCGGACGGAGGGCTGCAGTTCGGCGCGAATTCGCTGACCATGAACAAGCTGTTCCACGACGATCAGGAGCAGTCGGCGGCGGCTCTCGTGAATGCGAACATCGAACCGGGGCTCGGCCACACCCGGCAGACGCGGAAGGACCTCGAGGACTGGCTGGCCGACGCCGTCTCCCGGCGGACCGACCTTCCGGCGTCCACGAAGACCTCGCTCGTGGACCGGGAGGTGCCGCTCGGCGACGGGCAGTGCTTCGAGATCGCGAAGCACCTGCTCCGGGATTTCCGGCCCAAGCTGATCACCATCCAGATGCTCGCGCTCGACGACGCCCACGCCGATGCGGGTTTTTGGGACTACGACACCGACTACGAGCAGTACCGGCGCCATATTGCGGCCACCGACGAGCTCATCGGCAACCTCCACGATTTCATCCAGAACGATCCGTACCTGCGTGACACCACCTCGATCCTGCTGCGGCCCGAGTGCGGCCGTGACGACGAGGTCAACGTGTACGGACAGCTCCATCACTCGCAGGGGAACTACTACGCCCACAACGTCTGGACGCTCGGGGTCGGCCCCGACTTCCGGCAGGGCGCGGTCTTCTCCGAGCAGGTGATGCGGCGCGACCTTTGCCCCACTGTCGTCTATCTGCTCACCGGGAGAGACATCGCGTCCCATGTCACGGGTTCCGTCCGTACCCAGATGTTCCGCGAGAAACATCGCCTGCCGCCTTACGTCCTGCGGGACCGCTTCGGCAATCCCGTCAAGGCCTGAGCCGTTCGTCGCGGTTTTCGTCTTCGGCCTCCTGATCGCGACAGCAGGGAGCACGGCTCCCTCACGGTCCGCTCAGGAGGACCAACCGTCGCTTGCCGAGGCCGCGCGGCGAAACCGCGCCCGCATCGCGGCGAGCCGGGAGCGATACGGCCCGGCGCCGCGCTTCACCGACGCCGATCTCTCCGGTACGCGCTCCGCGAGTCCGGACCGGCCGGCGGCTCCGCTCGAGACGGGCCCACTCCGCGACCCTCCCGTCACCAGCGAGGACCTTCCGGCCGGAGACCCCGGCGAGGACACGGCCGAGGTCGGTGAGGATGACGTTCAAGAAGCCATCGAAGCCAGACTTCGCGTGATCGCGCGGCGGGAAGCCGAGATCCGGGAGCGCCTGCTCGACATCGAGGCCTCGCTGACCGCCATTGGGTCGAGCGGCCTTCCCTTCGCGCAGCGGAACCCCAATCGGTTCCTGAGTCCCCTGGACACAAACCGCCTCCGGGCGGAAGCGGAAGAGCTGAACCGGGAACTCGACGCCCTCGCCGCAGAACGCGCAGTACTTCGCTGAGCGGAATCACGGAAACGGCTTGGAACGCCGGTCTCCAGACCGGCACGCGCGGCGCTCCGCGCCGCG
>VXNL01000020.1 GCA_009840635.1 Acidobacteriota bacterium | reverse complement strand
CCCCCCCCCCCCCCCCCCCCCCCCCCCCCCCCCCCCCCCCCCCCCCCCCCCGAGGTTCCGGGTTGTGGATCGCCTAGAAGGTGATCTTGCCCATGAACTGGAAGGTCCTCGGGTACCCGCGGGTGCCCGGGATGCTTCCGAAGGTGCTGGCGCCCAGGACGGTGCGGGGTCCGCGCCAGTTCACGTGGTTGAAGGCGTCGATGAACTCGAACCGCAGGGTCAGGTTCATGTCCTCATAGAGCCGCGTGGTCTTTTCGAGCGAGACGTCCCAGTTGATCAGCACCGGGCTGCGCACCGAATCCGTGGTGTTCGGCGAGTTGCTCAGTGTCAGTCCCTGGGTGAGTTGCGCGTCACCGGCCGAGAGGTAGGTCGTGTGGTTGCCGCGCGGGTTGCCGCCGCCGCTCAGGTTCGCGCTCGTCGGCCGCTGGTTCGCGAAACCATAGGCGCTCAGCGGGTTCGAGTTCTGGGTCACCACCAGCGGGAAGCCGCTCCGCATGATCGTCACCACCGAGAGCGCCCAGCCGCCGAAGATCGGGTTGTCGCCGGGAGTCCGGAAGGTGCCGTTGATGTTGAACTGGTGCGGCACGTGGACCCGCGACGGGCCGTAGTCGGCGTCCGACAGCGGTCCGCACTTGGCGAACGCGCACTCGTCCGGCGTGTTGTAAATCGTGCCGGTCTCGTTCTCGAGCAACTGGTTGTTCTCGTAGATGTTGTCGTCGTGCTTCGTGAAGGTGTAGTTGATCCGCGCACCCCAGTTCCCCCGGAAGCGCTTTTCGAACTCGACCCGGAGGGCGTTGTAGAGCGACTTGCCGGAACTCACGTGGCGGGCGAAGACGTTCCGGAAGTGCGGGTAGGGCCGCAGCAACTGGCCGAGCGGCAGGGTCTCCTCACCAGCGAAGCCGCCGAAGCGCGAGTCGCCGTAGAACGGGTTGGGATAGCGGTCGTTCAGCCGGTCGCCGAGCGACAGGTACTGGTCGGCGAGCTGGTTGATGTTGATGACCGAATCGTTGGTCCCGCCGATCGGGATGTCGGCGCCCTGGCTGCCCACGTAACCGATCTTCAGCGCGAGGTCGTTCCCGATGTCGCGCTGGATGTCGAGCGACCACTTGTTGATGTAGGGCGAGGCGCGGAACTGCTCGTTGAAGTACACGTTGTCGCCGATGTTCTGGAGCCGTCCGTTCCCGTTGCCGACTGGACTGCCGATTCCATTCGGGAACGGGTTCGAGGCGGTCGCTTCCGGCGGCGTGATGCCGTCAAGGCTGGTCCGGAGCGAGGTGACCTCGGTGTAGCCGTAGGTGCCCAGGTTGTTGGCGCCGGTGCCGCCAGGAATTGCGTAAGGCGCCCAGAAGACCGCGTAGCCACCACGGACCACGGTCTCGGGGTTCACCGTGTAGGCGAAGCCGAGGCGGGGCCCCAGCTTGATCCCGGGAGGATCCCACTGGTGGGTCGGCGCGCCGTCGAGGCCGGCATACATGAGCCCGCCGCGCAGCGGGAAGCCGGGCAGCGAGCCTTCGATCGCCGGGTCGAGCCCAACCTGCATCGGGAACGGGTTGGTACGGTCCCAGCCGACCGCGAAGCCGTTGTCGTCCTCCTGGAGGCCGGTCTCGTGCTCCAACCGGAGGCCGAGGTTCAGGACCAGGTTCTGGCTGGGCCGCCAGTCGTCCTGGATGAAGCCGCCGTAGTAGTCGATGAAGACATCGGCGGGCTGGGCGATCGTGGCGGCGCCGCCGCTCGGAATCCCGAGCAGCAGGTCGGCCATCGCGCTCCCGGAACCGCCGTCCGGCTCGGTGGGGCTCGGGCCCTGGGTGAAGCTCTGGGCGAAGCTCATGTTGAAGCCGTTGTTGAAACGGACCGCGTGGAGGCCCATCCGCCGATACTGACCGCCGTACTTCAGGGTGTGATTGCCGAGGAACTGGGAATACGTCCCGCTGACCTCGCGCGAAGTCCACTGGACGTCCGTGTTGGACCAGGAGCCGTGGGTCGTTCCACCGTCACCGAAGTTGGCGATGCTGATGCTCGGGAACTGTCCCGCGTAACCGTCCTGGGCGTAGATCTGGTCGAGAAAACTACCGGTGACCCCCAGGCTGGCAACCTGATCCTGTCCGTACACCGGGTTCTCGTTCGAGTCGTTGAAGAACGTCTGGCCGTAGCGCAGCGTCAGGACGGAAGCGTCGCCCACGACGAAGGTGTTGTTGAAAGCAACCGCGTGGACGTCGCGGATCAGGGCCGCGGCTCCGATACCGAAGTCCGGAGCGGTGTCGGCGCCCAACAGGTCCGTGTACTGCTGGAACGCTCCCTCGCTCGAGGTGTAGTAGAGATAGGTCAGCGTGGCCTGCCAGGTGTCGGAGAACGAATGGCTCAGGTTTCCGGTGGACTGGAGGGCCGTCGTCGTCTGGGCGCCGGAAACACTCGCGCCGCCGCCGGGACCGAGCGTGGTCAGCAACTGCGCCAGTGAGGATCCCGCCGGATCGATCATGTGCGAGGGAATCCGGTTCCCCGGGAACGGCCGGCGGTTGCCGTTCGCATCGAGATCGAACGGGTTGTAGATCGTCGTGCCGCTCGCCGAGAAATCACCTGCGGCCTCGGCGGCGCTGGGAAGAATCACCTCGGTGTTCTCCGCCAGGACGTCGTTGTTCCCCTCGGCCGACAACCAGAAGAAGGTGCGGTCCGACAGGATGGGGCCGCCGAAGGACCCTCCCCAGAGCCAGAAGGGACGGTCGGCGAACGTCCTCGAGTTGTCGGCGTCGTACGCCAACTGGTCCGTGTAGGAGAGGGCGCGCCAGAACGTGTTCACCTTCCCCGGACGACGCTGGTAGAGGGCGCTGCCGGCCCAGTTGTTCGTGCCGCTGCGGTGGATCACGTTGAACACGCCGCCGCCGGTGCGGCCCATCTCGGCATCGTAGGTGTTGACCTGGACCTTCAGTTCCTGGACCGCCTCGAACACGGGGATGATGACGGTGCGGTTCCGGAGGTCGGTGGTCGAGACGCCGTCCACGGTGTAGTTGTTGCCGCGGAGCGGTCCGCCGCCCAGCGAGAGCAGGGACGAGTTCGTCTGGTCGGACTGCTTCACCCACACCGGGTTTCCGGTGTGGACGACGTTCGGCGTTCCGACGCCGAGGATGAACACGTTGCGGCCCGGGGTGGGAAGCACCTCGAGCTCGGCGCGGCTCACTGCCGACGACACCGACGCGGTCGCGGTCTCGATCAGCGGCGTTTCGCCGATGACGGTGACCGTCTCCTCGATGCCGCCGATGTTGAGGGTGGCGTCCACCACCAGGAACGAGGAAACACCCACGATGAGCCCTTCGCTCACGAACGGCGCAAAGCCGCTGAGTTCGGCGCGCAGGGTGTAGGTGCCCGGCTGTACGTTCGCGAAGTTGTATTCGCCGACCGCGTTCGCGACCGCGGTCCGCGAGACGCCGGTGCCCTCGTTCTCGATCGTTACGGTGACGCCGGGAAGAACGCCCCCATCGGCGTCCTGAATCACGCCACGGACGCCGCCCTGGAACGTCTGGGCGAAAACCCCCGCCGCGAGTCCCAGGACGCCGAGCACCGCGGCGGTCCTAAACAAAAGCGATCTCATGAGTCCCTCCTGAGGTTGTACGAGTTCATGAGCCTGACGCCCAAGCGTGCGGGCAGTCCAAGACATTTGATTTGCGAAGAGCCGAAACGACAAGTCCACACGGTAGATCGCGGAACTTTAGGCGATTCGGACGGGTTTCTCCAGTGTCACGATGGGCAAAGGTCGGGCCGCAGTTGCGGAAACCGCCACGGTGCATCATAAGTTGTTGATTTTAGGGTATCTTGTGGCTCTTTCCGGAGTTCTTCGGGCCGGAGGCGGCCAGGGGCGGCAAATCCAAGGAACCGAACCTGATACGACGGATCAGATTCGTCGGCCGCGCTGGAAATGTGACGACGCCGCTGCGCCCCGGTCCCGACCGGCGCCCTGCCTGCTCAGAGAGCCCCCAACCTTGCCATCCGGCCGAAGAAATCGGCGTGGCCGGCCACGATGCGCTCCTCGGCCTCGCGGTTCGGCTCGAGCGACCACTCGCCCCGCTCCCGGGTCCCGCCCAGCAGGATGCCGTCGGCGCGCGGCATCATGTAGAGCCCTTGGTAGAGCGCGATGTAGCGGATCTCCGGCTGCGGCAGCAGGACGGTGAGTTGGCCCTTGAGCGGCACGAGTTCCTCGTCGCCGACCAGGTCCCGGGCGCCGATGCCGGTGCAGTTCACCACGCGGCGTTCCGCCAGACCGGCGACCTCGTCGAGGGAGCCGAAGTCCCGGATCCGGATCCGGCCGCCGGCGAGCTGGAAGTCCTCGATGACCGCGCCGAGGTACACCGGCGGCTCAATCATCATGGTCGTGTATTCGCGGGCGTGGCGGACCGGGAACGGATGGGTCCCGGGATCGAGATCGCGGGTCCCGGGGAAGAGGTCGGCGAGCCGGCCGGGCTGGCCGGGGCCTCCGAAGGGCGCGTCGCTCAGGGGATAGTTGGGGAGCCAGTGGACACCGTAGCGGACGCCCACCATTTCCTGGAAGATGCGGTGGGAGATCCGGGCGGCGCGCTCGAAGCGGGCCTCGAAGGCGCTGGTGTGCACGCGGGGATCCGAAACCGAATAGGGGCTCCACTGGGCGCAGGCCACGTTCGAGGTGGTGTTCGGCGGGAGGTCCTTCGTGTAGATGGTCACCTCCACCCCGCGTCGCTGCAGCAGCCGGGCGGTTGCGAGCCCGACCGCCCCGCAGCCGATCACCGCCGCCCGCGCCGGCGGCGCAGCGTCGCCGATGAGTTCCTCGACGGCCAGCCAGGCGCTGCCCCAGGAAAGGGTCACCCCGGCGCCGCCGTGGCCGTAGTTGTGGACGAGGATCCGGCCGCCGCCGAGGTCCTGGCGCTCGACCCGGAAGCCGGACGGACGGAAGGGCCGGAGCCCGACCACCGTGCGGATGATCCGGTCCTGCGAGACGTTGACCGCCGGGAGGCGGAACGCCGGGCCCGGGAGGGGATCCGGCGCCGTGCGGGCGGCCGGAACCGGCCGGCCGGCGCAGGCCGCCGCGCCTCCGGCGGCGAGCCCGGAAACGACCTTCGCGGCGACGCCGAGGACCCGGCGGCGGGACGGTAAACGGGACGGAGCCCCGGATCGGCCCGCGGTGATCGGTGACGGCGGCAACAGGTTTTCTATACTAGGCCAGCACGGCTCGCCGAACGCCCGGACGGATGACGGAATCGGACGTTCGCCGGCCCGCCGGGAGGCGAACGACATGGATCGCAGACTCTTTCTGAAGGCCGCGGCCACGGTGAGCGGCGCCGGGATCGTGGGCGTGAACGACCGCGCCGAAGCGCTCGAGCACGAGATGATGCACCTGCTCGAAGCGCCCGAACGCCCGCCGCTGGCGAAGTCCGAGGACGAGGAACCGCTCTCGGTCATGCCGGCGAAGCCGACGCTCGTCGATTTCTTCGAGCACCGGTTCGCGCCGGCCTCCCACGTGCTCCAGAGCGCCACCCGGGCGATGAAGCACGGCATGAGTGAGGAGATCATCCTCGCCTGCCTGCTCCACGACCTCTCGGTGATGAACCTGGTGCGGGCGGACCACGGCTGGTGGGGCGCCCAACTGCTCGAGCCGTACGTGCCCGAGAAGGTCTCCTGGGCCATCCGCTACCACCAGGCGCTGCGCTTCTTCCCCGACCCGTCGGTGGGCTACGAGTACCCCGAGATGTACGTGCGGATGTTCGGCGCCGACCACGAGCCGGAGCCCTATATCAAGGCCGCCTACGAGTACGCCCGGAACCACAAGTGGTACATGGAGGCGCGGTCCATCACCATGCACGACGACTACAGCTTCGAACGGGACGTCGAGGTCTCGATCGATCCGTTCGTGGACATCATCGGCCGGCACTTCAAGCAGCCGAAGGAAGGGCTGGGGTACGACAACAGCCCCTCCGCACACATGTGGCGGACGATGATCAACCCGCGCCGGCGGTTGTAGGAAGAAACGTCAGGAGCGCCGCTTCGCCACCAGGTAGAGCACGGCGCCGGCGCTCGCGGTAGCAAGCCCGAGCAGTGACTCGCCGGGCCGCTCCAGCAGCGTGTAGCCCAGCGTCCACGCGCTCATCCCCAGGAAGAACAGCGGGACGGCCGGGTACAGCGGGGTCCGGAACCGGCCGGGGACGGCGCCCGGGATCTTGCCGGCGCGCAGCCGGAACACCCCGGCGACCGCGGCCGCCGTCATCAGGTTCAGGGTGAACCCGGCGTAGAGCAGGATCTGCTCGAAGGTGCCGGAATAGAGCAGGATCAGGGTGATCCCGAGCTGCAGCAGCAGCGCCCGGTGGGGAATGCCCCCCTTGGTGGCGTGTCCGAGAGGCCGGAGGAAGGGCTCGTCCTCTCCCATGGCGCGGACCACCCGCGGGCCGAGGAACACCATCGCACTGACCGTGGAGGCCAGCACCAGGCCGAGCACCGCGGCCATCACCCGGCCCCCGGTGGCGCCCAGGATCCTCTCCGCCGCCAGGTACCCGATCTCGATCCTTCCGGCGAGGTCCTCGAGCGGGACGGCCCGCAGGATGACGAAGTTCACCAGCACATAGAGGACGGTGACGAGCAGGGTGCCGGCCACCAGCGCCCGGGCGAGCCGCTCGGGACGCCGCAGGTCCCCGACGATGTAGACGGCGGCGTTCCAGCCGGTATAGGCGTAGGAGACGAACACGAGGGAAACCGCGAACCCCGGGCTCGCCAGCAGCCCGAAGTCCCCCGGCTTCGGAACGAGCGGCGTCGAGACCCCGCCGGCCCAGAACCCCATGCAGCAGAACGCAATCACCAGCAGGATCTTGGCGGCGGTGAGGACGTTGTTGACCCCGCTGCCCCAGCCAACCGGCAGCGAGTGCACGGCGGTGAACGCGATCACGGTCCCCGCCGCGAAGTGGACCGGCTCGATGCCGGGAAACAGCGGCTGCAGGTAAGTGGCCATCGCCACCGCCGCGAGCGCGGTGGGCGCCGCGAAGCCCATGGTTGCGGAAACGCAGCCACCGGCGAATCCCGCGGCCGGGTGGAAGCTCCGCCGGAGCAGGTTGTATTCGCCCCCGGAGCGCGGCAGCGCGGCTCCCAGTTCCCCGTAGACGAGCGCCCCCGCGAGCGCGACCAGCCCGCCCACGACCCAGAGGAGGAGTGCCGGGAACGCAGAGGGAACCGCGGCGACCTGGAACCCCAGGCTCGTGAAGACGCCGGTCCCGATCATGTTCGCCACCACGAACATGGCGGCGGTCCAGAGTGAGAGACCGAGCCCGCGACTCGGGCCTCCGGGACCGCTCGTCACGCTGCGGCCGGCTTCTCGGAACCGCTGGTTGCCGGGTCGGTCAGCGGACCGCGATCATGTCGATCTCGACGAGCGCGCCGAGCGGGATGTCGGCCACCGCCACCGTGGTGCGCACCGGCGGAATCGCCCCCTCGGGGAAGTAGGAGGCGTACACCTCGTTCATCGCTCCGAAATCGTTCACGTCGGCGAGAAACACGCCGCTCCGGACCACGTCCCCGAAACCGAGACCGGCCTCCTCGAGAACGGCCTCGAGGTTCTGCATGACCTGGTGGGTCTGCTCCGCGATGCCGCCCTCGACGAGTCCCCCGCCCTCGTGGTTGAGCGCGATCTGCCCGGCGAGGAAGACGATGTCCCCGTACTCGATTCCCGCGGAGTAGGGGCCGACGGGGGGAATGCGGCCGTCGAGGCGGGATTTTTCGGGCTTCGGGACTTCCATGTCCACGTTCACCGGCCCGGTGCAGGAAAGGGCCAGGAGCACCGGCAGGGCGCAGGCGAGAGCGAGACGAAAACAAGAAGAGCGCATGGACAGAGCCTCCGGGGGTAGCGCCGGATAGTACCGGCGCAACTCGCTTACGATGCCGCGGATGTGGACCAGACCCCAACCCGACGAGTGCGCCGACTACTACCATGGCTACATCCGCCAGGTACCGGACGGTGACGATCTCCCGCAGGCGGCGCTCCGGGAGATGGAGACTCTCCGTTCCCTCCTGGCCAGCGTTTCCGAAGCGGCCTCGGCCCGGGGATACGCGCCCGGGAAATGGTCCATCCGGGAGGTCGTGGGACACATCGCCGATGTCGAGCGCATCATGTCGGTCCGGGCGCTCCGCTTCGCCCGGGGTGACGACACGCCGCTGCCGGGCATGGAACAGGATCCCTACGTAGCCACTTCCGGCCATGCGAGCCGCTCTCTGGAATCCCTTCTCGACGAGCTGGACACGATCCGCCACGCAACCACGAGCCTGATGCGATCGTTCGACGAGGCCGCGCTCGACCGGCGGGGAGAGGCGAGCGGCGCCGGGGCCACGGTCCGGGCGATCTGCTATCTCACGGTGGGACACGCGATCCACCACCGGCGCGTGCTGGAGGAGCGGTACCTCTAGTTGCCGGCGGGACTGTTCGCGGCGCTGGTCGTCGCGACCCTGGCGCTCCTCGGCATCGGGGCGCGCTACCAGGTTCACGGGGACCTGAACGCGCTGCACGCCCTCCTCAGCCTGTTCCTCTCGCTCAACCTGCTGATCGCCTACTGGGAGATCTGTCTCTTCCTCCGGCGGGACCTGGTCGAAACGCGCACCGCGTACTGGCGCGAGTGGAGCGAACGGACGGGCGGAACCCCGGCCGCCGAGTTCCTCCGGATGAAGGTCCCGCTGGTCCGGCTGCTGTCGCCGGCGCTCTGGGCTGACGTCTGGGCGACCTACGCGCAGTACGACAGTTCCTACGCGGACCGCCGCACGTTCGGATTCAACGTGGACATCGTCAACGGGTTCCTCACCCCGGTCCCCACGCTGATCGTGTACGCCGCCCATACGTTGCACGTCCTTCCGGCCGTGCTGACCGGCATCGTCGGCGTCATCCTGTTCTGGCAGGTGATGTACGGAGCGTCGGTCTATCTCGTCAGCTTCTTCGTGGCCGGACGGCACGCGGGGATCAGCCGGCGGGAGCTGTACACCTGGATCGTGGCGCCCAACTCCCCCTGGATGGCCGGCGGACTGCTCGGGGTGTACGTCTCCATCCGCCTGATCACGGACGGCGACTACAGCGTCCTGGGCTACTCGCCGCCCTGATCGGCGGCGCGGGAGTGTCTTTCGGGGCTCGGATGGCCGGCGCCCAGGGCGGCCACCACCGAGACGGCGCCCATCCCCACACCGGCGAAGGCCACCGCCTGAAACCCGAGCTGCGTCATCAGGACCCCGGAGACCACGCAGGCCACGCCCGCTCCCAGCCAGTTCAGCGAATCGGCGAGCCCCTGCCGGCGAACCTTGGCGGGTGAGTCCGGGCCTTCGGAAATCAGCGCGCTCGCCGCCACGAAAGCCAGGGACCAGCCGAGACCCACGAGGTAGAGCGCGATCCCCAGAGCCAGACCCCCTCCGGGACCGAACGCGGCGAGCAGGCCTCCCGCCGCCAGCGTCGCGCCGCCGAGCCCGATGATGGGACGCTCCCCGAAGCGGTCGCAGAGCATGCCGACCACCGGAGAGAGGGCGAACATGCCCAGGTTGTGGGCGCCCATCATGGCTCCGAGGGCGGCCAGGGAACCGCCGCTTCCCATCATCTGGAGCGGGGCCATGGTCATGACGATCATCATCGAGGCCTGCGCCGCGACCAGCGAGACGATGGCAAGCCCGAACGTCCGCCCGAGCGATGTGGCGGAATCGGCGGGCTCGGTCCTCGCCTCGAGGGGGCGAGCCCCGAGCGAAGGCCGCGCCCGGAGTGACCGGCTCCTGAGGAACAGGATTCCGCCGAGGCCGTAGAAAACCGCCGCACACACATAGGCGAGCGAGAACGCCTCCGCTTCGCCGGGCCCGACAAGGCGCTCGATCCATCCGAAGACGACCGGCGCGATGAAGGCGCCGGCCACCGCCACCCAGACCACCAGCCCGATCGCCCGCCCGCTCTTGCTTGCCGGGACCAGGAGCGCCGCCGTGTAGCGGGTGAGGTGGTAGGCGGCGTAGCCGCAGCCGAGCAGCAGGCTCGCACCGAAATGGACGGCGAAGCCCGCCTCCCACCATGCCGACAGTGCGAGGCCCACCGCGGCCAGGCCGGCGAAGCTGAGGCCGAGACCCAGGGAGAAAGGCCGGCCGCGCCGCGCGAAGAGCCAGGTGAGGATGGGCGTTCCGGCGGCCACCCCCAGGATCAGGGCAGCGTTCGGAAGGCCGATCCAGGCGGAGTCCGGGAGGTATCGCCGGGAAAGGAGCGGCGTGATCGACAGCACCAGCAGATAGGCCGTCGAACCGAACATCGCTCCGGCGAGCAGGACGCCGAAGGCCCGCGCCGGACGCTTCCTGGCGGCCATCCGACGACGCTAGCGGACGGAATCCTGCAGGAGCGCGTTGAGATCTGTCAGAGCTCGCTGGACCTCGGGCGCCAGGCTCCGTCCGGAGGCGAGCGCCGCGCGGTCCGCTTCGGACAGGCCGAGCTCCGCCGCCCAGGCCTGCAGCTCCTCCACCGCGTCGTCGCCGGGGCCGACGCCCCAGGCGCCCGGTACGAGGCGCAGTTCGTGAACCCCCGTCATCCCGGCGGCCTGGATGCGGTCGCGGTAGGCGAGCACCTCCGGAAGCACGAAATCGTCCAGGGTCCCGACGACCTCGATGACCGGGTGCTCGAGGCCAACGGGCGGCGCCGGCAGCACCGGGCTCGGCGCCGCCGCCACGGCGTCGTAGAAGGGCCAGAACCGGCTTCCCTCGAGACCGATGCCGGCGGCCGCAGCGTAGGCGGCGAGGCCGGCGTCGGACGTCTCCCGATCCGCCGCGAGAGCGAGGCGGGCGCTGCGCCGGCGGGACGCTCCCTCCGGATCACCGAGCGTCGCGGCCACCAGCACCACCCCGTCGAAGGTCTCGTCCGCCGCCGCGGCGCCGTAGCGCGCCAGCCCGCCCCCTTCCCCGTAGCCGAGGAGGATCGTCCGGTCGGGATCCATCGCGAGGCGCGGCCGGATCTGGTCGAACATCAGGCGGGCGAACGCCTCGGTGAGCCGGTAACCGTCGGGGCCCGCCCCGACCCCGGCCCGGTCGAAACTCGCCCACGCAAAACCCTGGTCGAGGGCCCACCAGCCGATCAGGTCGTCCAGCTCGGTCTCGCCGCTACCGAGGTCTTCGCCCTCGAGCCCGCGCCGGATCCCTCCGAGGCCGCGATGAGCCCCGATGACCAGGGTGCCGTTCCAGTCGGGCGGGCGCAGCGGATGCCGCAGGACGAAGCGGCGCGGCGGCTCGCCGGGTGGCAGTCCGCGGCCCGGCGGGACGGACGCCAGGAATCCCTGCGTGACGAGCGCGTCGCCGTAGGCGCGTCCCGGAAAGAGCGCCTCGCGCCCTCCGTGGATGTAGAGGTAGAGGCGCGCGTCGCAGGAGAGGCTGCCGAGAGCGCCAACCAGAACGGCGAGCACCAGGAAACGACCGCTGCGTACAGAAAAGAGCCCCGGGGTCCCTCGGGAGGCGCTGGGCCTCATCGCAGTGCGGAGCGGTAGGGGCGGGCGCTGTCTGCGCTCCTGCCCCTGACGGTCGGCCCCGCTTCTGCCGTCGTCAGTGGTCAGGACCCCGGGAACTCGTCCCGTGAGTTCCGGGCCCCGGTACGGCTCGGGAAGTCCTCTTCAGACCCTCCCGGAACCCCGGCTGGGGCCCGGAGCGCAAAGTCGTCCGGCGGTGCGGTCATTTCCGACCCCCTTTCCGAGACTGGGTCATTGCCGTTCTCTGATTCCGGTTTGTACCGCCGCCCGGACGGCCATGTCAACCCCACGGGACGGGCCGGAATGGACGATCTACTGCGAGGGGAGTTCGCCGTGCACGATCTCCCCTTCCACCATGGTGGCGACGATGCGGTCGCGCATGGAAAAGAGGAGTTCGGGGTCCTCCTCGAGAGCGTCGAGCGCCGGAAGGTCGAGCACCACGAGATCCGCCAGCCGGCCCGGTTCCAGGCTTCCGCGGTCCTGCTCGTCGTGGGTCAGGAAGGCGCCGTTCCAGGTGTAGGAACGAAGGGCCTCCGCGATCGTGACCGTCTCGTCCTCGCCGTGCGCCACGCCGGTTTTCTGGTCCTTCCGGGTCAGCAGCGCGTAAAACCCCATCCAGGGGTTATGGGTGGTCACCCCGTAGTCGGAGCCGGAGGCCATGATGACCCCGCCCCGCATGTAGCTGCGGAAGGGCTGGAGGCGGGCCATCCGTTCCGGCCCCGAGTTCGCGGCGAACGAGAAACCCTGCTGCCAGTTGAAGACCGGGTTGGTGGCGGCCACGATGCCGTAGCGGGCCATGTCGTCGAGGACCCGCGTCTTGGGTTCGATCGGGAAGTAGGCGTGGATCACGCTCCAGCGGAGGTCCGGGAGTTCTCCGCTTTCTTCCTTCATCTCGTCGAGCAGCTTCATGTAGAGATCCACGGTCTGCCGCATCGACTGGTCCCCGCAACTGTGCGTGTGGAGGTCCCAGCCGTGGCTGCGGATGGCGCGGTACTGCGCCTCCCGCTCCGGGTAGCTCTCGACCACCGGGTTGCCCAGATTGCGCTCCCCTTCGAGCTCGTCCCACATGTGGAAGGGTTCGGACATCCAGGCGCTCCGGGTCCCCACCCCCCCGTCGCCGTAGACCTTGACCCCGCGCCAGCGCAGAAAGCGGTCGCCCAGGTTGTTGACCTTGATCCCGTCGAGGTGGGTGGAGATCGCGTCGGGGGCATGGGTGTTGAAGGTCCCTTCGTACACCGCGGCGATGCGCAGCCGCAGATATCCGCGGTTGAAGGCCTCCTGGTAGACCCGCATGTTGTGGCCCATCCGGGACGAGGGGTCCACGATGGAGGTGATTCCCAGGGACAGCAGTTCCCCCACCCCGAGCCGGACGCTCTCCACGTCGTCCTCGAAATCGTCGGGCGGCGGCCGCTCGGTCACGAGGCGCGAGGCCCGCGATCCCAGGAAGACCCCGGTGGGGACCTCCCGGGTAACGGATTCGCCGTCCACCATCAGCTCCCGCGACTCGCGCAGTATCTGGTCCTCGAAGGTGAAGTTTTCGGGATTCTCGAGCCACCACGACGGCCAGGTGGAGGAGTCGCCGTCCTCGATTCCCATCCGGCGGAACACCTCGGTGTTGACCGCCACGCCCCGGTACACGCGGTAGAGCGCCACCGGATGGTCGGGGGCTGCCTCGTCGAGCTGCCAGCGGGTGACCATCTGCGGGTACTTGAACTGGTCCCAGCGGCGGCCCACCACCCACTCGCCGGCGGGGACGCGGCTCTCTGCGATGCGGGCGCGCACCTCCGCAACGATGTCTTCGGCCGACTCGGCGTAGCTCAGTTCGACCCCGCTGGTGATGTCGCGTCCGAGCGGCAGGAAGTGGATGTGCGAGTCCTGGATGCCGGGGATCACCGTCTTCCCGGAGAGGTCCACGGTCCGCGTGTTGGGCCCGGCCAGCGCGCCGACTTCGGCGGCGGTCCCGGCGGCCACGATCCGGCCGTCCTTGATGGCGAGGGCCTCGGCGAGCGAGTCCTCGGGGTCCACTGTCCGCACCTCGGCGCCGGTGAGCACCAGGTCGGGTTCGGGGTACCACTGGGCGGCGGCAATCCCCGGGATCGCCAGGAACAGGAAACAGAGGGGTACGGAGCGGAGCCTGCGCATAGCGCGGCACTCTAACGAAGTGTGGCGACCTCGCTACCCTTTCCGGTTCCGCGGAGGCCTCGCATGCGTTTCCTGTCCTATCTCGTTCTTCCCGCCTCGCTTCTCCTTTTCTCCGGCTGCGGTCCGCAGGTCCCCGACATCGGCGGGCCCGCCGATCTGGTGCTGCTCGGCGGCCGGGTGGTGACCGTGGATCCCGACCGACCGGAGGCGGAGGCCGTGGCGGTCCGGAACGGAAGGATCGCCGCCCTGGGCACCAGCGCCGAGATCGAGTCGACCGCCGGCCCGGACACCGAGGTCATCCAGCTCGACGGGCGCCTGGCGATCCCCGGATTCATCGAGGGCCACGGCCACTTCATGGGCGTGGGAGACGCCCAGATGATCCTGAAGCTCGGGGAAGCGGCGAACTGGAACCGCATCGTGGACATGGTGGCCGAGGCGGTCGCCGAGGCCTCTCCCGGAGTCTGGATCGAGGGGCGCGGCTGGCACCAGGAGAAGTGGGACGAGATCCCGGGAGGCGCGGTCGAGGACCTGCCGCACCACCTCGGCCTGTCGGAGATCTCGCCCGAGAACCCCGTTCTGCTCCGGCACGCGAGCGGCCACGCCGCCTTCGCGAATGCCCTGGCCATGGAACTGGCCGGCATCGACCGGAACACTCCGGACCCGCCGGGAGGCACCATCGTGCGCGACGCCGACGGCAACGCCACCGGCGCGCTGCGGGAGACGGCCCAGCGCCTCGTCGCCCGGGCCCGCGACCGGGCGATGGCGGAGCGGAGCGAAGAGGAGATCCGGGCCGAACTGGAGCTCCAACTCCGCCTGGCGGCCGAGGAATCCCTCCAGAAGGGTGTCACGTCTTTTCAGGACGCAGGGTCTTCCTTTGCGCTGATCGACTTCTTCCGTGAGATGGCGGAGACGGGGCAGCTTCCGGTCCGCCTCTACGTGATGGTGCGCGGCGAGTCGAACGAAGAGTTGGACGCGCGGCTCCCGGACTACCTGATGACGGGCCACGCCGGCGGGTTCCTCACGGTCCGGTCCATCAAGCGGGTGGTGGACGGGGCGCTCGGCGCGCACGGCGCCTGGCTCCTCGAGCCCTACGACGACATGCCGTCGAGCGTCGGACTGGTCATCGACGAGGTCGCCGACATCGAAGAGACCGCCCGGATCGCGATCGGGCACGGCTTCCAGGTGAACACCCACGCCATCGGCGACCGGGGCAACCGGGAGATCCTCGACGTTTACGAGCGGGCGTTCGCGGACGCCGGGGTGAACGGAGCGGATCTCCGGTTCCGGATCGAACACTCCCAGCACATCCACCCGGACGACATCCCGCGGTTCGGTGAGCTGGGGGTGATCGCCTCGATGCAGGGCGTACACGCCACTTCGGACGGCCCCTGGGTGCCGGAGAAGCTCGGCGACGAACGGGCGCGGACCGGCGCCTACGTGTGGCGGTCTCTCCTCGATACGGGGGCAGTCGTGGCCAACGGGACCGACGCCCCGGTGGAGGACCTCGATCCCATCCCCAGCTACTTCGCGACGGTGACCCGCGAACTGGCGGACGGGACCCGCTTCTACCCGGAAGAAGCCCTCACGCGCGACGAAGCGCTCCATTCGTACACGATGGCGAACGCCTGGGCGGCCTTCGAGGAGGACGTGAAGGGAAGTCTTACTCCCGGGAAGTACGCAGACATCGTCGTGCTCACCAAGGACATCCTCACGGTGCCGGACGAGGAGATCCTGGATGCGAAGGTGGCGATCACGATCGTCGGCGGCGAAGTCCTGTATCGAGCCGACGAGTGACGGGCCCGGAGAAAGCAGCAACGGAACGCACCCTGATCGGCGTCTACGGCACCCTGAAGCGCGGCCACGCAAACCACGCTGCGTTTCTTGGCGGCAGTGAGTTCGTCCGCGCTGGAGCCATCCGAATCCCCTTTCGACTCTTCGGCAACGAGGAGTACCCGATGCTGGTCCCCGCGCGGGAGGTGAACCCGGTGGTCGTCGAGACCTACCGGGTCGACGCGGAAACGGTGTCGCGGCTCGACGCCTTCGAAGGGCAGTTCGGGTACCGGCGGGTGGCAGTCGTCCCGGAGGGCGAGGCCGACCCGGTCGCGGTCTATGTCCACCCCGGGCCGCCGCCGCCCGATTTCGTCCCCGCCGCCCGCGGCGAATGGAACGGGGAACCGGCGGCCTTCGCCGGCGCGCTCGCCCGGGTGCAGAACCGAGACCGGTAGGACCCGGCCTACCCCGGACAACGGCTTGGAACGCCGGCTTCAGCCGGCACGCGCGGCGCCCCGCGCCGCGCACGTCGCAACCTCACTGACCCATACGGCGCGTTCGCCGACGCCGCTAATGCTGCATGTTCCTCCCGGAGGACCGGCTACTGCTACATGTTCCCCGCCAGCCGGCTCCGCTAATGCTGCATGTTTCTCCCGCGGAACCGGCTACTGCGACATGTACCCAGCCAGCCGGCTCCGCCAGTGCTACATGTTCCTTCCCGAGGACCCGCTAGTGCTACATGTTCCCGGCCAGCCGGCCCCGCTGCTGCGACATGTTCCTCTCGGAGAACCGCCTACTGCGGTGAAGACACACCTGCCCTTGCTTCGTCGGAAGACACCAACTTTTGCGCACCGGTAGTCGCGCATGCCGTTGGGATCTGCGCGGCGCCGAGCGCCGCGCGTGCCGGCTGAAGCCGGCGTTCCAAGCCGTACGCGCCACCTCGGCTCTTGAGATCCACGCTGAGGCGGGGGCCGCCCTTTCCGGGTAAGGTCTCGACGTGCGCGGTGCGGAGCACCGCGGTGCCGGTCTGGAGACCGGCGTTCCAGGCCGGCGCGCGATCTCGCCCACCAGCCAACCGCGACTCCGACATCGGTAGCATCCCCGCGCTATGCGATACGCCACCCTGCTCGTCCCCGGAAGGGGGGAAACCGTGGCCGCCGTCTCGCCGGACGGCGCCCGATACGTCCCGCTCGACGGGACCGGATCCCTCGCCGAGCGGCTCGGGAGTCCCCTGCCCCCGGTCGACACCGACTGGGAGACAGCACCCCGGATCTCCGATGTCCGGTTCCTGCCCCTCATCCCCCGCCCCGGCTCGCTCTGGTGCGTGGGGCTCAACTACGAGGACCACCGGCTCGAGACCGGACGGGCGAAGGCGGACTACCCCACGCTCTTCACCCGGTTCCCGGCCAGTCTGATCGGTCACGGGGAGGCGCTGGTGCGACCGTCGGTCTCCCGCCTGCTCGACTACGAAGCCGAGCTGGCAGTGGTGATCGGCCGGACCGCGCGTCACGTCGCCGAAGCGTCCGCTCTCGACCACGTGGCGGGCTACGCCTGCTTCAACGACGCCTCGGTGCGGGACTACCAGGGGCACAGCAGCCAGTTCGGCCCGGGGAAGAACTTCTGGCGGACCGGCGGATTCGGCCCCTTCCTCGTCACCCCGGACGAAGTGCCCGATCCGCAGGACCTTCCCATCGGGACCCGCCTGAACGGCGAGGTCGTCCAGGCGAGCCACACCTCGCAGATGACCTATCCGGTGCGCGAACTGATCGCCTACCTGTCCCGGATCCACCCCCTGCATCCGGGGGACGTGATCGCCACCGGCACGCCGTCGGGAGTCGGCGTCGCCCGCGATCCCCAGCTCTTCATGAAGCCGGGGGACACCGTCGAAGTGGAGATCGGAAGCGTCGGGGTGCTGCGGAACGGGGTGGTGGACGAGGCGCAGGCAGATCAGTAGCCGCGCCGCCGGTTCACAACGTTCCGGAGCCGCCGGCCCGCGAAGAAGCGGGCCATGTTGTCGAGGGCGATCGAGAACACCACCGGGATGTAGTTCTCGATGTCATCCGCCCCGACGTGCGGGGTGATGAAGAGGTTGGGGGCATCCCAGAGCGTGCTCTCCGGAGGGTGCGGTTCGGGCCACACCACATCCAGGAAGGCGCCCCCGAGCCGCCCGCTCCGGAGGCCGGCTTCGAGCGCCGCCTGGCCGATCAGCCGGCCCCGGCCCAGATTCACGATCCCCGCTCCCTCGGGAAGCAGCGCAAGTTCCCGTTCGCCGAGGATCTCCCTCGTGTCGGACGTCAGCGGCGCGGCGAGCACCACGTAGTCGGCCCGCGGCAGGGCTGCCGGCAGCTCTTCCGGCCGGAACAGTTCGTCCACGAACCGATGAGGCCGGGTGGTGCGGCGGACTCCGAGAACGCGCATGCCGAGGGTGCGCGCGGCCTCGGCAGCGCCCGTACCCACGGCCCCCAGGCCGATCACGAGCGCGGTCTTCCCGGGCAGCGTCCCCGTCTGGATCTTCTTCCAGGTCCGCGCCCGCTGGTGCTCGGCGAGCCGGGGCAGCCGGGTGTGGAGGGCGATGAGTCCCATCAGGACGTACTCGAAGGACTTCTTCGTGTGGACACCGCTCGCGGTGATCAGCTTGACTCCGGCGGGCAGCCAATCGAGCGGGTACAGGTGGTCCACGCCGGCGCCGATGAGCTGCACCCAGCGGAGCTTCGGGGCGCGCTCCGCGAGACCCGGCCGCGGGAACTTCCAGCCGATGAGCACGTCGGCGTCGCGGACTCCCCGGACGAAACCGGCCTCGTCATTCGAATAGGTGGGACGGAGCCGCCGGAAGGCGTCGGGAAACTCCTTTCCCGCGTTCTCGAAGCGCTCCCGGTCCAGCCGGTAGTAGCCGGACTCGCTCGGGTCGGTGGCCAGATGAACGCGGAGAGTTTCGGGAATGCTCATGGGGGGCGGGTTCCTTTCACCGATGGGCCAGTAGCGATGGAGAGACTAAGCCAGCACAATGGGCCGATGGCTGACACTCGTTCCTCCTCCTCTCCCGCACCGCCGCCCGGGCCGGAACGGCTCGCCTGGAACCGGCGCCGTTTCATCGCCGGACTGTCCGGACTGGGGCTCGGTTCCACCCTGCTCCCGGGCGCGCTCACCGCCTGCGCCGGAGACGCGGACGCCATCTCGATCGGCATGTTGCGCACCGCCCAGCAGCTCGCCGGACTGGATTTCTCCGACGACGAACTCTCACTGGTGGCCGAGCGGCTGAACGGCGAGCGCAACCCGCTGGAGGCGTACCAGGGCATCCGGGATCCCGAGATCCACAACCACCAGCCGCCGTCCTTCGTCTTCCATCCGCTGCCCCCGGGCAAGCCGATGCCGGAAACGGCCGGCGGGATGCAGCCTTCCCGGCCCGAGGTCTCGCGTCCCGAGTCGGACGCCGACCTCGCCTTCCTTCCGGTGACCCACCTCGCCCGGCTCGTCGAGACCCGCCAGATCACCTCCACGGAACTCACCGAGCTCTACCTGGCGCGCCTGAGAGAATTCGATCCGGTCCTGCTGTGCGTGGTGAACCTGACCGAGGACCTCGCCCGCGAGCAGGCCGCCCGGGCCGATGCGGAGATCGCCGCCGGGAACTACCGCGGCCCGCTCCACGGGATCCCCTGGGGCGCGAAGGACCTGCTCGCGGTCAAGGGGACGAGGACCACCTGGGGGGCTTCGCCCTACCGCGACCAGGTGATCGACGAGGACTCCACCGTCTACACGAAGCTCACGGACGCGGGCGCGGTGCTCGTCGCCAAGCTGACGATGGGCGCGCTGGCGTCGGGGGACCGCTGGTTCGGGGGCCGGACCCGGAATCCCTGGAATACCGAACAGGGGTCCAGCGGCTCCTCCGCCGGGCCGGGATCGGCGACCGCCGCCGGCCTCGTGGGGTTCTCCATCGGCACCGAGACCCGCGGCTCGATCATCTCGCCGTCAACCCGGAACGGCATCACCGGGCACCGTCCCACCTTTGGCCGGGTCAGCCGGGCGGGCGCCATGGCGCTCTCCTGGACCATGGACAAGATCGGGCCCATGTGCCGGAGCGCCGAGGACTGCGCGCTGGTGTTCGAGGCAATCCGGGGCGCCGACGACCTGGACCGGGCCGTGCACGACCCGCCCTTCGCGTGGGACGCCTCCGCCGACCCGACCGCGCTCCGGGTGGGCTACGACCGGGCGGCGGTCGAGGACGAGATCGAGGACGACCCGGAGAATCCGGATCAGGTGGCGGCCCGCCGCACGGCACAGGAGAACACGCGGGCGGCCATCGAGGCGCTGCGCGGGGCGGGAATCACCATCACCCCGTTCGACCTCCCGGAACTCGAATGGGACGACCTCTCGTTCGTCCTGTCCACCGAGTCCGCCGCCGCTCACGACGCCCTTTCCCGGAGCGGCGCCGACCTCGCCATGAAGGAGCCCCCGGAGGAGAGCCGCTGGCCGGACACCTTCCGCACCCAGCGCTTCGTCCCCGCGGTGGAGTACATCCAGGCCATGCGGGTGCGGACCCGGATCATGCGCGAGTTCGACGACGCGTTCGGCGACCTGGACCTCTTCATCGGCTCGAACCTTGGCCTGACGAACCTGACGGGACACCCCGAGGTGTGCATGCCGAACGGCTACCACGAGGGATCGCCGACGAGCCTGCGGATGACCGGGAAACTGTACGGAGACACCGAGATCCTGACCCTGGCGCACGCGTACCAGCAGGTCACCGATTTCCATCTGAGGAAACCCCCGGTGGGAGGCTGAGGGAGCGTGACCGACCGTTACGCGCGTCCGGCGGAAAGCTGTCCACCTCCCGCCGACCGGCAGATTCTCGACCTCGAGGCCCCCTGCCCGCCGGAACACCGGGAGGCGCTCGAGCGACTCGAAGTCCAAAGCACCCATCGGTGCCGGACCGCCGACCGGCGGACGCTTGCCCGGGACGGGGTCTCGATGCTGGGCCACCTCATGGGACGCGGGCCGGGACCGGCCTCGTTCGAGGCTCTGGCGGTGTTCGGCGAGCGGGCATTCCGGATCGCGCTGCACCATGCGCACCCGGGCGCCATCAGCCCGCTGCTGTGGAAGTACTGGCATCTGCGGCTCTACGGGGAACCGCCCCGCCGGCCCGCGCCCACGGTCATCAGTGAGATGAAGGCGGCGAAAGCGCTGCCGGATGACTACCCGGAACCGGCGCCCACGCAGTGGCCTCCTCGCCGTCCGGGACCGGTGGACTACCGGACGTGCCTCCAACTCTTCGGCTGAGCCGCCTGTCGCCGGCCCAGCGAGCGCTCTTTCCGCGCCTTTCCTTTCTGCGCTCCGGTTTCGTGCTTTACGGCGGAACCGCGGTGGCGCTGCAGACCGGCCACCGGGACTCCGAGGACTTCGATTTCTTTTCCTCGGAAGCGCTGCCGGAGGTGGCGAAACGCTCGCTGGCGGCGGAGTTCGCGGACCATCCCCTCGAGGTGTTGCAGGACACGGGGGACACGCTGACCCTCGACGTCGGATTCGCCGACGCCGTCGTCCGTCTGTCGTTCTTCGGGCGGATCGGGGTTCCCCGGCTGGACCTGCCGTGCGCCGCCGCCACCGGGCCCCGGGTGGCGTCCCGCCTCGACCTCGCCGGGTTCAAGCTGGCGATGGCCTACCAGCGCCACGAGGAAAACGACGTAGCCGATGTGGCCGCGCTCCTCGAGAGCGGGACGACGCTGGCCGAGGCGGTGGGAGCGATGCGCCGCATCTACGGCGACCAGGCGCCGGTGGGCGCGGCGGTGGCCGCGCTTGCCTGGTTCGAGGGACGGACTCCTTCGCCGCAGGGCGCCCTGAGTGAGGCGCGCCGGGTCAGCATCGAGCGGGCGGTCGCGGGCTGGCGCGGCGAGGTCCCGGAACTGCCCGTGGAAGATCCGGACCTGAGCGCGCCGGGGTTTCGGGAGGCGCTTACGGAATAGCCCGTATGCCGCCTCTTCCCTGTTGGGACATGCGGTTTCGCCCGCCTGCGGCGGGCTGTGCCGGCTGAAGCCGGCGTTCCAAGCCGTACGCGCTCTTGTCTGTTGGGGAGAGGCGGTTTCGCCCGCTGCGCGGGCGATGCCGGCCGGAGGCCGGCGCTCCGAGGTGCGGCTACATGTACTGCGTTGGGTTGGCGGCGATGTGGCGGACGCTCGCGATCAGACGGTCCACCTCGTGCGGCATGTTGTAGAGGTGGGTGGAGGCCCGCACCGCGTTGAGGTTGCCGGTGCTCATCGTGCGGATGAACACCCGGTCGCGGTCCAGGATCGCCTGCTGCACGTTCTCCATCGGCAGGTCGTGGACCGAGAACAGCGTGAGACCGGCGGCGAGTTCGTCGCTCATGGAAGTCCAGAGCCTGACCCCCGGAATCGCCCGGAGGCCGTTCTTCAGACGCCGCGAGAGCGTGCGCACCCTCGCTTCGATGAGATCCTTTCCGAGGACGTTCTGGAACTCGATCGACTTCACGAGCGCGTACTGACTCGGCACGTGGCGCTGCCCGGTGTTCTCGTACTTCCGGGAGTCCTCGCGGAAACGGCGTTCACCGTCCTCCCGGTAAGTGCCGGCGCCGATGAGGGGCCAGATATCGCCCATCGTGTCCCGCCGAATGAAGGAAACGCCGGTGCCGGTGCCCGCCATGAGCCACTTCTGGCCGGCTCCCGCGTAGTGGTGGCAGCCCAGGTCCTTCATGTCGAGGGCGATCATCCCGAGCGGATGGGCGCCGTCCACCGAGAGCAGGAGGTTCCTCCGGTTGCAGAGGTCGGTGAGTTCCTTCACCGGCATCAGGAGGCCGGTCACGTAGGTGATGTGGCTCACCATGATGGCCCGCGTCCGGGGCCCGATCGCGTTCGCGTAGATGGAGAGGATCTGGTCCGTGCTCTCCGGAGGGGAAGGGATATCGACCCACTTGATCACGACGCCGTAGCGTTCGCGGGCGTGGATGTAGGGCTCGATGCCGCCGTTGTGCTCGTGGGTGCACATGAGCACCTCGTCCCCTTCGCGCCAGTCGAGACCCCGTCCGAAGATGTTCATGCCCTCGGTGGTGCTCCGGGTGTAGGTGACCTCGTCGGGCTCGGCGCCAATGAACGAAGCGAGCGTGCCACGCTTCTCGTGGAGTTCCGCCCGGCGGTAGCCGTTCGTCGGATCGGCGGCGATCTCGGCGTAGATCCGTGCTTCCTCGTCGGCCACCACCCGCGGGGTGGGACCCAGGGTGCCGTTGTTCATGAACGCCATCCCGTCCACGACGTTGAACTGCGAGCGCACTTTCCACCAGAAGTCCTCACCGGGGCTCGCCGGGGGCGCGAGGTCTCCGAGCGGCAGGGGAGGAACCGGCCGCTGGCCTGCCGCGGCGGCGGCGAGCATCCCGCCGGGAAGAGCGGCGGCCCCGACGGCGGCCGCCGAGGCTCCGAGAAAACGACGACGGGATACTGTCTTGTTCTTCATTGAGGTCCCCTTTACACAACGGAAGACCCGAACGTAACGGAACCTGATCGGGCCTTCAACCGTCGCCGGAGCGCGGCCGGCCGGAGGGATGGCCCCCACGTGAGATAATTTCAAGTCCATGATTGAACCCTGCACGATCCTGGTGGTCGACGACGAACCAGATCTCGAGACGCTGATCCGCCAGCGGTTCCGCCGCCGCATCCGCAAGGACGAGATGCGTTTCGTGTTCGCGCACGACGGCGTTCAGGCGCTCGAGGCCCTCGAAGGCCACCCCGAAATCGAGCTCATCATGACCGACATCAACATGCCCCGGATGGACGGTCTGACCCTGCTGAACGAGCTGCGGACCATTCGTCCGAAGTGCCGCGCGGTGGTGGTCTCCGCGTACGGCGACATGGCGAACATCCGGACCGCGATGAACCGCGGCGCCTTCGACTTCGTCACCAAGCCGATCGATTTCAAGGATCTCGAACTCACCATCGAGAAGACGATGACCCACCTCGCCATGATGCGCGAGGCGCTCAAGCATCGGGCGCAACTGCTGGCGCTCCATCAGGAACTGCGCGTCGCCCGCGACATGCAGATGTCCATCCTGCCGCAGCGATTCCCATCCACGGCGAACGCCGACACCCACGCGATCATGACTCCGGCACAGGATGTGGGCGGGGATTTCTACGACGTGTTCCACCTCCCCGGACAAAGGCTCGGGGTGGTCATGGCGGACGTTTCGGGCAAGGGCGTACCGGCAGCCCTCTTCATGATGGTCAGCCGAACCCTCGTCAAGGGGAACGCGGTAAGCGCGCTCTCTCCGGGCGAAGCGCTGACCCAGGTCAACAATCTGCTCGGGGAGGAGAACGAGCGGGCCATGTTCGTGACCCTGCTGTTCGGGGTACTCGACACGGAGCAAGGCACGTTCACGTACGCGAACGCGGGCCACTGCGCCCCGTACCTGGTTCGCGCCGGCCAGAAACCGCAGGAACTTCCCCTGACGCAGGGGATCGCGCTCGGGGTCATGCCCGACTTCCCCTACACCGAGGACAAGGTGCAGCTCCAGCCAGGTGACCGGGTCTTCCTCTACACCGACGGCGTGCCCGAGGCCGAGGCTCCCGACAAGGAGTTGTTCGAGAACCATCGCCTCGAAGAGACTCTCGAGACCGTCGCCGACCGGTCCCCCGAGGAGATCAACCGGGCCGTCATCGAGGCAGTCCGCGTTTTTTCGGGCGGTGAACATCAGTCCGACGACATCACCTGCCTGACGCTCGCCTATCGCGGAAGCTAGTGTGGTGTCCCGCAAATCGTGCGAGTCACCGAGAGCGGCGAGGCGCCCGGCTGACAAGGCGCGAATCGGGAGGAATACCGGGTGTATTCCGACTGATTCGGAACGCCGAGCGCAGCGTTCAGCCGGGATGCATCGCCGCTTGCGTCGCCAGCGGGGCGTGAGCCCCGCGCAGACCCCGGAGCGAGAGGGACAGGGGACGGGTTCACCCGGCTCCTATCCCTCTTGGCTCGGGAATGCCGTGCGATTTGCGGGACACCGCACTAGGCCTATGCCTGGGGGGGAGGGACCGTCGCCGGTGGCGGACCGCCGGTCGCGGGCCGGCTGGATCTCCCTTCTCTGCCTGGCCGCCGCCCTGATCCCGGGAAGCCGGGCTCCCGCGTTCGCCCAGGACGGGGAACCGACCCCCGGAGTCAGTCCGGACCGCGTCCTCTTCGGACAGTCGGCAGCGCTGAGCGGCCCGGCCGCCGCCCTCGGGCAGGGCATGCGGCTCGGCATCCAGGCCGCGTTCGCCGAGATCAACCGCCGGGGAGGGGTACACGGCCGCACGCTGGAACTGGTTTCGCTCGACGATGGCTATGAGCCCGAGGCGGCGCTTGCGAACACCCGCCGACTGCTGCAGGAGGAGAACGTCTTCGCTCTGATCGGCCCCGTCGGAACGCCGACCTCGCGGGCGGCCGAACCGGTGGTGGCACAGGCCGGCGCACCGTACATCGGCCCGTTCACGGGTGCGGAGTTCCTCCGTGAGCCGGACGAGGCGCCGACCGCGGTCAACATCCGCGCTTCCTATTTCCAGGAAACCGACGAGATGGTCGAACGGCTCATCGAGGATCTCGGTGTTTCCCGGATCGCCGTCCTCTATCAGGACGACTCCTACGGGAACGCGGGGTTGACAGGCGTTCGGATGGCGCTCAGCTCCCGGCGGCGGGAACTGAGCGGACTGGCGGCGTACCAACGGAACACGACGGCCGTCAAGGTCGCCGTGCTCGAACTGCGCCGGGCAGACCCCGAAGCGGTGATCATCATCGGCGCCTACCGCCCGGTGGCGGAGTTCGTGCGCTGGGCCCGGCGCATCGATTTCAACCCCATCCTGATGAACATCTCCTTCGTGGGGAGCGAAGCGCTCGCCGCCGATCTCGGAGCGGCCGGAGAAGGGGTGCTGATCACCCAGGTCGTTCCCTTCCCCGAAGACAACTCACTCCGGGTGGTGCGGAACTACCGCGACGCGCTCCGGCGGCAGGAGCGGGGAGCCCCGCCCAGCTTCGTCTCCCTCGAGGGATACATCGCGGGCCGTCTGGCGGGGGAGGTTCTCGAACGAGCGGGTCCGGAACTCACCCGGGCCGGTTTCCTCGAGACGCTCACCACCATCCGGAACCTGGACTTCGGCGGCTTCTCGCTGACGTACGGGCGCGGTGACACCCAGGGCTCGGACCGCGTGTTCCTGACCCGAATCGAAGCGAACGGCAGTTTGAGGCCCCTCACCTCGCTGAGGTAACGGGATGGCCGACAAGGAACCGGAATACCGGCAGGACGGCACTCCGGACCCCGAGGCGAGTCCCGCCACCGCGGAGTCGCCGCCGGAGTCGGAGGAACAACCGGAAGGGTCGGGCGGACTCTCGATCGTCGGCGCGCTCCGCGAAGCGTTGTCGGGGAAAACGCCGCTGTCGGCCGAGGAGAGCGGCGCGGAACCGGAGGGAACCGATGGGGGACCGCCGGACGAGCCGGAAGCCGCGGCCGAGCCCGCCGCCGCGGAGAAGGGTGGCTGGTTCCGGCGGAAGTTCGCGCTCCGCCAGAGCCTGCGCGTCCAGATCGCCGCCGGCCTCGGTGCGGCCATCGTCTTCACCCTGATCGCCAGCATCATCGCGCTCGTCGCGTTCTTCCAGGTCGGCCGGATCCAGCGCGAGATCAACACGGAGCACGTCCCGGCGCTGACCAACGCCGTCCAGATCGGACAACTCGCCACCAGCCTCGCCGCCGCCGCGCCCCGCCTGGTAGCCGAGGCCCGCAATCGGCAGCTCGCGACCGACCCTGAGACCGAGGTCGCTCCGGACGATTCCGTCCCTCAACTCGACCTGCTGGAGTCGGCCGCCCGCATCATCGAGCTGTCCTCCGAACTGGGCGCCGGCGAACGGACGGCGGGACTCCGGGAGTTCTCCGAGGCGCTCGCCGGCAACCTGCGGGACATCCAGGTCTCGGTGGAGAGCGGCGTCGTCCTGCAGGAGCGGCTGGGACAGCTCCAGGAAGCGACCGTCGTCCGGAGCCGCGAGCTCAACGAGCTCATCGTTCCCCTGCTGGATGACCAGGTCTTCTACATGGCGACCGGCCTCCGGGAACTCGGCGACGACCCGGCGCCGCTTGAGGTGCGCGGCGCGGAGGTGGAGGTCATGTACCAGCAGGCGCTCAGCGCCGTGGACGCGCGCGGGAACCTGGCGGGCAGCCTGATCGCCGACGTCGTCGTGCAGGACGATCTGGAACTGGTCGAAACGCTGGAGGAGAGGTTCCGGGCGGCCACCGCCGGCACCTTCCGGGCGCTCGACACGATCGGCGACCGCGCTCCCCGGCAGTTGCGGGAGACCCTGGACGCGATCTACGAGCTGGGTCTCGCGCAGGACGGCGCGTTCCCGGTCCGCCGGGAGTACCTCGCCGAACTCCGGAACCAGCTCGGCTACCTCGCCCGCAACGAATCCATCACCGACTCACTCGAGGTGGCGGTGGGCACTCTCACGGTCGGCCTCGAGCAGGAGGCGCTGGCCGCCACCGAGCAGTCGGAAGCGGCCCTGAACCTCGGACGATCGCTGCTGGTGGCCCTGAACGTCCTCGGGATCAGCAGCGCCGCGCTGATCCTCTGGCTCTTCGTCGGGCGGTTCCTGATCGCCCGGCTCACGGCGCTGTCACGCGCGATGCGCCGGATGGCCGGCGGCGACCTGGAGACGCGCATCGAGGTCCGGGGTCAGGACGAGGTGGGCGAGATGGCGCAGGCCCTCGAAGTCTTCCGGAAGCACGCCCTCGAGGTGCAGCGCCTCAACCTGGTCGAGGAACTCGCGACCCGGGTCGAAGCGCAGAACGAGGAACTGGCCAAGACCCTCGAGGACCTCGAGAAGGCGCAGGACCAGATGGTCATGCAGGAAAAGCTGGCATCGCTCGGCCAGTTGACCGCCGGAATCGCCCACGAGATCAAGAACCCGCTGAACTTCGTGAACAACTTCGCCGACATTTCGAACGAACTGCTCGAGGACCTCAAGGAAGAGCTGGAGACCGTCAAGGAAAACGTCCCCGAGGAGTCCCTCGCGGAAATCGAGGACATCAGCGGCGACCTGTCAGGCAACCTCGAACGGATCGTTCACCACGGCAAGCGGGCCAGTTCCATCGTCTACGGCATGCTGGAACACGCGCGGAAGGAAGGTGGCGAACGGCGCCCCACCGAGATCAACGCCATGCTGGAGGAGTACATCGCCCTCGCCTTCCACTCCATGCGCGCCGTGGACAGCCGTTTCCAGATGACGATCCAGAAGGACTTTTCGGACGACGTGGGCGCCGTCGAGGCCGTGCCGCAGGACCTCAGCCGGGTGTTCCTGAACATCGTCACGAACGCCTGCCAGGCCACCTTCGAAAAGCAGCTCGCCGAGGACTCGGACCCCAACTACCAGCCGGAACTCGAGGTCACGAGCCGCAAGGAGAACGGCGAAATCGAGGTGCGGATCAAGGACAACGGACCGGGCATCCCCGAGGAACACCTGAAGAAGATCTTCGAGCCGTTCTTCACCACGAAGGACACGGACAAGGGCACCGGTCTCGGCCTTTCCCTGTGCCACGACATCGTCCGGGGCCACGGCGGCACCCTGGCGGTGAACTCGGAAGTCGGGAACGGCGCCGAGTTCGTGATCACCCTGCCGACGTCGTCGTCGGGTGGCGCCGAGGCAGGGTCCTGAGCGCCGGAGCGCGGGGACGGCAAGGAACGCCGGGTGGTGGCGCCGGCTGAAGCCGGCGTTGCCAGCTAGAACCTCGCGGCGGTCAGGACGATGTCGGCGCGGCTCCAGGCGCGCAGGAAACGCCGCTGGACCCGGTTGGCCTCGTCGGTCTTGCCCTGGGCGCGGAGCGACTCGAGCAGCCCGAAGAGCGACCAGCCGTTCTCCGGCCAGTCCTTCAGGTCCTCGCGAAAAGCCACTTCGGCATGGTCGGGTTGACCCGCTTCGAGCAGGACTGCGCCGAGTGTCTGCCGCATCGGCATGTACCAGGGCGGTGGCTCGGTGTAGGCGAGGTTGTCCTGGATGTTGATCGCATCCTCGAGCAGCGGGATCGCCTTCCCGGGCGCGTCGTGGCGTGAAACGATGTCGGCCTCGAGCGCGGTCGCGGCGAGGCGCAGCATGTCCTTGGCCGAGACCCGCCCCATCCCGGGGAGGTTCTCGTCAGCCGCGATGGCGGCCACCTGCTCGTGATGTTCGCGGGCCTGCGCCACGTTGCCGGTGGCCGAATGGGCGAGCCCCCGCACGTAGTGCCAGATCGCCGTCTCGAAGAGGTATTCGGCCCGCGGCTGCGGCTCGCTCATGATGTCGTTCCAGCGGCCGAAGCGCGCCTGTGCGAACAGCGGGATGGAGAGGAACAGCTGCGGACGCGAGGACTCCTCGATCCGGTTGGGGCCGACCTGGACCCGCACCTTGTCGCGCAGCTTGTAGGCCTGCTGCAGCGCCACGGCGCTCCGGCCCTCGAACTGCGCCGCGGACCAGGCGAAGTGGACGTTGTGCTGATACGAACCGACCGGGTAGCGGCCCTCCTGATCGGGCATTCCGATGTAGAGCTCGTCCACCGCGGCAGCGTCCAGGTTGAAGTCCGCCGCCTCGTCGTAGTTTCCGGTCTGGATCAGGATGTGCGCCCCCATGTGGACGAGGTGGGCGGCGCCGGGCATGGTCCGGGGCAGGTTCCGTGCGTGGGGGACCGCGCGCGCGAGGTTGTCGGAAGCCTCGACCCCGTGGATGTAGTAGTGGATGGCGCCGGGGTGGTTCGGGTCCATGTCGAGGGCGCGCTCGATCTGCTCCACCAGCCAGAGGGTGCCGTCGTTCAGCGGCTTCCCGTCATCGTCCCAGTAGTTCCAGCGGGTGGTGTTCATGTAGGACGCTGCTGCGAGCACCTGAAGTTCGATGTCATCCGGGTAGGTTTCGGCCAAGGACCGGGCCTTCTCGTGGTACGCCTTGTCGAGCGGTTCGCGCTCCGCCGCCGGATCTTCCGAGTAGCGGGCGGCCAGCGCCTCGATCATCGCCTTTTCCTTTTCCGTGGCCGCCCCGGCCAACTCCCGGGCCCGGCTGATGGCTTCCCAGGCGGTCTCGAGCTGGTCCTCGGGCGGGGATCCCTGGTTGAGATATGGCCCGTAGGCGAGGGCCCGTCCCCAGTGCGACATCGCGTTGTCGTCCAGACGCGCCGCCTCGTCGAAGGAACGCCGGGCTTCGGCCATCCAGAAGGCGTACACGAGGCGGAGTCCCTGATCGAAGTACTGCTGACCCAGTTCCGAAGCGCCGCTCACCGGGTAGCTGACCGTACCGAGCTTGGCGTGGAGGGGCACCGCCAGGTCGGTGGTATTCGTCTCCTCCTCTTCCAGAGCGGTCGCACCGGCGGCCAGCAGCAGGGCGAGAACGGTCAGCAGCGTTGTACATCGGTTCGTTCGGAACATTGCAGGGCGTCTCCTCATTCGGACAGATTACGGTAGAGGACACGGATGATGGCGTAACCCTCCGCCATGTCCCGGGCTTCGAAGCGCACCGTATCCGGGGCGCTTCGTTCGATTTGCGGCAGCAGGGAGGCGATCTCCGCGAGGTCGGGCCGCGTGTACTGGATCTCGATGGCGACGGGAGGACCCGGCGCCGGCAGTGGCTCCGGGATGGACTCGAGCGCCCGGGCGGCGGCTTCCCGGATCAGCCCCGCCGTGACTTCCGGGTGCAGAAGCTCCGCGGTGGTCCGCCGGATGGCCCGCTTCACGGAAACGAACTCGGCGTCCGGGAGGAGCTCGCCGAGTTCCTTCGCGAACGCCTCGTCGCCGGTCGCCAGCGCCACCGGCACCCCGTAGTGCGCCGCCAGCAGGGCGTTCATGTCTCCCTCGCCGGCCGGCCGGCCGTCCACCCGGATCTCGCGGATCCTGGCGCCGGACCCCGTGTGCGCCATGAGCCCGTCGGGATTGCCGGCCCGGGTGTGGTAGCCGATGAAGAAGACGGCGTCGAAGTCCCGGGAGATCCCCTGCATCATGCCGAACGGCTTCGAGTTGTGGCTGATCAGCCGCGCCGGCGGAAGAAGCTGCTCGACCCGGACGTTGCGCATGCTGCCGTGGCTGTCGTTCACCAGGATATCGGTGGCCCCGGCGTCGAGCGCTCCCTGGATGGCGGCGTTCACGTCGCTCATCATGAGATCGCGGCCGCGGCCGTACTCCGCTCCGGAAGCCGACGTCATCTCCGAATGGGCGATGCCGCTGAGGCCCTCCATGTCCGCGGAAATGAACACGCGCAGGCCGTCGTCCTGCGCGGACGCGGTAGCTGCCCAGAGCGCGGCAAGACAGACGACGAGCCGGCGTCCGGCGCGCAATGGCATCGGCTAAGAGCCAGGATTGCGGAGCTGGTCGAGGATCTCCTGGACCATGACCGCCTGTGCGCCGTCCGGGTCCAATTCCAGGAACCGCTCGAAGGCGGCGATCGCTCCCTCGCGATCTTCCTCCCGCGCTCTGGCCATCCCGATCTGGAGGTGCGCGGGGGCGAACTCGGGGTCGGCCTCCGCCGCCTTGGCGTAGAACTCGTCAGCCAGTTCGACCTTGCCCGCGTTGCTCGCGTACACGGCGTAGTTGAAGAGGTTCACCGCGTTCCCCTCGACAAGCTCCATCGCCCGGTCAAAGGCCGAGAGCGCCTGCTCCCATTCCCTCTGCCTGCCGTGCAGGTCCCCGACCGCCATGATCGCCTCGAGCATGGAGTCGTCGAGCGCGTATGCCGCTTCGTACGCCTCGATGGCGGCGGGGAAGTCTTGCGCCCGCTCGTGGGCCGCGGCCAGGTTGAAGTGGGCGGGGGCCTCATTGGGGAGGAGTTCCAAAAAGCCCTGCCACTCGGTCACTGCGCGGCCAAAGTCACCGTCCTGAAAGGCGTCCTGGGCCGCCTGCTGGTGCTGGTTCGCACGGTCGGCCTGCGCCTGGCTCAGCACTCCCTCCGGAAGCGGATGCAGGGTTTCGTTGATGATGCTCTGGCCCCCGTTCGAGACGGTCACCATCGCCTGCAACGGCTCCCAGCCCTCGAGTTCGAAGGACACCCGGTACATCTGCACCGGGATACCGGCCCGGAGGAACTCTCCGTTGTCGTTGGTCTTGACCCGAATGGGACGGCCACCGCCATCGAGCAGCACGATGGAAACCTGGACCTCCGGTACCGGATTGCCGTCCGGATCGACGATCTTTCCACGGATCGCGCCGCGTTGGGCAAGCGCCGGCGCCGCTGCCGACAGCAGCAACGCGGTTGCCAGCACGAACAGGCCGCCTTTCCGGGCGGTCCGATGAACACTCTGCACGGTGGGACTCCTCCTGACGCCGCCCCGACCGGATCGGCACGGCTCGGGCGGAGACGCAAACCCGGGGCGGAGGGCGAACGATTCTAGCAATGGAGGCGCCCGGCAGTCCGTCGCACACCACCCGAATCCGCCATAATCCGGGCCATGGCGAAGAACCGGGAGAACGGCGGGCTTCCCTCGCGCCGCGAGCTGCTCGCGGGGGTCGTCGGAACCGCCGCGGTAGGCGCCGGAGCGGTGGCGGGCGCCCAGCAGGCGGATGCCCCGAAACCCCGGCCCCGGGCGCCCGAGGACCCCACGAAGATGCAGGGCCTCGTGCCGCGTCCGCTGGGGGAGCGCTCGGCGTTCGAGACCCCGCGGCGGCTGGTCCGGGTGCTGGAGCCTTCCTCGTCATCGCGCACCCCGCTCCAGTATCTCCAGGGAATCGTCACCCCGGCCGACCTCCACTTCGAACGGCACCACGCGGGAATTCCCAACATCGACCCCGAGCGTTACGAACTGCTCATCCACGGGATGGTCGAGCGCCCGCAGACGTTCACGCTGGCCGACCTCAAGCGTTTCCCCGCTGAATCGAAGCTGCGTTTCCTCGAGTGTTCAGGGAACGGAGGAACGGCCTTCCAGAACCGGGGGCGTTTTCCGAACATGAGCCCCCAGGAGATGGACGGCCTGACGAGCACCAGCGAGTGGACCGGCGTGCCGCTCAAGCTCCTGTTCCGGGAGGTGGGCGCCCGCCCGGAGGCCACCTGGTTCCTCGCCGAAGGGATGGACGCCGCGGTGATGACGCGCTCGGTTCCCATGGAAAAGGCCTGGGACGACGCCATCGTCGCCTACGCCCAGAACGGCGAACCCCTGCGGCCCGAACAGGGCTATCCCGTCCGGCTCTTCCTTCCGGGATGGGAGGGGAACGCGAGTGTGAAGTGGCTGCGCCGGCTCGACCTGTCCGACCGGCCCTTCATGACCCGGGAGGAGACTTCCAAGTACACCGATCCCCTCCCCGGGGGAAAGGCGCGGATGTTCAGCTTCGGGATGGACGCGAAGTCGCTGATCACCTTCCCGACCTTCCCCGAGCGGCTCGGCGGGCCAGGCTGGTGGGAGATCCGCGGCATCGCCTGGACCGGCCGGGGCCTGATCACCCGGGTGGAGATCTCGACCGACGGCGGCGACACCTGGGAAGACGCCGAACTCCAGGACCCCGTGCTCCCGAAATGCCACGTGCGTTTCCGCAAGCTCTGGAACTGGAACGGCCGGAGCGCCACCGTGATGAGCCGGGCGACGGACGAGACGGGATACGTCCAACCGACCCGGGACGCACTCCTCGAGGCCCGTGGGTCCTATACGCGCTACCACTACAACCAGATCCGGTCCTGGCGCGTGGAGTCCGATGGGCGGGTCTTTTTTGCCGGCTAGCTACGCCGCAGCAGCCGCCGCGCTCCTGCTGCTCTCGGCCTGCGGCCCGGAACCTTCGACCGGCTCCTCGGTGGTCGCCGCGGAGGATGATGCCGCCACGCCGGTTCCGTCCGAAGCGTCGTCCTCGCTGCCCCGGCCCGAACTCCACCCCGGGATGCCCGGCCTGCTGAACGACGCGGAACTCGAGGCGCTCCGCCAGGCGCGCGAGGGTGGCCTTCGAGACATCGCCGGACTCCCCGATTTCGGCTTCGGCGAGACCGCCAGCCCGGAACGGATCGCCGCCTGGGACATCGACATCGGACCCGACGGCGAAGGACTGCCTCCGGGCAGCGGTTCGGTGGAACGGGGCGAGACCCTCTACCGGCTGCAGTGCGTCCAGTGTCACGGCGCCCGCGGCGAGGGTTCCCAGTTCGAGGCCCTGGCCGGCCGCGTCCCCGGCGACCGCTTTCCCTTCTCCGAGGATCGGCGCTATCCGATCACGGTGGGCAGCTACTGGCCCTACGCGACCACGCTCTTCGACTACATCCGGCGGGCGATGCCCCAGGCGGCGCCCGGCAGCCTGCCTCCCGACGACGTCTACGCCCTGACCGCTTTCATCCTGCAGTTGAACGGGCTCCTCGAGTCGGGCGACTCCCTCGACGCCGAGTCGCTGCCCCGAATCCGGATGCCCGCCCGCGACCGTTTCGTCCGGGACGACCGGCGGGGAGGGCCGGAGGTGCGATGAAGCCAGCCAAGGGCCAGGAGGGCGACGAAGCGGTGAACCGGCCTGGCCCCGCGCCCGGAAACGACGCGCCACTCGACTTCATCCGGACCATCGTCGCGGCCGACCAGGCGGCCGGCAAGCACGACGGCCGGGTCGGCACCCGCTTTCCCCCGGAGCCGAACGGCTTCCTGCACATCGGACACGCCAAGTCCATCGTCCTCAACTTCGGGGTGGCGGCCGAGAACGGCGGCACGTGCAACCTCCGCTACGACGACACGAACCCGGCGAAGGAGGAGACCCTCTACGTCGAGTCCATCGCCGCCGACGTCCGCTGGCTGGGCTACCAGTGGGAAGGTTCCCGGAAGTTCGCCTCCGACTACTTCGACCGCCTCTACGAGTTCGCCGAGACCCTGATCCGCCGCGGCCAGGCGTACGTGGACAGCCTGAGCGCCGAAGAGGTCCGGGCGACCCGCGGGACGCTCGAGACCCCGGGCGCCGAGAGCCCCTACCGGAACCGCAACGCCGAGGAGAACCTCGACCTGTTCCGCCGCATGCGGGCGGGAGAGTTCCCCGACGGGACGCACGTGCTGAGGGCGCGGATCGACATGGCCTCCGGCAACATGAACCTGCGCGATCCCACCCTCTACCGGATCCGCCGGCTGCGCCACCACCGGACCGGCGACGACTGGTGCATCTATCCGATGTACGACTTCGCGCACGCGCTCTCCGACTCCATCGAGGGCATCACGCACTCGCTCTGCACGCTGGAGTTCGAGGACCACCGGCCGCTCTACGACTGGTGCGTCGCCGAGAGCCGGGCGGACTTCGTGCCCCGCCAGATCGAGTTCGCCCGCCTGAACGTCAGCTACACCGTGCTCAGCAAGCGGCGCCTGCTGCGGCTGGTGTCCGAGGGTCACGTCTCGGGATGGGACGACCCCCGGATGCCGACCCTCGCCGGCCTCCGCCGGCGAGGCGTCCCACCGGCAGCCATCCGCGCCTTCTGCGATCGGGTCGGGGTGGCGAAACGGGACAGCACGGTGGACATCGCGCTCCTCGAACACGCCGTCCGGGAGGAACTGAACCGGACGAGCCCAAGGTTGATGGGGGTCCTCGACCCGGTCCGGCTCGTGGTCGAGAACTACCCGGAGGAAGCCGAGGAGACCCTCGACGCGGTGAACAACCCGGAGGATCCGGCGGCCGGCGCCCGGCTGGTGCCGTTCTGCCGGGAACTGCTGATCGAGCGGGCCGACTTCATGGAGGACCCGCCACGGAAGTTCTACCGGCTCGCCCCCGGACGGGAAGTGCGGCTCCGCTATGCGTACCTGGTGACCTGCACCGGGTTCACGAAGGACGCGGACGGCCGGATCCAGGAGGTCCGCTGCCGGCTCGATCCCGAAAGCCGCGGGGGGGACGCCCCCGACGGGCGGCGGGTCCGGGCCACCCTGCACTGGGTCTCCGCGCGCCACGCGGTCCCCGCCACCGTACGCCTCTACGACCGGCTCTTCCGCGTCGAGGATCCGGGACGGGAGGGCGACTTCACGGCCGACCTGAATCCCCACTCGATGCGGGTGAACAGCGACGCGCGCATCGAACCGTCCGTCCGGGACCTGAGTCCCGGAGACCGGATCCAGTTGGAGCGGCTCGGCTACTTCGTCGCCGACTCCGGGGATCACCAGCCGGAGCATCCGGTCCTGAACCGGACGGTGAGCCTCCGGGACACCTGGGCCCGGATCGCGAAGCGCGTCGGAGCGCCGGCCTCTGGCCGGCCCAGTTCTCCCGGTGGGGGCCGCGCGGTAGCGCGAAACCGGCGCCGATGACGACGCCGCCCGCGGGCGAGCGCGCCACCCACTCCCACGGTCGACAACGCCCCGCTCCAACGTAGGATTGCCCGCCCGGAGGCCCTCCTCATGCGCTCTTGTGTTGTGCTACTCCTTTCCATGTCCCTTCTCGTAACCGCGCCCAACCTGGACGCCGCCGCCGCGCCCGGCGACCGGCCGGCCAAGGACACAAAGCTGGGCCGCTCGCCGGTCCTTGCCAGGAACGGCATGATCGCCACCAGCCAGCCGCTGGCCTCGGCGGCGGGACTCCGGGTCCTCATGGAGGGCGGAAACGCGGTGGACGCGGCGATCACCGCGGCGGCGGTGCTGAACGTGGTCGAGCCGATGATGTGCGGCATCGGCGGTGACCTTTTCGCGCTCTACTACGAGGCGGAAACGGGGACGCTGCACGGCCTGAACGCCACCGGCCGCGCCGGGGCGCGGTCGGACGCCGCGAAGCTCCGCGCCGACGGCCTCACGCGGATGCCGGGAAGCGGCCCGCTCGCGGTGACCGTGCCCGGAGCGCTCGACGGCTGGGAGGAACTCGTGAGCCGTTTCGGAACGCGGCCGCTCGGCGAGTTGCTCCAGCCGGCCATCCGGCACGCCGAGGAGGGGTTCCCGGTTTCCGAGGTCATCTCGGTCCAATGGAGGCAGGCCGAGGGCAAACTCGCGAGCCACCCGGCAACCGCCGCCACCTACCTCGTGGACGGGAAGCGCGCGCCCGAACACGGAGAGGTGTTCCGCTCGCCGGACTTCGCGAAGACCCTGCGCAAGATCGCCGAGCGTGGGACGGACGTCTTCTACCGCGGCGAGATCGCCGAGGCCATCCACGACTTCATGGAGGCGGAGGGCGGCTTCGTGACCCGGGACGATCTCGCCGCGCACGACTCCACCTGGGTGGACCCCATCAGCACCACCTACCGGGGCGTCGAGGTGTTCCAGGTTCCGCCGAACTCGCAGGGGTTCGTGGCCCTCGAGATGCTGAACATCCTCGAGGGGTACGGCGACCTCACGGAACCCGGCCACAACTCGGCGGCGTACCTCCACCGCCTCATCGAGGCCAAGAAGCTGGCGTTCGCCGACCGGGACGCCTACCTGGGGGACCCCGAGCACATGCGGGTTCCGGTCGAGACGCTCATTTCGAAGAAGTACGCGGCCACCCGGCGCGCCGCCATCGAGCCGGAGCGGGCCGCGCGGGAGGTCGCCCCGGGGATGACCGACGACGGCGACACCATCTACCTCACGGTGGTGGACAAGGACCGAAACGCCATCTCGCTCATCTACAGCATCTTCGGCAGCTTCGGCTCCGGACTCGTGGTGCCGGGCACCGGCATCGCCCTCCAGAACCGCGGTACCGGGTTCTCGCTCGAGGAGGGACACCCGAACGAACTCGAGCCCGGCAAGCGCGCCCTCCACACCAACATGCCCGGGATGGCCTTCCGGGACGGCAGGCCGTGGCTCAGCTACGGAGTCATGGGGGGCGACATGCAGCCCCAGGGCCACACCCAGGTCCTCCTCAACATGATCGACTTCGGAATGCACGTGCAGAAGGCGGGAGAAATGCCGCGTTTCCGTCACAGCGCCTCCGGAGTCGGGATCGAGTCCGGGGTGGATCCGGACGATCTGGCCGCGCTCTCCCGCATGGGACACAACGTGGTGACCCGGTTCGGCGCCTACGGGGGCTACCAGGCCATCATGATCGACTGGGAGAACGGGGTGCTGCTGGGCGGTTCCGATCCGCGGAAAGACGGCGCCGCGATGGGCTACTGACGGATCGGGGTCGGCTGACGCCCGCCGAGCGGCCCGCCGCCCCATTCCGGCTAGCCTTCCGGGTTCAATGCTCCTGGGGTTTCCCGACCGGATCCGGATCGCCGGAAGGCGGCGGGCGGTGAGCGTCCTTGCGGCCGCCTTCGTTCTCGGGTGGGCCTCCGCCGGCGCCGCCCATGCCGCCTCCCGCCAGGCGGAACTCGATCAGGATCAGCGGGCCGGCGAGGAAGAGTCCTCCGAGGAAGAAGAGCACGCGGAACTCCCCGTCCTTTCGGAGACCGTGGTGGTCACCGCCTCCCGCGCGGAGTCTCCGCTCCTGACGGCGCCCGCGGCCATCGCGGTGCGCACGGAGGAGGAGCTGGCCGCCGAGGCGGCCCGCACCTTCGCCGACCTCTTCGAGGGGGTCCCGGGGATCTCGATCCAGGGGAACGCCCGCCGCATCACCGAAGCCCCGAACATCCGCGGCTTCGCGGACCAGCAGGTGGTGGTTCGCCAGGACGGGGGAAGGCAGAACTTCAATGCCGCCCACGGCGGCCGGTTCTTCACCGACCCGGACCTCCTCCAGCGGGTCGAGGTGCTGCGCGGGGCCAACTCGGCCGTCTTCGGCAGCGGGGCGCTGGGCGGGGTCGTGTCGCTGACCACCCGGGGCGCGCGGGACCTGCTGGAGGCCGGCGAGGAGTTCGGAGGCCGCTACCGGGTCGGTTACCAGTCGAATGGGGGGGACCTCATCCAGTCCTTCTCGGGGTTTGCGGCGAGCGATGCGGTCGACGCGCTGGTCAACTTCGGGCTCGGCGGCACGCGCGCGCCGATCCGGGACGGTAACGGCGACGCCATCCCGAACACCGAGGACGAACTCCGGAACGGACTCGTGAAGCTGGGGTGGAGTCCCAACCTCGGGACCCGCTGGGAGGTCTCCTGGCAGGGGTTCGAAAACCGGGCGGCGGAACCCACGAACGCGAACGATCTGACCGGAACGCTGGTGGACCGGGATACCCGCTTCGAGGCGCTGCGGGCGCGCTTCACCGCCCGCTCGCAGGAGTCCGAGTGGCTCGACCTCTCCATCCTCGGCTACCGCAACGCGGTGGAGGTCGGAGAAGACATGCGGATCCGGCCCCGCCGGGATGAGACGGCGTTCGAGACGCTGGGGATGGAGGCGCACAACAGCTCCCGCTTCCGCTGGGGGAACGACGTCCGGTTCACCCTCAACCTGGGCGCCGAGGCCTACCGCGATACGCAGTCGGGAACCCGTGACGGAGCGCCGCGGCTCCAGTTCCCGGACGCGGAGGCCTCGTACTTCGGCGCCTTCGTCTACGGCGAGGCCGAGGTCCGTGACCGGCTGCAGCTCGCGGCCGGCCTGCGGCGCGACCAGTGGCGGATCCGGGCGGACCGCTTCGACGGGCGCGACGAGGGCGACCTCTCGCCGCGGGCGAGCGCCGGTTACCGGATCGGCGAGGCCGCGTTCGTCTGGGTCGGCGCTTCCCGGGGTTTCCGGGTGCCGAGCCTGACCGAGCTGTATGCCGACGGGCTCCACTTCCAGTTCCCGGTCGGGACGGGGATCGACGTGCTGAACTGGTTCCGGTCGGACCCGACGCTGGCGGCCGAACGGGGCACCTCCTGGGAAGCCGGAATCCGGGGCGGGCGAGGCTCGCTCTCGTTCGAGACCACCTGCTTCGACCAGACCGTGGCCGACTACGTGGACCAGGTGGTGGTGGTGTCGGATCCGAGCCTCGACCTGGAAGTGGATCCGGTCACGGGGAGAACCATCATCCGGGGAACCACCTACAACGCGTCGCTCGACGCCCGCCTGCGGGGGTGCGAAGCGGCCGGGCTCTTCGAGCGGCCCCGGTTCCGGATGCGCGCGAGCGGTTCGGTGCTGGACACGGAGAACCTCGACACCGGCGAAGCCCTCGGCAGGGCGCCGGCCAACGCCCTGCACCTGATGGCCAGCACCCGCATTCCGTCCCTCGACCTCGAAGTCGGCGGCCGGGCGACGCTGGCCGGGGGCCGGTCGCGGGGTCTGGCGGCGAGCCGCTCGGCCGATGCGGACGGGGAGGCGCCGGGCTACCGGGTCCTGGACCTCTTCCTCCGCTTCACGCCGGACGGCGGCCCGCTCGCCGGCGTGGACTGGACCCTCGCCCTGAACAACCTCACGGACGAGTACTACGCGGTCTTCCCGGCGGTGGTGCCCCAGCCGGGGCGCAGCTTGCGGGTTTCAGCGGCCTACCGGTTCGGCTTTTCGCGTTAGCGCTCCCGGCGTGCTCCTTCCACCGGAAGGAAGGCGGCATCCACGCCGACCATGCCCTGGTCGGTGAAGAACGCGGACCAGAAGTCCCGGAGCGCCAGCTCATCCACCAGTCCGTCGCGGCTGGGAGGAAGCTGCAGGACGGTGAGCGCCGCCCCCTGCAGGCCGCGGCTCCGGACCTCACGGTAGAGCGAGGTCGCCCGGAAGTCCTCGAATCCCGGGATTCCCCGGTAGAAGTCCACCCCCACGTTCTGCATCAGGTCCGAGATCAGGATGAGATGGCCCCGGGCCTCCGCTGAATCCACGAACCGCCGGGCTGCGCTCTGCACCGCCTGGAGGATGGCCGAGGAGTCGCTGGGGCCGGCCCGGGACATCGAGCCCAGCGCGTCGCGGAGCGGCTGGAGATAGAGCGGCGCCCACTGCGCGGCGCGCTGATCGGGGTTGTCCGACCAGTGGTTCACCTCGCAGGGGTGGGGAGGACGGCGCACGACCGCGACCTCCCGAACTCCACCGGCGGCATCCGACCGCACTTCGTAGAGGTGGAAGACCGATCCGGCCGGCGCTGCGTCGGCCAGCGGACGGATCCGGCTCCACATGTCCTCGCGTTGGGGACGTGAGAGACCGTCGGTGGCGTCCACCACCACGGCGAGGGTCCAAGGCGGCAGGCCGGCCGGCCAGTCGGCGCATCGATCGCGCTCAGCAGCGCAGCCGGAGACGATCGCAAGGGCCGCGGCCGGGAAGGCGACACGCAGGGCAAGGCCGCACCACGCGATTCCCTGACGCGGACGGTCGCGCCGCCCGCGGCGGCAGTGCCGGTCTGAAGGCCCCCACCGGGAGAACTGGCGGCGATCCCACTTCAAGATGCGATCTCCAGCCGGGCGCTGGGGTCCTGTCCCGCGCGCGGCACCAATCGAACCTCCTGGCTCCCCGGCTTGCCCCCGGAGGGTGGCCCGGAGCCGCCACCCGGCGGACCGGGTGGGCGCCGCCGGGCTCCCGGGATCCGCGCCGCCTGCGCAAGCCGTTCCCGTGCTTCCGCGAAGGCTTCGGCGACCGGTGCGGCGTGGGCGGCGTTCGCGATCCGGACCCGCTCCGCCGCCTCCATGACCTCGTAGAGACCCTGCTCGTGTTCCCGCCCCCACGCCGCATCATCGGCCTTGTCCCGGTCCTGAAGCGCGGGCGCCCAGGGCGTGGTCCAGAAGGACGGGGGTGGGTCGTGGGACAACCGCCGCTGGCGGTTCGCCTCGCGGTAGTCCTCGACGGCGCTCGCTCCGGCGGCCGCCGTCGCCCGGAGGAGTTCCGCCTCCCGGGCGAGCAATTGACGCCTCGCCGCATCGAGGCCGGTCAACCGGCCCCCGAGAGCGAGCAACTCCGCTTCCGCGTCGCCGAGCCGCTGCCGGTGACGGCGTTCGTCCTCCTCCAGCCTCCGCAGCGAATCCGCGTATTCCGTTTCGAGTTCCCGGGCCGTCGCATCGCGCGCGCCGTGGAGCCGGGCGAAGTGGGGGATCGGCTCGCGGCCCCCGAACCACTTCCAGACGGCCAGCAGCAGCGCGGTGAAGCCGATGCCGAGCAGCAGCAGCGAGCGCCATCCTTCGAACCTCCCCGCGAGCGGATCCTCGACGAGCACCAGACCACCGTCTTCCGCCCGGTACCCGACGCTGCCGGCCGCGAGTTGCCGCACCGAATCCAGCGAGTGGTCGTCGGGCGGCGCCTCGGCGGGATGGTCCACGAGGGTCGCGCCCGGCCGCCACCAGAGGAACTGGGCCCGGAGTTCTCCGATGACGGCCTGCTCGACGCTGACCGGTGGCGGCGGATGGGACTCGGCGCCGCCTGCCCCCGGCTCGGTCCCGGCGTCAATGTCGTCGAGGTCCACGACGGCGGCGGCGCGCGAAGCGTCAAGCGCCTGCACCGCATCCCGGTAGTGGGCGAAGCCGAAGTGGAGCAGCCCCGCGAGGAACAGGCAGGGCAGCAGCGCTGCGGCGAGGACCGCCCGGCGCAGCGCTCCCCCACCGAGCATCCGGCGGAAGATCAGGTCGCCCATCACCCAGCCCAGCAGCCCGACGTTCATGCCGGTGACCAGCGCGGCGAACAGCCAGTTGGAAACCACTCCCTCGGTGGATGCCGAGTGGAGCAGCAGTCCGTTGGCGGTCGTTTCGGCTACGGCTACCGCAAGAAGGAGCCACATCCAGCCGCGGGAGGGCGGACGGGGAGTGACGTAGTCGGGGAGCCCGCGGGCGCGGCGGAATCCCGCGAGTTCCTTCGCGGCGGCCTGGGACCGAGCGTACCGGGAGTCCAGCCGCTGGCAGGCGGCCTGCACGTCCGCGAGGGCCGGCCCGCGCTCCCGTTCCCGGGCGGCGCCGGACTCGATGCGGACGGCGCGCGTCCGCGCCTCGTGCTGCGCCGCCCGCAGCCGGCCGAGGGCCCCGTCCGCCAGACCGCGAATCCTGGCGATCCCTTCCAGGAACCGGCTCTCGGCCCGGCGTTCTCCGGGAGAGGGAGCGGTGGCCGCCGATGCGGGAATACCCTGGCGCGCCTCCTCCTCGGCGCCGGCGCGTTCCGCGGCGGTGAGGGCGGGGTCGGGCACATCGGCGGCGCCGCGTCGAAACGGATCGAACGATCCGAGGCCCGCCGCCGTTTCCGGCTCCGGCGCGGCCGGATCCGGTTCACCCCCGCGCGGGGCCTTGCGGCGTGATCTCCTGGGAAAGCGGACTCGGATACTCCGGCTCATGGCGGCTCCCTTCCCCCGGGGTGGCGCCGGGAGGCGGACGCACCGAACCCCGAGGTTTCCTACCTCTTACGAATTCGGAAGCGCTCCGGTTCGCCGGAAGGCTCGGCGCTACTCGATGCGCCGCCAGTTCCCGGCGATCCGGGTCCCTTCGCCGCCCGGCGCCCAGATCACGAGGGCCCGCACCGGGCCGCCGTCCGGCGAGGTGATGTGGTTCACCTCGGACGGCGGACGGACGAAGCCGAGATCGCCGGGACCGAGCATCTCGGAGACCCCATCCACCACGTGCTCGAGTTCTCCCTCCAGCACGTAGAAGACCTCGGTGGCGCCGTGCAGGTGGTTCCCGGAGTTGGCGCCCGGCGGCCAGGTGATCTCCCCGATCTGGATCTCGCCGCCGCCGAGATTGGACTCCGAGAGCAGGAGTTCGAGCTCGGTGCCGCTGGTGCTGACGAAGCGCCCCAGATCGGCGGCCTGGACCGCCGCGGTCGAGCGCCCTGCCGCGAACCCGGCGGCAAGGCCGAGAGCCGCAGCCACCGAGAGCGCAAGACCGACGCGGCGGGTCATCGGTCGGTCTCCCCGGCCGGGTCGCGCGTGTAGCGCGAGAACCAGTCCAGCATGTAGAGCTGGGTGCGGATGAAGTTCGAGGGCTGCGAACTCGTCCCGTGGTACTCGTCGTAGAAGCGCACCAGCTCGGTGGGGACGCCCACGGCCTTGAGGGCCTGGTAGTACTCCTCGGTCTGGCTCATCGGCGTCCGCAGGTCGAGCTCGCCGGTCATCAGCAGGGTCGGAGTGGTGACCCGGTCCACGTACATGAGGGACGAGTGCTCGAGGTACTTCTCGGCGTTGTCCCAGGGGAAACCGTGGTAGCGGCTGTAACCCCAGCGCACGATGTCGGCGGTGCCGGCGAAGCTCATCCAGTTCACCACCGGGCAGCGCACCGAGGCGGCCGCGAAGCGGTTGGTCTGGCCGATCACCCAGGAGGACAGCACCCCGCCCCCGCTGCACCCGGTCACGTACATCCGGCTCTCGTCCACGTAGCCGCGCTCGATGGTCGCGTCCACGCCCGCCATGAGGTCGTCGTAGTCCACGCTCGGGTAGCCGTTGTCGATGGCGTTGCCGAAGTCGGTCCCGTAGCCGGTGCTGCCCCGTGGGTTCGTGTAGAGCAGGAGGTAGTCGTTGGCGGCGAAGTTCTGGAAGGCGTTGTTGAAGGCCACGTTGTACATGGCGTGGGGCCCGCCGTGGATGTGGAGCACCATCGGGTACTTCCGGGCGGGATCGAAACCGGGCGGCTTGATGACCCAGCCCTGCGCCCGGGTCCCGCCCGTCGAGTCGTACCAGAGCTCCTCCACCTCGCCGAGCTCGACCCCGGCCAGCACATCGTCGTTCACCGCGGTCACCCGAGTGCTCCGGGACGGGTCGGAGACCGGAAAGACGACCACGTCCGCGGGCTCGTGGAAGGAGGTCCGGACCGCGGCCGCGATGCCCGTCGCCGAGATCGTGTTCACGGTGAGCATGTGGGTGCCCTCGGTCACCGGGCTGGTCCCCCCGTCCAGGGAAGCCACGTGCAGGTTGCGGGACCCGCGGTCGTCGGCGGTGAAGTAGATCCGGTCGCTGTCGGGGCCCCAGATCGGATTGTTGGCGTCCCGGTCGAGGCTCGCCGAGAGCGAGCGCATGGCGGAGCCGTCGAACCCGATCACCTGGAGGTCGCTCACCTTGTAGGTCTGTTCCGTCCAGTCGTAGCCGCTGAAGGCGACGTGCTGCCCGTCGGGCGAGACCACCGGTCCGGACCAGGGACCCCGCTTGTCGGTGATCTGGCGGATCGCTCCGCTTGCGAGGTCCACGAAGTGGATGTGCGACTCGCGGTAGCGGAGGTCGGCGTCCTCAGCCCGGGAGGCGTCGAAGACGAGACCCTTGCCGTCCGGAGTCCAGTCGAGCCCCGCGCCGTAGTCGAGGCCGACGGCGCCGCGCGAGCCGACGTGCCAGCCGCCCTTGGTGAGCTGGCGCGCCGCCCCGCCGTCAGCGGGAGCCACGAAGAGATGGCGGTAACCCTCCTCGAGGAAGCCCACCCGGTCCTGCCGGAAGTGCATCTTCCGGACGATCCGGGGCGTCTTCGTCCATTCGGCGCCGTCGGGAGCGCGAGGCATCGACGGCAGGTCCCAGGTCTCGGGAGCGGCGACCATCCGGGTGAAGGCGATGTGCTTCGAGTCCGGCGACCAGTGGATGTCCCGCGGGGTCCGACCGTCCCGGGTGATCTGCGAGGTGGCGCCCTCGGCGTCCATCCAGCGGACGAAGATCTGGCTCCCGTCGTCCCCGGCGTCCGCGAGGTAGGCGATGCGGGTGCCGTCCGGCGACCACACCGGACCCGATCCCCTGGTCAGGAAGCGGTTGCGGCTGCCGTCGGCGTTCACGATCCACAGTTCCGAGGCCCACCGGTCCTTCGTCTGGTCCACGTGGCTGCGGGTGTAGATGACCACCGAGCCGTCGGGGGCGATGGCCGGGCCGCTCACCCGTTCCCAATCCAGGATGTGCGAGGCGGTGAGCCGCCCGTCGCCGGCGGTCTCCTGGGCGGCGGCGCCACCGGCGAGCAGCAGTGCAGCAAGGGCGATCAAGACGTTTTTCATGGGGGTTCCTCCAGAATCGGTCTAGTTTGGTGTCTTCGTCCCGGGTTCACAACCCCGGCGAGCGCCGGTGTCCGGTGACGCGCACGGCTTGGAACGCCGGCTTCAGCCGGCACAGCCCGCCGCAGGCGGGCGGCGAGACGGACCTCATTCGCCGGGATGGCTCGGCTGTCCGCGCCAATGCACCCGGGGGGTAGCGACGAACCGCCTGCGGGCCGCGGTGCCGGCTGAAGCCGGCGTTCCAAGCCGTACGTGCCTTCCCCGCGCACCGCGGACCGAAGCACGGAACAAGATCCATCGCCGGGTCGTTCGGCTGATCCAACACCCTTTCCCTACTCCCAAGGAGGAGCTTCATGGACCGCGTCTGCCACTTCGAGATTCCCTTTGCCGACAAATCCCGCGCCACCGACTTCTACCAGAAGGTCTTCGGCTGGCAGGTCTCCGACGTGCCCGGGGACATGCCCTACACCTTCGTGATCACGACCCCGATCGACGAAGCGGGGAATCCGACCACCGTCGGCGGCATCAACGGCGGGATGTACCCCCGGGGCGAGGGCGGAGGCAGCGGGTCTCCGGTCGTCGTGATCGAGGTGCCCTCGTGCGAGGAGCGCGCCCGTGACGTCGAGGCGGCCGGCGGGGAATGCATCATGGGTCCGGCGGAGATTCCGGGGATGGGGATCTATGCCCAGGTGAAGGACCCGGAGGGCAACATCATCGGTCTCTGGCAGCCGCTCGCCTGATCCCCGCGGGGCTCAGGCGAGCGAACGGCGGATCCGACCGCATCTCCCCGCCCCGGACGGCGAGGCTGGGGCGGCGGTTACGCGCCCTGCCCGAAGACCTGCTCCAGCAATTCCTGGTTGTAGCCCACCACCAGCCGGTCGCCGACGCGCATCGTAGGCGCACGGAGCTTGCCCGAGCGGCCGAGGAGCAGGTCGGTCAGGTTCGTATAGCTCCCGACCATCGCCCCGCTCAGGGTGGCGTCGTCCGGGCGGTCGCCGGTGAGGTCGAACCGCTCCACCTTGCGGCCCTTGGCGACCAGGAGCTCGTCCACACCGTCCAGCAGCGTGAGGGCCTCGTCGCCCTGGATCGGGGCCCTGTTGGCGTTCTGGATTTCCCCGTCCGCAATGCCGTTTGCCGCAAGAAACTCCTGCGTCCTCTTGCAGCTCATTCACCCGGGGCGGTGATACCGCCACGTCAGGTTGCCGCCGGCCACGCCTACTCCTCCTGGACCCGGTCGTAGGTGGCCCGCGTCACCCGGGTGATCTTCCCGTCCGCATCCACCCGGACGTAGTCGTTGTCGATCCGGTTGCCGTCCTCGGAGAGGGTGTTGATGATCACCTGGTACACCGCGCCGTTCCGGGCGTTCAGGATGCGGGTGCTTCGCTCGGTCACGATCTCGACCGCCGTCTCGGAACTCTCGAGCCCCTCGACCGGGCGGAAGACGCCGTCGAACATCGTGACGTAGCTCCACACCGAGGTGTCCCCCTCGGAGTTCGTGGTGGCCACCTCGATGCTCATGCCCCCGTCTCCATGGGGCGCGTAGGTCATGATGTTCTTGTAGGGCGGCGGGTTGTCCGACCGGAGCCGCCAGACCCCGTAGCGCTCGGTGGCGTTGGCGCCGCCCTGGGCGTGGGCGTCGGCCGCGAGCCCGAGTCCGAGCGAGAGCACAGCCAAAACGGCCGGGAACCGCAGATTACGCATGAAGGAATCCTCCTGACGGGAGGCGGGATTCTGTCAGACCCGGGAGCACCAATCCTGCGCACCCCGCGCCGATTGGATACGGTCGAGCACTACGGGGCCGGCGCGGTCGCGCTCCGTGGGTCGTCGGCGGACGCCAAGCCCACCACCAGCCGTGTCCCGGTCGCTTCGGCGTAGCGGCGCAAGGTGGCGAAGGACGGCGACACCCGGCCACCCTCCAGCCGCGCGATCGCGGACTGAGTCGTCCCCAGACGCCGGGCGAGTTCGGACTGCGTCAGGCTGGCGGCCGTGCGGGCTCGCACCAACGCCTCGATCAGCTTGAACTCGTCATCGGCCCGCGCGTACAACTCCCGGAATTCGGGATCCTCCATCAGGCGCTGCTTGAGATCGTTCAGATTGCCCATGGCGTCACTCAGAGAGGTGGGGACTCGGCCGTAGCCCCCGGCCGGCCAGGGCCCCGGTGTGGGCGCCGTCCCTGATCGCGAACTCCCCGTTGACGAGGACGTGGACGGTGCCCTCGGAGTACTTGTGCGGCTCGTCGTAGGTGGCCCGGTCCCGGATCCGCTCCGGATCGAGGATCGTGAGGTCCGCCTTCAGGCCCTCCCGCAGGAACCCGCGGTCGGGCAGCTCGAGAAACTCGGCGGCGAGGCCGGTCATGCTCCGGATGGCGAAGGCCATCGAGATCCGCTCCTCGTCGAGCACGTAGTCGCGCAGCTTCTTGGTGAAGGCGCCGTAGACCCGGGGGTGGCCGACGGCCGTACCGGGGGCGATGTCGCGCCCGTCGGTGCAGGTCATCATCCAGTCCTGCTCGGCGAGGAAGGCGGTGTTCACCGGGTCGTAGAGACCGACGTTCATCACCGAAGCGTTCCCTTCGGCGAGGATGCGGCGGGCCGCCTCCGGGGCGGGAACGCCCCACTCCTCGGCGACATCCGCCAGTGTCCGCCCGTTCAGATGGGGACGCGGATCGGAGAACCGAATCTTGTCGGCGCCGCCCCGGATGGCCAGCATCTCGGCGGTGGCCTCGTCGAGGACGCGCGCGGTGTCCGGATCCTCGAACCGCTCGAGCATGGCCTCGCGGCCGCCCGCCGAGGCCCAGCGCGGAACGGTGTAGGCCCGCAGGCTCGACTGGGTGGCGGTGTAGACGTGCTGGGCCCCGGCGACCGTGACCCCCCGGTCCCGCGCCGCGTCGATCAGCGCGGCCCCTTCCGGCGCCCGGCCGTAGTTGGCGGCCCCCTGCGCGTTGAAGTGGCTGAAGATGACCTTGGTCCCGCCCTCCTCGCCGATGCGGATGGCCTCCTCGATGGAGGCGAGGTAACCGAAGCTCGGATACGCGGCTCCCAGGTCGCGGTCGTGGGTGTCATAGATGGCCGGCCGGTACTCGGCGGCCACCCGCGCCAGCTCGATGACCTCCTCCGTGGTCGCGTAGTAGCCCGGGACATAGAAGAGCCCGCTCGAGAGCCCGAAGGCGCCCTCCTCGAGGCCCTTCCGGACGAGCGCCCGCATGCGGTCCAGTTCCTCGTCGGTGGGCGCCCGGTTTTCCTCGCCGAGCACGAGCCGCCGCACCGCCCCGTGACCCACGTAGGTGAGCGCGTTCACTCCGATGCCGCTCGCTTCCCAGCCCGCCAGGGTTTCGTTCACGTCCGGCGAGCCGCCGCCGTCCACCCCGAGAACCACGGTCGTGATCCCCTGATAGAGGAACGGCAGCGCCTCTTTCGCCCAGTCCTCGCCGATCTGCGAATGGGCGTGCATGTCGATGAATCCGGGGGCCACGATGAGGCCGGCGGCGTCCACCGTCTCGGTAGCGGTCAACCCTTCGGCGTCGGCGTCCCCGATGAAGCTGATGCGGTCGCCCGTGACCGCGACGTCGGCGGTGACGGGGTCACCGCCGCCGCCGTCGTATACGAGGCCGCCATGAATGAGGACGTCGTACGGTTCCTGACCGCAGGCGACGGCCAGGACGGCCAGGAGCGAAAGCGCGTTTCGAAGATTCTGGAGGGACATGGACTCTCTCATTCACCGGCCGGGCGGCCGGTGCGACAATACCGCCCGGCGCGGGAGAGCGCTGGAGTCAAAAGGATGCGCATGAGGAACTGTCTGCTGGCGTTCGCGCTCTTGCCTGCTGCCGGCGCCGGCGCGCAGGACTGGCCCCAGTGGCGGGGCCCTGCACGCGACGGCGTGGTGTCCGGGTTCGAGGCGCCCGCCGCGTGGCCGGAAGCACTGACGCCGGTATGGACCGTGGACGTCGGCACGGGCTACGCCACCCCACTCCTGGTGGACGGGAATCTCTGGCAGTTCGCCCGGTGGGGGGACGACGAGGTCCTCTACTCCATGGATCCGGAGACGGGCGAGGTCCGCTGGCGTTCGGCGTATCCCGCTCCGTTTGACATGAGCCCCGCGACCCAGCGGCACGGTCCCGGACCGAAGTCGACCCCGGCCTACGCCGGCGGGCGGTTGTTCGTCCACGGCATGACCGGATCGGTAACCGCCTTCGACGCGGCCGGCGGCGAGCAGCTCTGGCACGTCCCGGGCACCGGGGTCGAACCGCTCTACCACACGAGCACCTCGCCGCTCGTTCACGGCGGACTCGTCATCGTCCACGTCGGGGGGCATGACGACGGGGCGCTGACGGCGTTCGATGCGGAGACCGGCGACGTCCGCTGGTCCTGGGACGGCGACGGCCCGGCCTACGGCTCGGCGATGCTGTTCGAGTTCGACGGAGTCGAGCAGGTGGTGACCTTCACGCAGGAACACTTCGTGGGGGTCTCCGTCGCCGACGGCTCCCTGCTCTGGAGCCGGCCCTTCACCACCCAGTCCGACACGACCTCACAGACGCCCGTCCGCTACCGGGACCTGGTGATCGAGAACGGCAGGGGAAACGGGGTCACGGCCTTCCGCGTTGTCAGGGGCGGGGACGGCTGGACCACCGAAGACGTTTGGCGGACGCGCGAATACTCCCTCCACATGGCGAACCCGGTGGTCCGGGAGGGGGTGATGTTCGGCCTCTCCCACCGGAACCGGGGCCAGTACTTCGCGCTGGACCTGGACTCCGGGGAAGCGCTCTGGGAAAGCACGCCCCGACAGGCCGAAAACGCCGCGCTGGTGCTGGCGGAAAACATCGTCTTCTCGCTGCAGGAGGACGCCGAGCTCGTGATCTTCGAGGCGAGCCGCGCCGGGCTCGAGGAAATCCGGCGCTACGAGGTCGCGGACAGCGAGACCTGGACCCAGCCGACGGTGGCGGGCGACGGGATCTACGTGAAGGACGTGTCCCGGCTTCACCGCTGGGACATTCGCTGAACCGGGCGGCCTCCGTTCGCAACCCAGAGCTCCGGCGCCGCCGGGTTTACGAATCCAGAGTGAGATCGGTTTGCTATCATTCCAATAGCACAATCGGAGTACGCAACATGGCCCAAATCGCCCTCAGGGGAGTCCCCGATCAACTGCACCAAGAACTCCGGCGCTCCGCCGCGCGGAACCACCGCAGTCTGAACCGCGAGATCCTCGCGCGACTCGAGGAGTCCGTCCACCACCGGATCACGGACGTGGAAGGCCTGCTCGAACGCATCCGGCGCCGCCGCGAGGACATCGGGGAACTCGACCTCAGCGACGAGACGCTGCGTGAGCTCAAGAGCGCCGGCAGGCTGTGATCGTCGTTGACACGAACGTAATGGTCCAGCTCGTCGCCGCCGGCGACGAAACCGTTGCGGCCGTACGGTTGTACCGGAGGGACTCCGCGTGGAGTGCACCGCCGATCCTGATGAGTGAACTGCGGAACGTCCTCGTGGGATTGGTGAGGCGTGGCGAAATCACGGAGGAGCAGGCCAAGGCCATGACCGACGACGCTTCGGCGATCCTCGGTGACCGGGTAGCGGCCGTCTCCGGTCGGCAGACCATAGCGGCGGCCCTCGAGTGCGGTCTCACTGCGTACGACGCCGAGTTCGTCGTACTCGCGAGAGGCCTACGCGTCCCACTCGCCACCTTGGACCGGGCGATCCTGAGTGGCGCACCCGACGTTGCCGTATCCCCGGCGATCCTCGCCGCGCGTCTGGAAGGATCCGGGCCCGAACGTTTCCAGTAGGCGAAGGGGAACTTCTCGCCGGGTGACCGGACGCCGGCGGCTACCTGTCGCCCGCGCACGCCAGACAACAACTCCGGGGGTCGGCCTCGACCGGCACTTCGGTCACTCCTGGTGGTCCGAGGAACCGGGGCAAGCTCGGAGGACCGGCGGTCCGGGACGTTGCGTCACCTCCGGAGCTGGGCGTTGCAGGCCGGGGGTTACCGTAGGGCGGTGTGGGGTTACGACGTGCGCGGTGCGGAGCACTGTGCGGAGCACCGCGCGTGCCGGCTGAAGCCGGCGTTCCAAGCCGGCGTGCTCGTTTCGAACGGCGATGTGCGTTTCGCCTCGCTCCGCGCCCCCACCGGGAGAACTGGGGCGATACCGGCCAGAGGCCGGCGCTCCGAGCTTCAGGGCCGCCCGCGATGGGTGGCTTCGAGTTCCTTCTCGCGGCGGCGGGGCACGCCGCCGAGGGTCGTCCGGGCACGACGCAGGCGCATGCGGGTCATGGCACTGCCGAGCAGGACCATCGACCCGAAGAGCGGGGTGGACGACGGCGAACCGCTGACGGCGGCATAGAGCGGGCGGGTGAACTTCCTGAGCTTCACCCCGAGCGATTCGGAGAGCGCCCGCAGCGCCTGGTGGACGGCGTCCGCCGTGAACTCGGGAAGGTCCTCCAGCGCCCATTCCGCGAGCAGGAGCCATTCCGCGACCTCGGAGTGCTCGAGGCCTCCCGCAAGCGTGTCCGGATCGCAGGGCGTCTCATCGGTGAAGAAGAGGGACGCCAGCGGTCCGAAGTCGCCCAGGGTGCGCATCCGGGGCTGCGCCAGCCCGGCGGCCGTTTCCAGGGTGTGGTCGTCGAAACGCCATTGACGTAGCAAACCGGCGAGGTCCGCCGGCTCGTAGTCCTCCCGCAGGTAACGGCCGTTCAGCCACGCCAGCTTCTCGGTGTCGAAGACGGCGCCGGCCAACGAGAGGGTTCCGAGCTCGAAGTGCTCGACGAACGCCTCCAGGGTGAACTTCTCCTCTCCCTCCGCCCGGGTCCAGGCCAGCATCCCCAGGAAGTTGAGGAGCGCTTCGGGCAGGAAACCCGCCTGCCGGTAGAAGTCGATCGAGGTCGGACTCTTCCGCTTGCTCAGCTTGGTTCGGTTCGGGTCGTTGTTCCGGAGCAGCGGAACGTGCCAGAAGGAAGGCGGCTCCCACCCGAGCGTGTCGTAGAGCAGGAGGTGCTTGGGGAGCGATGCGATCCACTCCTCCCCCCGGATCACGTCCGTGATCTCCATCAGGTGGTCGTCCACGACGTTCGCGAGGTGGTAGGTCGGGAACCCGTCCGACTTGAGCAGCACCGGATCGTCCACCGACTCCCAGTCCTTGGAAAGACCGTGGCGGAGCCGGTCGGGAAGCCCGATCCGGCCCGTCTCCGGGGTGCGGAGCCGGATGGCATAGGCCCCGCCGGCGTCCTCCCCGTAATCCCGATATGCCTTGCCGCCGCCCAGGAGCCGTTCGGCCACCTCCCGGCACGCCTCGACCCGCTCGCTCTGGCGATAGGGAGCGAAGGGGCCGCCGACGTCGGGGCCCTCGTCCCAGGCGAGCCCGAGCCAGCGCAACGAACGGAGGATTGCGACCTCGGAGGCCCGGGTGGAACGCGCCTGGTCGGTGTCCTCCACCCGGAGCACGAAGGCGCCCCCGCGCTTCCTGGCGTAGGCGTAGTTGAGCAGCGCCTGGTACGCCGTCCCGACGTGCGGATCGCCGGTCGGCGAGGGAGCGATCCGGGTCCGGACCGTCATGCGCTCAGACCGTCGCGTGGCGGTGGAAGGCGACCCACTCGGCAACGATCAACAGGAGCGCGAACAGCGCGAGGATCGGCCAGATGGCGCTCGCGACGGTTCCCGCCGGCGCCAGGGAGGCCGGAGGTTCACCGGCCCACGCGGACTGGTTCAGGCTTGAGGCGCGCCGGTCGAGCAGGCTCGCCGCCACCACGACCTCACGCCCGCCGCCGGCGGCGTAATAGAGGGAAGGCTCGCTGGCGTCGAAGGAAATCTCGGAGCCCAGGCGCCGGGACGGCACCTCCCGGCCTTCGGCATCGAAAATGGCGCCGGCGGCCATCGCCACCCGGGCCTGCCCCAGCCCGACGCGGCGGACGTCCACGTCCGTCAGCCAGCTCAGGGCCCGGGAGAGCAGCAGCGGGAAATCCGCCTGGAGCGGCAGATTGGACCGGGCGATCGGGAAAGCGAACGCCAGACTGCGCAGGGGGCTCTCACGCGCCGCGAGCAGCCCGAGACGCGAGTCGCCGAGCAGCAGCGTCCACGGGCCCCGGTCCCCGAGCGAGGCCGCGTCGAACGCCGCCACGTCCCTGGCCAGCGCGTCCTCGAAGTTGAGGTCCCGGAGGAGCGGGTGTTCCGCCTGCCCCCGCACCACGGGGAGCATGACCGTCGTTCCCTCTTCGTCCCCCGGACTCGCCGCCTCGCTCGCGCGACGCGGGGGGAGCCACCCGGCGCTGCCGGACCCGGCGAAGAGCACCGGCACCGGCGGCATCACCTCCGGGGGCGCACCCTCGACGACCACGAGGTCCAGCGAGCCGGAATCGAGATCGGCAAGCGCGTCCGGACCCGGGGGCGCCATGGACAGACTGACCCGGGGATCGAGGCGCAGGGCCGCCTCCCAGAAGGGGTTCGGCCCCCCGGCGAGGAGCACCCGGAGCCGGTTCCGGGCCGGGATGTAAGCGTGCGCCACGTCGTCGGCCGGCAGGCCGTCCTCGCCGGAGATCGCAATCACGGCGCGCACCGGTCCGGCGACGAATCCGGTCAGCGGCACCGTTTCGCCAAGCGGCGTTCCGGGGTCGGGCCGGAGCGTCCGGCGTGCGGAGGCGCCACCCGCACCGTCAATCTGGAGGACCACGACCCCCGCGTCATCCTCGCCGGCCGGGTGCCGCACGACCTCGATGAACGCCTCGAAACGGCCCGGATCGGACGGCAGCGGACGGACGTCGAACGCCGTGATCCCGGCGTTCGGCACCGACTCGAAGACCGAGATGCGCTCCACGCCCTCGGGCGCTTCCGGCACGTACACCCCGTCCCCGACGAAGATCACGTCGGCCGCCGGGGCGGCAGCGGATCCCGACCCGAGCAGATCCGCCACATCGGGAAAGCGGTGCTCCCGGCCGTGCACCGGACCGAGCTCGTCGAGGGCCTCGAACGCCTCCCGCCGGCCGATGAAGGAACGCCCGCCGCGATCTCCGGCGGTGTCGAGCAGCAGGAATTCACTGGTCTCGCTGCTGCCGGTCAGGATGCGCCGCACCTGCTCCGCCGCCTGTTCCCAGCGCGTCCCCCCTCCGGGGAGCGCGGCCGCCATGCTCGGCGCCGTGTCCATCACCACGACGATCCGGCCGCCCCGGGCGGCGCCCTCGGGTAGCGGCTGCGCCATGGCCAGGATCACGGCGAGTCCGGCCAGGAGCGCAATCACCAGCGAAACGAGCCAGCGCCAGAAGTCCTCGCGGCGCCGGCGTTCGTCGAGGACCCGGCGCCAGATGAGGTTCGAGGGAACCACCACCGGCTGAGGCTCCGGCCGGACCCAATAGAGCACCACGATGATGCCCGCGGTCAGCAGGACGCCGAGCGCGATCAGCAGCGGGGCGGCGCCGAAGCCCATCGCGGTCCCCGGCTACCGGATGAACCGGTCCGTCTTGAAGATCGCCATGACGGCGTCCTCGAAGGGCTCGCCGCTGTTCGCGACGCAGAATCCGAACCCGTAGCGGGAGCAGTACTCCTCGACCTTTTCCTGATGCTCGGCGAGTGCTTTCTGGTAGCGGTCGAGCAGTCTCGGGGTGACCCGAACCCGGCGTTCGGAGCCGTCTTCGCTGTCGGTGAGCAACGCCTCGTCGGGAAGCGCCGGGTCGAGCTCCTCCGGCGTGAGCACCTGGACGACGAACATGTCGTGCTTCTGGTAGCGGCAGGCGTCGAACGCCCCCAGCAGGTCTTCCTCGTCCATGAGGTCCGAGAGCACCACCGCCAGTCCGCGCTTGCGGCGCGAGCCGAAGAAGGTCCGGAAACACGCCGCGAGCGAGGTGGCGCCGCCGGTGTCTCCCGCGTCGAGGAACCGGAAGGCCCGGAAGATCTGGTTCCGTCCCCGTTTCGGCGCCATCCACCCGTCGATCTTCCGGCCGTACCAGACGATCGAAATGAGATCGTGATTCATCAGGCCGATGTAGGAGAGCGCCCCGGCCATTTTGCGGGCGAAGTCGAACTTGGGAGGGTCCCCGAACGCCATGGAAGCGCTGCGGTCCACGAACAGGTAGACAGGCAGGTCCGCCTCCTCGTCGAAGATCCGAAGCACCAGCTTGTCGAGCCGGAGGAACGCCTTCCAGTCCACGTCGCGCGTGTCGTCCCCGTCCACGTAGGGCCGGTAGTCGGCGAGCTCGATGCCGGATCCGCGCTTGCGGGCGCGGTGTTCGCCGCGGTGCCGGCTCGGGAGCATCCGGGTGGCCATGAGCTTCAGGTACTCGAGCCGCTCCATGAAGTCGTTGTCGAAGAGCGTGTTCGAATTGCTCATGCCGGCTGACAACCCGTGGTGAGCGTGGCGTGAGTACCGAGAACGGCGAAGCGCCGGACTGTCAGGCGCCGGGCGGATCGATCGTGGCGATGATCTCGCGAAGGATGTCGTCGGTGTCCACCTTGTCGGCCTCTCCCTCGAAGTTGAGCAGCAGCCGGTGGCGAAGCGTCGGGAAGACGCTGTCCCGGACGTCCTCCGCGGCGACGTGCACCCGGCCTCGAAGGAGCGCCAGGAACTTCCCGGAGAGGACGAGCGCCTGGGTCCCCCGCGGACTGGCGCCGAACTTGACGTAGCGGTTCGTCAGCGCGTGTGCGTACTTCGACCCCGGGTGGGTCCCCATGGTCAGCCGGATGGCGTAGTCCTCGATGGGACGGGCGATGGGAACGGACAGCACGGTGTCCCGCATCTCGAGAACCTCGTCCCGGGTCACCATCGGCCGGGCTCTCAACTCGTCTACCGTGGTCGTCCGCTCCACGATCTCCCGCAGCTCGTCCTCGCTCGGGTATCCGATCCGCAGCTTCATCAGGAAGCGGTCCATCTGCGCCTCGGGCAGCGGGTAGGTGCCTTCGAGCTCGATGGGGTTCTGGGTGGCCATCACGAAGAAGGGCTCCTCAAGCTTGTGGGTCTTGTTGCCGACCGAAACGCTCTTCTCCTGCATGGCCTCGAGGAGGGCCGACTGCGACTTCGGGGTCGCCCGGTTGACCTCGTCCGCGAGCATCAGGTTGCAGAAGATGGGCCCCGGCTGGAAGTCCAGGATCTTGGCGCCGGTGTCCGTCTCCCGGACCACGTTGGTCCCGAGGATGTCGCCGGGCATCAGGTCCGGCGTGAACTGCACCCGGTTGAACTTGAGGTGCATGGCCTCGGAAAGGGTCTGGACGATCTTGGTCTTGCCGAGGCCCGGGATGCCCTCGAGCAGCACGTGTCCGCGAGTGAGCAGGCAGGTGATGATCCCGCTGATGACTTCCTGGTTGCCGACGATGACGCGTCCGACCTCGGCCTGGATGCGATCGTGGCGATCGCGAAACGCCTCGACCCGGCTCTCGATGTCGAAAGCCGGGTCCGCCAGTGCGGTTTCCGGGGTCATTCTTCTTCTGCTCCTTCGGGGGCATCCGCCTTGGCCGTCTCGCGGATCATGAGGAAGTAGGCGCGGACCAGGGGCCGGAGCCCCGTGGGGATCGGGCGGGTCCGGGAAACATTCTCGTCGGCGTATTCGGAAAGGGAACTCACCGAGTCGTAGGCGACGGTCGCGTCCTCGCGGCGGCTCTGCCGCTCGATCATCTGCTCGGGAACGGGCTCCTCGTCGAGCGGAGCCGGAATGGCCTCCATCTCGAGCTGGACCTCGAGGCTGGTGGCGGCGCCGAACACCTCGGACTCGCCGCCCCCGCCGGGGCCGGTCATGTTGCCCGCGGGCCCCGCGTCCATCGGGATCGGCGCCCCCATCTGGCCCTCGGCGGCCATCATCTGCACCTGCCCCGAGAGTCCGGCGGCTCCCTGCGGCATTCCCGCCGCGGGCTCGCCACCCTCCCCGGCCTGGGGCTGTCCGCCTTCGCCGTCGCCCGGGAACGGCATCTGCTGCGCTTCGCTCATGCCCTGGCCGTTCATCGCCTCGCCATCCATCGCCTGGAGGTTCTCGGCGAGTTGCTGCAGGGCCTCGTCGGCGCTCAACCCTCCCTCCATCAGCTCCATCATTTCCGCGGCGGCCGCGCTCAGCGCGTCGCCGTCCGCTCCCTGCTCGAGCGATTCGAGAAGCGCCTGGAGCTCTTCCGGCGTGTTCGCGGAGCGCATGGCCTCGGACAGGCTCTCGAGCCATTCGGCGGCGGTGAGCGAGTCCGCGTCCATGGCCTCCGCGAGTCCCGCGAGCGCGGCGGAAACCTCCTCGCTCGTCTCCTGCAGGGCCCGTTCCTCCATGGCCGCCGTCAGCGCCGCCTGGAGCGCATCCAGGTCGTCGGCCGATTCCTCGGGAAGCCGCAGCTCGCCGGCGCGCAGCTCGGCCAGGATCTCCTCGGGCGACCGGGCCTCCACCCGGGCGTCCGCGGCGTCCTCGAACGCGTCCGGTCCCGCCGCCGGATCCTCTCCCGCGGGATCCCCTCCCAGATTGTCGAGTCCGGCGGCGATCCGGGCCCGGAGGGCTTCCGAAACCAGCGGCCCGTGGGTAAAGGGGAGGATGACCGCGAGGGCGGCCAGCACGGCGGTCGCCGCGATGCTCGCCCGCGGAACCTGGAAGGGGAGGAGTTCGGCGGCGTCCAGCGTGTCGGCCCGCTCACGCGCGCGCTCGATCTGGTGAAGCTCCCACCTGGTCGGCGACGCGGTGTCGGAAAAACACTGCGCGGATGAGAGTTCGTCGTGCAGGTCGCCCGCGCGGTCTCCGGCGGCGGCGGCTCTCCCGAGACCGGCCCCGGTCCGCAGACCCGACAGGCCGCGATAACAGAGGATGCCGGCGCCGACTGCCGCCACCACCACCGGGAGCCACGGGATGCCGTCGCCGACGAGCCGAGGGAGCAGGAGGGAGAGCGCGACGGCGCCGGCAACGAAAGCGAAATCCCGCACCAGACCCAGCACCCGCAGCCGGAGGTCCAGCCGCCGGACGAGGTCGTGGAAGGGAAGATGCGGAGAATCGTTCAAAGGGGCTCACCCCGGCCACCGGACCCGCCGGTGGACAGAATTTGCGGAGTGTATTCGCTCGGGAACACCTCCCGCCACTCCCGCGCCGGGCGCGGCGGGGCCGGCTAGGGACGGTCGAACCGGACGCAATAGACGGGGGCCAGTTCCGACGTTACGAGGTCCCACGAATCCCCGAGATCCTCGGAGATCCAGAGCGCTCCGGTGGTGGTGGCCATGGCGAGGACGGCTTCGTCGGGATGGATGTCGAGGCCGTGGCGATACACCACCGCGAAGGAATCGCCCTCCGGCAGGCCGCGGCCCACCGACTCCCAGCTCGCTCCACCGTCCCGGGTGCGCGCCACCACCATCCGGCGATCGACCGGGACCCGGCATTCGTCCTTGACCAGGGGAACGCTCCAGGCAATCTGCGGATCGCCTGGATGGGCGGCAACCGCAAACCCGAAGGACGAGGGTGGCACTTCGAGACTGGTCCAGGTCTCGCCGCCGTCGTCGGAACGGAAGAAGCCGTTGTGGTGCTGACACCAGATCCGGCGGCGGTCCCCGTCGCACCACGCGAGCCGGTGCGGATCCTGGATGGCGGGGTCCTCCCGCATCTCGGGCGGCATGTACTCCGCGAACATGCCCTCCGTCCGTACCCGCCAGGATTCGCCGGCGTCCTCGCTGATCCAGACGCCGCCGCAGGAAACCCCGGCGACGACCCGATTGCCGTCCGGCGCAACCAGCACCGAGTGGATTCCGGGATGCGGATAGCCGCCGCCGAACCACCGCTCGCGGCTCGGCTGGTTCCACAGCGCCTCGTTCAGGGCCCAGGAGCGGCCTCCGTCATCCGAACGGAAGAGTCCGCCGGGAATGGTTCCGCACCAGAGCGACCCGGGATCGGGACCGGCGGGTTCGAGACACCAGAGGAGATCCACGGACGGCGCCTTCTCCGCCGAGGACTCCTCCTTCGCGTAGGCCGGCGCCGGCAGCTCGGTGAACGAGGCGCCACGGTCTTCCGAGACCCGGAGCTTGACGCCGAAATGCCCGAGGTTGAGCGCCGCGTAGAGCCGCCCGTCACGCGGGTCCGGCAGCAGCTGGGAGACCGGGTCCCCGATGAAGGCGGTGCGTTCGCATCGCCAGTCGCCCGTCCCGAAGCGGCGCAGCGCGAGGTACCCCTTGCGGGTTCCCAGGTGGAGGAGCATCGGTTGGGCGATCAGCCTCCGGACAGCGCCTGCATCACGTGGATTTCCGCGCCCTCTCCGACCGCATCGCCAAGCTCTGTCCGATCCCGGACCGCACGGCCGTCCACGTAGATCACCACGTGGGTGCGGAGGCGTCCCTGATCGTCGAGGACGTAGGAGCGCAGGTCGGGGTTGTCGCGAAACACCCGGGAAAGCGCGTCCGACACCGTGTGGCCCTCGACCTCGGTGCTATCTACGCGCAGGTGCCGCCGAAGGTTCGGTGTGAAATGGACGGACGGCATGCGATGGAACCGGGGCGCGGGAGCTGGCGGTGGGACGGCGTGCGGCCGCTAGAACGGTGCGCCCCCGGCGCGCAGCCGTTCGGCGAGTCCGCGGGCCGCTTCCTGGACCTTGGCCTGGTTCTCCGGCCCGAACCGGAGCAGGTGCTTGCTCGCGTCGTCGAGGTCCTCAAGCGAGGGGTCGCGGTACTCGTAGCGCATGATCTGCTCATCGAGCAGAACGGGCGGTTCGGGCATCGGGACCGCCGCGATCCGGTCGAGCGCCTCGAGCAGCGCCCCCGCGAACGTCCGGTCGGGACGGCCCAGCTCGGCGTAGGCGGCGTCGAGGACCGGCAGCACCTCCCGGATCACCCGGGCCATCCCCGGGCTGTCGGCTCCCTCCAGCGCGGCCGCGACCGCGTCGTAGCGGGCGAACGCGGCCGGATGGACGTGGAGTTCCTCTCCGTCCCCTTCGGCGCGGAAGGATTCCGTCGGTGACAGCGCGGCCAGCGCCCGCCGGGGGGAAATCCCGTCGGCGACGTTGTCCGTGGCCACGGCGATGCGCCGGGCCAGGTCGTCGCCCAGAAGCCACGCCAGGGCGTCGGGATTGTCGGTAATCGCCGCGAACAGCGACCGGAGGAAGGGGTCGCTCGCGTCAAGGGCGGGAAGCTCCGGTTCGGGTTCTTCTTCGACGACCGGTTCGGGTTCGGCCTCCACGACGGGCGGCGGCGGGGGGGGAGGCTTGCCCGGACCGTAAACGAAGTACCAACCGGCTCCGGCAGCGATCACGAGAGCAACGGCGACCGCGAGAATCGTGTTGCGCTTCTTCCCGTCAGCAGCGGAACCGGCCGTTTCCGCTGCCGGCGGCCCCGCCTCGTCGGGGTCTTCGCCCCAGGCGTCCTCTTCCTCGATTTCGTCCGCCCGCACTTCGTCGTCTGGCATCGTCGTACTCCCGGAATCAGCGGTCGCCACCGCTGGAATCAAGCCGCTGCGGCCCGATGGATCATACCCTTCGGGTGGCGCAACGAACCTCGGACCCACCGCTGCCGGGCGGGTTTTCCGGGTGCCCGCCGAGGACTATGATGGAAGGCGGCGGGGGTTCACAGTTCTTGTTTCGACAACCTCCCGGGCGATGATCCGGATTCGCAACGTCGCTATCGTGGCGGTGCTCGCCACGGTGATCTACGCACTGATTCCGGCCGCCCGGAAGGCGCGGTTCCTGGACAAGCTCCGGGAATTCGGACGGGCCCTGGTGCTCTCGCTCATCCTCTACTGGGTGCTCATTCTCGGCCGCGCCTACTTCGCAGGGTGACGGCCTCACGAACGCCGCCTGACGACGCCATGACCAAGCCCGGAAAGATCCGCAAAACCAACGCGGAATGGCGCGGCCAACTGACGGCGGAACAGTTCGCCGTCACCCGCCGCGGCGCCACCGAACCGCCGTTCACCGGCGCTCACTACACGAATCGCAGGGACGGGGAATACCGTTGCGTCTGCTGCGGAGCGCTCCTCTTCTCCTCGAAGGACAAGTACGACTCCGGGAGCGGCTGGCCGAGCTTCACGCGGCCCGCGGACCGCGATGCGACCGCCACCTCGGTGGACCGCAGTCTCGGCATGGTGCGCACCGAAGCGAGCTGCGCGCGCTGCGACGCGCACCTCGGCCACGTCTTCCCGGACGGCCCGCCCCGGGAGACCGGAGAGCGCTGGTGCATCAACTCCGCGGCTCTCGACTTCCGCAGTCCGGAAGGTGGCGACGATCGCTGATCCGGTCATCGCCGCCCTGCTGCTCATTCCGGCAGGCTTCGTCGCGGGTGCGCTCAACACGGTCGCCGGCGGCGGATCGTTCCTCACCCTGCCTTTGCTGATCCTGTTGGGACTGCCCCATACCGTCGCCAACGGCACGAACCGGCTCGCGATCCTGATCCAGAGCGCCGGCGCTACGGCCGCCTTCCGCCGCGCCGACGTACTGCCGGTGGGCGTGCTGGTCCGGCTCGGCCTCGCGGCGATCCTCGGGGCTGGCCTCGGCAGCACCCTGGCGGTGCACGTGGGGGAGACGCTCTTCCTCCGCTTCCTGTCCATCGTCATGGTGCTGTTCACGCTGTTCCCGCTCCTCCACGTCGACGCACCAACGCGAGAGGGGCCGCCCCGGACCGGAATCGGACTCCTCGCGGGATTCGTCGTCGTGGGGTTCTACGGCGGTTTCCTGCAGGCGGGGGTCGGGTTCCTGGCGCTCGGCGCCACCAGTTGGGCGGGGTACGGGCTGGTGGCCGGAAACGCGATCAAGGTGGCCTGCATCTTCCTGTTCTCCATCGTGTCGCTGTCGGTATTCGCCGCGAACGGGGTCGTGGACTGGGGGGTGGGCCTGGCGCTCGGCATCGGGACCTTTGCCGGGGCCCTCGTCGGCGCCCGGCTGACCCTGCGGGCCGGCGACCGGATCCTGCGCTTCATCGTGGCGGCCGCGACCCTCGCCTTCGCGGTCGCCCTGTGGCTGCGGACGTGAGCCGGCAAGGGGGGCGCCCGCGGCCGGAGCCGTGGGAGATGCCGGCGAACGCCTCTCCCCATCGCCGGCTGCGGCTGACCCCGCCGGGTCCCTTCACGCTCGAGAGCGGCGTCGTTCTCCCCGAGCTGGAGGTCGCCTGCGAGACCTGGGGCGAACGCGACCCGGACGGCGGGAACACCGTCCTGATCGCTCCGGCGCTCTCCGCCGACGCGCACGCGGCCGGGCGCGGGGGAGGGGCGGAGTCGGCAGTAGACGGGTTCGGGGCCGAGAGCGCCGCCGGAAACGAGGGACTCGGCTGGTGGGATCCGATGATCGGACCCGGCAAGGCGTTCGACACCGACCGGTTCCACGTGGTCTGCATGAGCCTCCTCGGCGGGTGCGGCGGCACGACCGGCCCGTCCAGCCCGAATCCGGACACCGGGCGTCCCTACGGGGCGCATTTCCCGGCAATCACGGTGGGAGACATCGTCCGGGCTTCCCGCGCCGCGCTCCACGAACTCGGAGTCCGCCGGCTTCGGGGAATCTCGGGCGGCTCCCTCGGCGGCATGCAGGCGTTCGAGTGGGCGGCGGCGTTTCCGGATGAGGTGGACGCCGTCGTCGCCGTCGCCAGCACCCCCAGCCTCTCCGCCCAGGGCATCGGCTGGAACTGGATCGCGAGGAGCGCCATCACGGGAGACCCGGCCTGGTGCGGGGGCCGCTATGCGGAGGAAGGAACCCGGCCGGTCCACGGCCTCGCCACCGCGCGCATGGTGGGGCACCTGACCTACCTGTCCGCGCCCGGCATGGAGACGAAGTTCGGACGCCGCCTCCAGGACCGGCGGGATTTCGCCGGCGATCTCCAGGCCGCGGACTTCCAGGTCGAGTCCTACCTCGTCCACCAGGCCGCGAAATTCAACCGGCGCTTCGACGCGAACGCCTATCTGTTCCTCTCCTACGCCCTCACGCGTTTCGACCTTGCGGAGAGGCACGGCGGCGGCGACCTCGAGGAGGCGGTGGAACGGTTCCGCTGCCGCACCCTGCTCCTCTCCTTCTCCTCGGATTGGCTATACCCTTCCGGCGATTCCCGAAGGCTCGCGGCCGCGCTCGAGGCCCGCCGGAAGAGCGTGGTCCATCACGAGATCGACACGACGTACGGGCATGACTCGTTCCTCCTGGAGGCGGGACGGATGACTCCCCTGGTTCGCGGGTTCCTGGATCACGAGGAGGTAGACGTGCCATGAGCGAAAGAGAAGTCGGAGCCGAGACCCGCGAGTTCGGCTTCGCCACCCGGGCGGTGCATGCCGGCGCCCGGCCCGAGCCGCACAGCGGGGCGCGCGCCACGCCCATCTTCCAGACCACCAGCTATGTGTTCGAGGACCCGGAGGCGGCGGCGGCCTATTTCAACCTCCAGGAATACGGGAACACGTACTCGCGGATCATGAACCCCACCGTGGCCGCGTTCGAGGAGCGCATCGCGAACCTCGAAGGCGGGGTGGGCGCGGTCGCCTTCGCCTCCGGACTCGCCGCCCAGGCGGGCGCCTTCTTCACCGCCCTCCCGCCCGGCGACCAGGTGGGCGCGTCCCGCGCCCTCTACGGCGGCACCCTCACCCAGCTCAAGCATCTCGAACGGAAGCTGGGGTTCGGGGTCACGTTCGTGGACCCGGACGAGCCGGACAACTGGAAGGAAGCCGTCCGTCCCGAAACCCGGCTGTTCTTCGGCGAAACGATCGGTAACCCCGGTGGGAACGTCCTCGACATCGACGCCGTCGCGGAGATCGCGCACCGCCACGGGGTGCCGCTCATGGTGGACAGCACGTTCGCGACTCCATACCTCTGCCGGCCGCTCGAGTGGGGCGCCGACATCGTGGTCCATTCGACGACGAAGTTCATCGGCGGCCACGGGAACAGCATCGGCGGGGTGGTGGTCGAGTCGGGGCGGTTCCCCTGGGACAACGGCAAGTTTCCGGGGATCGCGGATCCGTCGCCGGCCTACCACGGCCTCGCGTTCCAGGCGACCTTCGGCGAGTACGGATTCCTGATGAAGCTGCGCGCCGAAACGCTGCGGGACCTCGGGGCCTGCATGTCCCCGTTCAACGCCTTCCTGTTCGGGCTCGGCGCCGAGACGCTGCCGCTCCGGATGGAGCGGCACACGGCGAACGCTCTCGAGGTTGCGACCTTCCTGACGGGAAGGCCCGAGGTCGAGACGGTGGCGCACCCGGGGCTCCACGGGAGCCGCTACGCCGCGCTGGTCGCGAAGTACCTCCCCCGGGGAGCGGGTGCCGTGTTCTCGTTCAACCTGAAGGGAGGGCGCGAGGCGGGAGCCCGGTTCATTCGCGAGCTCAACCTCTTTTCCCATCTCGCGAACGTCGGCGACGCGAAGAGCCTGGTGATCCACCCGGCGAGCACCACCCACCGGCAACTGGACGACGAAGAACTCCGGGGCGCCGGGATCTCGCCGGGCACGATCCGCCTTTCGGTCGGCATCGAAGACCCGCGGGACCTGATCTGGGACCTGACCCGCGGCCTGGAAGCGGCCGCCACACCCGCCTCCGAAGACGACGAGGCCCCAATCGGGGAAACCATCGAATGTCCTCTGTAATCGCTTGTGAACTCCCGCCGCCGCTGCCCGCGGACGGTTCGGGGCCGGATCTCGGCCAGTACCAGGATGCCGGGACCATCCGCCGGCTGCTGACTTCCGCCCGAACGGTGGCCGTCGTGGGCCTCTCGCCGAAGGAACTGCGCGCCAGCTACTTCGTCGGCTTCTACCTGCAGCGGAACGGATACCGGGTGGTCCCCGTAAACCCGCGGGAGAAGGAAATCCTGGGAGAACAGTGCTATCCGAGCGTCGCGGCGATCGAGGAGCCGGTGGACATCGTGAACGTGTTCCGCGCCCCGGCCGCGGTTCCCGGCATCGTCGAGGAGTGCGCCGGCCGCGCGAAGGCAATCTGGCTGCAATACGGAGTCATCCACCCGGAGGCGGCCGAACGAGCCCGCGAACTCGGGATTGAAGTGGTCATGGACCGCTGCATGAAGGTGGAACACGCCCGGCACCTGGGACGGCTCCACTGGCTCGGATTCACCACCCGCCGCATCACCGCCAGAAGGCCCGAGGCTCCCTGAGCGATCCCCGCAGTCCCATGCCGAAGGAGGAGGGAATCGCGCCCGCCGACTCGACCATCTTTCGGCAGTTCGTGACGAAGCCGCGCGAGGTAGGGGCGATCCGGCGCAGTTCCCCGGCGCTCGGCATCGCGATCGCCGAGGCAGTGCGCTGGCCCGACGACGCCGCGGTCATCGAAGCGGGACCGGGGGACGGCGCCATCACCGAACACCTGCTCGCCGCGAAGCCTCCGGGCACGCCGTTCTTCGCTGTCGAGCTGAACCGGCAGTGCGCTCATGCCCTCGAGCGCCGCCTTCCGGACCTCAAAGTGGTGGTGGATGACCTGGCCAACCTCTGCTCCATTTGCGCCCGTGAGGAAGTCGGGGAGGTGGGGGCCGTCGTCGCGACCCTGCCTTGGTCGGTCGTTCCCGAGCGAAAGCGGACCGGCATGCTCGCCGCGATTCTGGAAACTCTGTCGCCCGACGGGCAGTTCCTCTTCTACATCTACGTCCAGGCTCTGCCGTTCTGGCGCCGTTCCCCTTTCGCCAGGCTGCTCCACGAGAGCTTCGAGACCATCGAGCACGGATCGGTCGTCTGGAAAAACGTGCCTCCGGCGGTCGTTTTCGCGTGCCGGGGACCCCGCCGGGCCCCAAACTCCACCGGTTAGGCGGGAATGGGCGGGGCGCCCGCAATGCGCCCCGATCCGAGGCAGCGGGTACCCCGGTAGAGGACCGCGAACTGACCCGGAGCGAGGCCCTCGTCCGGCCCGTCGAGCACGATCTCCCCTCCCCCGTTCTCGTCCCACGACACCAGCGCCGGGACCAGTTCCGGTCCGTGCCGCACCCGGACGTGGAGGCGCTCCGAGCCGGACGACGCACCGCCTTCGATCCAGTGAAGGTCCTCGACCAGGCAACGGTTCGCCGGCCGGCCGGCGCCCCGGCGCACGAGGACCCGGTTCGCCCGCGGGTCCTTCCCGGCGACGAACCACGGGCCGCCCGCGAGGCCGAGGCCCCGCCGCTGGCCGATCGTGAACAGCCAGTGCCCGCGGTGGGTGCCGATTTCGTCTCCCGTCGCCTCGTCCACGACCGGTCCGGGCCGGTCGCCGAGGTGGGCGGTGACGAAGTCGCGGTACCGCACGCGCCCGAGAAAGCAGATGCCCTGACTGTCCCGGCGGTCCTGCGGCGCGAGCCCGAGCCGGGCGGCGAGCCGCCGGACCTCGGTCTTCCGCAGGTCCCCCACCGGAAACGACGACCGCTCGAGCTGGCGACCGCTGATCCGGGAGAGGAAATAGGTCTGGTCCTTCACCGGGTCGGGGGCTCGGTGCAGCTCGACGCCGTCCGCCGTCTCGACCCTCCGCGCGTAGTGGCCGGTCGCCACCCTTTCGAAGCGTCCGCCGGGGACCTCGGCGTCCACCCAGTCGGCGAAGGCCCCGAACTTGATGCGCGAGTTGCAGAAGAGATCGGGACTCGGCGTCCCTCCGCGCTCAAGTTCCTCGAGGAGGTAGGCGACGACGCCCTCCCGGTAGGCGCGCTGCAACGGGATCACGGTGAGCGGGACCCCGAACTGTCCGGCGACGGCACGGGCGTAACGGAGGTCCTCCTCCCAGGGGCACTCCCCAAGATGCTCGAGCTCGTCCTCGAGCCAGACCTTCAGGTAGAAGGCGTGCACGTCGTGACCCGCCTGCGCCAGCGTGGCGAGGGCGACGGAGCTGTCCACCCCTCCCGACGCGAGCACGGCGATGCGCATACCGAATTCCGCCGGGAATCATGACGCGCGGAACGGCGGTAGGATTCCGCCGGGTTGGCGCGGCGCCTCGCCGCGCTCCCAGGACCATCCATGGCAGAACCGACCACCAACCACCAGGGCGGCAGCCTCCTTGCCATCTGGGCCAAGGGAGCCCGCGGTGAACCGATGATGTCCCGGTCCGAAGGGGAACTGGTCGCCGGCGAAGGGCTTCGAGACTCCGCTCCGGCCCGGGGGAAGCGCCAGGTCACCGTCCTTTCGAGGGAAGCCTGGGAGCGCGCGGCGGACGAAGCCGGTCAACCCGACGCGGATCCGGCCCTGCGGCGGGCGAACCTGCTCGTGGCCGGGGTCGACTTCCGGCAGACCATCGGGCGGACGCTCGCGGTGGGCGAGACCCGGATCTTGATCCACGGGGAAACGAAGCCCTGCGAACGGATGGACGGCGCCGCGCTCCGGATGCGCGACGCGCTGGCGCCCGACTGGCGCGGAGGGGCGTTCGGCGAAGTGGTGAGCGGCGGGAGGATTCGGATCGGCGATCCGGTCGCCTGGGCGGAAGCCGGCGGATCTCCCGGCTAACTCAACCGGCCCAGTCCTTGACGCGGCGAGACGACGGCGCCGAGGGGTCGGCAGCGGCCCGGTTCCGGCTCTCGCCGGTAGGCCCGATCCCGGAGGAAGCCGTCGGTCCCGCAGGGGATGCCCGCCAGGTCGCGGTCACCGTCCGGCAGGCCGGCGGGCGCGTCCTGGTCGTCGGAGGCTTCGTCAGGGACGGCATGCTCGGCCACTCCACGGGCGAGCCCGACCTCGAGGTGTTCGGCCTGCCGCTCCGCAAGCTCGAACGGTCGCTGCGCCCGCTCGGCAAGGTCCGCCGGATCGGCCGCGCCTTTCCGGTGCTCCGGGTCGGGAGTCTCGCCCTCGAGGTCGCCCTGCCGCGCCGGGAATCGAAGACCGGGCCGGGACACCTGGGTTTCGAGGTCGTGGTGGACCCGGACATGAGGTTCGAAGAAGCGGCCCGGCGCCGGGACCTCACGCTCAACGCCATGGGACTCGACCCCCTGACCGGCGAGTTGTTCGACCCCTACGGTGGGGCGCGCGACCTCGCCCGAGGCGTGATGCGGGCCACGGACCCGGCGAAGTTCCCCGAGGATCCGCTCCGCGGACTGCGGGTGGCCGCCTTCGCTTCCCGCTTCGGGTTCACCGCCGACGAAGAACTGAACCGTCTGTGTAGCCAACTGGACCTCGCCGAGCTGAGTCCGGAGCGGATCCTGGACGAACTCGAGAAACTGCTCCACGGCGGGGAACCGTCGCGAGGCCTCCGTTTTCTCGCCACCACCCGGCTCCTGCGGTTCCTGCCGGAGGTGGACGCCCTCCGCGGGGTTCCCCAGGATCCCGAGTGGCATCCGGAGGGCGATGTCTTCGAACACACCCTGTTGGCGGTGGACCGCGCGGCGGAACTGGCCCCCGGCGATCGCGAGGCGAGCCGGGCCCTGCTGTTCGCCGCCCTCTGCCACGACTTCGGCAAGCCGGCCACCACCCGGGAGCGGCGCGGACGCATCACCGCCTACGCCCACGATGCCGCCGGAGCGCCGCTCGCCCGCCGCTTCCTCGAAGGACTGCGGGCGCCGCGCGCGCTGGTGGACGAGGTCGAGGCCCTGACCCGCCGCCACCTGGCGCCGGCGTTTTATCCGAGGCAGGGCGCGAAGCGCGCCGCCTACCGGCGACTGGCCCGCGAGATGGCGGGTGCCGGGACCACCCTCGAGGCCCTCCTGCGGGTCGCCACCGCCGACCAGCTCGGGCGCACCACGGAGAACGCGCTGGCCGGACGGTTCCCCGAGGGCGAGGTGTTCCGCGAGCGGGCGGAAGCCGCCGGAGTGTTCCGCGGGCCGCCGGAGGACGCGGTCAGCGGGCGGCACGTGCTGGCGCGCAACATCGCGCCGGGAAAGGCGGTCGGACGGATTCTCGACCGCAGCCGTGAAGTGCAGGACGAGAGCGGCGAAACCGACCCGGAGAGAATCCTGGACCGGGTCATTCCCGAAGATCCCGGAGGAGGGGAACCATGAACCTGACCGTCCCCGACCGCCCCTTCGCGGTGCGGCCCACGACGTGGATCGAACCGGAGAGACTGCGGGCGGCGCTCGGCCTCCGCATCACGCTGGTGACCGAAACCTTCCAGCGCACCGGGAGCTTCAAGTTCCGCGCCGCTTTCCACCGGGCTCGCACGTCATCGGCCCGGCACCTGATCGCTGCTTCGTCCGGCAACTTCGGTCAGGCGCTGGCGCTCGCCTGCCGCCTGCTGCGGAAGCAGGCCACCATCGTGATGCCGTCCATTTCCGCCCGGGTGAAGATCGATGCGGTGCAGAGCCATGGGGCCGCCGTGGAGTTCACGGACGTCGAGAAGGAGTCGCGGGAGGAAGGGGTGGAGCGGGTCCTCCGCACCTTCCCCGAGGCGGAGGTCGCCAGCGCCTACGCCGATCCGGCGGTCATCGCCGGCAACGCGACGCTCGGGGTAGAGGTCGCGGCCCGCCTGGGCCGCTTCTCGCCGGCCAGGCGGCAGAAAGCGGTGGTCGTGGTTCCCATCGGCGGCGGGGGAATCAGTTCCGGCATCCTCACCGGCCTGCGCTCCGCGGGACTTCCCGAAGTTCCCGTGGTGGGCGCCGAGCCGCTGCTCGCGAACGACGCCGCCGAGTCCCTCCGCCGCGGCGAACTCGTGAGCCACACCGGCGAAGCGCTCTCGCTCGCCGACGGGGCCCGGCTGCCTCAACTCGGCGAGAACAACTGGACGATCCTGAGCGAGGGGATCCGGGACATCGTGGAAGTGCCCGAGGCACAGATCGCTGGAGGAGTACGAGCGCTGTTCGCCCGGGCCAACCTGAAGGCGGAGCCCACCGGGGCGCTCGGGATCGGGGCGCTGCTCACGAGTCCCGAACGGTTCGAGGACCGGGAGGTCTTCGTCGTCGTCACCGGAGGAAACGTCGACCCGGCCGTCTATTCCCGGATTCTCGCCGGCGCGAACTCGGTGGCGGAGGCCTACGGAGCACCCTGACGTTGCGGTTGCTCCTCCTCCGTCACGCCAAGTCCGCCTGGAACCATCCCGGCCTCCCGGACCACGACCGGCCGCTGGCCCCGCGCGGCCTCCGGGATGCGCCCCGGATGGGCCGTTACTTGCTGAAACAGGGGTTCGTCCCGGCGGCGGCACTCGTTTCCACGGCGGTTCGGGCAAGGACCACGGCGGAACTCGCCCTCGAAGCGGCCGGCGCCGCTCCGGACACCCTGCGGCTGGTCCCGGACCTCTACGGATCGAGTCCGGATGAGATCGTGGAGATCGTGGCCGGGGAGGGCGGGAGCGCGTCTCCCCTGCTGGTGGTGGCCCACAACCCCGGCATGGAAGACCTCGCGGCCCGATTCCTGGGCCGCCTGGAGCATTTCCCCACCGCCGCCCTCCTGGTGGCGCGCATCGCGGCCCCCGACTGGGCGGGCCTTTCCCCCGCCGCGGCCGCCGTGGAGGCGTTCGTCCGGCCTCGCGAACTCCCCCGGGACTGAACGAAGTTTCGGGCCTCAACCCCGGCATAGCCCCGGGTATCCTTGGCTGCCCCTTACCGGGTAGGGCCCCTTGAAGAATCCGCTGCGCTCCGACTGGTTCCAGCGGTACCTGCTGCCCGGATTCTGCTTCCAGTCCATGGTCATCGCGGGCGGGTACGGGACCGGGCGGGAACTCGTGGACTTCTTCCTGACCAAGGGCGTCCTCGGGGGGCTCCTCGGGATGCTCCTCATCACGACGCCGCTGTGGTCCGTCGTCTGCGCCCTCACCTTCGAGATCGCCCGGCGGGTCGGTTCCTACGACTACCGGACCCTGACCCGCGAACTCCTGGGCCGCTGGAACTGGCTCTACGAGGTCACCTACCTCGCCGCGATGCTTGTGGTCGTTTCGGTGGTGGCGGCGGCGGGCGGCGAGATCGTCTCGCGCTCGCTCGGGCTCCCCTACGCCATCGGGGTGCTCGCCATCATGATCGCCGTGGGCTACCTCGTCCTGAAGGGCACCAGCACCGTCGAGAACTTCCTGTCCTTCTGGTCCATGGCGCTCTACGCGGTGTACGTCGTCGTGCTCGTCGCCGCTTTCCGGACCTTCGGACCGGAGATCGGGACCGCTCTCGCCGACGGCGAAGCCACGAGCGACTGGGTTCTCGGCGGCGTCGAGTACATGGCCTACAACGTGGGCACGCTGCCGGCCGTCCTGTTCTGCGCGCACCACCTGAGGACGCGCCGTGACGCCATGGTGGCGGGGATGCTCGCGGGGCCCATCGCCATCATTCCCGCCGTCCTCTTCTTCATCGCGATCGCCGGCCTCGGGTCCGGGATGATCGAGGAGACCGTCCCCTCCCTCACCCTGCTGGCGGAGATCGGTTCCCCGCTGCTCCTGTTCGGGTTCCAGGTGGTCCTGTTCGGCACCCTGATCGAAACCGCCACCAGCCTGATCCACGCGGTCAACGAGCGGGTGGCGCGCGCGATGGAGGAGGGAGGCCGCGAACTGAAGTCGTGGCTGCGGCCGGCGACCTCCACCGTCGTGCTGCTGGCCGCGATTCTGCTCGCCCAGGCGGGACTCGAGGACCTGATCGGCATCGGGTACCGGATCCTGACCTACGGTTTCTGGATCATCTTCATCATCCCGCTCCTCTGGTACGGCGCCCGGCGGCTCCGGTAGGCCGGCGTCCCGACCGAAGACGGGTTTCCTGGCCTGCGGGCGTCGAGTGCTGACTGTTTCCGGCGGTCGTGGGTAAAAATGCGGCCCGAATACCCACGTGTACGAGAGGAGCCTCGCCCGGATTCTCCGGGGCAGCGCCCGCAACGTGCTCGTTCTCGGGCCGAGGCAGGTGGGCAAGTCCACCCTGCTCTCCTCGCTCGAGCCCGACCTGACGCTCAACCTCGCGAGCCCGCGGGTCTTCCGCGAATACGTCGGACATCCCGACCGGCTGGAACGGGAGCTCGAGACGGCGCCGGAAACCACCCGGACCGTCCTGCTCGACGAGGTGCACCGGATCGCCGCGCTGCTCGACGCGGTGCAGGTCGCGGTGGACGGCAGGCCGGGCCGGTTTCGGTTTCTGATTTCGGGCGCGAGCGCCCGGCAACTGCGCCGGGCCCAGGCCAATCTGTTACCCGGACGGGTCCAGATCCACCGCCTGCATCCGCTGACCGTCGGTGGAACTCGGCGCCGACTTCGACCTCCACCGGGTTCTCGCCCACGGGACGCTTCCCGGCATCTACCGCGAGCCGGACCCGGAGACCCGGGCCACCGACCTCCGCAGCTACACGGACGCCTACCTCAGGGAGGAGGTCCAGGCCGAGGCGCTGGTCCGCAACGTCGGCGGGTTCGCGCGCCTTCTCGATCTCGTCGCGGCGGCGTCGGGGCGGATCCTGAACGTCCACAACCTCTCGCAGGACGCCGGGCTCGGCTACGAGACCGCGCGCCGCTACCTCGAGGTCCTCGAAGACACGCTGGTCGCCTTTCGGGTTCCGGCCTGGAGCGGCTCGGACCGCGCCAACCTGATCCGTCACGGCAAGCTGTTCCTCTTCGACATCGGCGTGCGCAACGCGCTCCTGCGACGGCCGCTGGACCGGCCCCTCGACGACGAGCGGGGACTGCTGCTCGAACATCTGGTGGCGCTCGAGTTGCACCAGCGGCTTCCGTCCTTCCTTCCGGACGCGACCCTCCACCACTACCGGACCCGCCACGGGGTCGAGGTGGATTTCGTACTTTCGCTGGGGCGCGAGACCTGGGGAATCGAGGTGAAGTCCAGCCGCCGGGTCCATACCAGCATGTTGCGCGGCCTCAAGGCGCTGGCCTACCGGAATCCCTCGGTGACCCGGCGCATCCTGGTCTGCCTCGGGCCCAGGGCCCAGAACATCGACGGGGTGGAAGTGCTGCCGCTCGAGGACTTCCTTGAGCTGCTACCCGGATGACGAGGGTGAGGAGAGGATTGCCGGCCGACGCCGAACGCCGCAGTTCCGTAGAATCGGTAGCCCGGCCGACCGCGCCGGAAAGGAGTCTGCCATGAAACGCGTCCTCTTTCTCTCCCTGCTGATGGCCGGGCTTCCCGCTCTGCTCGCCCTGACGTCTGCCCCCGAAGCGGTTCCCGCCGTCCAGTCGGACATGACCTTCTTCCTCACCAGCCGGGGGCCGGGTGACGGCGCGAACCTCGGCGGACTCGAGGGCGCCGACGCCCACTGCGCGATGCTGGCGGAAGAGGGCGGCGCCACCAGTGGCCTCACCTGGCGCGCCTACCTGAGCACCATCGGGGACGCCGGGGTGAACGCGAAGGACCGCATCGGCGCCGGACCCTGGCACAACGCGAACGGCGTCATGGTGGCGAGCGACGTCACCGACCTCCACAGCGACAACAACAAGCTGAGCAAGGAGAACTCGATCTCCGAGAAGGGCGAGGTGATCAGCGGCCGCGGCGACGACGTGAACCGCCACGACATCATCACCGGCACCGCCGAGGACGGGATGGCGGCCATGGGCGACGGTGACACCACCTGCTCCAACTGGACGAGCAGCGCCTCGGACGGCAGCGCCGTGGTGGGCCACCACGACCGGATCGGCGGCGGCGCCAACCCCACGTCCTGGAACGCGTCCCACGGCTCGCGCGGCTGCGGGCAGGAGGACCTCCGGGGCACCGGGGGGGACGGCCTCTTCTACTGCTTCGCGATGCGGTAGCCGCGGCGGCCGGGACGCCGGCCCGGGGTTGGCGAAACGAGTGCGTTTCGCCTCCCTGCGGCCAGTCCCCCCGGTGGGGGCCGGCGATGCCGGCCCGAGGCCGGCGCTCCGCGCGCTAACGTGCGCGCCGCCGCCCATGACCGATCACAACCCGTCGCAGGCCGGCTCCGGACCCCTGCTCGAGGCCTTCCAGGAGATCGGGCGAAGCCTCGAGATCGGCCGCACCGCGGACACCATTCTCGCCGGCCTGCGGCACGTCCTGCCGGGGTGCGACCGGGCCACCCTGTGCGCCGTGGATCTCAGCGGGAAAACGGTGCTCTGCCGCCGGCTGCGCGGCCGGGACACCGGGTCGGCGGACTCCTCCGCTTCGAGCGTCGCGGACCTGGCGCCGGGCGGGATCACTCGCCGGGTCCTCGACAGCGGCCGGCCGGAACTGCTCGATGTCACGGCGAATGACGCTGCGTCGGAACCGGAACTGAGCGCCGGCTCGCGCGCCGCGGTGGCAACGCCGCTTCTCGGGGCCGGCGGACGGCGGGTCGGCGCCCTGCTCGCGGAGTCGGCGGACCCCGACGCGTTCTCCGAGCGGGACCGGGCGGTGCTGGCCTCCTACGCGGCCGGAGCCGCTCCCGCGCTCGAGCGGATCCTGTTCTACGAGAAAGCGGTCGAGGGGCGGGAACTCGTCTCCGAGATGGAAGTGGCGGGCAAGGTGCTCCAGGACCTCCTTCCGCACGAGTGCCCGGTGCTGGAAGGGATGGAGGTGGCCGCGGCCTACGAACCGTGCTCGCAGGTCGGGGGCGACTACTACGACCTGATTCCGCTCGGCGAGGATCGCTGGGGTTTCGCGATGGCCGACGTGGCGGGGAAAGGGATTCCCGCGGCGCTGTTGGTGGCCGCGCTCCACGCTTCGGTGTTCTCGCTCGCCAAGTCGAGCCTCACGCTCCGCGTCATCGTGGGGCGCACCAACCAGTTGCTCTACGAGAGCGTGGGAGAGACCCGCTACGCGACGTTCTTCTTCGGCCTGCTGGACGTTCCGCTACGCCGGCTGATCCACATCAACGCGGGACACCCGCCCCCGATCCTGGTCCGGGCGAGCGGCGACGTCGAGATGATTCACGCCAGCGGATTGCCGCTCGGGCTGTTCCCGGCGCCCCGCTACTTCGAGGAGGTCATCCAGCTCGACGAAGGGGACCTGCTCACCTTCTACACCGACGGGATCACCGAGAGCGCCGACCGGCACGGGGACCTTTTCGGGAGAGACCGGCTCGCCGAGGTGCTCCGGCGGGAACGGGACCTGGGAACCCCCGCCGCCGAAGTCTGCGACAACGTGCTGAAGGCGGTTCGCCGGTTCCGGAAGGGCGCCCCCGACGACGACCAGACCGTGGTGGTCATCAAGGCGTAGCCCACGGCAGCAGGAGCGCGTCACGCGTCCCCGCCAGCGGGACTCCGGAACCTCACTCGTCTCGCGACTCCCGGAAGACGTGTTGAACGCATCCATAGTCGGTTCTGTCTTCAATGGACACTTCTGCGTCGTCCAGGAGGAACTTCGCGCGGTCGAGCCAGTTTTCCATCCTGGTTTCGTCGCCATCGCAGTACGGAGCCCCGAGGTCGCTTTGGAACACCGTACGACTCCAGCTATCTCCACCCACAGCGGACGAATAGACGTGACCGCCCTCGCCGAGCACAAATGAGTGCTCACTGATCCGAATTTCTGCCCATCCCCAGTTTCCATCACGGCGAATCAACTCGGGCTGCATCAGCGAGATCTCTACATCCAGGCCCGCCGTCGAACCCGGTAGCCTGCGCAGCCCGATCACCGCAGCCCAGACCGCAATCTTGTCGGGAACGGTCAGCGACGCGGTCAGCCGGCTCAGGATCCTTTCAATCTCGGAGAGATGGGAGTCACCGTCCTCGGGCAGCGGGAACTGGTCGGCCGGACTCCCACCGTCCTCGGAGGTGTTGCCCATCGCTACCGGACCGCTTCAGGATTTGCGGCTGCTGCCCGCCGCGCTCAGTCGCTGAACTGGCTCAGGAACTCGCTCACCTGTTCGTGCATCGCGCCGAAGCTGGGCGCGACGAAGTAGAACGGCTGGAAGTCGGTGGGGTCGTAGGGCGTGTCGGCCATCGTCCGGCAGTCGAACCGCCGGAGTTCCGCGTCCCGGAGACGGTCCATTTCGCCGACGGAGGACAGGAGCCCCGCGCCGTAGGCCTTGGGGATGCCGTCTTCGATCGCCGCCCCGAATTCCAGGGTGAACCAGTAGAGGCGGGCGATCCGTTCGACATCGTCGTCGCTCGCCACCCGGGCGGCGCGGCCGAAATGGGAACTCAATCCGCAGTAGAGCGGGTGGGCGAAGGAGGCCGCGTGGCCGACGAGTTCATGGATCACGTCCGGTTCGGGGGTGTAGAGCGGGCGGCTCGCGTGCCGGATGTACTGGGTCGCGAGGAAGATGCGGTCCGCGAGGAACGACAGGAACGCCCGCGCCGTCACGAGACCGGCAACCGGGAGCATGCGGAACCCCGTGAGCGGGCGGATGCGGGCGTTCACGTCCTCGAGCTGCGGGATCCGGGTGCGGTCGAGCGCTACCGCGTCCACGCACTCGAGGTACTCGGCGCAGGCGAAGTCCCGGTGCCGCGGATCCAGAAGTTCCCGGACGTGCCTCCAGACGGCGTGTTCCTCGTCGGCATAACGGACGGTCGGGGCTGGGTCGCCGGTGACGTAGTCGGAGGCGAGCTTCGCGATCGCGTTCCGGCGGGCGCGATACACCGGGTCCCGGAAGCCGGGATGGTCGGGATCGAGGGGAACGAGTTCCGGGCTGCCGCCGGCGCCCGGCCGCACCTCGTCGGCCAGGGTGTCAAGAAGGGCCTTGTCGGACATCGGGCCGGCGATTCTAGTGGGGCGTCCCCGCCGTCAGGACGCCAGCCCGGCGGCCAGGAACAGGACGGTGGCGGCGACCCCACCCAGCACCGCATAGGGAAGCTGGGTGTTCACGTGGTCCACCAGGTCGGAGCCGGACGCCATGGACGCGATGATCGTGGTGTCGGAGATCGGGGAGCAGTGATCGCCGAAGATCCCGCCCGAGAGAACCGCTCCGACCACCAGCGGAAGGTCGAGGCCGAGCACGGCGGCGGCCGGGACGGCGATCGGGAGCATGATGGCGAACGTGCCCCATGACGTCCCGGTGGAGAACGCGACCACCGAGGTCACCAGGAACAGGACCGCCGGAACGAGCGAGGCGGGCATGGCGGCCTCGGCGACTCCCGCCAGATAGACCCCCGTGCCCAGGTCGCGCGCCACCGCCGAAATGGCGAAAGAGACCAGCAGAACCGTGACCACCGGCACCATCCCGCCCGCGCCCTGCATCACGAGATCCATCGTTTTCGAAACTCGGAGGACGCGCTGGAACATCCCCATTGCCGCCGCGGTCACCACCGCGGCCAGCACGGCCCAGAGGACGGACGTGCCCCCGCTTCCTTCCAGCAGGTTCCCCTCTCCGGTGATCCACAACCCCACGAAGATCATGACCAGCAGCACGGCGAGGGGCACCACCATGTTCCGGGCCCGATCGGGCACTCCCGGCCCGGGAGGCAGGGCGAGGACCTCCGTGGAAACGAGCGGCCGGGCACCCTCCCGGATGACCTGCCCCGTCTCGCGCGCCCGTCGTTCGGCGCGCGCCATGGGGCCGAAGTCCCGTCCCGACAGGCCGAAGAAGAAGGCCAGTCCCAGAGCGGCGAGCGAGTAGAAGTTGAGGGGGATGCTGGCGACGAGCACCGAGACTCCGCTCTCGATGCCGAGAGTCGCCAGGATCGTGATGATCAACGCCCCCCAACCGTTCATCGGCAGCAGGATGCAGACCGGCGCCGAGGTCGAGTCCGTCAGGTAGGCCAGCTTCTCGCGGGAAAGCCGGAAGCGGTCGAAGAGCGGGCGCGCCACCGTGCCGCTCACCAGGCAGGTGATGCTCGACTCGACGAAGATTCCCAGCCCGAGCAGCAGCGCGAGCCCCTGCGCCCCCCGCGGACCCGCCACCAGGCGCCGCTCCGTGACCCACTTCACGAAACCGGTGACCCCGCCCGTGAACCCGATCAACGCGAGCACGCTCCCGACCAGCACGCTGAACAGCAGGATGGAGGGGTTGCCCGCGAACGCGTCGGTGATCCGCCCCACCGTGCCGGCAAGCGCCCCGAAGACGTTGCCGCCTCCGAGAATCAGCTCCCCGAACAGGACACCGGCGAGCAGGGCGAGCACCGCCTGACGGGTCGCCAGAGCGACCAGGATCGCGAGGATCGGGGGAAGGACGCTGAGGAAACCGGGGTCTTCCAAGCTCGTGAACCGTGCGGGCGGCCCCTATCGTTGCACATCCGCGCGGGGAGTAGACTTCCGGCCGGGTGATCTTGGGCGCGCGCCCGGCGCCCGCGGGGAAGGACGATCTACGGAGAGCCTTGGAAGAACACAGCAAGTTCCGGAACAGGACCCGGGGCGGCGGGCCCAGCGCCCGAGGTGCGGCGGCAGTGGCCGTCCGTGAACGACCCGCCGGGGACGGTGCGAAGCCGCCGTCGCGCCGGGACTCCCGTGAGGCCCCCGGGGCGACGACCCCTTCGCCCGGGCAGATCGGCGGAGTCCGGATCGTCCAGGATCAGGAGGGGCTCGAGGCGCTGGTGGCGGACCTGCGCGCCGCGGGCGAGTTCGCCCTCGACACCGAGTTCATCCCGGAGAACCGGCTGTTCCCGGAACTCGGGCTGATCCAGGTGGCGGCTCCGGGCGTGGAGGCCGTGATCGATCCGCTCGAGGTGAAGAAGCTCGATCCGCTCCTCGCCCTCATCTCGGATCCCCGCGTCCTCAAGGTCGTTCACTCCGGCAAGCACGACTTCGACATCTTCTACGGACTCGCTTCCGTGGTGCCCAAGAAGGTCTTCGACACCCAGATTGCCGCCGCCGTCATCGGCCACGGGAAGAAGGTCCAGATCGCCCTGCGCACGCTGGTCGCCGGCTTCGTGGGGCGTGAACTGTCCAAACAGGAGCAGATGTCCAACTGGCTGCGGCGGCCCCTGACTCCCCGCCAGGTGGAGTATGCGATCGCGGACGTCCGCTATCTGCTTCCGCTGCGCAACAAGCTGACCGAGCGCGCAAAGGCGCTCGGGCGTCTCGACTGGCTCCGCGAGGAGATGACTCCGCTTACGGAAGAGGACTCCTACCGAATGCCTCCCGCCGAGGAGTGCTATCGCGCCCTGGACAGCCCGAGCCTCACGCCGTCGCAGCGCGGATCGCTCCGGGAACTGGCTGCCTGGAGAGAGCGGCGGGCCCGGGCTTCGAACCGTCCGCGGGGCTGGATCCTGAAAGACGGCGCGGTGCGCGACCTCGCGCGCCGCCAGCCCCGGAACCGGGAGCAGTTGCTCGCCCCCTACGAATCGGTGGCCGGCCGTCCGCCGAAGGGAGACCCGAAGACCGTCCAGCAGACCCTTGCGGTGCTGCAGAAGAACCCGGATGCGATCCTCCGCGTGCTCGGCGCCGGCGCCCGAAAGCCGCTCCCCTTCACGGGAAAGGGGAAAAAGGAGCGGCGGCCGGCGCCCGAATCCCTGGCGCTGCTGCTCGAGACCTGGCTGAAGCTGCGCGCCAGCGAACACGGGGTCGCCCCCGAACTGCTCGCCACCCAGGAGGAACTCCGCGCCATCGTGGCCGCCTACCCCGAGGAAGCCCCGGACGCCCGTCCGCTCAAGGGGTACCGACGGCGCATCCTGGGGGAGGACCTGCTGCTCATCCTCTCCGGCGAGGCCGTCATCCAGGTCGGGGTGAACGGCCGAAAGAGCGGTGGGCAGCCACCGATCCGGCTCGCGCGCCTCGGCCGCCTGGGGCGGTTCGTGCTCCGGGACTCACAGGGCTGACTTTCCGGTGGTCCGGGTAGAGTCTCCCGCGCCAAGAAAGGAACGGCCCAAGTCATGAAGGACACTCCCTGGTACCGCAAGCTCTGGGTCCAGATCGTTCTCGGTCTCGCCCTCGGCGTCATCTACGGAATCGTCGCCGCCGCAAACGGCTGGGGGGAGTTCACCGACGACTGGATCTCGCCGTTCGGCGACGTCTTCTTCAACGGGCTCCAGCTCATCGCGGTGCCGCTGGTCATCGCGTCGCTGGTCATCGGCGTGGCCTCGCTCAGCGACATGCGCAAGGTCAGCCGGATCGGCGGCAAGACGATCGTCATCTACGTGGCGACCACCGCGCTCGCGGTGTGCATCGGCCTCAGCTACGCCAACCTGGTCCGGCCCGGCGACTACGTGCCGGAGGCCCTGCGCGGGGAACTGGCGACGCAGTACGAGGAAGCGGCGGCGAGCCGCCAGGGAGCCGCGGAGGCGATGATGGAGGAGCGCGGTCCCCTCAGCATCCTCCAGGACATCGTGCCGGACAACGTCATCTCCTCGACGTCGAGCAACCGGAACATGCTCCAGGTCGTCTTCCTGGCGCTCATGTTCGGGATCGCGCTCCTCCGGATCCCGAAGGAGAAGGGCGCACCGCTGCTCGCCTTCTTCGAGGGACTCGAGGCGGTGGTCGTCGAGTTCGTCGGGATCGTGATGAAGGTCGCGCCGCTCGGGGTGTTCGCCCTGATCGCGCGGGCGATCACCGGAATGGCCGGCGACGACCCGCAGCAGGTGGCGCAGCTCCTCGGGGCGCTCGGCTTCTACTGCATCGTGGTGGTCGCCGGCCTCGCCACCCAGATGCTGGTCGTCTATCCGCTCGTCCTCAAGTTCCTGACGCCCATCCGCTGGCGGCGCTTCTTCCCGGCGGCCGCCCAGGTGCAGCTCGTGGCGTTCTCGACGAGTTCGAGCGGCGCCACCCTGCCGGTGACCATGGACCGGGCCCAGCGCGACCTCGGCGTCTCCGAGGAGGTCTCGTCCTTCGTACTGCCGCTCGGGGCCACGATCAACATGGACGGGACGGCGCTCTACCAGGCCGTCGCGGCGCTCTTCATCGCCCAGTCGCTGGGGCTCTCCGTCGGGCTCGAGGGTCAGCTCACCATCGTCCTGACCGCGGTCCTCGTTTCCATCGGGACCGCCGCCGTCCCCGGCGCCGGCATCATCATGCTGGTCATCATCCTGCAGGCGATCGGGGTGCCAGCGGAGGGTGTGGCCCTGATCCTCGGGGTGGACCGGCTCCTGGACATGATCCGCACGGCGACGAACGTCACCGGGGACCTCACGGTGGCTTCGGCGGTCGCAGCGTCGGAGGGCCAGCTGAGCGACGTGGCGCGCTGACTTCCAGCCTCCGTCGGCGGAACCCGCCGGCAGCCCCACGGCGAAGCGCACCTTGCGGCGCGGCGTGCCGGTCTGAAGGCCGCTACCGCGAGTACCGGCCGGCTCTCGCCAGCGCGTTCTCAGTCGAGCGAGCCGGTTTCGATCAGCTTGCCGATTTCCTCGTTCAGGATTTCGCCGACGGCGCCGAGGTAGCGCTTCACCAGGTTCCCGTCGCGGTCGATGAGGTACTTGGTCGGATAACCGAGGAAAGGACCGAAGGAATCGCGTACTTCACCGGAACCCATCACGTTCGGGTAGGTGAGGCCCTTTTCCGCGATGAACGGAGCCACGTCGTCCGCGTCACCCGACTCCAGCAGGATCCCGAGCATCAGGAAGTCGTCGTCGGACAGCTCGTCCGACAGTTCCTGCAAATGGGGAAGTTCGGCGACGCAGGGGACGCACCAGGTCGCCCAGAGGTCCACCAGGACGACCTTGCCGGCGCCGTCGCCCCGGAGGCTCACGTCACCGCTCCCGTCGACCAGCGGCAGCGTGACGTCGGGGGCGGTTGCCGCCATCCCCCCGGCTCCACCGGCGGCGCCCGGCGGGGGCGGGCCGCACGCGGGAAGCGCGAGCAGACTCGCAAGCGTGATTGCCAGACCGAAGGCGCGCTGCGCGCGCAGGTTCGTGGGGCCGGTCATGATCGTCATCCTCCGTCTGGTCAGCGCGGCGGCTGCAGCGTCCGCACGTAGTGGACGACCTGCCAGCGTTCCTCGTCGCTGAGCGTCCGGGCCATGCCCGGCATCGGTTTCTTGCCCTCGGTGATCTTGAAGAAGATCTCGCCGTCCGTCATCCGGTCCCGCGCTTCGACCGTCGCGAAGTCCGCGGGGGCCGGCTTGATGAACCGGGTGGCCCTGCCGTCGCCCTTCCCCAGATCGCCGTGGCAGGAGGCGCACCGGGCGCCGTATGCCTTTTCGCCGGCGGCCAGCGCTTCGTCGGTCAGCGAGACCGGGTTCTCGACCGCCCGGGCCTCGTCCGGAACCACCCAGACCTCCTGGGCCGGCGCGCCGGAGACCAACAGCAGGGAAACAAAGAGCAAGGTGGGCATGGAGTACTCCGCGAAGTTCAACCAAGTACCGGAAGGAAGGTGAGGTATTGCGAGAGCGCCTGCAGGCTGTCGGTGAACACCAGTACTCCGATCACCACCAGGAGCACCCCGGCGACCACCTCGACCACCCGCATGTGACGCTTGACTTTCTTCGAGAGTGCGAAGAAGCGGTCCACCGCGATCCCGGTGAGCAGGAAGGGCACGCCGAGCCCGAGCGAGTAGGCGCTGAGCAGGATGATGCCCTGGTTCACCGTCTCGTAGTTCGCAGCCAGCACCAGGACGCCGGCGAGGATGGGTCCGATGCAGGGTGACCAACCGAACGCGAAGGCGAGGCCGATCCCGAAGGAGCCGAGCAGGCTCACGGGCTCACGGTTCGAGTGGAAGCGCTTCTCGACGTTCAGGAAGGGGATCTTCAGCACCCCCATCACGTGGAGGCCGAACAGCACGATCACCGTCCCCGCGATCCGTCCGAGGAAGATCCGGTTGCCGGCGAGCCACTGTCCGGCGTACGTCGCCGAGGCCCCCATGGCCACGAAGACGATCGAGAAACCCAGCACGAAGGCGATGGTGTTCACGATGACCCGGCGGCGGCGGACCGCGGCGTCCCCGGTGGGAACCCCGTCCGCCAGCTCGCTCAGCGACGCTCCCGAGACGAACGAGATGTAGCCGGGCACGAGGGGCAGCACGCACGGGGACAGGAAAGACAGCACACCGGCGCCGGCGGCGGTGACCAGGGTGACGAGATCCATGAGTTGACGGAGCGGTCGGAGCGCCAGGCTCGGGCCAGCCCCGAATCGTATCCCGTGGCGAAAAAGGAGGCGGAAAACGCCGCCTAAGTGCACGTTCGCTTCGACTTTTCCACAATTGGCGCGCCGGCGGGAATAAATCGTCCGGAATTACGTCTGTGTTCTCATGCGACAAGCGGAGAACACCGACGCGGGACGTAATTCCCGCAGGGGACGACTGCTCGCGGTCACCCGCACGGGGACGGTCCGCGGCGTGGAGGGACTGCTGATTCGGGTCGAAGTGGACCTGCAGCGGGCCGACCAGACCTCGTTCCGCACCGTCGGCCTCCCGGACGCCGTCATCCGGGAAGCGCAGTTGCGGGTCAAGGCAGCGCTGCGCAACAGCGGCTTCCATGTCCCCCCGGGGCACGTGGTGGTCAACCTCGCTCCCGCGGGGGTCCGGAAGGAAGGAGCGGGATTCGATCTCGCGGTTGCGCTCGGGATCCTGGCGGCGACCGGCATGGCGCCCCGCCACCGTCTGGCGGACACCCTGCTCCTCGGTGAGCTGGCCCTCGACGGCTCGCTGCGGCCAGTCCCGGGCGGACTGCCGATCACCTGGGAAGCGGCGGCGGCCGGGATGCGCTCCGCCATCGTCCACCCGGAAAACGCCGCCGAAGCGGCCATGGCCCCCGGGATTCGGGTCTATCCGGCGGTCAGCCTGCACGCCGCAGCGGATTTGCTCGCCGCCCCGCAACTGCCCCCACCGTTTCGGCCCTCGGGGCCAGCGCGGACGGCTTCCCGCACCGGCGTGGACCTGGCCCAGGTCCGGGGCCAGCCGCGCGCCCGGCGGGCCCTCGAGATCGCCGCGGCCGGCGCCCACAACCTCCTCTTCACCGGACCTCCGGGAAGCGGGAAGACGCTGCTGGTGGGCATCCTGCCGGATCTGCTGCCCGGGCTGTCGCCCGAGCAGGCCATGGACGTGGCCCGGATCCGCTCGGCCATCGGCCAGCCGCTCTCCGCGCCCCCGGGCCGACCCCCGTTCCGGGCGCCACATCACACCATCTCCTATGCCGGGATGGCGGGCGGGGGACCGGGACCCCGGCCGGGCGAGGTGACCCTCGCGCACCACGGGGTGCTGTTCCTGGACGAGCTTCCGGAGTTCCAGCGACCGGTTCTGGAATGCCTGCGTCAACCGCTCGAAAGCGGTGACATTCACGTGGGCCGGGTTCGCCACTCCGTCCGCTTTCCCGCGTCGTTCCAACTGGCCGCGGCGATGAATCCGTGCCCCTGCGGCTTCCACGGCGAGGGAGGGAGGCCCTGCCGCTGTCCCCCCGCCTTCGTGGCGCGCTACCGCTCGCGGATTTCCGGCCCCCTGCTCGACCGGGTCGACCTCCACCTGACGGTCAGGCCGGTAACCTCCGGAGATGTTCTGGGACCGGCCGCGGGAGAAACCACCGCTACCGTCCGGGAACGGGTGCGCCGGGCCCGCGAGGCGCGGGCGGAACGGTTCCGCACCGCGAAGACGCCGGTTCGGATGTCCATCCTCGAAGTGAAAGCGGCATCGGCCTCCGGCCCCTTCCGATCGCTGGTCTCCTGGGCGATGGACGGGCTCGGCATGTCGGCGCGGGGAATCACACGCGCGTTCCGGGTGGCGCGCACGATCGCCGACCTTGCGGGGAGCGGCCGGATCGAGCCGCTGCACTTCGAGGAAGCGATCCAGTTCCGGGCGGCCACCGACCTGAGTGAATCGGGAGGTGCCGGGTACTCGAGTCGGGCGTCCGAAGCCCGAAAGACCGAGGGAAGGCGATGAGCGAAAGCGCCCGGCTCGCTCCCCCCGCCGACTCCGCCATTCTCGAAGCGGTCAGGCTGTTCAACGAGCGGGCCTACTACGAAAGCCACGACGTTCTCGAAGAGGAATGGGCGGACTGCCGCGGAGTGCGGCGCGAAGTCCTGAAAGCGCTGGTGAAGCTCGCCGCCGGGATGTATCACCTCCAGACCTCCGGTTACCGCGGGGCCGGAAGCCTCCTGTCGAGCGGACTGGCGGCGCTCGATGCGTTGCCGCCGGACGCGCTGTTCTTCGAAATCCCCCCCTTGCGGGACCCGGTCACGCGGTGCCTCGAGAAACTGGAAACTCTCGAGTCCGGAGGAACGGTCGAGTGGGTCGAAGCCGACCTGCCGCGACTCCGCGTGCGGCCCGCCGACCCGGCGCGTTGCACGCCCTCTCCGCGGGTGGGAAGCAGGATTTGAAATACGGGCGCAACCGGGTCAGAATCCGGCGATTACCCCATGTTCGGGCGGAATCTACCCTTGCTCCGACGGCTCCGTAGCCGGACTGCGTCTCGCAACGCCGCTTCGAGCCGAGTCCCTACGCGAATCATCGTCTTCGGCGCGGGGAGCCTCACGCCTCGCGAGGTTCGGATCACGCGGGGAATCCGACGGATCGTCGCCCTCGCGGGTTTGGTCGCCCTCGGATTCGCCGGGCACTACGGCTGGCTTCTCGCAAGTGGGGGTCCGGGTTCCGCGGCCCTGCTCGAAGAGCGCGACGCTCTCCGGCAGTTGAATCGGGACTACGCCGAGGACACCGAGCGCATGGCCAGCCGGGTCGAGTCCCTCGAGATGCAGATGCGCAAGCTCGCCGTGATCGCGGGAGCCGAGCCGATCCCCACTCCCATCGGCGGTGTCGGTGGCGCGGTGAGCTCACCGGCCGGCTACGACTATGTCAGCGACCGCCTGGAGGACCTTTCCGGCCGGATCGCCACCCTGGACCAGCAGAGTGTGGCGCTCGAACGGACCATGCGGGAGAAAAGCCGGCTACTCGCCTCGACGCCTTCCATCTGGCCGATTCGCGGTTACATGTCGTCGGGGTTCGGGATGCGCAACGACCCGTTCACCGGAGAGATCGAACGGCACTATGGGTTGGACCTCAACGCGAGAACCGGAACTCCGGTACGCGTGACCGCCGACGGACTCGTCATCGAAACCGCCACTTCGCCGACCTACGGCAAGTACGTCGTGGTTTCTCACGGCTTCGGCGCCGTGACCCGGTACGCGCACCTCTCCCGGATCGATGTCCGGCGAAGCCAGCGGCTCCGCCGCGGCCAGGTACTGGGCCTGGTGGGGAACACCGGACGCAGCCGGGCTCCCCACCTCCACTACGAGGTGTGGATCAACGAACGCGCCCAGGACCCCCTGAACTACATCGTCGATTACACCCGGTAGGGGCGCTCCGAGGCCGGCGCTCCGAGGCTCCCCGCTCCTGCTAAATTCATTCGGTT
>VXNL01000043.1 GCA_009840635.1 Acidobacteriota bacterium | reverse complement strand
AAATCTCAGATTCCCCCTTCTCTCGTTGCCTCCGATATTGTTATAATATACAGTGCGGATGGCGGAGCGGGCGCCGGAGCGGGAGGGGCCGGGGTGGAACTCCCCGTACACCCGGCCAGCGCGAGGAGCCCGGTGATCATCAGGCCCGTACGGAAGACGCCCACGAGCGCGTATCTCACGGGGTCAACTCGCGCCCGGGATGCACGATGATCTCCACGTCGCGGACCACCTCCCCCGCTTCGACCCGCACCCAACGCAGTTGGTCGCGGAAACCCGAGACGCCGGCCTCGTCGGCCCGTTCCGTCATTCTGTGGGCATTCCGGCGGGTGACGAGGATGGGATGAACCCAGAGCATCCAGTTGCCCGGCGCCAGTCCCTCCAGGAGGAACTCGCCGTTCTCATCGGCGAAGGTTCCGGGCCCGGGGCGGGTGGTACCGCCGGCCTCACCCGGCCGCATCGCCTGCACGTACGCGAATGCCGCGGGACGATCTTCGAGGACCACGCTTCCCCCCACCGTTCCGCGCGACTCGAGGAACCCGGGCGCCGGGTAGAGCAGCGAGACCGGGACCGTGTCGTCCTCCGGCAGGGCCAGCCCGTAGGAATTGGAGTAGGACATGACGGGATCGGGGAAGTAGGCCTCGTCGCCGCCGACCGGCAGGGTCGTCCAGAGCGGCATGGGATGCGGTTCGGTGTGTGCGAGGCCCAGGCAGTGGCCCATCTCGTGAACCGCGACGATCTCCAGCAGGTGGAAGGGGTCCTGGGGGGACCAGTTCTTCACGAAGTCCGGATTGATCTCGATGTCGCACCCCACCAGTTCGTCTCCGTCCCAACGCCAGGCGGCGAATGCAGTGCCCCAGTGATCCACGAATCCTTCGTATGAGGAGAAGCCGATGGTGTTGATCCCGTCGTCCTGATCGGCTTCCGGAATCGCGACCCCCTCCTCCTCCAGAACGATTTGGATCCGCGCGGTGGGGACGTCCGTCCAGTGGACGAGGCTGCCTCTCACGAGGTCGGCCCAACCTTCCTGGTCGAGTTCCACGCCGATTGGGATGTTGTCGTTTTCGAGCATCCGGAAGCGGAGCGGGAAATCGGATTCATCCCAGCGGATCGCGTCGGCGGACGACGGAATCCACGTCGTTCGGCTGCGCAGGCGGTATCCGTCCGCCGGCGCCACGACGGCGAGGAGCGCCACGATCGTCGCGCAGGTTCCCCCGCGCCTCATGATCCGGTGTCTGCTTCGATCGGCGTGGAGAGCGTCCCGATGCCTTCGATCTCGATGTGGACCGTCTGGCCGGGGCTCAGGAACTCGGGCGGCTCCCGCGCCGAGCCGACTCCGTCCGGGGTGCCGGTGGCGATCACGTCTCCGGGATGGAGGGTCACGATCTGGCTCGCGTAGGCGACAAGGTGCGCGACCGAATAGATCATGGCGGCCGTGGTGTCGTCCTGGACCACCCGGTCGTCGATCCGGGTGGTGAGGCGCAGCGCCTGCGGATCCGGCAGAAAGGCGGCCGGGGTGACGTACGGTCCCATCGGGGCGGCGCGGTCGCCGCTCTTCCCGGAGAACCAGTCGGGGCCCGGGAGCATGGGGTTTTCGCGATACCGGCCGCCGCGGTCGCTGACGTCGAAGACGACCGTGTAGCCGAACACGTGGTCGAGCGCTTCCTCCAGCGGCACCCGGAGGGCGGTCTTCCCGATGACCACCCCGAGCTCGCCCTCCCAGTCGATGCGGTCACGGCCGGGCGGGATCCGGTAGGGCTCTCCCGGCCCGATGATGCCGGAGCGGGGGGACTTGGCGAAGAGGTAGGGCGCGTCTCGATCCGGGTCCACCTCCTGTTCCACGTCCATCTCGGCGGCGTGGGAGCGGTAGTTGGCCGCCGCCGCCAGCAGGTGCGCGGGGTAGAGGAGCGGCGCGGTCAGGCGATGGGGCTCGATGCGGAACCGGAACCCGTCCTCGCGGCCCGCGAAATGGTTCGCGAGCTGGTTCAGCCGGTTCTGCGCCCGGTCGCCGGCGGCGATGACGCCGATCAGGTCCATAGGGAAACCGTAGGGTTCGGCGCTGATCTCGGTGGCGAAGAGGGCGTCGGCCGCCGCCAGGTCCAGGATCGTCTCTCCGATGACGATGGCCGGGCGGGGCGAGCCGTCCCCGGCGTCGGACGCCCGGTAGGTCGCCAGCCGGTAGGGCGTTCGCGGCTCGGCCGAAGGCAGCGTGATGTCGCTGGTCCCGCCGCACCCCGCCAGGCCAAAGAGGATCGCGGCTGTCGCGGGGATGCCGAAGGGTGTCGTTCTTGGAGCCTCAACCATGATGCGAATAGCCTAATGGTGCGCGAAGGAGGAATTTCCATGATGCGTCTGCTGCTCGTCCTTTCCCTCGGTGCGCTGGTCGGCTTCGTCTCGGGTTCCCGGTTCGCGGGCGGCCAGGAGGCGCGCACCCGGCGGGAGCCGCAGTTCGAGAACGAACACCTGAAGGTCTGGAAGACCTTCATCTATCCGAACCAGCCGCTCGCCATGCACCGCCACGAGAACGGCCGGGCCATCGTCGCCATCCGCGGCGGCACCCTGCACGTGGTGACCGAGGCAGGGGACGAGAAGGCCATGCACTGGGAAAGCGGGAAGGCCTATTGGCTGGACGCCGACCCTCCCGGCGAGCTGCACGGCGACGTGAACCGGGGCGAGGATCCCATGGAGGTCATCGTCCTCGAACTCCAGCGCTGACCGCCAGCGGGTGAACCCAGTGCAGCGCAGGCCGGTCGGGTTCGGCCTGATCGGGACCGGCATGGCGGGCGGCTTCAGCGCCCGCGAGCTGGAGTTCGTCGAGGGCGGGTTCCTGGCCGCGGTCGCTTCGCGTGACCCGGAGCGGGTGCACGCGTTTGCCGCCGAGCACGGGAACCCGCGCGCCTTTACCGACTACCGGGACCTGATCGCCGATCCCGAGGTGAACGTCGTGATCGTCACGTCCCCCACCGGCCTCCACGCGGAAATGACCCTGGCGGCGGCGGACGCGGGGAAGCACGTTCTGGTCGAAAAGCCCCTCGAGGCTACTGTCGAAGCGGGCGAGCGGATGGTCGAGCACTGCCGGAAGCGCGGCGTGCGGCTCGGGGTCATCTTCCAGATGCGCTTCGGCCGGGTCGCCGACAAGCTCCGGGAACTGCTGGGCAGCGGCGGGCTGGGAGAGATCTGGCTGGCGGACGCCTTCGACAAGGCCAGCCGGTCCCCGGCCTACTACCGGAAGGCCGCGTGGCGTGGCACCGCCGCGCTCGAGGGCGGCGGCTGCCTGATGACGCAGTCCATCCACATCATCGACCTGCTGCAACACCTGGTGGGACCCGTCGCCTCCGTGATCGGCCGCACCGCCACCCGCCGGCACGCGATCGAGGTGGAGGACGTGGCCACCGCGCTGCTCCGGTTCGACAGCGGCGCCATGGGGGTGGTGGAGAGCACCACCGCGATCCGTCCGGCCCTCCGCTCGCGCCTCGAGATTCACGGCGAGCGGGGAACGGTGGTGGCGAACGCGCAGTACGATCACTTCCTGGTCTGGGACGTGGAGGGCGTGCCCGGGCCGGAGGGGTTGCCGGAGACGAACGACTGGGTGGATACGGACGACCCCTGGGCCTACCCGCAGACACGGCACCGGGTGCAGCTCCAGGACATGGCGGACGCGGTGCGGGAGGGGCGGGACCCGGTGCTCACCGGGGAAGAGGCGCTCCGGTCCCTGCGGGTGGTGAAAGCGATCCAGGAGTCGAGCGTGCTGGGCCGCGAGGTGTTCCTGAGGTCGTAGGTGACGCTCCGAGCGTTCCCTACGCCGCGTCCACCGCGAGCACGGCGCGGCGGAGGAGGTCCACTCCCTGGGCGCAGTCTTCCCACGACGTCCACTCGTCGGGGTTGTGGCTGATCCCGGCCCGGCTGGGGACGAAGATCATCGCCGTGGGGATGCCGTGGCGGGCGGTGTTCTGGGCGTCGTGGCCGGCGCGGCTCGGGAGCGACAGCGGCTCGTGCCCTGCCTCCCGCGCGACCTTGTAGAGGAGTTCCCGCAGCCCCGGATCCATGTCGGCGGGCGGTTCGCGGAGCGTCCGGTGGATCCCGACAGTGCAGTCCGTCTCCGTCGCCAGCCGGTCTCCCCGCACCCCGATCCGCTCGATGATGTCGTCCACCACCTCGTCCTTCAGGTCGCGCAGCTCGATCGGGAACCGGACGGCGCCGGGCACCACGTTGGCCGCGTCCGGCGAAACCGCAAGTTGGCCCACGTTGCCGACCTGGTCTCCCGGCAGCGCCCGGATTTCCTGATGGACGGCCACGATCATGTGCGCCGCCGTCAGCATGGCGTCCTTCCGTTCGGCCATCGGGGTGGTGCCCGCGTGGTTCTGGAATCCGCCGACGTTCACCTCGAAACGGTGGATCCCGACGATGCCTTCCACGACCGCGATCCTGCAGCCCTCCCGTTCCAGATTCCCGCCCTGCTCGATGTGGAGTTCGAAGACGGCCCGCACCGTTCGCGGGTCGAGGACGGCGCGCTCCAGCCCCCTGGGGTCGAGTCCGTAGCGCTCGATCCACTCGTGGAGGCTGAGCCCGTCTTCGCCCACCCGGTCCAGCTCGCCGTCGTGGACGGCGCCGGTTGCCGCCCGGCTCCCGAAGAGGCCGTTCCCGAAGTGGGCGCCCTCCTCGTCGCACCAGACGACCATTTCCAGCGGGTGGCGGGTCTCGATCCGTTGCTCGCCGAGGGCTCGCAGCACTTCGAGCGCTCCCAGCACGCCGAGGGTTCCGTCGTAGTGGCCGCCCTGCGGAACAGTGTCGAGGTGGGAGCCGAAGAGGATCGCGGGAAGGGGCTCCTTTCCCTCGCGGCGCCCGAAGAGGTTGCCGGCGGGATCGGTGCGCACCCTGAGTCCGGCGCTTTCCATCTCGCCCGTGATCCAGGCCCGGGCCGCGAGTTCTTCCTTCGAAAAGGCGAAGCGGTGCGCGCCGCCTCCGGGATGCGCGCCGAAGCGGGAGAGCGCGATGAGGGAATCACGGAGGCGTGCGGCATTGATGCCGAGCGGGGCCTCGTTCGAGGCTTCGGTCGGGGCCGGCTGGTTGGGAAACATTTCCTTGGCGTCTAGTGTTATAGAGATATAGCAGTCATTCTCTCGCGGAGTCCGATCAACCCTCCATGTTCTTCTTCGATCCCCTCTACTTCATCATGCTGGCCCCGGCCATCGCCCTCACCCTGTGGGCGACGTTCAAGGTCAAGAGCACGTTCGCCCGCTACAACCGGGTGCCGGTCTCGAGCGGGCGGAGCGGCCGGGAAACCGCCGAGATGCTGCTTCGCCGGCAGGGAATCCACATCCCCGTGGAGCAGCACCCCGGGGCGCTCTCCGACCACTACGACCCGCGGGTCCGGGTGCTCAGGCTTTCGCCCGAGGTGTACAGCGGACGGACCGTGGGAGCGGTGGCGGTCGCCGCCCACGAGGTGGGGCACGCCCTGCAGCACCACAGCGGCTACCAACCGCTGATGTTCCGTCAGGTGCTCGCCCGGCCGGCGAGCTTCGCTTCCAGCGTCTCCTGGATCCTGCTGCTCGGCGGCTTCCTGCTCGGCGCCTTCGGGCTCATCCAGCTGGGGATCGCGCTGTTCTCCCTGGTGGTGCTCTTCCAGGTGGTGACGCTTCCGGTGGAGCTGAACGCTTCGCGGCGGGCCAAGGCGCTCGTCTGGGACACCGGTCTGATCACCCCCGACGAACGCCGCGGGGTGTCCCGGGTGCTGAGCGCCGCCGCGATGACCTACGTCGCCGCAGCCCTCACCGGCGTCGTGACCCTCCTGTATTACCTGCTTCGTTCGGGCCTGTTGGGCGGCGACGAGTAACTGCCGTACGGGCAGCAAAAGGGGGCGGCCGCGCGTGCGGCCGCCCCCGCCTGGTCTTTCGACCTAGTTCTGCTCCGTGGTGGTGTCGCCGACCATGGCTTCGGCGTCCGCGAGGCCGGGAAGATCCGGGCCCCGCTCCGGGGTCGCCAGGAGTTGCTCGTAGAAGCCGGCCGCCGCTTCCTCGTCACCGACCGCGGCTGCGGCGCGCGCCGCGCCGTGGAGCGAATAGGGCCGCTTGGCGGTCCGCTCGAGCGAGGTCTCGAAGACCTGGAGCGCTTCCTCGGCGGCGCCGGTATCGAGGAGCATCTCGCCGAGCAGTTCGTGGGCAGGCTGGATGGGCGCGTCGATCGGCGACTCGCCCGGAGGGCCGGAGGGAGGCTCCATGGCCTCCGCCACCATCACCGCCTTGCGGAACGCTTCGATCGCGCCTTCCTTGTCGTCCTTTGCCTTGGCGATGAGGCCCGCCATCTCGTACGCCATCACCTGCGCCTGCTCGGCGCCGCGGGGATTCTCGTCGCTGGCGAGCATCTCGTGGATCTTCTTGAGTCCCTCGTGCGCCTTCAGCGCGGTGTCCACGTCGCCGGTCCCGGCGGCGCTCGCTCCACGCGCGTAGAGCATCGCGCCGGCGGTGCGGTGGCCGACCGTGGGTTCATCGCTGTCGAGCTGCGCCACCAGGTCATCCACCGGCTGGGGCTTCCAGCGGCGGGTCTCCACGGTGTTGAGCGCGTCCATGCGCATCCAGGTTTCCTTCATCCCGGACGTCATCTCGTCGCGCTGGGTGAGCTCCTCGAACTCGTCGAGCAGTTTCTGGCCCTCTTCGTAGCGGCCCTCCTGCAGGTAGGCGTAGAGGAGCCAGTAGAGAGCGTGGTAGGAGTAGCGGGCCGGGGAGAGTCCCTTCCGCTCCGCTCGGTCGATCGAGGCCTGGTAGGAGCGGTCGTTGAGGCTGCGCACCTGGTCCCACATCCCGTGCTGCAGGAAGATGTGCGACGGCATGTGGAGCGCGTGGACCGCCGCCGGGGCGATGTCCGCGTACTTCTCGGCGGCGTAGAGCGCCACCGGCGCCTGCACCGGGTTGTCGAAGGCGTGGATCACGTAGTGCGCCGCGCCCGGATGGTCGGGGTTCTCGCGGAACACCCGCTGGGCGATGGCTCCCGCGCGCATGTCCACCCGCAGGCTCTCCGCGCCCCGCACCTTGGTGCGCATCAGCGCCAGCGAATGGAACGCCGCGGCCTCGAGATCGTCGGGATAGTCGGCCGAGAGCTTGGCCAGCGCCTGCTCGTAACCCTCGCTCCGTTCCAGGACGTCGCCGGGTCCGTAGAGGATGTGGACCGATTCGAGGTATTGCTTCTCGCGGTCGGTGGGAGCTTTCGCGACGCGCTCCGCGCGCGTCTTGGCGAGCTTCAGCAGCGCGTCCCGGGCCTTCGACATGTCCTGCCCCGGCGGATAGTGGTGACCGCCGGAATGGCTGAGCGCTTCACCCCAGTAGGCGAGCGCGAAGTCCGGATCGGCCGCCTGGGCGCGCTGGAAGGCCTCGGCGGCGTCCTCCCACTCGAAGCTGTGGAGGAGGCGGACGCCGTCGAGGAAGTCCTTCTGGGACGCCTCGTTGCCGGAGTTCGGGAAGTGAATCGTGCCGAGGCCGCTCGACTGGGCGAGCGCGAGGGGGGCTGCGAGAGCGAGGAGAGCCGCGCCCAGCGCAGCCCGCCTACAGATACAACGCGTACGGGAAGTCATGAGTGTTTCTCCTTTGTGTTCAGAACCGAGCGGAACGCACCCTTGTACCAGACCCCCCGCGCGCTCGGCAACCGAGCGGGTGCTCGTGGCCTTTCCAGGGTCAGCCGGAGGGAACGAACCGCACGGTCCGCACCGGGAAGAACAGCCGTCCCTCCCGTCCCGCGGCCTGCGGAAAGCGCCATCCGAACACGATGCCGAGGACCCGGGGCGTGACCTCCGGAAGCGTGGTTTCGAGAATCTCGGTGTGGGCGACCTGCCCCTCCGCGTCCAGGTGTACGCGGAGCCGCAGGGCGCCCTCCGCGTTGCCGACGAGCGGCGAGCGGAGTTCCCGGAACTGCGGTTCTTCCGGTGGCCTGAGGCGCACCGGGGGCAGGGCGGGCTCCTCGTGGCGGAACGTGATCCCGAAGGCCAGGTAGATGTTCTGGTCCCGGATGCTCTCGTAGAGTTCTTCCCGGGCGGGGAGGTCGCCGGGTTCGCGGAACCAGGAGAGATACCGGCTGAGCGTGATCTCGAACTCGCGGCCGCTCACCATGCGGGTCATTCCGGGCTCGATGGAGCCCTGCATCCCGATTCCATGGGCGGCGGTCCCGCCGCGGAGCAGGTCGAAGTTCAGCCGGAAGCGGGATTCCGGTCTCGCGGTTTCCGGAACGTCCGGCTGCGCGGCCGCTGCCGGGGGTTCTTCGAGCGCCGGCCGGAACCGCATTCGGATGGCCCGTCTGCCGTCCCCTCGCCGGACGATCCAGTTTGCCTCCGACCCCGCGGGAGCCGGTCCCAGCGTCAGCAGCTGCGCGAAATAGGCGTCCGGAATCCGGCGGGCGAGAGTCGCGAGCCATTCCGACACCTGGACCGAAGAGCCATCGGTGTTCACCAGGAACGACAGGTCCTCGATCGGGGAGAAGTCCGAGTTCAGGCGCCGGACCTCGAAGACCCGTACCTCGACGACGAGCGGCGCCTCTTCACTGTCGGCCGCGACTGCCGGAAAGCCCGCGAGGAGCAAACCGGCGGCGAGGAACAGGCCGCCCGGGCTCCGCTTCATGCGCCGGAGTCTACGGGTTCCCCCAGCGTCCCGACCGGCCGTCGCGCTTGGTACGCTTCCAGGATGGCCGCGAGTCCAGTTCCTGCCGCAGTCACCCGGGATCCGAGCCCCGTTGAAGTCCACGGCATCCTCCGCCGGCACCTGATCACGGACGGACTCGATCTCGTCCTCGATCTTGAGGAGAGTCACGGCGCGTGGATGCGCTGCGCCCGCACCGGACGGGACTTCCTCGACTGCTTTTCCTATTTCGCGACGAACCCCATCGGCCACAACCACCCGGGGGTGAGGGATCCCGCCTTCGTCGAGCGGCTCGGCCGGGTGGCGGTCCACAACCCGTCGAACTCCGACTTCTACACCGTCGAGATGGCGCGGTTCGTGGACACGTTCTCCCGGATCGCGATACCGAAGGGCCTGCCGCATACCTTCTTCATCGCGGGTGGCGCGGTGGCGGTCGGGAACGCGCTCAAGACCGCGTTCGACTGGAAGGTGCGGAAGAACCTCGCCGCGGGAAAGGGCGAGCGCGGCAGCCAGATCGTTCACTTCCGGCAGGCCTTCCACGGGCGCAGCGGCTACACGCTGTCCATCACCAACACCGAACCGATGAAGGTGGCCTACTTCCCCAAGTTCGACTGGCCGCGCATCGAAAACCCCTACATCCGCTTTCCCGAGGCGGAGCACCTCGCCGAGACGGAGGCCGCGGAGGGGCGGGCGATCGCCGCGATCGAGGCGGCGGTGGCCGCCAACCCCGACGACATCGCCGGCCTCATCATCGAACCGATACAGGGGGAGGGGGGCGACCTCCACTTCCGGGGCGAGTTCCTGCGCGAACTCCGCCGGCTCGCCGACGAGCACGAGTTCCTGCTCATCTTCGACGAGGTGCAGACCGGGGTGGGGATGACCGGCCGGATGTGGTGCTTCGAGCACTTCGGAGTGGAGCCCGACGTGCTGGTCTTCGGCAAGAAGACCCAGGTCTGCGGAATCCTCGCCAGCCGCCGGGTGGACCAGGTCAGGGACAACGTCTTCCAGCTTCCGTCCCGGATCAACTCCACCTTCGGGGGCAACCTGGTGGACATGGTCCGCTGCGGCCGCTACCTCGAGATCATCGAGGAGGAGGACCTGATCGGGAACGCGGAACGGGTAGGGCAGGTGATCCTGAACGGTCTCCACGACCTGGCCCGGGAGGCCGGCGGCCGGGTGACCTCCGTCCGCGGGCGCGGGCTGATGTGCGCGTTCGACCTCCCCGATACGGCGGAGCGGGACGCTTTCCTGGCCCGCGCTTACGAGAACCGGTTGCTGATCCTGGGTTGCGGTTCGCGCTCGGTGCGGGTGCGGCCCAACCTGTCGCTCACCGAAGCGGAAGCGGGAACCGTTCTCTCGCTGATCGCGCGCTCGCTCGACTGAGGAATCCTTCGCCGCCTCGCGCGCGGCGGCGGGAGATATCGAAACCCCGGACGGCGCCCCGGCTTGGAACGCCGGTCTCCAGACCGGCACGCCCGGCGCTCCGCGCCGCGCGCGTCGTACCTCCACTCGGCCTCACGGCAACCCCCGGCTCGCAACGCCCACCCACCTCTGGTGACGCGTACGGCTTGGAACGCCGGCTTCAGCCGGCACAGCCCGCCGCAGGCGGGCGGCAGGAAGGATCCCGATGTCCAGGCGGCGGCTCCATCGGCATGCCCCGTTGGGACTGCACTCAAGCCGCGTATTGGCTCCCTCTCCCTCAGCCCACACCCAGCGCCGCCCCGCTCACCTCCACGAGCGCCCACAGGATTCCCGCGGTCCCGAGCGGCACGAACAGGTTGTCGCTCCCGAACGGGCACAGCGCCTCGATTCCGGCGGCCGCCGTCCCGGTCACGAGGCCAAAGGCGACCGCGGGATGCCAGGAGTAGCCCGCCATCGTGTTGAGCACCACCGCGATGACCACGCCCGTGACCAGGAACATCGCCATGCTTCCCTCCATGGTCCGCGAATGACCGAGGATGGTGTAGCGGCGGGTTCCGTAACGCTTGCCGAAGAATGCGGCGGCTGCGTCGCCGAGCGCCATCGTCAGGAGCCCGGCCACGGCGAGGAAAGCCTGGTCTCCGGGTTGCCCCGGCCGGAAGAAGACGGCGAGGAGCACCGCGAACGAGAAGGGGAAGAAGACGGTGCCGAGATTCGCGGGGTCGCTGTCGAGAGGGGAGAGGCGAAACCGGTGGATCAGATAGTTCAGCACCAGGAACGTGAGGGGTGGCACGACCGCCACCCGCCAGTCGGCGAAGACGAACACCGCGGGGACCACCCAGATTCCGACGCCCACGTGGACGATCTTGCGCGCCGCCTCCGGAGAGGTCCTGCCGGCGCGGCGGAGGAGTTCCGTGACCACGAGCAGCGCTCCGACCGAGCCGAAGCTGAGGAGGAGCGCGGCGGGATGGGACAGGGGAAGGGTCATCCGCTCGCGGCCCCCGGTGCTTGCCGGGCCCGCTCGTAGCTCGCCCAGTCGTCGAGGTCGAGAAGCTCCCGCTCGCTCGCCGGGACGACCACCACTTCCGGGCGGTGCCGCGCGAGGACGCGGCCGGCGCCCCGGTCCCGGCCTTCCCCTTCCGCCGCCCGGGTTCCCGACAGTTCGAGCACCTCGGGGAAGAGGCGCCGCCGGAGCACTACCGGGAGGCCCCAGGTCCCCGTCCGTTCCATGGCCGGGGTGGCCGGAACGACGGCGGCGGGGGGACGCGGGGGCTCGGTGGCGGTGGCGACGAGCGTCTGGACGAGGCCGGCGGAGAGGAAGGGCTGGTCCAGGGGGGCCACTACGGCCCAGAAGATGTGCCGTTCGGCCGCGAGTGCCCGGATTCCGGCCTGGAGGGAGGAGAGCATGCCGCGCTGGTAGGCGGGGTTGGGGACGGCGCGGACGGCGAGCCCGCGGAGTTCCGGAGCGATGTCACGATGCGCGTGGCCGAGCACGACGATCAGCGGGGAGAGCCCGGCGGCCAGCAACGTTTCCGCGGCCGCGCGGATCAGCGTCCGCCCGGAGCCGTCCGGGTGGGGAAGGAGGGCCTTTGTGCGGCGCATCCGCTTCGACTCGCCGGCGGCGAGCAGGATGCCGGCGGCGTTCGTTGCGGGGGTTTCCGGAACCGATTGTGGGATCGTGGCCGTCCTCTCGGGAGCAGCGGCGAGTGTAGTCGGCGACTCTTACGGGGAGTCCGGATCGACGCGCGCGGACCGGCAGGCGTCGCGGTAACCTGAACCTGTGAAGCGCCTCGTCCTCTGCCTCCCGCTCTTCGCCTTCTTCGCTTCCTGTGGCGGGGGAGTCTCTCCCAGCACTCCTCCGCCGGCGCCGCCGCGGCCGCCGCGGGCACTGACCGGTCTCGAGCCGTTCGCTCCGCGCACCGATATCCGCGTGGGACAACGGGTCGGGCCGCTGGTCGTCTACGGCAACTACGACGACGGCACCACGGGCACCGTGAATGCGGAGTGGACCTCGTCGGACCCGGACGTGGTCGCCATCGACGAGGACGGCTTCGCGGAAGGCATCGGGGCCGGCACGGCGGTGTTGACCGCCACCTTCGAAGGCTTCGAAGTGGAACTGGACTTCGTCGTGGAAGATTCGATTCCGCGGAGCACCAGGGACCGCCCGGACGACATCAGCGGCCCGCAGGTGCATTTCGTCTATGCGGTCCCGAGCGACTGGGAGGACCTGAACCGCGACCGTTTCGGGGAAATCGAACGGTCCGCCGAGGGCATCCAGAACTGGCTCGCGGCAGAGATCGGGCAGATCCTCCGTCTGGACACCTACCACGGGCGGCCGGACGTTTCGTTCCTGCGCCTCCCGTTCACCCATCAGGAGGGTGACGGCACGGCGGGCGGCACGGTCGGCGACATCCTCCGCGCGGCGCGTTCCCTGGGAATCACCGGCGACAAGATCCTTGCCGTCTACTACGAGGGCCGGGTTGCGGGCGTCTGCGGCAGCGCTCCGCTCTTCGGTGGGGGCGGAGCTGTCTATCTCTCATGCAGCGACGCGGAACTCGGCATCGATGAGCGGACCGTCTCCACCTTCGAGGTGGTGATGGTCCACGAGCTGTTCCATGTCTTCGGAGCGGTGGCGAGCTGTGCGCCGAACTACGTCGAGGGCTCCCACGTGAACGACGTGGAAAACGACCTGATGTTCTCGGGGGTGGAGCGGGAACCCCGCGGGGGAGAGACGCTCATCGACGTGGGCCGCGATGACTACTACGGTCACGGGCGCCCCGACTGCGTGGATGTCAGCCGGAGCCGCTTCCTGGAGCGGGCGCCTGGGATCGCGGCCGGCTCGCGCACGGTGGAGGTGCGGCTGCCCGCCGGGGATTGGCCGCTCCGCTGCGAACTGGAGCACTGAGGGGGCGGCTGGGCGGGTTGCCCGGCCGCGCTTCAAGTGGGTTTCCGGCCGTCCGTGCCGTGGGGGCGATAGGCGTCACGACGTGCGCGGCGCGGAGCGCCGCGGTGGGGGGGGGGGGGCCGGCGGGGG
>VXNL01000052.1 GCA_009840635.1 Acidobacteriota bacterium | reverse complement strand
GCGCGGTGCGGAGCACCGCGCGTGCCGGTCTGGAGACCGGCGTTCCAAGCCGGCGCGCCATCGGGTCAAGCAGCGGCCTCGGCGGTCTCAGACGCGGCTAGCCGAAGAAGCCGCGCAGACGGTCGGAGTCCGGCGGGGCGGTGAGGCGGGAGACCACCACCAGGGCGAGCGCGGAGACGAGGACGATCGCCGCGGCCGGTTCCACCCCGCTCTCGGCGATGGTCCACCCCGGAGCCCCCGCGGACGCGACGAAGAACCAGGTCCAGAGGAGCAGGCCGCTCAGGATCCCCGCCGCGGCGCCCGCGCCGGTGCTCCGCTTCCAGTAGATCGCGCCGACGAGCACCGGGAAGAACGTCGAGAAACCCGAGAGCGCCCAGATCCCGAGGCTGAAGATCGTCTGGGTGGAGACGAGGCTGAGGACAAACACCACCACCAGGAATCCGGCCACGAAGATCCGGCCGAGCAGGGCCTGGCGGCTCTGGCTCCACGCCGCGAAACGCGGCACGCGCGCCGCGGCGTTCTTGGTCAGCATGGTTCCCACCGCCAGCGTCTGGGAGTCGAGCGACGACATGATGGCGGCGAACACCCCGGCCGCCAGCATGCCCGCGAGCACGCTCCCGGCGTGCTCGCGGATCAGCAGGATGATGACCGGGCCCGTCGCGCCTGAAGGGACGTCGAGCCGGCCCAGAGCTCCGAGCACCACGGAGGGGAACCAGACGGCGGCGATGCAGGCGGGATACGCGAGCACCGGGAGCCGGAACGCCTCCGCGCTCCGGGCGGACATCCAGTGGCTGAAGATGTGCGGGAAACACGAGGTGGACAGCGGAACGAAGAGATAGGTCGCGATCTGGATCCAGTCCCGCGAAGAGCGGGCGAGTTCCAGGAGTTCGGGGGACTGCTGCCCGAGCCGGGCCATCGCCGCGCCGAAACCACCCATCCCCCCGGTGATCACGAAGAAGGCGAGTCCGCTGACGCCGATGAAGACCAGCGTCTGGAAGGTGTTCACGAGCGCGGTGCTGCGCATGCCGCCGAGCACCACGTAGACGAGCACCACGAGGCACATCACCAGGCTGCCGGCCCACGCGGGGATGGCGGCATCCGGGCTCGCGATGGCGGCGAGCGCATCCCCGCCGCCCTTGACCCCGATGAGCACGTAGGGGACGAGCCACAGCAGCGAGGCGCCGAGCACCAGCAGCCCCAGTCGGGAGGACCCGTAGCGCGCCTCGAAGAACTCGGCCTGGGTGGCGAACCCGTGGCGTTTCCCGAGCCGCCAGAGGGGAACCCCGATCACGAGGAAGGTCAGCGGTATGACCACCGCCGAGCTGGTCGCCATGAGGGCGAACACCCTGATTCCCTGCCGGTAGGCCTCGCCGGAGGCGCCCAGGATGGTGAAGGCGGTCATGTTCGTGCCGAAGAGCGTCATCAGCAGGACGAACGGACCGATCGAGCGGCCGGCGAGGAAGTAGCCCTCCCCGGCCCGGTCGGGCCCTCGCGCGAGCCCGAGGCGGGCGGCCAGCCCGATCCCGACGACCGCGGCCAGGTAGAGGGCGACGACCGCGAGCGTCATGACGGGGCCCTAGTCGCTTGTCCCGGCGCCGCCGGCCGGGTCACCGGCTTCAGCCCCCGGCAACAGGATCCGCACCGCCAACCAGAGATTGAGGGTGGACAACCCCACGACCGCCAGTTCCAGCACCAGCCCGAAGGGCGTCCCGAACAGCCGCGGCTCGGCTGGCGCCAGGGCGACGAGCAGGTGCAGGACGACCAGAGCCGCTACCGAGGCGACCAACCGCATACGGCCCGCAGGCACGCCTCAGCAGGGTCTGGCCGGTCAGCGCGCCCGGAGTTCGTGCGTCCGCTTGAAGTTGAGCCGGATTCCGACGAGGCCCGAGAAGTTGTCCTGGGGCGCCGAGATGTGCCGCGCGAACAGCCGGATTTCGGCGAACGCCTGCATCTGGCCCGCGCCGGTGTAGTTGGGCAGGTTGATGCCGGCGGTGCCGAAAACCGCACCGTCCAGGATGTCGTTGTCTCCGATGCCCCAGGCGCCGCCGCCCAGGCCGAAGAACCCGCCGGGCGTCTGCCGGGTGAGCAGGACGTCCACCGAGGATCCGGTCCAGAAGTTGTGGGCGAAGCCGCCCCCGGCGCGGACCGTCACCGCGTTGGTGCGCTCGGCCGCCTCGTCGTGCGGGATCGTGATCCCCACCCCGGCGCCGCTCAGCCAGGATGCCTCGGGGGAGGGAACGATGTCCGTGCGCTCGCTCTTGTAGGTCCCGGTGGCGAAGTCCGCGATCGGCCAGTAGCGCGGATGGAGCGCGTCCACCCCCAGGTTCGCGCTGCTGCAGGTGGCGGTGACCCCCCGGTCATCGGCGATGGTGACGGTGGCTTCGTACGTCCCGCCGCCCTGAAGGATGAACCGGCGTTCGCACTGGGCGCTGGCGTCGAGAGTGGAGATCTGCACGCCATCCTGCAGCACGGTGATGTACCGCGTCGCGATCTCGCCGGTGACGGCGCTGGAGCCGCAGGCGTCCACCACGAACTCGGCCTCCAGATAGTGGGTGGCCTCTTCGGGGGCGCTGGTGTTCAGCGAACAGCTCGGGGTGCCCGGGTCGAGGGAGACGCTCGCGTTCGCCGACCGCGGGGATCCCACGCCGCTCACCGTCGCCTCGGCCCGCCAGGTCCCGGCCTCCCTCAGTTGACCCGTCCACGAATACCGCCGCCCGTCGCGGTCCATCGTGAGGTTCTCGCTTCCTCCCGAGGGGGAGGTGAGCGTCACGTTCAGGCGCGCGCCCTCCTCGAGTCGAACGTCCACGGTGACCCGCGCCGCGGAAAAGGCGTATTCGCCGGACGCCACGAAGTGAATGACCGGGGGATCCTGGGACAACTGCGTTTCGGAGGACGCGGCGAGCCCCGCCGACGCCGAGAGAGCAACGAGCGCCGAAGCCAGGGCGAGACGGCTCGCCGGACGAAACGCGGGACGGTGGATCGGTTGGGTCATGGTGTTCCCTTCGCCTCCTCGGCCTGTTCGGCTAGGCGCTGACCGGCTCGGCGGCTAGTTCGAGAGCGGGCCGGAAGCTTACCTTTCTCCCAGGAATTCCTCCACCCTGACGGCCCAAAAAACACGCTCCACTGATACACTCTCCGGCCGGTTTGAGTTCGGAACCGGACATGCGCCCCGCACGCGGCGGGATACGACTTCACCTCGAAGACGGCGCCGAATTCTCCGGTACCTCGTTCGGTGCGGCCCTCGATCGGCCGGTAGCCGGGGAAGTCGTGTTCAACACCGGCATGGCGGGGTACGTGGAGACCCTCACCGACCCGTCCTACCGTGGACAGATCCTGGTGCTGACCTATCCGCTCCAGGGCAACTACGGTGTTCCGGCGGCCCGCCCCGCAGGTTCCATCGACGGCCCGTTCGAATCCGGACGGATCCAGGTCCAGGGACTCGTGGTGCAGCACCACGAACCGCAGTACAGCCACCACGCCGGAGTCCGGTCCCTCGGCGCCTGGCTCGCGGCCGAAGGGGTGCCGGGAATCCAGGGAGTGGACACCCGCGCGCTCACCATGCGTCTCCGCGAAGTCGGCACGATGCAAGGCGTACTCTGCGCCGCCGGGCTCACCCCCGCGGACGCCCGGGACCGGGCTTCCGCGGTCGAGATGCGCCGGCAGGTCTTCGAACAGGTGGTGCCCGGCTCCCCGGCGTACTACGGCCCCGAGGACGGACCCGAGGTGCTGCTCGTGGACGTGGGCGCCAAGGACAACATCGTCCGCTCGCTCGTCTCCCGGGGCGCCCGGGTGCACCGGGTCTCGGGGCTCGAACCGTTCGCCGAGGCGGCCGACAGCGCCGCCGGGATCATGCTCGGGAACGGACCCGGCGATCCCGGCGACCTCCAGGAACTCGCGCGGGAACTCCGATCGGTGATGGAGTGGTTCCGGGGCCCGATCTTCGGCGTCTGCCTCGGGAACCAATTGCTCGCCATGGCGGCGGGGGCCCGGACCTTCAAGCTGCCCTACGGGCATCGCAGCGTGAACCAGCCCGTGCGGGACCTCGTCACCGGCCGTTCCTTCATCACCAGCCAGAACCACGGCTACGCGGTGGACGAAGACACCTTGCCCGCCGGTTGGGAACCGTGGTTCCAGAACCTCAACGACGGCACGAACGAAGGCATCCGCTCGCTTGCCCGGCCGTTCCGGAGCATCCAGTTCCACCCCGAGGCCCATCCCGGTCCGGAAGACACCGCCTACCTGTTCGACGCCTTCGTCGGGGAATGCGCCGGACCGTGAGCAAAGCGCCGCCGAAACCGCAGTCCGTCATCGTCCTCGGCTCGGGAGCGCTCCAGATCGGCCAGGCCGGGGAGTTCGACTACTCCGGGTCCCAGGCCATCAAGGCGTTCAGCGAGGAGGGCGTCCGCACCGTCCTCGTGAATCCGAACATCGCGACCATCCAGACCAGCGAGGGGATGGCCGACCGCCTCTACCTGAACGCGGTGACGCCGCGCCTGGTCCGGCAGGTCGCCGAGGATGAGGGCGTGGACGGCGTCGCGCTCTCCTTCGGCGGACAGACGGCGCTGAACTGCGGCCTCGACCTCGAGGAGTGGTTCCGGGAGGCCGGCATCCAGGTGCTGGGCACCCCGGTCAAGAGCATCCGCGACACCGAGGACCGCGGGCGTTTCAACGCCCGGCTCGCGGAGATCGGGGTGCTGACCGCGCGGAGCATCGTCTGCCACCGCCGCGCCGAGGCGCGGGAGGCCGCGCGGAAGATCGGGCTCCCGCTGATGCTGCGCATCGGCTTCGCCCTCGGCGGCAAGGGGAGCGCCATCGTCGACACGGAGGCCGAGCTCGAGGCCGCGCTCACCAACATCTTCGGGGCCCACGACACGAAGCAGGCCCAGGTCCTCGTCGAGGAATCCCTCCGCGGCTGGAAGGAAATCGAGTACGAGGTGGTGCGCGACCGGGAGAACAACTGCATCACGGTCTGCAACATGGAAAACATGGATCCGATGGGGATCCACACCGGGGAGTCCCTGGTGGTGGCGCCTTCGCAGACGCTGAACGACGAGGAGTACCAGCTCCTGCGCACGGTCTCGATCAGGACGATCCAGCACCTCGGCATCGTGGGCGAGTGCAACGTGCAGTTCGCGCTGAGCCCGACGGGAGTGGACTACCGGGTCATCGAGGTGAACGCCCGGCTCTCCCGTTCGTCGGCGCTCGCCAGCAAGGCGACCGGATATCCCCTCGCCTACGTGGCGGCGAAACTCGGGCTCGGGTACACCCTTCCCGACCTGAAGAACGCCATCACGGGCGTCACCAAGGCGTTCTTCGAGCCGGCGCTCGACTACCTGGTGCTCAAGGCGCCCCGCTGGGACCTCGGCAAGTTCCAGGAGGCCGGAACGCGCATCGGCAGCGAGATGAAGAGCGTCGGGGAGGTGATGGCCATCGGCCGCACCTTCCCGGAGGTGCTCCAGAAGGCGCTCCGCATGCTCGACATCGGCGTCAAGGGACTCGATTCGCGCGCCTTCGAGTTCGAGGACCGGGACGACGAGCTGAAGAACGCGACGCCGCGGCGGGTCTTCGCGCTCGCGCAGGCGCTCCGGGAGGCGGTGGAAGCCGGCCGGGTGCCCGAGGCGATCGCGGAGATCCACGACCTCACCCGGATCGACCCCTGGTTCCTCCACGGGGTCGCCGAAGCGATGCGGACCGAAGCGGAGGTCGAACGCGGCGGCTGGCCGATCCCGCAGGCGACCCTCGAAAAGGCCAAGGAACAGGGTTTTTCGGACGAGTCGCTCGAGTTCCTGACCGGGCGGGCGCGGGGTGAGGCGCGCACTGCGCGCCAGGCAGCCGGCGTCGGCCCCCACATCGCCCGGATCGACACCCTGGCCGCCGAGTTCCCGGCCGAGACGAACTACCTCTACTCCACCTACCACGCGAGCGGCGACGAGGGCGTGGGACTCCCCGCCGGCGACCGGCGCCGCATCCTGGTGATCGGCTCCGGGGTCTACCGGATCGGATCCTCGGTCGAGTTCGACTGGTGTTGCGTGAACGCCGTCCAGGCGGCGGCGGAGCTCGGGTTCGAGACCCTGATGCTCAACTACAACCCGGAGACGGTGAGCACCGACTACGACATCTGCGACAAGCTGGTCTTCGACGAGGTCAGCGTGGAATCGGTCCTCGACCTCGTGGAGAAGGAGCGCCCCGACGGGGTGGTGGTCAGCATGGGCGGCCAGATCCCGAACCGGCTGGCGATGCGCCTCCACCACGCCGGGGTCCCGATCCTCGGCACCTCGGCCGAGGACATCGACCGGGCCGAGGACCGCAACAAGTTCAGCGCCCTCCTCGACCGGATCGGGGTGGACCAGCCGCGCTGGGCGCACGTGACCGACGCGGCCGACGCGGAGCGCATCGTGGAGGAGCTGGGGGGCTTCCCCGTTCTGGTACGCCCGAGCTACGTGCTGAGCGGCGCCGCAATGTCCGTCGCCCACGAACACCACGAACTCGCCCGCATCCTGCGCAAGGCGAAGGCGATTTCCCCCGAGCACCCGGTCGTCATCTCCAAGTTCGAGGAGGACGCCCGGGAGATCGAGATCGACCTAGTCGCGAACCGGGGCGAGGTGGTGCTCTGGGCAGTGAGCGAGCACGTCGAGGACGCGGGCGTCCACAGCGGCGACGCGACCCTCGTGCTGCCGCCCGTGGACATGACCATCCCCACCCTGGGGCAGGTGCGCCGCATCGCGCAGCAGATCGCGAAGGAACTGCGGGTCACCGGCCCCTGCAACATCCAGTTGCTGCACCGCGACGGGATCGTGAAGGTGATCGAGTGCAACCTGCGCGCGTCCCGCAGCCTGCCGTTCGTCTCGAAGGTGACGGGACGCAACTACGCGAAGGCGGCCACCCGCATCATGCTCGGCGCCGACCCCGGGATGGAGCACCGCCCACTCTACGAGCTCGAGCACGTGGGCGTGAAGGTGCCGCAGTTCTCCTTCTCGCGGCTGATGGGCGCCGACCCGCTGCTGGGCGTCGAGATGGCCAGCACCGGCGAGGTGGGATGTCTCGGCGACTCCTTCCACGAGGCGCTCCTCCACGGCCTGGTGGCCACCGGTTTCCGCGGCCCGAAGAAGGGCGTGCTGCTCTCGCTCGGGCCGCCGCGGTGGAAGCACCGGTTCATCCGCACCGCGCGGACCATGGCCGAGGAGCTGGGCCTGAAGATCTACGCGACCTCGGGAACCTGCCGCGTGCTCCGCGAGAGCGGCATCGACGCGACCGAAGTGGCGCGGGTGCGCTCCGAGCAGCGCCCCCTGGGCGCCGGGTTCGACCGGCCGGGCCCGCTCAGCGCTCTCGACCTGATCGACCGCGGGGAAGTGGACCTCGTGGTGAACGTGCCCGTCGCCTTCGATCCCGAGGGCCGCCCGGACGGCTACCTGGTGCGCCGCCGCGCGGTGGACCGGGGCGTGCCGCTGATCACCGATCCGTCACTCGCCCGCCACGTGGTCACCGCGCTCGTTACCCACGGAGAGGACAGCCTCCGCGCCCGCGCCTGGAACGACTTCCTGGACGCGTAGGGAGCGCTATTCGCGCAGCGCCGCCTCCAGACGGCCCAGCGCCTCCTTCAGGAGCGGCCGCGGACACGCCAGGTTCATCCGGGCAAACCCCCGCCCCTCCTCGCCGAAGATCGCCCCGTTCTCGAGGCGGAGCCGGGCCCTGTCGAGCAGGAAGTCTTCCAATGCGCGCGGCTCGATGCCGGTCCGCCGGAAGTCGAGCCAGGCGAGATACGTCCCTTCGACCGGGACGGTCCCGACGTTCAGTTCGGGGCGGTCGTTGAGGAAACGGCGCAGCGTTCGGGCGTTCTCGCTCAGGTAGGAAAGCACCCGGTCGAGCCAGGGGCCGCCGCCGCGCCAGGCGGCCTCCGCCGCCGCGGCGCTCAGCGGATTCACGCCGTAGACGCCGGTCCGGTCGCGGGCATGCCGGTAGGCGGTGCGCATCGCGTCGTCCGGAATGAGGAGGCACGAGGACTTGAGGCCCGCGAGGTTGAACGTCTTGCTCGGCGCCGAGGCGACGACGGAGCGAAGTCCCGCCGGGTGTTCCAGACTGAGCCACGGGGTGAACCGGCGCCCGTCCAGCATCAGGTCGCCGTGGATCTCGTCGGCCACCACGATGAGGCCGTGCCGGGCGGCGATCTCGGCGAAGGCGGTCAGCTCTCCGGGGGTCCACACGCGCCCCACCGGGTTCTGCGGCGTGCACAGGAACGTCATCCGGTTGTCCGGCTCGCGCGCCAGCTTCTCGAACCGCTCGAGGTCCAGCCGGTACGGATTCCGGTCGCCGTCGCCCCGCTCATCCTCGCGGCGGAGCGGGCAGAGATGCATCCGGCCGCCGTTGTTCCGGACCGCTCCGAAGAACGGGAAGTAGACGGGCGGGTGGAGGATGACCCCCTGCCCCGGCTCGAGGAAGGTGCGCACCAGCAGACCCAGGTCGGGGACGATCCCCTCGGTGGGAACGACCCAGTCGGGGTCCGGACGGAACCCGTGCCGGGCCGCCGACCAGTCGCAGAAGGCTTCCCGCAGGCTCGGCAGCCCCACGCTGTAGCCGAAGATCGGATGCTCCGCACGCCGCCGGATCGCCGCGATCACCACCTCGGGACACGGGAAGTCCATGTCCGCCACCCACATGGGGATCACGTCGGGATCTTCGGCGGGCACGAGCGTGGAGCCGTGGCCGACCGCGCCCTCGCGGTACTCCCACTTCACCGATCCGGTTCCGGCGCGGGGGATGAGCCGGTCGAGGTCGGGTGGAGCGGTCATGGCTCAACCTTTCGGGGCCCTTCCGGGCCGCGGTGCCGGTCTGAAGACCGGCGCTCCCGGCTCATCGGTAGTAGAGCCAGAGCGGCCCCGGGAAGAGCCAGGACAGGCCGACGCGCAGGCGGTCGCGCCAGTTCTCCCAGTTGTGGCCGTCGGGAGCCTCGACGTAGCGGACCTCCATCCCGCTCTCGCGGAGCAGCGGCACCAGGGACCGGTTCTCGTAGATGAGCGGCTCGTAGATCCCGCAACTGACGAACACGCGGCTGCTCACCCGGCGCGGGTCCGCCCGGTAGGCGTTCACGAAGTCCACTACCGGGTCGAGCAGGGCGGTCCGCGTGCTCGGCCCGACGTCCGTGAAGGTGAACGAGCCCGACGAAAGCAGGAGCTTTCCGAAAAAGCCCGGATAGCGCCAGGCGGCGGTCAGCGCCGCCACCGCGCCGAGTCCGGCGCCCACCAGCCCGCGGTCGTCCGGACGGAGCCGGATCGGGAACTCGGTCTGGAGATGCGACACCAGGTCCGAGGTCAGGAACGCCGCGTGGGCCGGGTTGTCCGCGTACTCCCGGATGCGTTTTTCGGGAGTCACGAAAGCGGCGATCAGCGGCGGGATCTCCCGCCGGTGGATCAGGTTGTCGAGGACGGTCCGGCAGGCCGCGTGGCGCAGATAGTCCTCGCCGTCGAGCACCACGAGCAGGGGATACCGCCGGCGGTTGCGGAAACCGAACGGCGTGTAGACCGAAACCGGGCGGGTTCCGAGGGCCCGGCTCCGGACGTGCGTGACCGACAGCTCGCCCCGGCCGACCTGGGGATCGTCCTCGGTCCACTCCGGCCGCTCGTACCCCTCGCCGTGACACACCGACCAGACGCCGAATGGGTCGCGGACCGTCCTTTCGTTGAGTGGATCCAGGATCCACTCCGCATCCGCTCCCCGGACCCGTTGAAACCGGTACTCGACGCGCGATTCCGCCGGCAGGTCGAGGGTCAGGAACCACAGGTCCGAGTCGGGGACCCGTTCCATCTCCCGTGCCGCGGAAGTCCCGAAGAGCCAGTGCCCGAGCAGGACGGAAGTGGCTTCGCCCCGGTACACGAAGGTGGTGTGGGGCCCCTCCCGAATGGGAAAGTCGTGCGCCTCGATGAACGCGTCCACCGCTTCCCCGGTGGGACCGGAGAGGAGGAGCTCCTGGATCGCCAGCTCGGAAGCGGCGCTCACGTGGCGGCTCCATCGGCCAAGGACCCCGCTCGCGCCGCTCTCGGGACGAACGAAGGAACGGTCTCGACTTCCCCGTCACCCGAGAGCAGGCGGATTCCGTCCGGCGCACTCCAGGCCCGGCCGTCCCAGTGGACCATGTCCCCCGCGTCCAGCAGTACGGCCCGGTCCGGGTCCACCCGCCCGGACAACTCGGCGAGGCTCTGCCGGTCCCCGAGGTCGAGCCGGATGGCGGCATCCGGGAACAGGGCGATGCCGGGGAGCAGCGACAGCCCGTCGCCGAGGATTTCCGGACGCGCCGCACCTCCCGGAAGCCGGTCGTGGAACAGGACGACGCGCGGAGTGAGCACCATCGCCCCCGCCGACCAGGCGAGGACCGGAAGCGGCGCCAGCGCGTCCGCCAGCCCGAGGAGCAGGAGCCGGTTCCGGATGACGGCCACGTGTCCGCCGGTCAGCACCACCGCGGCGGCTCCCGCGAGCAGCCGTTCCAGCTCCTCCTTTTCCGCGCGGATCGCCGGACGCTCGGCGAGACCCACGGCCTCCCGGAACTCCTGCCACAGTTCCGCGTGGCGCGCCACGTGGAACCGGTCGGCGTCCAGGATCGCCTGCCACGCCTGCGCGGCGTAGGGGTCCCGATACCGTTCGGCAACGCTGAGGCGCACCACCTCGTGCGCGGTCTCCACCGCCCGCCGGAGCCGCGCGCCGTAGAGCCTCTCCTCGGCCAACAGCCCTTCCTGGAGCGCCCGATGCGCCTCGGCGAGCGGCGCGTCCCGCTCGAAGACCCGGCCGACCCGCTCGCCGATGTGGAGCGGAGCGGCCTCGCGGCCGCATTGGCCGAGTTCCTGTTCGACTTCCTTCAGGACGGGTTCGGTCTCGCGCCAACCCACCGTGATGGCCGCCACCGGACCGGGCGGCAGGTCGAGCGCCTCGAGACCGGGACCGAGGCTGATCCGGCCGGGCTGAGGCCCGAGGACGGCGGCGCGGGGAGCGGTAGCCATCGTCAGAAGCGAACGACGAGGGAGGCGAGGACGATGAGGTCGGTCCGCCGACGGGATGCGACCACGGTGCCCACCGGAGGCTCTCCGGGGACCGGAAACAGGCTCAGCCGCTCCAGCGAGGGACGCGAATCGAACAGGGTCTGCACGCTGGTGCGGAAGGCGAGCCGCTGCGACAGCGGCAGCGCCGCCGAGCCGATGACGTCCAGACGGAGGTCGTCGGTGTTCCGGAGGTTCCAGGTCGAAGCGGAGACCAGCGTGAGGTCGGCCGCCCGGTAGCGGGCCTGGGCGCGAACGTCGAACCGCAGGCCGAGGGACGCCGTCTCCACGTCGGGATCGGTGACCTGGTCGCTCTGGTGAATCGCGGACAAACCCAGGCTGGTTTCGAAGGGACGCCGCCCTCCGGCCTGGGTCCGTCCCCAGGCGGTGCCCATGCCGACGGTCAGGTCGAAACGGGAGCGCACCCCCGCCGGGGCGTCCCGTTCCCAGCCGGCGGCAGCGAAGAACCGGGGACTCGTGTCGCCGTCTTCGGGGGACGGCTCGGAAAAGCGTGCGCGGAGGTGGGTGCGGTCCGCCGAGGTCTGGCTCTCCACCGTCCGCCGCACCGAGAAGGCGTCCGGACTGCCGAAGGCCTCCCGGGTCACGGTGTCGGTGCTCGTCCGGAGGAGGCCGCCCTCGAGCGCCACGCGCAGCCAACCGGCCTGCCGCGCCGCCGCCGCGCTCACCCCGAGCGAACCCGAGCCGGCGTTCCCGTAGGAACCCGCGAGGTTCAGGTTGGCCTGGCCCGTCCAGCGATCCCGCGCGGGGGCGCTCGCGGTCTGCGCGAGCGCCGGGGGAACGTGCGCCAGCATCGGCAGCGCAAGCACAAAGCGCAGAATTCGGTGGCGCCGGGCGCAGGTACGCATGAGCGCCGGGAGAATACCCACCGCATGCCGGGACCCAAGTCCAAAAGCCGCCGCCTGGCTCTCGCCGGCGCGGGAGTGCTGGCCGCCGCGCTGGTCCTGACGCTGGCGGCCGGCCTGTACGTCCAGGGCCGGCTGCGCGGCAGCCAGCCGGTGCTGAGCGGCGCCGTGACGCTGCCGGGGCTCTCGGCTCCGGTGGCAGTGGAGCGGGATCGGCTGGGCATCCCGCGCATCCGGGCGGAGACGATGCGCGACGCACTGCGGACGCTCGGCTATCTCCACGCGCAGGAACGGTTCTTCCAGATGGACCTGCAGCGGCGGCAGCCCGCGGGCGAACTGGCCGAACTGGTGGGAGAGGCGGCCGTCGGGGTGGACCGGGAAGCGCGTCTCCACCGGATGCGGACCCGGACCGAACGGGCCGTCCGCGCGCTTCCGTCCGGGGCGCGGGAGACCTTCGAGGCGTACCGGGACGGGATCGCGGCCGGCCTCGCGGATCTGTCGGCGCCGCCGTTCGAGTACCTGCTGCTCGCGCAGGATCCGGCGCCCTGGCGGATCGCCGATTCCCTCCTCACGGTCGTGGCGATGTATCTGGTCCTGAACGACGAGGAGGGGGCGCACGAGGCGAGGACCGCGGCGCTCGAGGCGGCGCTGCCGCCCGAACTCGCGGCGTTCCTGAATCCGCCGGGGACCGGGCGGGACGCCCCGCTGCAGGGAGAGGCGTTCGCGGTCCCCGAGATTCCGGGGCCCGCGGCCTTCAGCAGCGTCCAGCGAGGGGACCTCGCTCTCCCGGGCGAACCGCCTCCGGTCTCGGGGAGCAACTCCTGGGCGGTGGCGCCCGAGCGGACGGCGGGCGGGGTGGCGCTGATGGCGAGCGACATGCACCTGCCGCTCCGGGTCCCCAACATCTGGTACCGCGCCGAACTGCACGTCGGCGACCTGCGGCTCCGCGGACTGACCCTGCCGGGTGTTCCGGCGGTGATCGCCGGGAGCAACGGCAGGGTTGCGTGGGGATTCACGAACTCCGGAGGGGACTGGACCGACCTCGTGGAGCTGGAGATCGACCCCGCCGACCCGCTCCGTTACCGCACCCCGGACGGCTGGCGGCGCATGGACGTGTTGGAGGAGGAGATCCCCGTAGCCGGGGCTCCCTCGGAGACCGTGGAAGTCCGCGAAACGATCTGGGGCCCGGTCACCGGACGCTGGGGACGGCCGCTGGCGATCCGCTGGATCGCGCATGACCCCGAAGGACACCGGACCGCGTACCTGGGGCTCGGGGAGGCGTCGAGCATCGAGGACATGTTCCGGTCCGGCTGGGGCAGCGGGATGCCCCCCCAGAACCTGGTCGCCGTGGACCGGGAGGGCGCGATCGGCTGGACCATCGCCGGGCCGATCCCGCGGCGCCGGGGGTTCGACGGACGGGTTCCGGAGTCCTGGGCCGACGGAGCGCGGGGCTGGGACGGATACCTGGAGCCCGGGGAGATCCCGGTGATCCGGAATCCGGAATCCGGACTCCTCTGGACGGCGAACAACCGGCTCGTGGACGGTGCGTTCCTGGACCGGATCGGACGAGGCGGCAGCTACGACCACGGCGAGCGGGCGCGCCTCATCCGCGACCGGCTGCACGCCGTGGAGGCCGCCGACGAGGCGGCGATGCTGGACATCCAACTCGAGGACCGCGCCGACGAGCTGGCCGTTTGGCGTGCGTTGTTCCTCGACGCCCTGGAGGGCGCGCGCGAGCCCCTGGCGGTGGAGGCCCGGCGCGTCCTCGAGGAGGGATGGACCGGCCGGGCGAGCGTGGACAGCGCCGCCTATCCGCTGGTGCGGAACGCACGTCTCCAGCTTTTCGGCCATGTGTACGGCGCGCTCACCGCGCCGGCGGCCGATCGTCTGAGCGGCTTCTCTCCGGCAGTCGCCAATCAGTGGCCCGGACCGCTGCTCCGGCTGGCGCGGGAGGCGCCGGCGCACTTCGTGCCGCCGGGCGCGGCGGACTGGAGCGAGGCGCTTCGGCAGGCGCTGCTCGCGGCAGCGGAGCGCATGCGCGCCGCGGGGCCGCTGGCCGGGCACACGTGGGGCGCGGAGAACGTCGTCCACATCCGGCACCCGCTAAGCCCCGGGCTCCCTCCACCGCTTTCCCGCCTCCTCTCCCCGTTCCTCGACGCTCGGCCCCGGAGCCTTCCCGGGGACGAGGGGCTGCCCCGGAAACAGGTCGGCGACCACGGGCCGTCGAACCGCTTCGTGGTGGCGCCGGGACGGGAGGAGACCGGAATCCTCCACATGCCGGGGGGACAGTCGGGACACCCGGGGATGCCGTATTACCTCTCCGGCCACCGGGACTGGGAGGAGGGCCGGGCGACTCCCTTCCTCGCCGGCCCGACCGAGTGGACCCTGACGCTGGTTCCCGAATAGGGCCGCAGAGCGCGCGGCGCTGACCGGGAGGATGGCGCTGCCGGCTTGGAACGCCGGCCTCTGGCCGGCACGCGCGGTGCTCCGCTCCGCGATGTCTGTCGCGTAAGCGACTGTCTTGTCTTGCACTTGGACG
>VXNL01000069.1 GCA_009840635.1 Acidobacteriota bacterium | reverse complement strand
CACGACGCGTACGGCTTGGCACGACGCGTACGGCTTGGAACGCCGGTCTCCAGACCGGCACCGCGGCGCTCCGCGCCGCGCACGCCGTAACCCCAACCAGCCCTCACGGCATCGCTGCGCGGAGCGCGCCGCTACCGCTCCCAGAGTTCCCGCACGCCCACCGAATGAAGCCGCGGGTCCCCAAGCCGCCAGACCCCTTCACCAGTACAAATCACGATACCTCCACGGAAGTCCCTGCCGCACGCCGCGGCCAGGCGCAGGAGGCCGCGTGCGTCGCGCGGCTCGACTCCCGTCGCGGCCTTGACCTCCACGCCCCACGTTTCCCGTCCCCGGGTAATGACGAGGTCCACTTCGCCGCCGTGGCGATCCCGGTAGTGCCAGAACTGAAGGTCAGGATCTGTCCAGGCGGCCTGCGCGATGAGCTGTTGAACGACGAAAGACTCGAGCAGACCACCCATGGCGGCCCGGTCGCCAAGCCAATCGGCGCTCGTCCGGCCGGCAAGCGTGGCGGCGAGTCCGCTGTCGGTGAGATGAATCTTGGATGCCCGCACGAAACGCTTGCTGGCGGTACGGCCCCAGGACGGCAGGCGGCGGATGAGGAACATGCGCTCCAGCACTGCCAGGTAGTGCGACACGGTGATCCGGCTGAGGGCGAGAGCATTCGCCAGGCCGTTCACGTTGAGGAGATTGGCGGTGCGCGCCGCGAGGAGCTGCAGCAGCCGACCCAGGTCGCCGGCACGGCGAACGCGGCTCACTTCGCGGACGTCGCGCTCCAGAAGCTGATCCAGATAGTGGCGGTGCCACTGGCGGGTGCGCTCCGGAGAGCGGGTGAGCGGTTCCGGATATCCGCCCTGGAGGAGGCGTTCCACAAGGGGAACGGAATCGGTTGATGCTGCCTGATTGGGGGCGCCGAGGTCGCCGGCGAGCAGCGTCGCCAGGAACCGCCCTGGTCGGCGCTCTTTCTCCGCCTCGGTCAGGGGGTGCAAGACCACGGTCTCCATCCGGCCGGCGAGCGATTCGCTGACCGTCGGGACGGTGAGGATGTTGGCCGAACCCGTGAGCAGGAAACGCCCGTACCGGCGGTTCCGGTCCACCGAGAGCTTGATCGCGCGCAGCAGGTCCGGGGCCCGCTGGACCTCGTCGATCGTGACGAACTCCGGCAGACCGGCGATGAATCCATCGGGGTCGACTTGAGCGGTGTGGTGGTAGCGCCCCTCGTCCAGGGTGTAGAAGGGCCGTGCGGGCTCGAGTCCACGGACCAGAGTGGTCTTGCCGCTCTGTCGCGCGCCGGCGATGCAGACGACCGGGGTATCGGCCAGCGCCGTCTGCACTGCGGCGGTGAGCGAGCGGGGAAACAGCGGGAAGGGAGCGGCCATTTGTAAAGTAGGATAGCCACAAATTGATAAATAGACAATCCGCAGATTGTCTATTACAAGGATCGCGGATTGCCTATTACGGCGTGCGCGGATTGTCTATTGCCCGGTTCGCCGATTGCCGCTGACTAGGGCCCGAGCCGACCTCACGACCGGGACGGCAGCACGGCGTAGACCTCCTTCACGGTCTCCGGCCCGTACTTCCGCTCCAGCCTCCGGACGGTGAAGTGGCCCGTGGCCATGTCCTGGAAGTGGTTGATGAACAGCACGTTCACCGCGGCGGCGGTGGCCGCGCTGACCACCGGCAGCGCCTGCGCCGCCGCCTTCTCCGTGACCTGGATCGAAAACCGCTCCGCGACCCGTGAAATCAGCCGCAAGAGCGCCGGCGCCTCCCTCCCGGCGAGCGTCCCGCCTCCCTTGGCCAGAAAAGCGACCGCATCCCCCACGACCTTGGCCATAGCAGCCCGCACGGCGTAGTAGCCGGTCTCCGTCCCGTCGTCGGACTCGCTCCGGCCCCCGAGGGCAAAGACCTCGAGGCACGCCATGCGGGTTTCGGGCGATTCGGTGTCCTCGCCGTGTTCCCGGGCGATGGTAGCGATCGCCCGCATCATGATCGTCGTCGAGACGGGCAACTCGACGGCAAGTCCCGGCATACCGAAGAACCCGCCGACCCCGCCCGCCGCGGCGGCCCCGAGCTTGTTGGTGAGGCGCGAGGACTGCCAGCCCGGCGCGCCGTTAACCGTTGAGACCGCCACCTTCAGGGAACTCAGCAGCGCCTTTCGGGTCAGGTCGGAGATTCGGTCCCGAACCCGGTCCGGCAGGTATTTGAGGCCCTCCTCGATGGGTCGCCCCACCACGTTCACGAGGCGCGCCGCGAGGCTGGGGTTTTCGAGGAGCGCCTTGGCTTCTTGCAAGGTGGCTCGGTCGGTCTCCTTCATGAGTCAGCGAACGCTCCGCACATTGTCGCTTGAGCATGGTGCGTAACTACCCCATTGGGTTAGATTCAAGACCATGAGCACATTCGGAGATGACCTGATTCGGTCCCTGGGCGAGGCCGTTGCCCATGCGAGACGAGAGGGCCCGGCCATCGTCCATGCCCCAGCGACTCCCCGCGAGGTGCGGGAGCGAGCGCACCTGACCCAGGCGCAAATGGCGCCGCTCATGGGCATGAGTCTGTCCGGCTATCGCAAATGGGAACAGGGGACGCGCGCCATCAGCGGACCGGCCGCAAACCTGCTTCGCGTTATCGCGAAGGAACCGGAGGCGGTCAAGCGAGCGCTGGCGCCGGGGGAATAGCGCGGGCGGCGCACTCGGCCACAAACACCCAGTAGGTCGGTTGTAGCGTCATCGGTGCGGGTTTCGCGCTCCCGCGCGTGCCGGCTGAAGCCGGCGTTCCAAGCCGTACGTGTTGTGGGGGCGGGTGGGGTTGGGACGTGCGCGGGGCGCCAGTTCTCCCGGTGGGGGGGCGCCGCGCGTGCCGACCTGAAGGTCGGCGGTCCCTTGGCCCGGTCCGTCGGTTCGTGTGGCTATCGTGGGATGCGCCGTCCGGGGGTCCAGGGGACGCCGGCTGCGTCGGCCTGGGCCTCGAGACCCGCGAGCTGGGTTTCGACCAGGTTGACCAACTCCGCGTTCGCCGGGGCGAACTCCTCGCGCACGATCTCGACCTGGCGCCGGTGCGTGTTCGTGGGATCGGCCATGGCCCAGAAGGCGCCGACCACCCGCTGGATGCGTCCGCGGATGCCGGGGAGGACGGCTTCGTAGCGCGAACTCACCGTGTCATCCCCGAGGAAGCGGACCCGGAGCTCCAGGAGACCGGACCGGATCGCTGATGCCTGGGAACGCAGCTCCTCGCTCGCTCCGGACTCGTCGATCGCTTCGGCGAGCGTCTCCACCCGCTCGATGGACGCCTGCAACGCGTCCACCGCGCCGAACACCTGCCGCTGGAGCGTCGCGACCTCCTGCTGGAAGGTGTGGCGCGCTGCCGTGTCCTCTTCGGGGACGCCGGCCCGCGCCAGCACCTTCGGGGTGAAGGACTGCGGCTCGCCGAGGCGCGTCGTTCCGTTCCCGTCGCGCCGCACCAGTTCCGCGGTGTAGGTCTCGGGCATCGCGAGCGGCCCGCCGCGTTCGCCGCCGGCGGCGTCGGGATACCTCAGGTCCCACGCCACCCGGTGGATTCCCTTGGTCTTCGGGGCTTCGATACGGCGGATCACCGTGCCGTCCGCATCGCGGATCACCACGAAGACGGCCGGATCCTCGGCGCGGTCCTCGGCCCGCAGGTCGTCCCAGTCAGGGTAGGGGATCGGTTCGCCGGCGGCCGCCTGCGCCCGTTCGCGCTCCCGCCGCTGCTCGCGGACGCTCATCGCGCTCTCCTTCAGGTGATAGGTCACCACGGCGCCGAACGGCGGGTTCGGCGCGGTGTAGAACGCGGCGCCGCGCTGTGACTTGCCCCGTCCGCCGAGGGGGTTCGCCTCGATGTACATCCAGGGGTCCTTGACCGGGAACACGGCGCCCTCGGCGGCCAGCGTCTCCGGCGTCAGGTGCCGGAGCGGCGTGTAGTCGTCGAGGACGAAGAAGCTCCGCCCGAAGGACGCCAGCACCAGGTCGTTCTCGCGTTCCTGGATCTCGAGGTCCCGGATGGCGATCGTCGGCAGGCCGCCCTTGAGCCGGACCCAGTGCTCGCCGTCGTCGAGGCTGACGAAGAGCCCGAACTCGGTGCCGAGGAAGAGCAGCCCCTGCCGCTCGTGGTCCTCCACGATCGTCCAGGCGAGCTGGTCCTCCGGCAGGTCGCCGGTGATGTCCGTCCAGGTCACCCCGCGGTCGTCGCTCCGCACCACGTAGGGCCTGAAGTCGCCCTGCTTGTGGTTGTTGAACACCGCGAACACGGTGTTTTCGCGGTGGCGGGAGGTGTGGAGGTCCGCGACGTAGCTGAACTCGGGTACGCCGGGGATCACGTCCACCGACCGCCACTCCACGCCGCCGTCATCGCTGATCTGGATGCGCCCGTCGTCCATGCCGGTGTAGAGCAGGCCTTCGGCGAAACGCGACTCGTCGAGCGCCACCATGTTGCCGTAGGTCGAAGTGGCGCGGTTGCGCCACACCGCGTCCACGCTCCACGTCCGGCCCATCACGAGCCGCTGGTTGCGGTCGATGCCCCGGGTCAGGTCCTCGCTCACCGGGGTCCAGGTGTTCGCCCCGTCGTCGCTCCGGTAGAGGCGGTTCGCGCCGAAGTAGATCCGCTTGTTGTCGTGCGGCGAGATGATCAGGGGCGAGTCCCAGTTCCACTTCAGCGGCTCGTCGTCGGGTTCCGGCTGGGGCTGGATCTCCACCCGTTCCCCGGTGCGGTGATCGAAGCGGACGATTCCGGCGTACTGGTACTGGGCGTAGACGATGTTCGGGTCCTCGGGATCCACCCGCGCCTGGAAGCCGTCGCCGCCCAGGACGTCGATCCAGTCGCTGTTCCGGATGCCGTGCACGTTGTCGGTGCGCACCGGGCCGGCCATGGTGGCGTTGTCCTGGGTACCGCCATAGACACGGTAGAACGGGAAGGCGTTGTCGATGCCGACCCGGTAGAACTGGGTGATCGCCTGGTTGGCGTGGTACTTCCAGTTCCGGCCCAGGTCCCAGCTCTCGTAGAGCCCCCCGTCGGTGCTCATCATCAGGTAGTCCGGGTCGTCGGGGTCGAACTCGAGGTCGTGGTGGTCCACGTGGATCCACTCCATCTGGATCCGGCGCCAGGTCCTGCCGTCGTCCTCGGACACGTGGGTGTAGGTGTCCATGGAGTAGAGCCGGCCCGGCCGGTGCGGATCCGGGAAGAACTCCATGTAGTACTGCGGGTCCGTGGGGAAGTAGTCGCTGCGCTTCTCCCAGCTCTCGCCGCGGTCGGTGGACGCGTAGAACCCGCGCTGCCCGTCGGTAGCGGCGATCTGGGCGTAGACCACGTCGGCGTTATGCGGCGAGATCGCGAGGCCGATGCGGCCGATGTCGTGTCGGCTGGCCGACGGAAGCCCCTTGCTCAGTTGCCGCCAGGTGGCGCCGCCGTCGTCGGACTTGTGGATTCCGCCCTCGGGGCCGCCCGCGATCTGGACGCCGGTGTGCCGGCGCCGCTGCCACGAGGTGGCGTAGACGGTGTCGGGATGCCGGGGGTCCACGACGACGTCGCTCACCCCGGTGTCCTCCGAGATGTAGAGGACCCGCTCCCAGGTGGCTCCGCCGTCGGTGGTCTTGTAGAGCCCCCGGTCGCCGCCGGGCCGCCAGAGCGGGCCCTGCGCGGCGACGTAAACGGTGTCGCTGTCGCGCGGATCGAGGACGATCTTGCCGATGTGCTCCGACTCGTCGAGCCCCATGTGCTCGAACGACCCGCCGGCGTCGCGGCTCCGGTAGACCCCGTTGCCGTAGGGCACCGACCGCTGCCCGTTGTTCTCGCCGGTCCCGAGCCAGACGACGTTCGAGTTCGTCGGATCCACGACCACCGAGGAGGTCGAATAGACCGGGTAGTTCTCGAAGATCGGCTCCCAGGTGGTCCCGCGGTTCGTGGTCTTGAACGCGTTGCCGGAGGCGACCGCCATGTACCAGGTGGACCTGTCGTTCGGGTCGATGGTCACGTCGGCGATCCGGCCGGAACGCGACGCGGGGCCGATACCCCGGAGCTTCAGCCCGGAGAGGAGGTCCTCGTCGATGGCCGGCGTCTCAGCGTCCTGGGGCGCGGCAAGTGTCGGGGCCAGGACAAGGGCCGCGAGCAGCGGGAAGATACGTCGGGATCGGGTCATGTTGGTTCCTCCGCGTGGACGTCGAGTCCGATACGGCAGCTAGGTTACCGCCGCCTCAGCGCCGGTCGGACAAACGGCGGAACGGCTGGGAACGCCGACCGGACGTCGGCGTTCCAGGCCGTACGCGCCGTTTCCCCACGGTCAGCGCCACGCTCTCCGCGGGGCTACGGCCCGCTGTCCTTCGGGGTGAAGCACTCACGGTCGTGATGTTCAACGGTCGGGCGCTCGCGGTTGCCGCAGTCCGGCGCTGATGGCCGTTCCTATGGCGATCAGTACGGCTCCGGCCAGATAGGGCAGGAAGAGGCGCATGTCGAAGAGGTAGCCGGCCATGGATGGCCCGATCACGCGCGCCAACGAACCCACGCTCTGCCCGACGCCGAGGACGGCGCCTTGCCGTTCGGGCTCCACAGCGCGCGAAAGGAGCCCGAGGACGCTCGGTATCGCGCCGCCGTAGCCGATGCCCAGGAGGACCAGGCCGGTGAGCAACAGAGAGGTTTCCGACGCGAGGCCGATGAGCGCGAGGCCGGCCGCGAAGGGGGCCGCGCTGGCGCGCAGGAGCTTGAGTTCACCGGTGCGGGGAACCAGGCGGCGGACGATCCCGCCCTGCACGATTGCCGATACCGTGCCGAGGAGGGCGAAGAGCAGGCCGGCCTCGCTGAACCCCATGGCGAAGCGCTCGGATGCCAGCGGCGACAGGGTGGGCTGCAGGGTGGAGAACGCTATGGTGATGCACAGATACGCGGCCAGCGTGAGGAGGATCTGGCGGGAGGTGGCGACGCGGGCGAGGGCCGCGCGGAGATCGAACCGCGAAGAGGCGGTGGGGGCGTCCTTGCCGCGCGATTCGGGCAGCCACAGGATGGCGGCCACGGCGTTGATCAGGCAGAGTGCGGCGGCGGTGTACCCGGGGACGGTGGGTACGCCGGGCGAGAGGGGCGAAAGGATGGGGCCGCCCAGGAGGGGGCCGATCACGAACCCGATACCGAAGGCGGCTCCAATCAGGCCCATTTTGCCGGCCCTCCGCTCCGGGGGCGTGACGTCGGCGATGTACGCCAGCGCCACGGGGATGGTGGAGCCGCCGATTCCGCCGATGATCCGGGACCAGAACAGCACGCCGAGCGAATCGGCCCGCGCGAAGATGAAGTAGGCGACCGCGCTGCCGAGCAGCCCCAGGATGAGGATCGGGCGGCGGCCCACGCGGTCCGAGAGCCGTCCCCACAGCGGGGCCATCACGAGCTGGACCAGCGAGTACGCCGAGACCAGGAGACCGGTCTCGAAACCGCCGGCGCCGAAGCCCTCCGCGTAGAGGGGGAGGATGGGCAGGACGATCCCGAAACCGATGAGATCGATGAGCACCGTCGCGAAGAGCATCCCGAGTCGGCGCCCGCCGCCTCCCGCGCCCCCCCGCATCGTTCAGTCCGCCCGCAGGGTCAGGAGCCCACGGCTCCCCGGAGCACCGACACCGCGGGGATTTCCGTCACCGCGCGCCGGGCAGCCCGTGGCGATGCCGGTCTGAAGGCCCCACCGGGAGAACTGCCCGGCGGTCCCGGCGGGTTCGCAACGCCCGCTACCGCGGGATGCGTCGGCCCGGGGTCCACGGGACTCCTGCCGCATCGGCCTGGGCTTCGAGACCCGCGAGCTGTACCTCCACCAGTTCGACGAGTTCGGCGTTCGCCGGGCCGAACTGCTCGCGGACGATCTCCACCTGACGGCGGTGGGTGTTGGTGGGGTCCGCCGTGGACCAGAAGGCGCCCACTACCCGTTGGATGCGGTCGCGGATTCCCGGAAGGACGGCTTCCCGCCGCGAGCTGACGGTGTCGTCCCCGAGGAAGCGCACCCGGACGTCCAGCAGCCCGGCGCGGATCGCCGACGCCTGGGCGCGGAGGTCGCCCTCCGCGCCCGACTCGTCGATCGCGGCAGCGAGCGCTTCCACCCGCTCGATGGAGGCCCGGAGGGCTGACACCGCTCCGAACACCCGCCGTTGGAGGTCCGCGACCTCGCGCTGGAAGCTGTGGCGCGCCTCCACGTCCACCGGCGGTACGCCGGCCGCGGCCAGCACCTTCGGAGTGAAGGCCTGCGGCTCGCCGAGCCGGGTCGTGCCGTTTTCGTCACGCCGGACCAGCTCGGCGGTGTAGGTCCCCGGCATCGCGAGCGGCCCGGCGCGCTGCGACCAGTAGCCCACCGGTCCCCGCTCGGGATCCGGATACCGGAGGTCCCAGGCCACCCGGTGGATCCCGGCCGTCTTCGGCGCGCTGATGCGGCGCACGACGTTCCCTTCCGAGTTGCGGATGACCACGAAGACCGCAGGATCCTCGGCCCGGTCCTCCGCCCGCAGTTCATCCCAGCCAGGGTAGGGGAGCGCCTCGCCGGCCGCCGCCTGCGCGCGCTCGCGTTCCCGCCGCTGCTCCCGGACGCTCAGCGCGCCTTCCTTCAGGTGGTAGCTCACCACCGCCCCGAACGGGGGGTTCGGCGCGGTGTAGAAGGCGTCACCGCGCTGTGATTTCTCGCCGCCGCCGAGCGGGTTCGCCTCGACGTACATCCAGGGGTCCTTCACCGGGAACACCGCGCCCTCGGCGGCGAGCGCCTCCGCCGAGAGATGCCGGAGCGGCGTGTAGTCGTCGAGGATGAAGAAGCCGCGCCCGAAGGAGGCCAGCACGAGATCGTTCTCGCGCGGCTGGATCTCGAGGTCGCGGATCGCGATCGTCGGGAGCCCGCCCTTGAGACGCACCCAGTGGTCGCCGCCGTCGAGGGTCGTGAACAGTCCGAACTCGGTGCCGAGGAACAGGAGCCCTTCCTGTCCCGGGTCCTCGACCACGCTCCAGGCGAGCTGGTCTTCCGGCAGGTCGCCGGTGATGTCCTCCCAGCTCACGCCGCGGTCGTCGCTCCGCATCACGTAGGGCCGGAAGTCGCCCTCCTTGTGGTTGTTGAAGACCGCGAACACGGTGTTCTCCCGGTGGCGGGAGGCGTGGAGGTCCGCCACGTAGGTGCGTGGCGGCACCCCGGGGACCGTGTCCACCGCCCGCCACTCGAGGCCCCCGTCGCCGGTGATCTGGACCCGGCCGTCGTCCATCCCGGTGTAGAGCAGCCCCTCCACGAGCGGTGACTCGTCGAGGGCCACCATGTTGCCGTAGGTGGAGGTGAAGACGTTCCGCCAGACGGCGTCGGTGCTCCAGGTGCGGCCCATCACGGTCCGCGTGGACCGGTCGATGCCGCGGGTCAGGTCCTCGCTGATGGGGACCCAGGTGTTTGCCCGGTCGTCACTCCGGTAGAGCCGGTTCGCGCCGAAATAGAGGCGCTGGCCGTTGTGCGGCGAGATGATGAGCGGCGCGTCCCAGTTCCACTTGAGCGGCGGGTGGTCGGGCTCGGGCTGCGGCTGGATCTCCATCCGCTCGCCGGTCCGCTTGTCGAAGCGGGCGATCCCGGCGTACTGGTACTGCGCGTAGACGATGTTCGGGTCGTCGGGGTCCACCCGCGCCTGGAAACCGTCGCCGCCGATCACGTCGAGCCAGTCGCTGTTCAGGATCCCGTGAATGCTGGTCGTCCGCGAGGGGCCGCCCAGGGTGGCGTTGTCCTGCGTCCCGCCGTAGACGTTGTAGAAGGGGAAGTCGTTGTCGATCCCGACCCGGTAGAACTGGGTGAGCGACTGGTTCGCGTGGAACTTCCAGCGCTCGCCGAGGTCCCAGCTCTCGTAGATACCGCCGTCGGAGCTCATCATCAGGTAGTCCGGGTCGTCGGGATCGAACTCGAGGTCGTGGTTGTCCACGTGCTTCCACCGGCTGTTGACCTGGCGCCACGTCGCACCGTCGTCGTCGGTGACGTGGGTCCACACGTCCATCGAGTAGATGCGGCCGGGACGGTGCGGGTCCGGAAAGATCTCCATGTAGTACTGCGGGTCCACGCAGATGTAGTCGCTGCGCTTCTCCCGGCTCTCGCCGCGGTCCGTGGAACGGTAGAAGCCGCTCGCGTCGTCGGAGGCCGCGATCAGCGCGTAGACGACGTCGGGGTTGTGGGGTGAAATCGCGAGCCCGATCCGCCCGATGTCGTGCCGGTCGGGGGAGGGGAGCCCCTTCGAGAGCTGCCGCCAGGTGGCGCCGCCGTCCTCGGACTTGTGGATGCCGCCTTCGGGGCCGCCGGCGACGAGGAGGCCGGTGTGCCGCCGCCGTTGCCACGAAGACGCGTAGAGGACGTCGGGGTTCCGGGGATCCATGGCCACCTGGCTGATTCCGGTGTCCTCGGAGATGTGGAGGACCCGCTCCCAGGTGGCGCCGCCGTCGGTCGTCTTGTAGAGGCCGCGGTCGCCGCCCGCGCGCCAGAGCGGCCCCTGGGCCGCCACGTACACGGTGTCGCTGTCGCGGGGGTCGATGACGATGTTGCCGATGTGTTCCGACTCGTCGAGCCCCAGGTGCTCGAAGGAAGCGCCGGCGTCGCGACTCCGCCAGACCCCGTTCCCGTAACCCACCGAACGCTGGCCGTTGTTTTCGCCGGTGCCGAGCCACAGGACGTTGGAGTTCTTCGGATCGATCACGATCGTGGACGTGGAGTACACCGGGTAGTTCTCGAAGATGGGCTCCCAGGTGGTGCCGCGGTTCGTGGTCTTGAAGGCGTTCCCGGAAGCGACCGCGACGTACCAGGTGGCCCGGTCGTTCGGGTCGATCGTCACGTCGGCCACCCGGCCCGAGCGGGCGGCGGGCCCGATGCCCCGGAGCTTCAGGCCGGAGAGCAGGTCCTCGGTGATCGCCGGGGTCTCCTGGGCGCTGGCCGCGGGAGCAGTCAGGAGCGCGGCGGCGAGGGCGAGTCGGGTGAGGGGATGCTGGAGCATGGCGGGGTCTCCTTCTGGGTGTCGCCACCGGGGCGCCGGCCGAAGCGCCGTGGCGCCCGGCGCATCAGACATCTTTCAGGCCAAAGGGTAGCCAAGCGGCCCCAACCGCCCGCTTGGCTCAGCCTGAATCACCGCCTGATCCGTGTCCTTTTTCGAACACATGGCCGACGATGAGATACTTGTATTACAGTAGAGCACTCAGGAGGCAATCCACATGAAGCCCGTGGCCCTTCGCTTGCCGGACGAAGTCGCCCAGCGCCTGCAGCGTTTGGCCGACCGCACCGGGCGCAGCAAGACCTTCTACATGATCGAAGCCATTCGGGAGCACCTGGAAGATCTGGAGGACTTGTACCTGGCCGAACAGCGGCTCATCGAAATCCAGGCCGGGAGGTCTCAGCCCGTACCGCTGGAAGAGGTGATGGCACGCTATGGCCTGGAGAGTCGAGATTGACCGCGCCGCGGTGCGCGACCTGAGCAAGCTCGAACGACAGACGGCTCAGCGCATTCTGGCCTTTCTGCATGGCCGCGTCGCCACCCTCGAGGATCCCCGCAGTCTCGGTGCGGCGCTCAAGGGTTCCCGGCTCGGCGAGTTCTGGAGGTATCGGGTCGGTGACTACCGGATCATCACGAGCATTGAAGACGATGCTCTGCGCGTTCTGGTGGTGGCGGTTGCCCGCCGTGACAAGGCGTACCGATGAGGCACCCGGTGGGAGTCGCATCCTGGGCGGGTAGCGGGGATCGGCCGTTTTCCACCGGGAGACGACAGAACGGGCCGGATCAGTCGGTGAGCGTGCTGACGTGCGCAGTGGCGGCGCGGGCCTGGCCGTCCACGTTGTAGCCGCCCTCGAGCATCGAAACCAGGCGTCCTTCGCAGTAGTGGTCGGCCACGTCCATGAGAGTCCGGGTCATGCGCGAGAACACGTCGTCGGTGCACTCGAAGGAGCCGAGCAGGTCTTCCTTCCGGCTGTCGAATCCGGCCGAGATGATCACGAAGTCGGGCTTGAACTTCTCCACCGCCGGGAGGAGCGTGCGGTCCCAGGCGCTCAGCATGTCGCGGTCGGTGGCGCCCGGCCCGAGATGCACGTTGAAGTTCGTCCCGCTGCCGTCGCGGGCCCCGCCGAGCGAGGGATCGCCCGTACCCGGGTAGTCGTACCAGTTGTGGGTGGAGAAGAAGAGGACCGAGGGGTCCTCGTAGAAGGCGTTCTGGGTGGCGTTCCCGTGGTGGTAGTCCCAGTCCACGATCAGCACCTTCTTGTGCCCGTGAGCCCGCTGGGCGTAGCGGGCGGCGACGGCGGCGTTCGAGTAGAAGCAGAAACCCTCCTCGGCGCCGGTGTTGTTCGCGTGGTGTCCGGGGGGCCGGATGGCGCAGAAGGCGTTCCTGAGCCGTCCTTCGGACACTTCCCGCACCGCGGCGAGCGCTCCGGCGACCGCGAGTTCGGCGATCTCGCCGGTGGTCGGGATCCGCCGGATCCGGTCCACGTGCTCCCGGGTGTGGTGCCCGAGCAGGTAGGGCAGGGCGTCCGGCCACCTCTCGATCGGGACCAGCACGCGAAAGAGCCCGGCGGCCTCGAGCGCCTCGCGGATCTTCATGAGCCGGAGCGGCGACTCCGGATGACCCCGGCGGATGTTGTGCCGGAGGAAGGATTCGCGGTAGACGATGCCAGTGGCGGAGGGAGTGGTCTCGGACATGGAGCCAAAGATACCGGAGCGTCAGGGGGGTTCACGAACGGCCCGCTGGTACCGTTCGGCGGTGGTGCCGCACTCGCAAACGATGCTGACGGCCATTGCCGTCATCGGACTCGCGGCGTGCGGTGACGGCGGCGGCGTCCCGGTGGCGCCGGCAACGGATCCCGGGCCGCCGGTCGCCCCGCCACCGGGCCCCACGGAGGTCGCGCGCGAGGCGGTCGACGAGTGGCTCTCGCTGATCGACGCCGGGAGCTACGCGGTGGCGTATGACGCGGCGTCCGGCATTCTCAAGGAGAACGTGACGCGGGACGAGTTCGTGAGCACGTACGAGGAGGGACGTCCCCTGCTCGGAACGCTTCGTTCTCGCGTCTTCCGGAGCGCAACACCCGCCACCACGCTGCCGGGCGCCCCTGACGGGGACTACGTCGTGTTCGAGTTCGATGCCGACTATGAGCAAAAGGAGAACGCCGTGGAGCGGGTTACGACCGCGCTGGAGGCCGGGACCTGGCGGGTCGCGGGCCACTGGGTTCTCGATCCCCCGGAACCGGAAGGCGACCCGCATCCGGGCACTGCCGGCGCGCGGGTGACAGTCGATGAGTGGCTCTCGTTGATCGACGCCGGGAGCTACGGGGAGGCCTATGACACGGCAGCGAGCCTTCTCAGGGAAAAGGTGACGCGGGACGAGTTCGTGACGGCGTACCAGGGGGCCCGTTCGCTGCTCGGGACCGTGCGTTCCCGCGTCTTCCGGAGTGCGACACCTGCGACCACGCTACCGGGAGCCCCTCCCGGCGTCTACGTCGTCGTCGAGTTCGACGCCGACTACGAGCGGAAGGAGACCGCCCTCGAGCGGGTGACGGTCGTGGACGAAGCCAAGGTCTGGCGGGTCGCCGGCCACTGGGTTCTCGATAGCCCGGAGTGAGTGACGCAGGCCTGGCGCCTGCCACCGATTCATTGGCGCTGGTACGGTTTCTTGGGTCGTGCCGCACCACCGCCATCACCACGGCCGCGGCGGAAAGCAGCCCTGGTGGAAGCGCTTCCGGACGACCGCCACGATCGGCTACATGATCCGGCACTGGACTGAGCCCCGGAACCGGATGGTGATCGAGCGGACAGGGGTCCGCCCCGGGGACCGGATGGTGGATATCGGTTGCGGACCGGGCGAATCCGTGGCGCTCGCTGCCGGCGCCGCACCGGGAGTGCAGGTGGTCGCGGTCGATCCGGGTTTTCCGTTCCGGGTGGCCACGGCGCTCCGCACCCTCAAATCGGGACGGGCCGTACGGGTGCGCCGAGGCGCTGCGGAACGGCTGCCGGTCCCGGACGGCTGGGCGACGCTGGTTGTCTCGATCAACGCCTTCCACCACTGGGAGGACCCCCACGGGGGTCTGGCCGAGGTGCGGCGGGTGCTCGCGCCGAGAGGGCGCCTGGTCCTGGTGGACGAGGACTTCCCGGAGGACCACCAGCACACCTGTTTCCACCGGGAGGCCGGTGAGGACGCACCCGTGGACGCCGGTAGTCCCGTGGTCCGGGAGTGGCTCGGGGAACTCGGGTTCGGCGAGGTGACGCTCGAGCGCGTTGAGGACGCCGACGGCACGCCCCACCATGTGCTGGGCGCCCTGCGGGTGAGCTGAGTGGGCCCAGCGAGTTCTGACCATTCCACGACGTATCGTGGAATGGTCGCGACCATTCCGCGACGTCGTCTGTGCTCCACGCGGCCCAGCAGGACGTTTTTTGGCGGCCCCGCGGGCCGCGGTGCCGGCTGAAGCCGGCGTTCCAAGCCGTACGCGTCGTGAGGGTGGGTGGGGTTACGACGTGCGCGGTGCGGAGCACCGCGGTGCCGGTCTGGAGACCGGCGTTACAAGCCGTTTCCGCCGCTCGGCTCAGACCTGGTGCCGAAGGGGGGACTCGAACCC
>VXNL01000073.1:441-14567 GCA_009840635.1 Acidobacteriota bacterium | reverse complement strand
CCCCCCCCCCCCCCCCCCCCCCCCCCCCCCCCCCCCCCCCCCCCCCCCCGGGAGGGCCGCGATGCCGCACATCGCTACTTTCCCGTAACGGCGCGACCGCCGTACCCCCTCCGTAGAATCGGTCGCCGGCGACCGTACCGCCAACGGGAGGTTCCCCATGCCGTCAGTCACGACAATCACCGTCCTCTCAATCCTCTCGCTCACGCTCCTGGCCGCTCCCACCGCCGCCCAGGACGCACCCGAACCGCTCCCCGTGGAGACGCTCCTGTCGCTCTCCTCGGCCGTGGGCGGCGAGACGCCGCGCTGGGCCCCGGACGGCGACCGGATCCTCCTGGGCGGGTCGAACCTGCGGCTCATCCGCGCCGAGGGCGGCGCGGTCAGCGAACTGCCGGTGTCCACGGGCGGCAGCGGTCATTTCCTGGCGTCGGCCGAGCCGCGCTGGTCGCCGGACGGACGCTGGATCTCCTACGTCTCGGACCGGAGCGGCACGCCGGAGATCTGGCTCTGGTCCGTCGAGGGAGGCGAAGCGCGCCGCCTCACCGGGAACGGCGGGCGGCTGATCAAGGGCTACTCCTGGTCGCCGGACGGGCGCCGGATCGCGTTCGCCGGCAACCGTCACGGGCAGTACGACGTGTGGACGGTGGAGGTCCCCTCCGGGAAGGCCCGCCGGCTGACCGACGGACCCGAACTGGAGGTCTATCCCGCCTGGAGCCCCGACTCGCAGTCCGTCCTGTTCGTCAGGCTCGACGGCGCCTGGATGGACCACACCATCGTGGAAGTCCTGGCCGGTGGCGGCGAAGAGCGGGTCATCGTGCGCGACGAGGACTTCTTCGACTACGGGGAAGGGGGCACGTTCGGCTATCCCCTGGTTTCTCCGGACGGCGCCACGGTCGTCTTTCCGTCCTACCGCTCCGGGTGGATCAACTACTGGAGCGTGCCCCGGTCGGGAGGAGAACCCACGCCGCTGGTGGCCGCCGAGGCCGACCAGACGGAAGGCGTCTGGTCCCCTGACGGCGGCGGATTCCTGTACGTCGAGAACCACGGGGGGACCTACCAGCTCCGGGTCGCGCCGGCGGCCGGCGGCGAGCCGCAAGTCATCGCGGCGCCCGAGTCCGGAATCGTCGGAGCGCCGCAGTGGTCTCCGGACGGCGGCCGCATCTCCTACACCCTCGAGACGCCGACCCGCCCCGGGGACCTGTTTGTCCACAAATTCGCCGCGGGGAAGGTGTCCCGGCTGACCGATTCGGTGCCGATGGAGGCGATCGAACGTCGCCTGGCCGTGCCGGGGAAAGTGTCGTTCTCGAGCGGGGACGGCCTGGAAATCCCCTCGTATCTCTACCGGCCTGTCGCCGGGCGGGGCGACGAGGATGGCCGCCACCCGGCCATCGTCTGGACCCACGGCGGCCCCACGTCGCAGTGGGAGGACAGCTTCGAGCCCGCGATCCAGTTCTTCGTTCAGCGCGGCTACGTGGTGCTGCTGCCCAACGTGCGCGGAAGCTCCGGGTACGGCCGCGCCTTCGAGGAGGCGAACGACGGCTGCTGGGGCAAGTGCGACTTCGACGATGCGGTTGCGGCCGCCGAGTACCTCCGGACCCTCCCCTTCGTCCACCCGGAGCGCATCGGAACCACCGGAACCAGCTACGGAGGGTTCATGTCGTGCGCGGCGGTGAGCTTCGGCGGCGAGACCTTCCAGGCCGTGATCGCGGCGTCCGGCTACTGCGACCGCGTCACCTTCTTCGAGGACGGCGAGTTCCGCCACCTCCAGCAACTGCGGAAGGAGATGGGGCGGCTCGACGAGTACCGCGACCGCTACCTCGCGAACTCCCCCTACTACCACCTCGCCGACGCACAGGCGCCCGTCTTCGTGCTCCACGGCGAGGGGCGCTATCCGGGCTCGCCGCAGATGACCGAGTTCTTCCGGGAGCTGCAGCGCCTCTACAAGCCCGCCCGCTACAAGGCCTACCCCGGCGAGAACTTCTACGTCCGGGGCTTCGGGAACCGGGTGGAGATGCTCGCCGACATGAAGGCGTTCTTCGACTTCTACCTCCTGGGCAAGGACGTCGCGCTGCCGGGCGTCGGCTACCTGGAGGAACTCGAGGGCGTTTCCCACTGAAGGGGTTGGTGGCAGGGAGCGCCGGTCTTCAGACCGGCACCGCTGCGCGGAGCGCAGCGAGAGGGCTACGGGCGCGTGCTGCGAGGCGCACCTACAATCCCTCCGTCGGCCCCAAGTGGGGACGTCAGGTCCGTAGAACGCGGCGCCCCGTCGCCCGACCGGTCCAGGGAGGCTCCGCATGAAGTCCAAGACGGCGCTCGCGCTCTCCGCGGCGCTCCTCTGCGCGGCGGTCGCCGGTGACGGCCGGGCGCAGACCGAACCGCAACCGCCCCCGGACAAGGAGGCCGTGCGGAAGATCGTCCGCGAGTACCTGCTCGAGCACCCGGAGGTCATCGAAGAGGCGATCCGCGCGCTCCAGGCGAGGCGGCAGGCCGACCAGGTGGCGCGGACGCGGGACGCACTGGTGAAGAACCGTGTGGCGCTGGAGGACCACCCGATGTCGCCGGTGTCCGGCAACCCGGAGGGCGACGTGACGCTCGTGGAGTTCTTCGACTACCAGTGCGGCTACTGCAAGCGCTCGCTCGAGCCGGTCATGGACCTGCTGGAAACCGACCCGGGATTGCGGGTCGTGTGGAAGGACTTTCCCGTGCTGGGGCAGGTTTCGACCTTCGCCGCGCTCGCGTCCATGGCGGCGCAGAAGCAGGGCAAGTACCTGGAGCTCCACAAGGCGCTCATGGGGGCGGGTGAGCGCCTCACCGAGGAGTCGGTGATGGAGATCGCGGGGCAGGCCGGGCTCGACGTGGAGCGCCTTCAGCAGGACATGGCCGACGCGGAGGTCATTTCCTACCTGCAGGACACCCAGCGTCTCGCCCGCGAGCTCGGGATCAACGGGACCCCGGCCTTCGTGATCGGGAACACGCTGGTGCCCGGCGCGGTCGACGGCGCGCGGCTCCGGCAACTCATCGCCGAGGCCCGCAGCGGCGGCTGACGTCTCGCAGCGCCGGCCTCTGGCCGGCATCGGCCCGAGAGGGCCGCGAAACGGCACCTCGCTGCTCTCCTTGACAGCACACACGGCTTGGAACGCCGGCTTCAGCCGGCACCCGCCCGCGCAGCGGGCGGAGCCACAGAAAACCCAGCCCCGATTACCCTCCGGCCGAGCGCAAAACGCACAACCCGACGTGACGAACCTGACCGCCGATCTCGGCTCCTGGGGCGGCAAGTCCACGGCGGTCCTCCAGGCCGTCTACGAGCGCCACTCCGCTGACGCGGACTTCCTCCCGACGATCCTGGCGCACCTCGTCGATGTCAACCTGCAACGGGCGTCAACCTGGCTGCTGAAGCGCCACCTCGAGCTCGGGAACTCGCTGTCCGCCACCGAGTGCCGTTCGGTCCTGGGCAGCCTTGCCGCTCAGGAAGACTGGGAGAGCAAGTTGCACCTCCTCCAGTGTCTTCCCTGGCTAAGCGTTGCCGAAGAAGACCGGGAAGGTCTCGAGGCGTTTCTGGATGCGTGCGTCCGAAGCGACCGGAAGTTCGTCAGGGCGTGGGCCTACAACGGCTTCAACGAGCTGGCGCTGTGTTTCCCGCAATACCGGGACGCGGTGGACGAGCTGCTCGCCCGGGCGAGCGAATCCGAGGCCGCGTCGGTCCGCACCCGGATTCGCAACCTGCGGAAACGGCGCTGAGCGAGCCGGAAGGCCCCGCAGCCGTCGGCCCGCGCCGCCCCGAACGCAGCACCAATATTCGTTGAATATTCAATGTCGGTCGATGGATATTCAACAATAGAAAGCAGCAGTTCCTCCGCCAAGCGGAGCGCTGCGACAGCTACCTGGAGCAGCCGGAATCGACTACCCGACGGTGCGGGGAGCGAGCCGGAGAACTGACCCCAGCTCGGATCAGGAGCCGGGCAGCGCCTCGCTCGCGCCGCTCAGGTCGGCGCCGGCGACGATGAGCGGGTCCGGACGCCCCACGACGTGGTCGTCCTTGTTCGTGTAGGGCAGCGCGGCCAGGAAGTGCCGCATGCAATTCAGCCGCGCGCGCTTCTTGCAGTCGGACTTGACGATCGTCCAGGGGGCGTCGGCGGTGTCGGTGTAGAAGAACATCGCCTCTTTCGCCGCGGTGTAGGCGTCCCACTTGTCGAGCGACTGGCGGTCGATCGGTGACAGCTTCCACTGCTTCAGCGCGTCCTCTTCGCGGGACTCGAAGCGGCGGCGCTGCTCGTCGCGGGTGACCGAGAACCAGTACTTGAAGAGGCGGATCCCGCTGCGCACGAGCATCCGCTCCAGCTCGGGCGCCTGCCGCATGAACTCCAGGTAGTCCCTTCCGCCGCAGAAACCCATGACCCGCTCGACGCCGGCGCGGTTGTACCAGGAGCGGTCGAACAGCACGATTTCGCCGCCCCGCGGCAGGTGGTGGACGTAGCGCTGGAAGAACCACTGGGTCTGCTCGCCTTCGGTCGGCTTCTCGAGCGCCACCACCCGGGCGCCGCGCGGGTTGAGATGCTCGGTGAACCGCTTGATGGTTCCGCCCTTGCCGGCGGCGTCCCGGCCCTCGAAGAGGAGGACGATCTTTTGGTTCGTCGCCTTCACCCAGTCCTGCACCTTGAGCAGCTCGACCTGCAGGGCGGCCTTCTGCCGTTCGTACGGTCTGCGGGCGAGCTTCCGCTGGTAGGGGTACTCCCCGGTCTCGAAGAACCGCCGGATCGTGTCCCGGTCGCGTTCCCTGACCGCTGGCTCCGTCCAGTTCTCGTCCGTGGCGACCGGAGACTCCGTGGGCGCGCCACCCGTTTCCCGTTCCACGGAACCGAGGCTAACACGATGGCAGGTGGGACGGGAGGAGCGCCAACGGGAATGGCTACAGTGGCTCCATGAGAAGGATCGCCGTCCGAGAGGCCAGGAACCGCTTCGGGCGTTTGCTTGACGCCTGCCAGAGCGCGCCCGTGCTCGTCACCCGGAATGACAGGCCCGTCAGCGTCCTTATGTCGGTCGCACACTATGAGCGTCTTCGCGGCAGCGTCTGGGAGGGGCTGACGCAAACGATGGACGCTCTGGGCAAGGAAGCAGCCGCCAGCGGACTGGGCGAGTCCGGGTTGAACGCGCTGTTGGCCGACGAGAGTTGAGCATCTCGTCCGGAAACCTGGCTCCGGTCGATATCGGGGGCCGGCGGGTGGAGGCTCCGGGCGATATTCGAGGTCGGTGGATGGAAGCTCCGGTCGATAACGCAGAGCTCCGGTCGATATCGAGGATCGGCGTCGAGACCTCCGGTCGATATTGGGAATCGGCCAGGAGACCCAACGAGACACTTCGCCGGACCCGTAACATCGCGGGGTGGAGATTGATGCCGTGGCTGTGTCGGACCCCAAATCGAAAGCGCCGCGAAATCCGGTTGGGCAGATCCTGACCCACGAGGGGCGCTCGATCGCTCTTGTGGATCTCGGGAGCAGTGCCAGCGATGCGCTGCGTGCAGCGTGGCGCGAGACCGGGAAGCCCCCGCACGAATCCGGCGGGGTCGTCGAGAGCGCTTGGCTCACGCCGGCCTTGGGCGGCGCCAGCTTGGCGTCCTCGTCCCTGCTCGCGGGGAACGTCTTCCTGGCGACAGCGAATCCGGCGACTCTCATGACGATCGGCACCGGCGTCGGCTCGGCCGTCATGGGGCCCGCCGGAATCGTCGCTCAGGCACCCTTCGTCGCCGCCAGCACCGCCCTGATGCCGGTGGTGGCGCCGCTGATGTTGTTTGCGACCGTTTCGGCCGTCGTGACGAACGCGCGGCTCGACGGTGTGCAGCGGACCCTCGGCGCGCTCGTCGAGGAAGTGGAGCGGGTGCGGAGGGTTATGGAGGCGCGGGACTACGCCCGCTTCGAATCGGCGGCGAGCATGTTGGACGGTCTGGCGGCCGAGTACACCCGGTTCGGGCGCTTCGGGGCCGGCAGCGCGACGACGCTGGCGCTGGCCCGGCAGACGACGAGCGAGTTGCGGGCCCAGTTCGGCGTGTTGGTGGAAGCGGCCGTCACTTCGGAGCCCGAGGCGGGGCACGCGGTTGCCGACCTCGCCCGGTTCCACCTCGCCGCCATCCTCGACCTCCGCGCCGACACGCTCCATGTGTATCTGACCCTCCAGAACGATCACGAGTTCGTGGAGCACCGCGCGTCGGAGCTCCGGAAGAAGGCGGAACGGTGCGTCAGCGACTTCCACGCGGCCTTCGACACGGACCGGGTCGGGGCCTTCCACCGCCGACTCCGCGAGGAGCAGGCGGGGTCGCGGAGGAGGTGGCTGGAGAAGCTGCCGGACTTTGTGCGCCGCCGGCTGGAGAGGGAGTCAGATGCCCGCCTCCGGCGGGTCGAGGAGATCCGCCAAGCGGACCACACCGTCCGGGCGCGGATGGCGGAGTGGATCAACGCCTTCGACGTCGCGCCGGACGAGGCGCGCGAGCACTCCATCGTCGTGTACCGCGAGCCGGACGGGGAGCGCGCGCTGCGCGCGGTGCGCACTCGCAATGTGCGCTTGGAGAAGGCCGCCTAATCGCTGGGAACGAGGGGCTGCGTGGCCGGCCCGGGGGTGACAGGTATCGGCGCGCGCCGGTGGGATCATTCGCGCTCCGGCGCCGTCCGGGAGAGGGGAACGGAATGACCGAACTCAGTTTGGGCCTGGAAAAGAAGGGCTGCAGACACCACCCCGAAGGCATAGCAGTGCCTTAGCTTGACGGGAGGCTATGGAGGCCTTGGGCAGGGAGTAGCGAGAATGACGAGGGATCTACCGAGCGGACCGCCATCGGCGGGGCAGAAGGCAATAGAGACGAAACGCCGCGAGTACGGGCCGGAGGGGCTCTCGGAGATTGCCCGAAGAGCGCACGTGACCCGTCGATGGAACCTCTACCTCGATGAAGTGCGTAGCTACGTCGAGACTGGCCGTCTGGATAGCGAAGAACTCGACTACAAGCGCGCCATCGAGAGACAGCTTCAGGAAGCCCGTCGGGCCGTTCTGGAGGGTGATGAGAACTGCCTGGACGCTGTCGCGAAGGCGATCAGCAACAACCTCACCTCCACCTACGACAAGACCGGCCTGGGTAATTGGTTCAGCGAGCAGCCGGAAAAAGCTCGGGAAGCTCTGCGTGTCCTCTGGACTGAGGACGTCGAGCTGTCAACTGCCGATCAGATTCGGGCGTTCACGCCCCTGATTCCCGACAGCTTGCCCAGTGGCAAGCACGCGCCCCCCGGCGGCACTGGCACACGGCTGAGATGGATCGCCGTTCTCCTGATGGCTCGCGACGCCCGCCAGTTTCCGCCCTACAAGGTGACGGAGTTCGCCGAGACCTACGAACGCACGGGACATCCAGCGCCCGCCCCCGACGGCGACGAGGGTTCGCACTACGAACACGCTCTGGAATTCCTCGATGAATTCGTCCGACGCGCCCGCGCATCCGGCCTCGCACGGCCGAAGGATCGGCTGGAAGCGCAGTCGGTCCTGTTCGCAGTCGCCGGTGGCGGGAGACGCGAGCCCACGGAGGATCGACCCTGCTGGTTCGTCGGAGCCGCTTTCGGCGACGACGACCAGACCGATCGTTTCTTGCGGGACGGTGTATGGGAGAACGGATACGACGACAAGTATCTGGACCAGGTCAGGTCGATCGAGCCGGGAGACCGGATCGCCATCAAGTCCACCTACACGAAGAAACACGGTCTCCCATTCGACAACCGAGGCGAAAGCACCTCCACGATGGCGATCAAGGCAACCGGTGTCGTGACCCAAAACATGGGAGACGGTCGTAATCTCCGTGTGCAGTGGACGCCGATGGAACCACACCGGGAGTGGTACTTCTACACGGGCCGGACGACGCTTTGGGAAGTCACGCCCGATTCAGGAACACTTGCGTGGGCCGCAAAGGCCCTGATCGACTTCACGTTCAACGGAACTGAGCAGGACTACGACCGTTTCCTGCGCCACTGGTTCCCGAAGTGGTACGAGGCCGGGCCAGTACCGCCACCAGAACACCCCGAAGTGCCGCCGCTTGAAGCGATCGTGAAGCGCGTCCAGGCGGCCGCCGGGAAACGCCACCTCGCTTTCTCCCGCGAGCTCATCGAGTCGTTGCACCTCGGCCTCTGGGCCAACCCGCAGCGCCACTTCGCGATCCTTGCGGGGCTCTCCGGCAGCGGCAAGACCCAACTCGCAATGGAGTACGGGCGCGCCCTGACCGACGCCGACGACGAATCGTCAGTCCGGCTCTGCGCGGTGTCCGCGGCGCCCGGCTGGCACGACCCGAGCCCGCTCCTCGGGTACGTGAACCCGCTGGACGGCACCTACGCCGGAACCGATTTCCAGCGCTTCCTGCTGAACGCGGCGGGGAATCCGAAGGAGGTCCACGTCTGCGTGCTGGACGAGATGAATCTCTCCCATCCGGAGCAGTACCTCGCGCCGCTACTCAGCGCGATGGAACGGGAGGGCGGCATGGTGGAGTTTCACGACTCCGACGAGACGGTGCTCGGGTTGCCGCAGCGCATCCCCTACCCCCGGAACCTGGTCCTCATCGGCACGGTGAACATGGACGAGACGACCATGGGGATCTCGGACAAGGTGCTGGACCGGGCATTCACGCTCGAGTTCTGGGACATCGAGGTGGACGAGTGGCCAGGCTGGGAGACGTGTGCGTTGGCCGACACCGAACGGAACGCCGTGCACAAGCTGCTGAACGCGCTGATGGCGGCGCTCCGTCCGGCGCGGCTCCACTTCGGCTGGCGGGTGATCGCGGAGTTCGTCGCCTTCCTCGAGCGGCGCGCTGCGGATTCCGCCGAGGTCGCGTTCGAGCGGGCGCTCGATCAGATCACCTACGCCAAGGTACTTCCCAAGCTGCGTGGTGACGACTCACAGCGCTACCGGACGGCGCTCGAAGCCTGCCGGAAGGTGCTGGACGACGAGGACCTGAGCAAATCCGCGCAGAAGGTTGAGGAACTCATGCAGGACCTCGACGAGACTGGTAGCTTCCGTTTCTGGCGGTAGCGGCGTGACCCCGGTTCCGGTGGTGCCGCTCCAGGTGCGGCGGGACGGCGGGTGGGCGACGCTCGATCCCGTCGGACTGAACGTCGGGTTCACCGAACTCGGGGAGGCGGAGTTCCGCATCGGCGGGGACCGGGCGGGCCGCCTCCTGGTGGACGATGCGCCGCTCGACTCGCGTGGTCCGGGCGTCTGGGTCTGGAAGCCCGGGTTCTACGCGGGTCCGGTACGTGCCGAGCTTCTGGCGTCGGACGGGGCGGCGCTCGGAAGCTGGCGGCTCGATGTAAGTCCCGATCCGGGGAAGGTCGGGCCGCAACTCTTCGACGGGATGGTGCAGGACATCCTCGATCACGATCCCGGGCTCGTTCTCGGCACGGAGCCAGCCCGCCGCCGGCTCGGCGCACTAGGCGCGACGGACGACCCGCTGGTCGCACTGGAACGCCTCCGCCGCCGCGAAACGGCGCTTGCGCGCGCCGTCGCGGGGATCCACCGGGAGCCGCGCAGCGTGCTCCGCCCGAAGCGGGAGTGGGTCCCGCTCCACCGGGTGCGGCGCGCCGACCTCCGCACGCTGCGGGTCGCGCTGCGCGAGCCGACGGTGCTCGCCGCCCTTCCCCGGACCCGTCTGACGGAGGTCACGGCCGGATCGTCGCAGCCGCCGTTCCTCGACACTCCCGCCGCCGAGCGAAGCCTCGACTCACCGGCAAACCGCGCGGCGCTCTACATGCTGCGGGCCCTCCGGCGGCGCGCCGGACGGGTGCTGGAGCGGTTGCGGGACGCGGCGGAGAAGGACGGCGATGCCTCGACGCGGACCGGGCTTCGGGCGCGGCTGCCTCGCTGGGCAGAGATCTTGACCGGTATGTCCAAGCGCTTCGAGCGGGCGGAGCGGAGGTCGCCCTTCCGGGACGCCCACCGTCCCGAGATCACCGCCGCCGGGTTGAACGCCGTCGCCGCACACCCGGTGTACGCGCAGTTTTGGCGGGTGGGCTGGGAGGCGCTCCGTCCCGGCGTCCATCACGACCCGGCCGATGAGCTTCCGCTGAGTCCGACCTGGGAGATCTACGAGCGCTGGTGCTTCGTGGAGTTGGCGCGTCGGCTGCGAGAATGGCTTCCGGAGGCGGAATGGAGCGAGTCGCGTGGACAGGGCGCCGGCGATCGCCGGTGGGTGCGGTTCCGGCGGGATGATGGCGTCGCGCTTCGACTCTTCCTGCAGAAGACGGCGCGGCGAGACGGCGCGAACCTGCGGTCGGTTTCCGCCCAGTTCGTGCCGGATCTCGTGCTGCTTCGTGAAGGGCTGGCGGCCAGTTCCGGGTTCGTGGTGCTCGACGCCAAATACCGCGCGAGGAAAGACGGGATCGTCGACGGAATGGCGGAGTCTGCCCATCCCTATCAGGACGCGCTGCGATGGGGCGGGAAGCGCCCCGACGCGACAGTGCTGCTCGTACCCGACGTCGCTCAGGCGGAGTTTCTGTCGGAGAAGGCGTTCGTTGCCGAACACCGGGTCGGCGCCGTCACGTTCCGCCGCGGGGCCGCGCTGCCGCACTGGTTCCGTGACCTGTTGCTCGGTGGAGTCCTGCCGGAACCCGACCAAGCGGGAACGGGCTTCGAGCCTCCGGTGCCGACCTGAAGACCGGCGGTTCCAGCCTGGGCGCCATCCGGGCGGAGGGGGTCCGTCCCGCCGCCCGCCTACGGCGCGCTGTGCCGACCGGAGGTCGGCGTTCCAAGCCGTCATGCAATTTCGCGGGACAGCGTTCCAAGCCGGGGGTGAGGTCTGGGAGGACGACGCTGAACCGTCCGCGGTCTTCGTCGGCCGCGATGCCGGAGGGAGTCAAGAGACACCAGCTATCCGCGGTTGGGAGACATCTACTTTTGCGCACCCCCGGTTGCGAATCGGGGCTCTTCGGGTCGCCGATCGGTGGTGGGAGGTCCGGTCGATATCGCGGCTCCCAGATCGGAAGCAGCCCTCCTATCAAGGAACACCAGTGCGTAAAGGTTGGTGTCTCCCAACTGCGTAGAAACTCGTGTCTCTCGACAGCTCCGGTCGATAACTCGGAATTCCCGTCGATATTCGGGGCCGGCGGGCGGAGCCTTAGGTCGATAACGCCGAGCTCCGGTCGATATCCGGGGTCGGCGGGCGGAGGCTTAGGTCGATAACGCCGAGCTCCGGTCGATAACGGGGGTCGGCGGGCGGAGGCTTAGGTCGATAACGCGAAGCTCCGGTCGATATCGGGGACCGGCGGGCGGAGCCTTAGGTCGATAACCCCGAGCTCCGGTCGATATCGAGGGCCGGCGGGCGGAGCCATAGGTCGATAACGCCCAGCTCCGGTCGATATCGAGGCCGGCGGGCTGGAGCCATAGGTCGATAACGCCGAGCTCCGGTCGATATCGAGGGTCGGCGGGTGGAGCCATAGGTCGATAACGCGGAACTCCGGTCGATATCCGAGGCCGGCGGGTGGAAGCTCCGGTGGGTGTCAGCTACGCGCATTCGGGGAGCCGGTGAGCGCGAGCTATACGCATTCTGTCAAGCGACATCTGGAACTGGTCCGCTGGCGACAGATAAAACTGGGCCACCCCCGTGGGTACAGAGTGTGCGTCACGCTGCCTCCTCGGGGTTGGGTTGAGCGCCGGCGGCGGGGGCTGGGAGTAGGCTGGTGAAGCTGTTGAAGAGACCACTGCGGCGCTTCTCTCGGAGTCGGTAGCTTTCGCCACGGATGGTGATCACATGGCTGTGGTGGAGCATCCGATCGAGGATGGCGGTGGCGACGACGGCGTCTCCGAAGACGCGGCCCCACTCGGCTACGGGGCGGTTCGAGGTCACGAGGAAGCCGCCGCGCTCGTAGCGTCGGTTGACGAGCTGGAAGAACAGGTGGGCCGCATCCTCTTCGAGGGGGAGGTATCCGAGTTCGTCCACGATCAACAGCTTCGGCTTGGTGAAGTGGATGAGCTGGTCTTCGAGACGACCGGTCAGATGGGCCTTGGCCAGGTTCGCCACCAGCGCCGCCGCGGTGGTGAACAGCACCGTGTAGCCCGAGAGGATCGCCCCGCGGCCGACCGCCACCGCCAGGTGGGTCTTGCCCACACCCGGAGGGCCGAGGAAGAGCACCGATTCGCCGTGTGCGATGAACCGGCCGGTCGCCAGGTCCCGGATCTGCTCCTCGTTCACCGACGGCTGTGCCCCGAAGTCGAACCCGCTCAACTCCCGGACCGCGGGGAACTTCGCCAGCTTCATGCCCATGGTGATCCGCCGTTCGTCCTTGCGGGCGATCTCGCGTTCACACAGGAACTGCAACGCGTCCCGCAGGTTCAACTCGCGGCGCGCGGCTTCATCCAAGAGGGTGTCCAACTGGTCCCGGATCGCGCTCAGGCGCAAGCGCGTCAGCATTTGTACCAGCGGATCCGGCCCGTCTTCGCGTCTCACCAACTGCCTCCTGCGATCTCCGCATACTCCGCCAGGGGCCGCACCAAGCTGTCGGATCCCGACTCCTCGACGGTCCGGGGCCTGCGGATCGCACGCCCCTCGGCGCCGGCGACCCCCGCAAAGTGCGCCGGGTCGGTGAGCCGCTGCCGACGCCCCGGACTCCGCGGATGCGCCGCCACCTCCGAGGCGCCGTGATGGATGCAGACCTTGGTAGCACTCACCAGGACCCGCACCCGTTCCCCGATCAACAGCCACGGCACCGAGTAGGCGTTCGTGTCCACGACCACCGAACAGTCCGTGGTCACCCGACGCGCCAACTGCCGAACCTGCTCGAAACGCCCATAGGTCGGGAGCGGCCGTAGCTGCTGGGCTTCCTCCTCGACGAAGTGCTCGATCGGAACCCGGCCGGTGGTCCCATGAACCCGTCGGTTCGCCACCTCGCGGGTCCACCAGACCAGGTGCGCCTCGAGTTCCGCGAACGACGAGAACCGACGTCCCGCGATCCCGTTCCGCTTCACGTAACCCACCCCGGACTCGTCCTTCCCCTTGGTCCGCGCCCGATACGGCGCGCAGGCCTGCGGCCGGAACCCCCAGTGCTTCGCAAAGGCCAGGAACCGGTCCTGGAACACCACTTCCCGCGTCGCCGCGTCATGGCTCTTCACCAACGCCCGGGCGTTGTCCAGCAACACCGTCTCCACAACCCCACCGAACTCCTCGAACGTGCTCTCCAGCCCCTCGAACCAGTGCCGCTGCCGCTCCCCCAAGAACACCCGGACATGCATCCGACGCGAACACCCCAGCGTCGCCACGAACAACGTCACCCGCGGCTTCTCCTCGCCGATCCAGACCTGGCGCCCGCCGAAGTCGATCTGCAACTGATACCCCGGCGGTGTCTCGAAGCGCGTCGTCGCCACCACTGCCGCTCGCAACTCCCGACGGAACGGCTCCACCGCGCGCTGCACCGTCCGCAAGCTCACCCTTACCCCCAGCGTCTCCAACTCCTGGCGAACCACGTCCGCGTTCCCTTCGTGCTGCACCAGCCGGTCTCGAAGCCACTCCTCCAAGCCCGTGAGCACCCCGTCCCGACGACGACGAGCCGCCCTCCGCCAGCGACCCCGTCGCAGCCACACCTGGACCGTCGTCCGCGAACACCCCAACCGAGCCGCGATCCGTCGCGTCCCCCAGCCCAGCTGGTGGAGCCGCCGCATCTCCAGCACATCTTCCGGTGTCCGCATCTCGTCGCTCCCGACGCCTCGTTCCGGCGTCAGAACCGAAGTACAGACCTCCCGGCTCACCCCACACCTCCTGGCCCGACCCACGGGGGTGGCCCAGTTTTATCTGTCGCCAAGTGGCCCAGTTTTGGATGTCGCCTCACACATTCGTGGAGTCGGTGGGCGTCAGCTACACGCATTCGGGGAGCCGGTGGGCGTCAGCTATCCGCATTCGGGGAGTCGGTGGGCGCGAGCTATACGCATTCGGGGAGCCGGTGGACGTCAGCTCCCCGCATTCGGGGGGTCGGTGAGCGTCAGCTCCTCGCATTCGAGCAACCGGTGAGCGCAAGCTCCCCGCATTCGGGACGCCGGTGGGCGTCAGCTATCCGCATTCAGGGAGCCGGTGGGCATCAGCTCCCCGCATTCGGGACGCCGGTGGGCGTCAGCTATCCGCATTCAGGGAGCCG
>VXNL01000073.1:0-431 GCA_009840635.1 Acidobacteriota bacterium | reverse complement strand
AGCTCCCCGCATTCGGGACGCCGGTGGGCGTCAGCTATCCGCATTCAGGGAGCCGGTGGGCATCAGCTCCCCGCATTCGGGACGCCGGTGGGCGTCAGCTATCCGCATTCAGGGAGTCGGTGGGCGCCAGCTATCCGCATTCGGGGGGTCGGTGAGGGTCAGCCATCCGCACTCGGGGAGCCGGTGAGCGGGAACTCCCCGCATTGGCGCGGCCGGTGGACGGGGTACTCCCCGCGTTAACGGGGCTGGAGGAGGCGACCTCCGGGGTGGCGGCCGTGACGGCGGGCGAGGTTGCGCGGTGGGGGGGGGGGGGGGGGGGCGGGGGGGGGGGGGGGGGGGGGGGGGGGGACGGGGGGCGGGGGCGGGGCGAGCCGGGGGGGGGGGCCGGCGCCGCCCGGTGGGGGGGGTGGGGGGGGGGGGGCGGGAGCGGG
>VXNL01000084.1 GCA_009840635.1 Acidobacteriota bacterium | reverse complement strand
GGCGGGCTGTGCCGGCTGAAGCCGGCCCAGTTCTCCCGGTGGGGGCTCCAAGCCGGTGGCGCCGTCAGTAGGTCCGGCGGAAGCGGAAGTCCACGCCGAGCGTGCCGTCTTCGTCCCGCGTCAGGATCCAGGTGACCCGGCGGCGGGCGTACTCGACGATGACGATGGCCTCGTCGGCATCCGAAAGACTCGACGAATAGCGGACGTTCAGTTCGGGGGTCACCTGCTTGCTCAGCGTGACCCTCGCCGTCGGATTGCTGAAGCGGCCGATCATGTAGGGGTCGACGGTAACCCGGTCGATGCCGAAGACCCGGCCCGCCCGGCGGCCGAGCATGCCGGTGAACTGCTGGCTCAGCAGGTTCGTGGCGGAGACCGCGACGGCCGGGTCGTCGGTGCGGCGGGCGCCGAGCAGGTTCGCCTCCGGAACGCCCGAAAGAAGCTGGAGGATGTCGCTCTCCCGCAGCGGAGGTTCGGAGCTCACGCTCGCTTCGATCTCTTCGAGCGTTCCCGACGCGGCAAGCCGCACGCGGTAGTTCCTGACGTTCGTTTCCGCCGTCACCTCGAACACCGGCTCGATGCTCCTGGGGTCGATGAACTCGGCGCGCCCGGAGACGATCTCGAAACGGTGGGCGCCGACGAACAGTTCGCCCTCCACGAGGTCCGCGCGTCCCACCACCGCCGGAGACGCCGCGGTGCCCTGGAGGCCGAGAGCGGCATTCGCAGCGAGGCTGACGATCGAGTTGCGGACCGCGAAGGGGGAATCGGTTTCCACCCGCACGTCCATCGCGACGTCGCCCAGGAAACCGGCGGCCTCCGGGTCGCCGGAAACGGCAATGCTGCCTGAATCCGACAGGAGGTCCGCCGACAGCTCGTACTCGCGGCTCCAGAGCGCGTCGTCGAGCCGAACTTCGCCGGCGAGCAGACGGCCCCCCTGGTCGCCCACCAGCCGCAGGTCCGCGTTCACGGTGGCGCTGAAGTCAGCGGGATAGCGGAAGCGGGCGTCCACGACCCGGACCCGCAGGTCGCTGGCGCCGAGTTCGACGCCGTCGATGAGGACCTCACCCGATGCGACGACGTCGCCGGATGCCAGCCGGCCCTTCAGCTCATCGATCCGCAGCGACTGCTGGTCGAAGCTCACGGAGCCGTTGACCTCGCTCAGCCCGTGCGGAAAACCGGCCAGGCGGAAAGAGCCGTCCCGAATCGTTCCCTCCCCGAACACTTCGGGTGCGGCCGTGGACCCGACGACGGCGATCTCCAGGGCGAGTGCGCCGTCCGCGTCGAGGTCCGCCACGAACGGCTCGGCCGCCCGCAGCGAACTCTCCCCGCTGAGGGTCAGGTCGAGCCGCTCTTCCCCGAGATCGACGGACCCGGCCGCCGCGAGTTCACCGCCGGAATGGAGGACACGGAACTCCTCCACCTCGACGACGCCGTCCTCCATCACGATCCGGGCCGAGCCGCCGGATTCGGCAGTGAACTCCGGCGTCTCGATCCTCAGGCTCTCGAGGGTCGCCTCCGCCGTCATCCACTCGTCGAGCGGATCCTCGATGCGGAAGTCGGCCGTCCCGCTGACCGTGATCGAAATCCCGCGCTCCGCGGACGCATCGACGAGAAGAGGCGCGACGTCGAGTTCGCGCAGGACGGCGGTCCCTGCCGCGTCCGCCTCGAGCGTCCCGGAAATGCCGAAGGACGCGGCTCCGTTGTCCAGGGCGCCGCTCGCCTCGAAGCGCTCGCCCACCACCGAAGCCTCGACGCTGCCCGGGCCGAGGCCCGCGTCGAGCACCGCGACGGTGGGAATCCGCCCTTCCAGCCGGAGTTCCGGAACCTCCAGATCGCCTCCGATCTCCGCCCGGAAGTCGGAGCGCAGCGCGATCCAATCCAACTCCAGACCGGGCGCCAGCGGATAGTCCCGGCCGGTGACCGCGCCTTCCATCGTCCAGTCCACGAGGTCGATGGTCAGCTCGCCCTCGGCGCTCCCCCCACGGAAGGCCGCGGTCAGCGGCGCCAGACGGACCGACCCACCGTCCAGGTTCCAGCCGATGGAGAGTTCGTCGAAGGGCTGTTCCAGAAAGGTCCCGGCCGAGCCGATCACCATTCCCCCGCCGTAATAGCGCTCGTCGCGCCGCACCGTGTTGCTCCGGCCGCTGACGGCGCCTTCGGCCTCGAGATCCCATTCGAGGAAGTCCACGATCTCCCGGATGTCCCAGCGGTCCCACTCCGCATCGAACTCCAGGTCCGGGAACGCGGCGTCGCCGCGGTCGAACACCCCGGACGCGGAGATCGTCCCCTCGCCGGCCCGGGCGCTCAGGCTCTCGAGCCGGATCGCGGCGGGGCGGATCTCCGCCGCCGCCACCAGCGTGTCGGTATGGAAGGTCGAGAAGCGCAACCCCTGCCCCTCCACGGTCCCGGCGATCACCAGCCCGGGCCAGGGGCCCTCGAGGGTTCCCTCGAACCGGGCGGCGCCGGACACGTCCCAGGCGGTCGTCTCCGGATCCTCTCCAAAGGCCACCCGCCAGACCTCCTGCTGTACGGAGTCCACTTCGGCGGCGTCGCCCGCGACCCCGCTCACCACGAAGTCGGCGTTTCCGGCGCGCGGGTAGCGGCCCTCGAGCGTGCTCTGGAAGGCCGCGCCCTCGGCCGTTAGCCGCTGGACGACGACGGCCTCCTCGTCCACGGCCACCGCCATCTCGAAACCCAGCGGCAACGCACCGGGTCCGGCCTCCGGCCTCGCCCCGGACGCCTCGATGGTTCCCGCCATCAGCAACGGATCCCCGAGCGGGACCCGCAGATCGGCGTCCAGGCTGACGCGGGAACGGAGCGCGGTCGGCGTCCCGAAGAGTCCCCCGAGCGCGCCGGACAGCGACGCGCCGCTGACGGTCAGCGCCACCTCCGCCGGGCTTTCCCCGGACGGCCCCACCTGAAGCACGCGCAGGGTGGCCGCTCCCCCGGAGACGAACCCCTCGGAGTCAGAGACCTCGAGGCGGCCCGGGTCCCAGTGGACGCGCGCCTTCCAGTCGCGGAGCGGTACGCCGTAGAGGCGGCTGCCCGGGAGCGCGAACTCCCCGTCCAGCGCGAATCCGTCCTCCCCGAACCCCGCGGTCCCGTCGAAGCGCATCCACGAATCCTCCCGGGTGTCGATCGCCTCGACGCCGAACAGCGAACGGGCGAGCCCGCCGGCGTCGCCGCTGGCGGCAACCCCGATCTCGCCCGCCAGGCCCTCGCCCAGATCCAGCGACCCGTCGAGGTCCACCGTCAGGAGTTCGGACCGAAGGCCCAGCCGGTCCAGGTGGAAGCGGTTCTCGCGGAGGCGGAACTCCGCGTCCAGAGCCAGAGGGAGCTCCGGCTGTTCCCCGAGGCGCACCACCCCCAACCCCGACCGGATCTCTCCGTCCACGCTGCCCGTCTCCGCCACCCGGAAGGCGACGGCCACGTCGTCCACCCGAACTTCCCACGGCGCCGGGAGGCTCCGGTAGCCGATGGTCGTCCCCGCGACCGAGATGCGGTCGGACGAGAACGACAGGCGGGCCGCGAGCGCCTCGAACCCGGGTCGGGACGGGACGGGGGCTGCGCGCGGCGGGCTCCCGTCGTCCAGGCCCCAAACGCTCAGCCCCTCGATGGCCAGACTCTCGAAACGGAGACGCGCCAGGGCCAGCGACAGGAGACCCAGGTTCCCCCGGACCTCACCGATCGAAAGGACCGGGGGCGCCGGGCCCGCATCCAGCGGTTCCCGTCCCACCTGCAGCCCGCGAACGGCGAACTCGCCCTCCGGCAGCGAGATCCGGAGGCCGCCGGCCGCGACCGGCCGGTCGAGCGCCGCGGAGAGCCGGGAGGTGGCGAAGGCCAGCAAGCGGTCCTCGTCGATCGCGACGGCGACCACGGCCGCCATGGCGTCAAGCACCAAGAGCAGGCATCCGGCCAGGATGAGCGCGGCGCGGCGGAACCGGCGGCTGGAAAGGGACACAGGCTGCTACGGCGAACACGGCTCGCCGTCGAACTCCCCGTCCGCCGGATCGCCGCGCCCGAAGCTTCCGCGATCACGGATCTCCCCCTCCGCATCGATGGCGCAGTAACCGAAACGGTGCTCGGTCACCTGCACGTAGACGAAGTGGTTGAAGGCGCCGCGGTCCTCCCGGCGGACCGTGCGTGCGTCATCCCGCGCGGAGTCCGGCTTCTTGCCCCCGGCGCCGGTCACGAAGTAACGGATGCCGCGCTGCGGCCTGAGCCGCGCGTAGAGGTGCTGGTGGCCCTGGAACACGGCGTCCACGCCGTGTTCGATGAAGATCGGCTCGAGTTCGGACCGCAGCACCTCGTCGTCATCCCGGCAGATGAATCCGAGCCACTGGCACCGCGTCGGCGTGTACATCGTCCCGTGCATGGCCACCACCTTCCACCGGGCCCGCGAGGCGCGCAGGGCCTCGGCGATCCAGCGGAGCTGCGGCTCATCCGTTCCGTCCTCGATCTTCGTGTCGTCCTTTCCCAGCGTGTTCGAGTCGAGCACGAAGACCTCGGCGAGCGGCTCCTCCGGCGACCGGCTCCCCGGGATCTCGATCGAGTAGTAGCGGAATCCGTCCCGATAGCCGAACTCCGGCGTCGCCAGGTGGGCGTCCACTTCGCACTCGGACGACAGCGCGTAGGCCGTCTCGTCCCGGGGAACCGGCCGCCGGCCCGCTTCCTCGCACGGCACGACGTCGTGGTTGCCGAGCGCGGCATGGATCCGGACTCCCAGGGACAGCACCCCGCGGTACACATCGAGGAACTTGCCGGCGATGAAACGCGCCTCGCCGCGCTCGTACACGTTGTCCCCGAGCAGGAAGACGTGGGATACGCGCGCCGCCTCGGCGGTGCGCCGGATCTGCGCCGCCACGGTCCGGGCCCGTTCGTCGCCAGTGCCGGTATCGCCGACCAGGATGAACCGCGCCGCGTCCACCGGGTCCTGGGGACTCGTGCCCGGGACCGCAGCCGGCAGGAGCGCCGCGGCGCCGAGTGCGAGGAGGATCCGGCACTTCCACATGGGCTCGGGCTACGGCTCCGGCGCGGGATAGACGGTCAGCGTTCCCCTTGCCCTTCCCCCCTCATCGGCAACGAACAACGCGCCGTCCGGAGCGAACGCGATGCCCTCGACCTGGCGGTGCCACGGAGCCTCGAACCGCCGGACGTCCAGGACCTGCCCTTCCGGGGTCATCTCCGCGATGGCGGCCTGCCGGGCCGCCACCACGAACCAGTTCCCCGAGACCGGGTGCCGCTCGATCCCGGACGGGTGAAACCGGTTGGACCCGATGCGCCGGGCGAAATCGCCCACCGGGACCACCGTCCGCTCGCCGCGCAACGCTTTCTCGTCGATGGACCAGCGGAACATCCCCAGTCCGCCCCGGAGGCCGTCGCTGCGGGCGCTCTTGCACATCAGCACGAGTTCCCGCCGGCCGGCGTCGTAGCCGAGACCCTCGATCTCGCAGTCGCGGCCGGCGCCGGTGGCATAGACCTGAAAGAGCACCGACGCGCCGTCGGCTCCCTCCCGGCACTCGTAGAGCCTGCCGTTGCTCGTGACCAGGTAGATCCAGCCGCCGGCCACCGCGATGCCCTCAAAGTCATCGGCGACCGGGTCGGCCAGGTCCGCCAGTTGGAACTCCTTCACGACCGACCCGTCCCGAACGTTGATCTCGAAGACGATGCCGGCCTCGTCGTTGTGCGCGAGCAGTCGGTGGTCCGCGGTCGTCGCCAGACCGGAGATCTCCCGGAGGCGCCGCGGCAGTTCCCGACGCTTCGCCTCGCCGGCCCGCAGTCCGTAGTCCTCGAGGGAAACTCCTCGCTGAAGTCCCGCTGACGCCCCGGCCAGGGACAGCAGACCGAGCGTCGCGGCCGCCAGGACTCTCAACCGGAGGGCTCTCCGTCGGTCACTTGGCCTTGGCCTTGCCGCCGGCTTCCGGCGCCGCTTCCAGTTCGTCGGGAGGCACGAGCCTCCACCCGGACAGCACCGCGGGCTTCGCGCCGAAGTTGCTCTTCCACACGGCCAGCGTGATCACCACGAAGATCAGCGAGGCAAGGTAGGCCACGGTCGTGAGCTGGGTGCCGGCCGCGAGGCCGATCCCGATGGCCATCAACATGTAGACGGCGTCCATCGGCTCGTTGAGCGAGGCCCGGAAACGAACGGCCGCGACGATCCCGGCGAGGCCGAAGGCGAGGGCCAGACTGCCCTTGACGAGGAACACCACCAGCGCGATGGCGATGGGGATCACGAGCAGGGTGTGGGCGAAGGACTGGCTGTACTTCTTTCGCTGGCGGGTCCACCGGTACACCCAGGTGATCGGGAGCGTCACCCCGAAGGCGAGCGTCAGGGCGACGACCACCGGGACCGTGTGCGACGGATCGATCAACAGGTTGACGCCCTCCTGATCAGCCAGGCTTCCGAGGCCCTCCTGGATGTCTCCCAGCAGGGCCGATACGTCCGCCCCGGCATCGGACAGCGTTCCGATGAAGAAGCGGTCCCGCTCCTGCGCGACGTAGAAGCGCATCCGGGGGAAGAAATGGAACGCGCCGGCGAGAAACCCCAGCCAGGAGAGGTAGTAGAGAACGAGTCGAACGAGGATGTTGTTGAGCATGCGCCTCCTCTTTCTTCGCTGGCGGCTAGAACATGTAGCCGGCGCGGAAATAGACCCCGGTCATGTCGCGGCCCTTCATGACGGCGACGCTCATGGTCGTCCGCCGCTCCAGGAACGACAGCCAGAACCCGCCCCCGGTTCCGTTGTGCCAATCGTTGGCGTCGGCCGGATCATCGGCGAAATAGACCCGGCCGACGTCGGCGGCGCCGAACAGGCCGAACTCGCCGGGCACCAGGACGTTGATCCTCGCGAGCGCCAGCCGCAGTTCGACGTTCGCGTAGAGCGAGGCGTCCCCGGCGAAGCGGTTCTTGTGGAACCCGCGCAACGGACCGTCAACCTGGCCCAGGCCGGCCCGGCCGGGTCCCCCCAGAAAGGCGCTCTCGTGGAAGGGATAGGTCCCCCACACCTTCTTGCCGCCTGCCCGCACGGCCAGCGTGGGGCTCAGCGGCAGGTTCGCCGTCAGGTAGGTGCGGGCCTCGAGGTCCACGTTTCCGAAGGGCGATTCCACGTCCCAGACGCCGGGATAGCCGGCGGCCGACACCCTGGCGAGAAACCCCCGGGTGGCGTAGGCCGGATTGTCGCGGTTGTCGTACTCGACTTCGCCGCGCACTCCGAGCTGGCCGAAGGCGCCCGTGCCGTAGAGGGGTTCGTCCATGGAACCGATGAAGAAGTCCCGGTTCGCCTCGGTGGGCGTGTTCGACCACTCGATGACCGGCCCGAAGCTGACGGTGAGTTCCGAGCGCAGCGGCATCGTGCCGTCCCCGGTCGCGTCCACGTCCTCCGTTCCCCTCCGGAACTCCAGTGCCGGAGAGAAAACGAAGTGTCTCTGCTCCACCTTGTAGTACGCGGAAGGTTCCTTGAGCCGGAAGTCGTTGCCGAACCCCTTGAAGCGGGTCACCTCGAATCCCGAGTACTCGAACGCCAGTCGCGCGTCGAGACTCGGACGCACGTGGCGAAAGGTGCCGACGTACGACACGAAGGGCTTGAAGCCCCGGCTGGCCAGCCCCACGTCGAAGTAGTGCCGGGTGGCGAACGGGTCCTTGCGGAAGCCGAAGTACTTCCGGCTGTGGATCACCCGCGCGAACACCCCCAGGTCCGGGTCGGCCCACACGAGCGGGCGGGTGCCCGACTCCATGCCCCAGTCGAAGGCGTACCGTGACCAGACGAGCGACGTGGAAGGGCGCTGGTAGGGCCGCTCGTCCACGCTGGCGCCCTTCCCCTCCGTGAAGCGGTTCCTCCCGCGATGGTCGTAGAAGTGGGTCTTCGAGGCGCCGGCAGCGGACGTGTTGGTGAACGTGTCGCTCCCGCCGCCCCCGTCGACGCGCACGGCAATCTCTCCGTCCGTCCCGGAGACCTCCGCCCGATCGCTCCCGCCCCGCAGGTAGATCCGGACTTCCCGGGTCTCCCCGTGGCGGAAGGTCCGCTCGAACCAGGGCGGCTCCGGGCCTTCGTCCCCGTCGCCCGCGCGGCCGATCCGCACCAGGAGATCGCCGTTCGCGAGGTGCTCGGCGGTGGCGTACTCGTCCTGGTCGGTCGCCTGGATCTCGACCTGGGGCGTGATCAGGTCGTAGTAGTCGTCCACGAATCCTGGCAGCGCGTCGCGCCGGGCCTTGAGCGCCGTTTCGAGGCTCGCGCCGACGAGCGCGTAGTAGGGCTCCGGCAGCCGCCGGACGGCGTCCTCGATCACCGGGTCCGGAAGCTCCGCCCGGAACTCCTCGACGACCTCGCGCCACGCGGGCCGGTCGAGTCCGGCCAGGAATTGGCGGTCCAGGTCCCAGCCGGTCATCGTCAGCCCGAGCAGGTTCGGATAGGTATCGTCGAACTGGATCGCCCTCGGGAGCGTCCGGCGCACCAGCATCATGGCGACGCCGCCGTAGTGGATGAACGCCTGGTCGCGGTCCTCCGGAATCGGGAGCCAGACGTGGCAGTCGCCCTCCGGGAACCGGGCCCATCTCCATTGGCCGGGATGGCGGTCCTTGTCATTGATGAGCAGGTCCATCAGCCGCGCCTTCAGGTAGGCGCGGGCGTCGATGCGGTCGCAGCGGCCCTCTTCCATGTCTTCCCACACCGTCTCCGTCCCGCTGACCTTGCGGGAGCCGGCGAACCCGGGCGAGTCGTCCGGGCCTTCGGAGGGATGCAATTGCAGCGTCCCGATCAGACCCGCGAACTCCTCGCGATATTCCCCGAGCCGGGGATCGTCCGGAATCACCACCAGGGTGTGCTTCGAATGGAGGATGCCGGTGGCTTCCATGAGCGGATCGACCACGAGCGCCGCGGCCGGCATGAGCGTGCTGATCAGGTCCTGGAGCACCTCGCCCACGATCGAGTTCTTGATGTCGTCCTCCAGCCGCTTGGTGGGGTCCTTGTCGAGGGACCGCACCGTGTAGCGGCGGCCGTCCTCGCCGGTGAAGTGGAGGGAGACGGACTGCCCGAAGCCGCCGGTGCGCAGCGGCGTCAGGCCGCCTCCGACGGCGTCGAGGTCGAGCACCGCGACCTCGATGGGAGTGGTCCAGAGATCGCGGTAGTTGTCGCCGTAGAACCAGCGCTTCGACGGGCTGGCCCGGAACCGTTCTCCGGGGACCACCCGGTGCGTCTTTGCTCCCGGAGGCGGAACCGATCGGTGGATCCGGGGGCCCTGCGCGGGCGGAGCCTCCTGCGCCGCCGCGGCCGGAACCGCGAGGGCGAGCGCAAGCGGGATCGCGCACCGCTTCGAGCCCGGTCTCGAACCCATCCGGCGCCCCCTGCGCCTCAGCGCACCCGGCGCTCGACGGCGCCCTCCTCGCCGGTGGCGTGGTAGCTGTCGCCGTAGTACTTGCTCGTGATGCGGGTGTGGAAGTCCTCGGCGCGGACCGGCGGGTAGAGCGGCGCGCCCTGGTTCGGCAGCACTTCCAGGACCTCGTCCTCCCAGACGTAGATCGCCATCGGGAAGGAGGTCCGGGGACGGGCCCGGGCGGCGGGATCGCGCGGAGCGCTCACCCGGTGGGTGGTGGACGGCAGGCGGTTGTTCGTGATCCGCTGCATGTAGTCGCCGGTGTTCAGGACGATCGCGCCCGGCGGAGCCGCGACCCGCACCCACTTCATCGTCTTCCGATGGAGGAGCTGGAGACCCTCGGTCTCGGCGGCGGGGAGGATGGTGAAGAGGTCCACGTCCTCGTGGCCGAGCATCCTCCCGGTCGTCCCTTCCGGAACCTCGGTCATCGGCGGGTAGTAGTTCAGCCGGAAGCCGAAGTTGGTGGCGGTGAGGCGCTCGTCGAATGACCCTGGGTCCTCGCCCAGGTAGGAAAGGATCGACCGCATGATCGGGTGGATCAGCCGCTCGTGGGCGAGCACCAACTGTCGGAAGAAGGCCTCCCAGCCCGGTGACGGCCAGAAGCCGGCTTCGTCCCACGCCGGGTCCTGCCCGAGGTCGAAGGCGCGGCGGCAGAAGACCCAGCCCTCCACGAGGTCCGGGTGGATCACCGTGGTCTCCCGCATCGGGAAGTAGCCCTGGTTCACCGACCCCTGCCGGCGGGCGCGGTAGCGCGCCTTCACCTCCAGCGGGTGACACTCGAAGAACTCCCGCGTGCGGCGGTGGGCCTCGGCGTAGAGCGCCGGGGCCACCCCGTGGCCGGTCAGGATCGCGAACCCGGTGTCCTCGAGCGATTCGCCGAGGTCCCGGATGAACCGTTCGCGGCCGGCGGCGCCCCGCGAGTCCAGGAGCGAGAGATCGCAGGGCCGCAGCACGAAGTCCTCGTCGAACTCCTCCTCGGCGTCCTCCGCGAGCCGGTAGCGCTGCAGCTTCGCCACCTGCTCGTAGGCGCGGAGCTCCTGGTTGAACTCCGACGGCGCTTCGGAACGGAAACTCACGAACCTTCGGCCTGCATCTCCGCCGCCACCCGCTCGGCCTCCCGGAGGATCCGCATGGTGTTCCCGCTCCAGAGCTGGGCGATCTGGTCCTCGGTGTAGCCGCGCCGGACCAGCTCCAGCGTGACGTTGAAGGTCTCCGAAGCGTCGTCCCAGCCGTCCACCCCGCCGCCGCCGTCGAAGTCCGAAGAGATGGCGACGTGGTCGAGGCCCATGACCTCGACCGCGTGGTCGATGTGGTCCACGAAGTCGGCCACGGTGACCGGGAACTCGGCGCTGATGTCCGTCAGCCGCGTCCGGAGCGCCGCCTGGTCCTCCTCGCTCAGCGAGCGGATCTCGCCGAAGGAGGAGACCCCGAACTCCGCCATGGCGCCGTCGATGGCTGCGGTCTTCTCGGGCGGATCGGTCTTCACGAAGCTGCGGAGCGCGACCGTCTGCATCACCCCGCCGTTCGCGGCGAGCGCGCGGAGCTGCTCGTCGTCCATGTTGCGGGAGACGTCGGCGAGCGCGGTGGTGCTCGAGTGCGAGGCGATGATCGGGGCGGCCGACAACTCGGCTGCCTGCAGCATGGCGTCGCGCGAAATGTGGGAGACGTCGACCAGGATGCCGAGACGGTTCAGCTCGGCGATCACTTCCCGGCCGAACTCGCTGATCCCGCCGTGCTCCGCCTCCGCGTCCCCGAGGTCTTCCCGCGGGTTGCAGGAATCGGCGATGTCGTTGTGTCCGTTATGGACCAGGCCGAGGTAGCGGGCGCCGAGCTCGTGGTACGTCTCCAGCAGCGACAGGTCCCTGCCGATCGGGTAGCCGTTCTCGACGCCGATCATGGCGACCAGCTTCCCCTCGGCGTGGATGCGCTCCGCGTCGTCCGCGCTGTAGGCGAGCTCGATGACGTCCGAATGCATCGAAGTGGCGCGGTGGATGGCGTCGAACTTGGTCATCGCGCCTTCCCTGGCCGCCTCGTAGCCCTCGGGGGTCCGCTCGCCCTGGCCGTTGTAGACGACGAAGAACCCCGCGTCGAGGCCGCCCTCCTGCATCCGCGGGTAGTCCACCTGGTACTCCTCGTTGACGTTCCCGGGGTCCACCTCCTCGGTCGCGTAGGTGAAGGGGATGTCGATGTGGGTGCAGAGGGTCATGACCGCGTCGTGGATGCGCCGGGCCTCGGCCTCGATCCGCTCCTCTTCGGTCATCGCGGCGGGCTCTTCGGCGCCGCCGCCGCAACCGGCAGCAAGGGCGGCAACCAGCACGGCCAGCACTCCGCCGGCCGGGCGAAAGGGACGATGTTCGAGGGACATGTGGCCTCCTGGGTCCCGGGTCAAGGGCGTCGGAGCGGCCACCGGGACGGCCCGCGATGGTACCGCGACCGGGCCGGGCGCCGCGCCGCTGGTTCAGTCCGCGCGTCGAGGCGCGAGTCCGGCGGCAATCGCCGCGCCGCCCCTGGCCGTGAACACTCCCAGTGTCAATCCGGCGACTCCCAGGAAGGCGGCGAAGCCGACCGGGCTCTGGAGTCCCCCCACGAGCTCCGCGGCCAGGCTGCCGGCGGGCAGTCCGGCGCCGAATCCGGCGACGCACCAGACGACCCACCGCCGGGCCACCGGCGCCGCGGCGCGCAGCGCCAGCCACTGCGCCGCGCCCAGTCCGAGGCCGGCGAACGCCCCGACGAACGCCAATCCGCCGAGTCGGCCGAGCATGCCGAGCGCCGCCAGGCGCACCGGCTCGCCGGTCAATGCCTGGCCGAGCGTCTCGACCAGCACGATGCCGACGGTCATGCCGACACCGAGGCCGAGGCCCGAGGTCCCGACCCATGACGCGCCGAACCGCGGGCTCCTTCCCAGGGCCAGCCACTGCGCGCCGCCGAACATCGAACCGGCCAACGCCAGGGTGACGGGCGTCACCAACATCATGCCCACGACCGCCTCGACCGGCGCGGCCAAGCCCAGCCCGACGGCCAGCCCGCCCGCCAGGCCGAGCCCGCAGAGAACGGTCCAGCGCAGACCGAAGCCGCCTGCGGCAACCCTGGTGTCTTCGCTCATCGCGTACCTCCCGTTCGGCCACCGCCGGTTGGGTCGCCGAGCCGGTCCGTTGCCGAGCTCGTAGCCCCGCCCGGAGGATGGCAGTCTATGTCTCCAGGCGGTCGGGGGCGCGGTGGTACCGGGCCGAATACGGATGGGAGGATGGCTTCGGTTTTGCTTGCGAGGGGGCGGAGACCGGATGCGGAAACTCGGGAGCCTTGCGGCCGTCGCCGCCCTCGCTTGCCTCATCCCCGCCGGGGCAAGCGCGCAGCAGGTCAACCTCGACGCCTACGCCTCCCGGCTCGCGGTCTACCGGAGCGGCGACTTCGCGACGGCGCTGCGCGCCAGCATGGCGCTCCCGTTCGACCGGTTGCGTGACCAGGCCGAGGAATACCGCGACAGCTTTCCGGGCAGCGCCACCCGGTTCGACCCGGACCTGCTCGCGGCCGCGATGATCCACTTCGACCTCGCCTGGGCGGCGGAGATGGAGCCCGGGAGGAACGAGGACATCGCCCGCGACTTCCTGAATCGGGTCACCGAGGCGCGGCGCGATGCCTGGACCCGGGACGCCCACCTGGGACTGCTCGGGATCTACGTGGACCAAGGGCGGCTCGAAGACGCGGTGCGGATCGCGAGGTTCCTCCGGGAGGAGTACTCGGACCCGACGGTGGTGCGCGTCAACCTCGCGCGCCTCGCGGAGTTCATCGGCTGGGGCATCCACGACGAGCGGTTCCTGGACCAGGCCCAGGAGAGCTACCAGAACCTGCTGGACGAGGGCGCAGGCGACCCGGCGGAACTGCGCCTCCGGCTGGCCCATCTGACGCTGCGGGAGGGCAACCCGGAAGAAGCGCTCCGGCGTCTCGACGAAGCGGGCGACGACCTGGGCGCCCGCCACCGCTTCGTTTCGCTGCTGCTGCGCGGGGAGACACTGCTCTGGCTCGATCAGACGGCGGCGGCGGAAGTCGCCTTCGAGCAGGCCCAGGCGATCCACGTCGGCTCCATGTCCGCCGCCGCGGGTCTGGCGGCCGCCCGCCAGACGCTCGGGGACGGCCGGCGCGCCGCCGGCGCGGTCCGCAGCTTCCTCTCCGCGACCAGCGGCCAGGACACCTGGTGGCACTTCCTCGTCCAGGCGCTCGCCGACGAGACCGGACGACTCGACCAGCTCCGCGGCCTGGCCCTGCTGCCGGAGCAATGAGGATGCACCGAACCACGCGGCGCCTGGTGCTGACCGGCAGCCTGTGCCTCCTCGCGGCAACCGCCTCCGGCGAGTCCGGTCAGGTCCGTTTCCGGGTCACCGTGGAAGAGGTCCTGGTGGACGTGGTGGTCACCGAGCGGAACCGCCCGCTCGCGGGCCTGACCGCCGCGGACTTCGTGCTGCTCGACGGGGGCGTCCGGCGGGACATCCGGCTCGTCCCGCTCGAGGATCTGCCGGTCTCGGTGCTCTTCGTCATGGACCTGAGCGAGAGCGTGACCCGGGATCGGCGGCAGCGCCTCGCGGCGGCGGCCCGGCAGTTCTCCGGCCAACTGTCGGAAAACGACCGCTGCGCGGTGATGATCTTCTCGTCGCAGCCCGTACTGACGCACGACTTCGCCGGCTGCTCGGAGCTGCCGCCGAACCCGTTCCCCGAAGAGGGCGTCATCGGCGGCACGGCGCTCTGGGACTCGCTGCTGCTTTCCACCGCGCTTGCCGGGGAGGAACCCGGACGGGCCGTCGTCATCGTTTTCACCGATGGCGACGACACCATGAGCTGGACCCCGGAGGGGTTCGTGGAAGCCGCCCTCCAGGGGAGCGAGGCAGTGCTCTACACGGTGATTCCTCCGGACGCCCGCGGCACCACCCGGCGGCGATACCGCTACCGGAACAACGACTACGTCCCGCCCTCGGTGGCGCGCCGGCGGCGTATCGGCATCCGGCGGATGAACGGCGGGATCGCGCCCGACGAGCTCGCGGTGCTGCTCGAGGGCCCGCGCCGCACCATCCGGCCGCGCGCGGGCATGCGGGCCCCGTCGGAACTCCAGTTGCTGCGGCACGTCACCGAACTCAGCGGCGGACGCCTGGTCCAGAGCCGCGACGAGGAGCGGCTGCTCGCCGCCTACGGCGAGATCCTGGACGAGATGCGGGCTCGCTACCTGCTCGCTTTCGTGCCGGATCCGGACGAGCCCGCGGGCTGGCGCAGCCTGGAAGTGACGGTGAACCGGGACGGGGCGAACGTCCGGGCGCGGAGCGGCTTTCTCCACCAGCCCGGCGGGGGGGGGGGGGGGGGGGGGGGGGGGGGGGGGGGGGGGGCGCGGCGGCGCCCGG